>CAZNUJ010000003.1:0-174425 GCA_964576285.1 uncultured Planctomycetaceae bacterium | reverse complement strand
GAGCCGGGCGCGGCCGCCGAGCCGGCGCCGGAGCCGGCCCGGCCGACACCGAAGTTCGAGGTGCTCGACGACCTGGTGAAGCCCGACGCCGAGCCGCCCGCCGAGGAGCCCGAGGCGCGGGACCGCGACGGTCCGCGCCCGCTGAAGACCAAGCCGGTCGAGCCGGACCGCTCAGTGCTCGACCGGTTGACGAAACCGCAGGATTGACGGCCGTCGCCGGCGGCCGCGAAGCAGGACAACCGGACGCGGGACCGGCGCGGATGGCGGCGGCCCCCAGACCGCCGCGACCTCCCGTCGATCGGCGTGGTGCGCAGGCCCATGGCCACCTTCTACGACATCTTCATGATCGCGGTGTGCGCCGTCATGCTGCTCACGGCGGCGCTCATCATCCGCTCGGCCTTCTCGCGCGGCGGCGGCGAGACCGGCGGGTGGGAGCTGCGCGGCGCGTGGCGGCGGCTGCGGGCGGTGGCGCGCGTCACCATCTCCGAAGCGCTGCGCATGAAGATCGCCGTCATCTTCATCCTGCTGCTGGTGGTGACCCTGCCGGTACTGTGCCTGGCCGCCCGCGGCGACGGCACGCTGCGCGGGCAGGTGCAGATGTTCCTCGGCTACTCGCTCGGCCTGACGAGCTTCTACCTGTCGCTGCTGACCATCTTCTTCTCGTCCCGCACCCTGGCCCACGAGATCGCCACCCAGCAGATCCACATGCTCGCCACCAAGCCCATTCCGCGCTGGCAGATCGTGCTCGGCAAGTGGCTGGGCGTCATGACGATCAACGCCCTGCTGGTCGCGTTCGCGGTGCTGTTCACCTACGGCGGCACGCGCTGGATCGTCGGCCGCTTCGAGCGCCACCTGCGCGACGAGCTGGTGCTGCGGGGCGGACTGACCGGCGAGCAGGCCGACGACTGCATCGACGCCATCCGCCAGGTTCGCGGCCCGGGCGGCAAGGGCGCGGCCAGCCCGATCATTCCCGCCCTGGCGGCGGCGCTGGGACGCTCCGACGAACAGGTCATCGACCTGCTGCTGCGGTTGCCCGAATCCACCCGCATGGACATCCGCCGGCTCGACGAGCTGCGCCGCCAGGTGCTGGTGGCCCGCGCATCGGTCCGGCCGGCGCTGCCGCCGCTTCAGGCCGAAATCGACCAGCTGTACAAGCTGCTCAAGGAGCAGAACCGCCTGCCGAGCGGTGAGGAATGGCCGATCGAGCGCATTCGCGAGAACCTGCGGGCGGTGGTCGCGGCCCGCCACACCACGGTCGCACCGCTCGACCGGCGAGAGTGGATCATGAAAGGCCCCGTGCCGCGCGAGGACGACGAGTTCCTGCTCAGCGTCCGCTTCCGCATTCGCACCGGCGGCTACACCCCGGAGCTCCCGATGCCCGACGGGCGCAAGCTGGCGGAGAACACCTTCGTGCCCGAGTGGATCGTCGGCGACCCGGCCGGGCCGAAGGCGTTCTCGCCGCCGATGCGACCGGAGTACGTCGACCGCTTTCTCGAGTTCGAGGTGCCCACCAACGTCATCGAACCCGACGGCACCATCCGCGTGACCATGATCAACCGCGACCCGCGCCGCGTCGACGCCGTCATCCAGCTCGAGGACGGCCTCGAGGTGCTCTACCGCGTGGGCTCCTTCGAGGAGAACCTGTGCACGGCCGGCGCCGCCATTCTCATTCCGCTGGCGCTGCTGGCCGCCCTCGGGCTGGCGATGTCGACCTTCTGCACCTTCCCGGTCGCCGTGCTCGTCTGCCTCGTGGTCTTCGGCATCTGCCAGACCAGCGGCCTGATCGCCGAATCGCTCTCGATGACCACCTGGCAGGCGCCGCTCTGGCACACGACGCGCGAGTCGCTCCGCAAGCTGGCCACCGAGACGATGTTCGAGATCGTCTCGCTCGGCGACATCTCCCCGTCCGAGCGCGTGCTCGACGGCCGGGCCATCCGCCTGGCCGACCTGGCGCGGGAAGGCGTGAACGTCGTGCTGCTCCGCGCCGGCCTGCTGCTGCTGGCCGGCGTCATGGTCTTTCGTCGCCGCGAACTGGCCGCGGTGATCGTGTGAGCTTGGAAAGCGCATGAAGCCGACCGTTCGCAAATGGCTGCTGGCGGCGCTGTCCGTCGTTCTGCTGGCGGCGGCCACGCGCTTCGTGCCGGCCATCAACCGGCGACGCGTCGCCGACGGGCTGGTCAGTGCTCCGCTGCCGCAGGCCGCCCAGCCCAGCATGCTGCTCGGTCCGCTGCTGGCCATCGGCCGCGCCCCGCTGGTCGACTTCCTGTGGATGCGGGCGTCGAAGCTCAAGGAAGAGGGCCGCTACTTCGACGCCCTCCAGCTCGCCCAGACCATCGGCAATCTCCAGCCGCGCTTCGCGGCCGTCTGGGGCTTCAACGCCTGGAACATGGCGTACAACATTTCGGTCACCTTCAAGTCGCCCGAGGAGCGCTGGCGCTGGGTCCGCAACGGCATCGAGCTGCTGCGCGATCAGGGTATCGAGCGCAATCCGCGCAGCGTGCTGATGTATAAGGAACTGGCGTGGATCTTCTTTCATAAGATCGGCCAGTTCATGGACGACCACCACATGTACTACAAGCTCCAGCTCGCGCTGCTGATGGAGGACATCCTCGGCCCCGGGCCGGAGCCCGACTGGGAGGGGCTGACCGCCGCGCCATCCGAATGGAACGCGCTGGCGAGCGACCCCGGCGTGCAGGCCCTCGCCGCCGCGTTCCAGAAGGAGATCGCCGCCGACATCTCCAGGCCCGGTGTCTTTCTCGGCCGGTTGGCGGATCAGAACCCGTCGCGCGAGCTCAAGGCCCTGCTGGCCGACCCGAAGACCGCCGACGCGCGGCGACGTGTCGAGCTCTTCTGGCGTGCCAAGCGCCTGCGCGAGGAAACCAAGATCGACCCCGCCCGGGTCGTCGACCTGCGCAAGGCCTACGGACCGCTTGACATGCGCACCGCCGACGCCAACGCGCTCTACTGGGCCAGCCTCGGCACCGAAATCTCGCTCGGCAACCGGCTGGCACTCGACATCGACAAGCTCAACACCGACCGCATCGAGGTCTACTGCCTCCAGTCGCTGTTCCGCGCCGGCCGGCTGGTGATGTCGCCCTTCGCCCGCGACGGCGACCCGCCCATGATCCTGCCCGACGTGCGTTTCGCGGACGCCATGCGGCGGGCGTTCATCGCCGTGTCGCGCGACTATCCGAAGCAGCCCGGGCAGGGCCCGGTGCACGAGAACTTCAAGTCGGCCTTCATCAACTTCATGCGCGAGTCGGTGCTGCGCTTCAACGAATCCGGCCAGATGGACAAGTCGCGCGAGTACTTCGACTACCTCGTCGAGCACTACCCCGACCCGATCTACGAGAAGGGCTACGACGAATTCGTGAAGTGGCAGTGGCGGCAGGTGACTGAGATCGTCCAGCAGCGCGACGTGCAGTCGCGGCTGATGGCGACGCTGTCGCTCGGCGTGCAGCTCATCGCCTACGGCTCCGAGGAGCAGGGCGCGGCCTACATCGGCTTCGCCCAGCGCCTCTGGAAGCAGTTCGAGAAGGAACAGGTCAGCGACCGCTATCGGCTCAAGCCCTTCCCGGCCATGTACGAGTACGTCGTGCACGAAATGGGCAAGCGCATGCCCGAGGCGATCTACGAACGCGTCCTGAAGCGCACCGGCTTCAAGCGGCCGACCTCGACCCAGCCCGCCGCCGATCCGATGTCGCTGAACTGAGCCGCCGCGTGCGGCCCCCGAGCGCCAACGCGCTGATCGTTGTCCTGACCCTCTCCCAGTGATCTGCAGAAAAAGGCAGCGGCCTCATCCGATGTCGGATGAGGCCGCTGATCTAAAGTGCCGCGACTTGGTTCGCGTGAGCCGGGCTTAGCGCCGGCGGCGGATCAGGCCCAGCGCACCCAGACCCAGCAGGGCCAGGCTGGTCGGCTCGGGAACGACCGTGAACTTGAACCAGTTGATGTCGAACGCCCCGACCTTGGTGTTCAGAACCTGGAGCGCGTTGCCGGCCGAGTCGCTGATCCGGAACGCCAGGTTCACGTTGGTGGAGGTCGACGAGTTGACGACGATGTCCGGGTAGTCCAACAGGGCGCCGGTGCGGAAGTCGTCATCACTCGGGCTCGGCTGGTTATTGGCCAGATTGAAATTCGAGATGGCCAGGTAGTACGTGCCCGGGGCGTACATGCGGGAGAAGAACCCCTGCAGCGTCCCACCCGCGCCGGGGCCGCCGCTGATGGCGGTCGCCGCCTCGTCGTCGTTGCCGTAGCCGCGGATGGCGTTGAAGCTCCCGTCATACACCCACATGTCGGTGTCGCTGCTGTGGCCCTGGCCGAAGGTGGTAATGGCGATCTGCCCCGGCTGGTAGAGGCCGATATCGACCGCCGTGACCGGCAGCGTTTCCATCGTGGCGACGTATTCGGCCGTCGTGCTGGCCGTACCGGCCACGCGATAGACGAATCGCTCCTGCTTGCCGAAGCCGTACCATTGGTTCATCCGCGGCGGGGTTGTGGTGGTGACCGACCCCTGGATGGAGCTGTCCGAAGTGAACAGGCCCGGCGTGCCGACGACGCCGTCCCATGGGATGCCGGCGGCGGTGTCCACCGGCGAGGCCGTCTGCGTAACGCCGCGGATCGTGCCGGTGTGGCCGGCGGTGCCGCCGGTCGTGATGACCAGCCGGTGGCGGTAGATCCCCAGCGGAGCGGCGCACACGTTGATGTCGTAGTAGTCCAGCCCGGCGCCAGTGGCGGACGTCGAAACGCCGCGAATGGTGCTGCCGGCTGTCATGCAGTTGATGGAATTGGCCGTGGCCTTGGTGTCGTTTGGCTCGGTCTCGACGAACTGCGCCGCCGCCACCGAAGCCAAGGCCAGAACAGCCACGCACGAAATCAGGATTCGCATAACTTCTCCTCCGTTCGCGGAGCGTGCGACAATCGCGACGCGATTGAGATGCCGCTCGTTTCCCCAAGACGTCGACGGACCCCCCGGCCGACCCGATCGGCCGCACCGGCGCGCAGCACGCGCCAATGACTCATGGTCCGCCACCTAATGGATGCAGAGTAACCGAATCATGAGCGCCGAGTCAAGAGAATTGGTGGAAATTCACAGATCGTGTCCGCGGTTCAGCGCGCGGTCGGCCGCGCCTCGACCATCCAGCGGCCGCTTCGAGCGTTGCGAACGGCCGTCTCGGCGGCAGGATGAGCGATACGCAGGCGGGCAAGGGCGGCTCGGATGTGTAAATAAAACGGCCTCCGTCGGCGTTCGACGGAGGCCGTCAGAATGCGTTACCGAAGGTCGCGCCGGGCGCGTCAGCGGCGGCGGCGAATCAGGGCCGCGAGGCCCATGCCGACCAAAGCCAGGCTGGTCGGCTCCGGCAGAAGCTGGAGCTGCCAGCCCGAGACCGTCCCCGTATCCGCGCCAGCGTTATCGCTGATCCGCAGCGTCCAGTTGCCGGCCGAATTGCCGGGGGCCAGCAGGGTCATCAGGTTGACCTCGACATAGCGATCGGCATAAACCGTGCCGGCACCGCTATTGCTCGACGCCACGTAATCACCGTTGAACACGTTGTCCGCCGAGAGAGGAGCGCCCGTCGGAGCGGGAGCGCCCGTGACGCCAGACGCGCTCCAGAGATTGCCGGCCGGCGTGCCGAACGGAGCCAAGCTGATGTTGGTCGCATTGCAGCCGGGGAATGGGACGTTCAGGTCCGCGAAGTTGGTGACGCCGCCGCGGGTCGTGAACCGGCCACCGGCGAAATTGCTGCTGTCGCCCACGGTCGAGCCGGCGATACCAACACCGACGCGGCGGAACAGGTCGGCCGTGTTGCCATCCGGGTCGGTCAGTGTGACGATCAAGTCGCCGATCCACGAGTGGTTGACGGTCATATTGATCTTCACCGCAATGCCGGTGATGCCGAAGTTGTTGGGAACGACGATGGTTGAAGCGACCCCGGCCGGAGCGTTGTCCGGGATGGCGAATCCCGCGCCGGAACCACAGAACTGGGCGTTCGCCGCCGCCGCCAGCCCCAGAACAACCAGACCCGACGAAATCATCTTCCGCATGTTCTCTCCTCCATCACGGCGCGTGCGCCGATCGACTCGCGATCCGGCGGAATACACATCGCCCCGAACGATTCCGCATACCAAGCAGATGTGGGACCGTCCCGCCCTGCTTCATCTCCGCCTCGGACGGGCCGGGTCATCTTAGAAACCCTGCCGACGCGCACAGCGCGCCGCCCTCCTGCCCGTCACTAATTAGTCGCGAGGATACCGAAAACCGCCGCTCGGAGTCAAGAGGGTCCGCGGCGAAATTCTGGTTCCAGCCTTCCGGGCACAGAACACTCCCAAATCGAACGGCTTAACATCACTCCCACAGAAAGTTACGGCAACGAGACCGCTTCATAGGGATTTTCCCTTGGTCGCCTTTTCTCGTCATGATTCGCCCGCTGACGCGACCCGTCTTCGGCGTTTTTCACAACATGATGAATCCGATCGGCGCCGTGCAAAAGCGCCACGAGGGGTCGCCGCCCATTTACGAGCCACAGCGTCGATTCGGCGGTCCATCATCCGTCAACCGACGTTCACTCCCACGCCGCCGGCGAACGGTCGCACATTCCACGCCAACCCGCCTTGGGCGACGCGAACGACGCGCCACGACGTGTACCCGAACCGCTCCCACGCCATGCCGGTCGTCCGCGAAAGCTCCGCAGCGTTGCACGCGCGGCCGTCGCTCACCGCCCTAGCCGCCCCCATCACCGCCGATGCCGGGTGCCAACCGCCATTTACTTCGTGAAAGATTGCACTAAGCTCCCTCCGCCATGTTCGCCGCCGTCCGGGACCTGCTGGCCTCGCAGTTCGCCTTCAGCGTATTGTTCATCTGCATTTCGCTCGGCGTCATTCTGACGGCGGTCGCCTACTGCATCCTGGCCGAACGCAAGGTCGCCGCATGGGTGCAGGACCGATACGGTCCGAATCGCGTCGGACCGTGGGGCCTGCTCCAGCCGATCGCCGACGGCGTCAAGATGTTCCTCAAGGAGGACTTCCGCCCGGCCGGCACCGATACCATTTTGTTCTACGTCGCCCCCGTGCTGGCGCTGGTCGTCTCGCTGATCGGCTTCGTCGTGCTCCCGCTGGGCGGCGAGGTCCGGTGGTCCTGGATGCCGGCCGGCGAGACCATCGCGGTCCAGGGGGCCAGCATCGACATCGGCGTGCTCTACCTGCTGGCCGTGGGCTCCATCACGGTGTACGGCGTCGTGCTCGGCGGCTGGTCGAGCAATAACAAGTACGCCTTCTACGGCTCGATGCGCTCGGCCGCCCAGATGCTCTCGTACGAAGTGCCGATGGGCCTGGCGATCCTGACGGTGCTGCTGACCATGGGCGAGCTGCGGCTCGAAAACCTGGTCAAGGCGCAGATCGGCGCGACCTGGAACGTGCTGCTGCACCCGGTCGCGTTCCTCCTGCTGCTGACCACGTCGCTGGCGGAGACGAACCGCGCCCCGTTCGACCTGGCCGAAGCCGAGCAGGAACTCGTCGGCGGCTACCACACCGAGTACAGCTCGATGAAGTTCGCCATGTTCTTCCTGGGCGAGTATGCCCACATCATCACCGGCGCCGGCCTGATCGTGGCCCTGTTCTTCGGCGGCTACGAGCCCGTGCCCTTCTCGCGACTGCTGGGCGGCGTCACCGGCCTCGGCTGGCTGCACTGGATCGCCGTCTCGACCTCGCCGGCGGCCATGCTGCTGCGGCTGGCGGTGTTCGCGGTCAAGATCGCGTTCTTCGTGTTCGTCTTCATGTGGATCCGCTGGACCCTGCCGCGGTTCCGCTTTGACCAGCTCATGCGGCTGGCGTGGAAGGGCCTGGTGCCGATTGGCATGACCATCGTGGTCATCCAGGGCACGCTGCTCTACCTCGGACGGCCGGTGCACTGGATCACGCCCGCGGCCGAGGTCACCGTGCTGCTCGTGCTGGCCGTCATCGCCATGCTGCGGCCGGCGCCGATCACCGGCCGGCAGGCGAGTCTGCAACGCGCCGACGCGGCCGAGCTGGCGCGGGCGCTGGGCCGGTCGGGCGCGACGTTGAACTAGAGCTTCGGAGGCGGAGCGTTTCGCATGCCATCTGGTTGGAAAGAGACCGACGTGGTGTACGTCGATCAGCCCGAGCTGACGGCCGCCGAGCGTCTCTATTTGCCGCAGATCTGGGGCGGCCTGAAGACCACGCTGCGGCACATGTTCAGCGCGGCGCTGCGCGAGCGCACCGTCATCCAGTACCCCGAGCAGCAGCGGCCGCTGCGGGTCGAGATCTATCGCGGCGTGCATCGCCTCAACCGCGACGAGCAGGGCCGAGTCGCCTGCGTGGCCTGCTTCATGTGCGAGACGGCCTGCCCGGCGCACTGCATTCACATCGAGGGCGCCCCGTCGCCCTGGCCCGACCGCGAGAAGTACCCGATCCAGTTCGATATCGACGAACTTCGCTGCATTTACTGCGGCATGTGCGAGGAGGCCTGCCCGGTCGACGCCATCGAGCTGACGCCCGAGTTCAAGCTGGTCGGGCGCAGCCGCGAGGAGATGATCTTCGACAAGGAGAAGCTGCTGATGGTCTTCGACCAGACGCGGCACATGAAGCCGCGCAAGAACCCGGCCATCACCGGTTATCCCGGCGCGGGGCACGGAGGCCCGGCGTGAACGGCGCGGCCTGGGCCTATGTCGCCTACGGCATGACGGCGCTTGGCGCGCTGGCGGTCTACTTCGCGCTGCCGCGCGGCGAGAACAACCATCGCGCCGCGGCGCTGGTCGCCGGAGCGGCCGCCATCGGGGCGCTGCTGCTCGCGCTGCACGGCGGCGCGGGCGACGCCGCACGACCGACGCTGACCTTCGTCGTGCTCTCTGTCTTGACGGTGTTCGCCGGAGCCCGCGTCATCACGCATCGCAAGCCGGTCTACTCCGCGCTCTACTTCGTGCTGGTCGTGTTCGCCACGGCCGGGCTGGCGATCAGCGCCGGGGCCCAGTTCCTGGCCGCCGCGCTGGTGATCGTCTACGCCGGCGCGATTCTCGTCACCTACGTCTTCGTCATCATGCTGGCCCAGCAGTCTCCCGACGCGGACGGCGCCCGGCCGATCGGGGACTACGACCTGCGCTCGCGCGAGCCGGTCACCGCCGTGCTGGCCGGCTTTCTGCTGGTGGCGACCCTGACCGGCCTGATCGTCACCCGCCGCTGGCCCGCGGCCGCGCCGCCTTCGGCCGCGAATTCGCTGGCGCTGGGAGAGGTCCTGCTGACGCGGTACGCCGTGGCGGTCGAAGTCGCCGGTGTGCTGCTGATGGTCGCGATGATCGGGGCGCTGGTGATCGCCCGGCGGCACGTGCCGTCCGAGGCGCCGGGGCCGATCGAGCCGCCGCTGCCTCCGGGCGAGGCTGGTCGGCGCGTCGAGCCGTTCTGAGGCGAGGTCGAAGCGATGAGCCCGGGCGGACAACTGATGTTCATCGGCGCGATCCTGTTCGGCCTCGGGGTCACCGGGTTCGTCACGCGCCGCAACCTGATCATCATGTTCCTGAGCACCGAGGTGATGTTCCAGGGCATCCTTCTGAACCTGATCGGCGTCGGACTGACGCGCGGCAACCTGCAAGGCCAGGCCGCCGGTCTGTTCGTGCTGGTGGTGGCGGCGGTCGAGGCCGGTCTCGGGCTGGCCATCGTTGTGCTGCTCTATCGTCGCCGCGGCACGCTGGATGCGGAGAAATGGAGCGCGCTGCGCGGCTGACGCGCGGCCGGTGAGAACCCATGCCGTCGACCCAGGCTGCCCTCTGGATTCTGCTGTGCCCGCTGCTGGCGGCCGCGCTGATCGGCGCGATCGGCCTGCGCGGCCTGCGGTCGCGGTCGCACTGGCTGTGCATCGCCGGCGTCGGCGTCGCGCTGGTGCTGGCGGTCCGTCTGTTCGGGCAGGTCGCGTCGGTCGAGGAATCGGCGCAGGCCCGCGTCTTCGCCCACGCGCACCTCGTCTACGAGTGGTTCCGGCCCAACCTCAACGCCGGCGACCTCAGCCGCTGGTTCGTCTTCGAGTTCCGCATCGACCCTCTCACGGTCGTCATGCTGCTGACCGTGCTGGCCGTCTCGCTGCTGGTGGTCATCTACTCGGTCGGCTACATGCGCGATCATCACGGCCACCCGGAGCGCGGCTACGAGCGCTTCTTCGCCTTCCTGGCGTTGTTCGTCTTCTCGATGTGCCTGCTGGTGCTGGGCGGGAACTTCCTGCTGCTGTACGTCGGCTGGGAACTGGTGGGCCTGTGCAGCTACCTGCTGATCGGCTTCTACTACGAGCGACCCAGCGCCGCCGCCGCCGCCAAGAAGGCCTTCCTGGTCAACCGCGTCGGCGACTTCGGCTTCGGGCTCGGCATCCTGCTGATCTACTGGCGCTGCGGCGATCTCAGCTACACGCACGTGTTCTCGCAGGCCGGCCTCGAACAGCTCGAGGGCTGGCACACGCTGGTCGCCCTGCTGCTGTTCTGTGGCGCGGTCGGCAAGTCGGCCCAGCTCCCGCTGCACGTCTGGCTGCCCGACGCGATGGAAGGCCCGACGCCGGTCAGCGCGCTGATCCACGCCGCCACCATGGTCACCGCCGGCGTCTACATGGTGGCCCGCTGCGGGGCGATCTTTACCGAGTCGGCCACCGCCATGGCCGTGGTCGCGTCGATCGGAGCGGTCACCGCCCTGTTCGCCGCCACCATCGCCGTCACGCAGACCGACATGAAGCGCATCCTGGCCTACTCGACCATCAGCCAGCTCGGCTACATGTTCCTGGGGCTGGGCGTGCACGCGGCCGACGCGGCCATCTTCCACCTGTTCACGCATGCTTTCTTCAAGGCCCTGCTGTTCCTGGGCGCGGGCAGCGTCATGCACGCCATGGCCGGCGAGATCGACATCCGCCGCTTCGGCGGTCTGGCGAAAGGCATGCGCGTCACCGCCGTGACGTTCTGGATCGGCGGGCTGGCGCTGGCGGGCGTCCCGCTGCTGTCGGGCTTCTTCAGCAAGGATGAAATCCTGCACGCCGCGCTGGCCGAATCGCTGCCGCTGGGATTGATCGGCCTCGTGACCGCGCTGCTGACCGCCTTCTACACGTTCCGCATGATCTTCATCGCCTTCCACGGACCCGAGAAGCTGCCGGCCGGCGTCCGGCACGCGCACGAGTCCGGGCCGTGGATGACAGTCCCGCTCATGGCGCTGTCGGTCGGAGCGGCGTTCGCCGGCTACATCGGTCTTCAGCACGGCGGGCGCGTCAACCGGCTGCTGGCCACCGTGCTGTTGGGCGCGACGCAGGCCCACGGCGAGGCGCACGGCCCCAGCGCCGCCACGGTGATGGTCCTGTCGGGCCTGCTGGCCGTCGCCGGCATCGCCGCGGCCTGGTACGTCTATCGCCGCCGGCCGATCCTGGCGCTGGGCGCGGCCTTCAGCCTGCCGAAGGCCTACGACCTGCTGCGCAACAAGTACTACATCGACGAATGCTACGACGCCCTGCTGGTCCGGCCGCTCCGCGGTCTCGGCGACGTGTGCTACGGCGTGGATCGCTACGTCATCAACGCCGTCCTGTGGCTGATCACCGCGGTTCCGAGGATCGCCGGCTTCCTGTTGCGCGGCCTCCAGGGCGGCGCGATGCAGGGCTACGCGCTGGCGATGGTGATCGGGCTGCTGGTAATCGTGGTGGCCGTGCTGTCGGCGACATGACAAGCGAGAGGGCTCGCCTCGGCGAGAGATCATGACCTGGCTGACCCAGCACATCCTGAGCATCCTGATCTTCCTGCCGATCGTGGCAGCGCTGTGGGTGTGGGTCATGCCCGCCCGCGATCCGGCCGTCCTGCGGCGGACCGCGCTGCTGGCATCGCTGGCGACCCTTGTGGTCGCGATCGCCGCGGCCGTGATGTTCCAGTGGCAGACGCCGGCGCGAATCCTGTCCGGCACGCCGGGCCTGATCGAGCGTTACACCTGGATCGGAGGCGGCGGCGACGTCGGCACGCCGCTGCGCGTTCAGTTCTACGTGGGGGTCGACGGCATCAGCCTGCCGCTGATCCTGCTGACCGCGCTGCTGACGCCGCTGGCGATCTGGGCCAGCTTCTCGTCGATCCGAGAGCGCGTGCGCGAGTACTACGGCCTGCTGCTGCTGCTGCACGGCGCGATGCTGGGCGTCTTCGCCGCTCGCGACCTGCTGCTCTTCTACGTCTTCTTCGAGTTCACTCTGATCCCGCTCTTCTTCCTCATCGGCATCTGGGGCAGTTCGCAGCGCCGCCGCGCCGCCGACACGTTCTTCATCTATACCTTCGCCGGCAGCGTGTTGACGTTCGCCGGCGTGCTCTACCTGGGCTGGCAGGGATACGCGCACCTTGTCGATTCCGCCACCGGGCAGCGCGTCTTCAGCTTCGAACTCGATCACCTGTATCGGCTGGCGACGGAGGGACACCTGTCGGCCAACGCGCAGGTCTGGCTGTTCCTGGCGTTCTTCGCCGGCTTCGCCATCAAGGTGCCGCTGTTCCCGTTCCACACCTGGCTGCCGCTGGCGCACACCGAGGCGCCCACGGCCGGTTCGGCCATCCTGGCGGGCGTGCTGCTCAAGCTCGGGACCTACGGTTTCCTCCGTCTCAGCTTGCCGATGCTGCCGGAGGCGGGCGTGCAGTGCGCCGCCTGGCTGGCGGGGTTGTCGGTGGTGGGCATCATCTACGGCGCGCTGGCGGCGTGGGTGCAGACCGACATGAAGAAGCTGGTGGCCTACTCGTCGGTCTCGCACCTCGGGTTCTGCATGCTCGGCATGTTCAGCATGAAGATGGAAGGCCTGACCGGCTCGCTCATCTACATGGTCAACCACGGGCTGTCGACCGGGGCGCTGTTCCTTCTGGTCGGCATGATCTACGAACGCTACCACACGCGCGAGATGGCCGACCTCGGCGGACTGGCCCGCAAGATGCCGATCATGGCGTTCTTCCTGGTGTTCTTCACGCTCTCGAGCGTCGGGCTGCCCGGTCTCAACGGCTTCATCGGCGAGTTCCTGGTGCTGCTCGGCACGTTCATCTCCGGCAGCGGGCAGCGCGGCAGCGCGCCGGGCCCGCTCGGGCCGATCTATGCCGTGCTGGCCGCCACCGGCATCGTGCTCGGCGCGGTCTACATGTTTCACCTGTGCCGACGCGTGCTGTTCGGTCCGCTGCACGAGCCTCCCGAGGCCGACCGCCACGACGCCCACGCGCCCGCGCTGCCTGCCGATCTGACGCTGCGTGAGGTCGGCGTGCTCGCGCCGCTGGCGATCGCGTGCCTGCTGATCGGCGTCGCTCCCCGGCCGCTCTTCTCGCTGATGCAACCGGCCCTCAAGCAGCAGGTCGTCGCAAGGCTCGATACCGTGCTGACCGACCAGACCTTCGCCGTCGGCGCCCCGCGCCGCGCGACCGAGCCGAATGATTCCAACCCGCAGGCGTCAACGGACGCTGTGCGCCTGCTGGCCGAGCGCACGGCCCCCGCTGGAGAGCGGCACGCGGCGACGAACCCGCTCGCGCCGAGCATCGCCCGAAGGTCCGAGGGGCCGTCGCCATGACGCACCCGATCCTCTCCATCCTCGCGCCCGAGCTGGTTCTCGTGATCGCGGCCGTCATCGTGCTTCTGCTGGGGCTGTCGCGCTCCGGCGTGTTTCGTGGCGCGGCCGGCAACCTGGCCGTGCTGGCGACGGCGGTGGCGCTCTACCTCGTCTGGACGGGACGCGGCGCGCCGACGTCATGGACCGTGTCGCTTCAGGCCGATGCGCTGGCGTGGTACGCGCGGCTGATCACGCTCGCGACCGGCCTGGTCATTCTGCTGGTCAATCAGCACGTGCCCGCCGACGAGGAGCGCGGCGAATTCTTCTCGCTGACGCTGTTCTCGCTGGCCGGGCTCATGCTCGCGGCCGTCGCGGATGATCTCGTTCTGCTGTTCCTCGCGCTCGAGCTGGTCAGCATCCCGACCTACGTGCTGATCGCCATCTCTCGCAACCACGCCGGCGCGCACGAGTCCGCCGTCAAGTACTTCTTCCTGGGTTCGTTCGCCGCCGCGTTGATGCTTTACGGAATCAGCTTCCTCTACGGCGTGGCCGGCACGACCGCCATGTTCCACGCCGCCGACGGCGGGGCCACGCTGGCGGCGAGCCTGCCGGCCGCGGTGGGCGAGCCGGTCGCGCGGATCGGCCTGCTGCTGGTCATCGCCGGGCTGGCCTTCAAGATGGCCGTGGTGCCGTTCCACTTCTACGTCGCCGACGTGTACCAGGGTGCCGCATCGCCGGTGACCGGCATGCTCGGCTTCCTGCCGAAGTTCGCCGGACTCATCGCGCTGGTCCGCTTGCTCTCGCTGGCCGGCTGGACCCTGACGCCCGCGCTGTTCTGGCTGTTCTGGGGTCTGGCGGCGGCGACCATGACGGTCGGCAATCTGCTGGCCCTCATGCAGAACAACGCCAAGCGCATGCTGGCCTACTCCAGCATCGCGCACTCCGGCTACATGCTGGTGGCGCTGCTGGCCGGGCCCGGCCTGGCCGGCGCGGCCGGCGACGGACCGACCCGCAACGGCGTCACCGCCGCGCTGTTCTACATGGCCGTGTACGGACTGATGAACCTCGGCGCCTTCGCCGCCCTCTCGTTCATCCGGCGGGCCGACTCGGGCGAGTCGATCGAGGACGTCGACGACCTGTCGGGCGCGGCGACGCGCCACCCGGCGGCGACCCTGGCGCTGGCCGTCTGCCTGCTCAGTTTGATGGGCTTCCCGCCCACCGCCGGCTTCCTCGGCAAGTTCTACGTCTTTTCGTCGGCGTTCGCGGCGGCGGGCGGCTCGCCCCACGGCGCGGCGCTGATCGCGCTAGTCATCGTGGCATTAGTCAACACGGCCGTGGCGGCCGCGTACTACCTGCGACTGGTGGCGACGTGCTACCTGCGGCCCGAGCCCGCCCCGACCACCGCCACGCCCTGCGCGGCGCTGCGAGTCGGTCTGGCGGCGTGTGCCGTCGCAATGCTGTTGCTGTTCGCGCTGCCGGGCGTGCTGACGCGCGAGGCCGGACCGGCCGGGGCGATCGTTCGCGGCACTCATCGAGTGGAACAACTCGCCGACGATGCGGGCGACCCGGCGCGGGCCACCGCCAGGCCTACCGAACTTCGCCGTGAATGAGCTGGTCGGCGGAATTGCGGACCTGCCAGACGACCTGATTCTGCTCGGGAAACGGGCTGGTGACTCGATCCAGGATCGTCACGATGATGCGCCCGCCCTTGACGTACTCGAACGGTCGCGCGGTCTGATCGGCCAGACGCACGTCGCGCAACACCCACTCCGGCCGGTTCGAGACGCGCGCGTTGCACAGCGTGCCCTGGGTCCGCAGCGCGGTGATGGTCGTGCCGACGGCGTAACGGAATCCGCCCTGCGTGCACAGGTCGCCGCCGACGCACGAGAAGACCGATGAACTCGGCTGCTCGCCCAGCACGATCAGTTCGGGCAGGGGAATGTCGGTATTGCCGTCCAGCGGGGCCTGCGCCGAGGTGAACGGGTCCATCGCCAGCCGCGGTGGGATCGAGCCCGTGTAGGTCACCGCCAGCATCTGGTTGCCGGCGTTGAGCGTGATTGGGTCGCAACCGAAGACGCGCAGATTGCCGGACAGCGGCTGGGCCACGTACGCCAGCGGCGTGAAACTGGTATATCGCGTCACCTGCGCGTCGCACACAAAGCCCGCTCCGCCTGCCGACACCACGAAGGTCAGCGCGAACGAGGACGCCACCTGCGCCTCGTTGCGAATCTGAATGCGAATCGACCGCTGGTTCTCGGGCAAGGTGCAGACACCGGCCGGATTGGTGCCGCCGCCGGGCTGCGTGGTCCCGCCGCCGCCACCGCCGCCGCCCGGGCGAGCAATCGCCCCGGTGGCCGTCGCGATGAAGGTCAGAACCGACGTCGCGTCCGTGGTGCATCCGATGATCGAGCCTGCAATGCCGCCACACACGGCCAACCCGGCCGCCAGCGCGGCGAACGTTCGGCGTTGCTGCGTCATGTGAGTTCTCGTTCCCCTGTCGTTGTTCCAAGCGGCTCGTTCGAGTTCAACGCGCCTCCGAATGCACCTGCACCAGGCCGGGCACCGGACCGATCACCTGCCAGACGACCTTGTTCTGCGTGGCCACGTTGTTGAACACTCGGTCGAGCACCGTCACGCTGATGCTCGCGCCGGCGACGAACTGGAACGCCTGCGCGGTCGAGTCGGCGTTGCTGGGGTTCAGCAGTCGCCACTCCGACCGCGAACCGGCGTTGGCGTTGCACAGCGTGCCCTGAGTCCTTCGCGCGTGGATATCGTCGATCTGGACGCCCTGTGCCGTGACGTAAGCGAAGCCGCCCTGCGTGCACGGGTCGTTCGCCTGGCAGGTGAAGATCGCCTCGCTGTTGCCCAGCACGATCACCTCGGGCGTTGGAATCGGCGTCACGCCGTTGAGCGGCGCGGGCGCGACCGGCGCGCCGCTGGTCGTTCCGCTCACGTTCGGCGGCAGGAGAATCGGATTGTTGAAGGAATCGCGACCGAAGCTGCGACCGAGCAGTTCGCTGCCGCCGCGGAAGCCGTTCACGACCGAGGGGGTGATCGTGACGCAGCCCAACGTGACCGAGCCGCCGAGCGACGTGTATCCGGCCGCCAGGTAGGAGGCGCGATCGGCGTCGCAGACGAAGCCGCCGGAGCCCGCCGACACCAGGAACGTGAGGTTGTAGCGGACGTTCTGCGTGCTCTCGTTCCGCAAGATCATCGTCATCGTCTTGCGCGCCAGCGTCAGGTCGCAGGTCGAGTTCACCGTGGTCGTCGGCTGCGTGGTGGGAGGCGTGATGCCGCCTGTCGCCGTGCCGATGCCGCCGCGAGGGAACGTCTGGTTGGGAAACGCGTCGACGGACGTCTGGAAAAACGCGGTCACCGCGAACGGGCTGGCCGCGCCGCATCCGGGACCGGCCAGCGCCAATCCGCCGATCGCGACGAGCGACGCAAGGCCGAGGGTGACGCGAACCGAGGGGAGTCTCATGTCATCCGCTCCAATCAAGGGCAACAGACCGTCATGCCTGGCGAGGCGAGCGGGCGGTCGGCGCGATGTCGACGGGTCGGTCCCTGACCGCGCGAGTCGCGCACCATCCTGACCGGCGGGAGGCCCCAATCGAAGCCGACCGCTGGGAGCTTCGGTCGAGCGACGACACCCTATTCTACCGCGACCGGGCGCGCAACTCAATTCGCGGCCAGCGGCGGGCCTGCGGCGCTCTTCCGACCTTCTCCCGATATCGCCCGCCGTCCGCGCGGGCGGCGAGGAAAACCAAGCGCTACAACCCCCGCCTTCGCGACCGGACCGCCAAGACACGCCGCCGGCAATCACAACTTATTGCAGGGCATGAACTTTCGCGTTAGCATCGACATCCCGACATGCCGCCTCGCTCCGCACTCGACTGGCCGAACCTGGTCTCGATCGGCCGCGCCATGCTGGTCGTGCCGTTCATGGTTTGTTTGCTCAGCCCGGAGGACGCAATGCGGCCATCGCCGAGGCATATTGCGATCGCTCTGTTCGCCGTGATGGCACTGAGCGACTGGCTGGACGGGTACCTCGCGCGGAGAATGCGACGCGATTCGTTGCTGGGGCGGTTTCTCGATCCGCTGGCCGACAAGCTCCTGATCTTCTGCGCCGTGCTGGCGCTGGCGACCGTCGGCCTTCCGGGCGCAAGCGGCGCAGACGGACCGCAATTTCGCCTGCCGTCGTGGTTGGCCTCCGCGGTGATCGGCAAAGACCTGCTCGTGCTTGGCGGGTTCCTCGTCGGTCGACGACTTATCGGCCGTTTCGTGATTCAGCCTCGGCCGCTCGGAAAGGCCTGCACCTTCGCCGTCCTGTCGCTGATCCTCGCGTTGCTGATCTGGCCCGGGCTGCCGAGCGCTCGGCCCGAGGCGGTGCGGATCATGACCCTGACCGTGACGTTTCTAGCCGTTGCCGCCGCGGCCGACTATGTTCGCTTGGGACTGCGGCTGGTCGCCGCCGCCCGATCGGCCGAGAGGACTCCCACGTGACCGATGCCGTGTCGCCCTTCAGCCCCATTCCCGAGATTCTCGACGAACTTCGCGCCGGCCGGATGATCGTGCTGGTCGACGATGAGAACCGCGAGAACGAAGGCGACCTGGTGTGCGCGGCCGAGAAGATCACGCCCGAGATGGTCAACTTCATGCTGACCCACGGGCGCGGCGTACTGTGCCTGACGCTGCCGCGCGAGCACTGCGAGCGGCTTCAGCTTCACCCGCAGTCGATCGAGAACACCGCCACGCTGCACACCGCCTTCACCGTCACCATCGACGCCCACCCGCGCTTCGGCTGCACCACCGGCGTGTCGGCCGCCGATCGCGCGACGACCGTGCTGGTGGCCATCGACGACCGCACCCGGCCGGGTGATCTACTGCGGCCCGGGCACATCAATCCGTTGCAGGCACGGGACGGCGGCGTGTTGGTGCGGGCCGGGCAGACCGAGGGCTCGGTCGATCTGGCCCGGCTGGCAGGCCTGAAGCCGGCCGGCGTGCTGATCGAGATACTCAATCCGGACGGCACGATGGCGCGCGTGCCGCAACTGACCGAGTTCTGCCGCACCCACGGGCTGAAGATGTGCACCATCGCCTCGCTGATCGAGTATCGCCTGCGCGGCGAGCGGCTGGTGCAGCGGGTCGAGGAGATCGACCTTCAGACGCGATACGGGACGTTTCACCTGGTGGCCTATCGCAGCGTGGGCGAACGCGAACTGCACCTGGCGCTGACGGTCGGCGACGTTGGCCGGCGCGACGCCGAGGGGCGCGTGCGCGAGATCGACGATCCCGTGCTGGTGCGCGTGCACAGCGAGTGTCTGACCGGCGACGTGTTCGGGTCGCGGCGGTGCGAATGCGGCGAGCAACTCGACACGGCGTTGCGGGTCTTGCAGGACGCGGGCCGCGGCGTGCTCGTCTATCTTCGGCAAGAGGGCCGCGGCATCGGACTGCTCAACAAGCTGCGGGCCTACCGCCTCCAGGAACAGGGGCTCGACACGGTCGAGGCCAATGAGCGGCTGGGCCTGCCGGCCGACAAGCGCGACTACGGCACCGGCGCTCAGATTCTCCGCGACCTGGGCGTGCGGAAGATTCGCATCCTGACGAATAACCCGAAGAAGATCTCGCGGCTCGAGGTCTACGGCCTGGAAGTGGTCGAGCAGCGACCGATCGAGATCCCGCCCAACGAGGTCAACCGCCGCTACCTCGAAACCAAGCGCACCAAACTAGGCCACACGCTGCGCGAGCCGTAGGCCGGCGGCGATGGCCACGTGACCGGCCGCGGGTCGCACGCCGACGGCGGCGTGAAACGATCGCCCCGCTCTCCCGAAGGGTTCATCCTGCACGCCACCGCCGAAGCCGGCTGGGGTAATGTGTTCCACTCCCCGCCGGATTTCGATAGCATGCGCTAGAGAGTCACATCTGAGCGAGCGCCCGGACCACCGCGGCAAGCCGGAGAATCGGGCATTCGCTTGTTCGCTCGTCGGCGGCCACGCCACCGCACGGGGAGCCTGACAACACGGGGACACGAGAGGAGGAGTGACGGATGAAGCGATACATCACGACGCAACTCGGACCGTTCCTGGTGTTGGCCATCGCGACCCTGACGATGCCTGCTCCGGCCGTTGCGGGCCCGACCTCGATCTGGATCTCGCGCGTCAACGGTCAGTTCAGCAACCCGGCCAACTGGGACGGCGGAAACGTGCCCGTCTCGGGTCCGTCCACGGAACTGTTTTTCAGCAATGTCGGCCATGCGTCGTACCGAGCGTTCAACGACCTCGGCGTGCTTGAAGTCGGCGGCATCACGTTCGAGACCCGCACCGGAACGGCAACGTTCATCGGCCAGGATGCCGGTAGCGCCCTTCAATTCGGCAACGGTTCGTTCATTCGCACGACCGACGTGGGCCTCTTCCGCTTCGGCGGCGTCGCCGGCGTTCTCAATGACTGGCGACTGACCGGAAACCTGTCGCTCGAGGCGCAGTCCTACGGGACGGTCTACATCGCCCCGCCCGTGTCCGGCGTCGGCTCGCTCACGGTCGCCTCGACCGGTCCGACCGAGATCGACGGCTTCTTCCGGCTCGAGGGGGCCAACACGTTCTCCGGCGGCGTGAACCTCAACAGCGGCGTGCTGGAAATCGGCAACGCCACCGCGCTGGGAACCGGTACTGTCAACGCCAACGGCGGCATTCTCCGCTCCACCGCCAGCCTCACCGCCGCCAACAACATTGTCGCCAACGGCGACCTTCGGCTGCGACCGATCGCCGGCCTGACGTTGTCGGGCATCATCAGCGGGCCGGGCGGCGTCGACGTCCGCTCCGTCGGCAACGTCCCGATCGCCGTTTCGCTGACCGGGACCAACACCTACTCCGGGGCGACGGTCATCGACATGCCGGTGGCCTACGGCGTCCCCACCAGTGCCACCGTGGGCATGAAGGCCGGGGGCATCACCCTCAGCGGCGCGGCTGGGCGGACCATCAACTCAAGCCGATACGACGTCCGCAACGGCGGCGAGCTGCGGCTCGAGAACGGCGCCGCCGCGCTGAACCGCCTCAACGACACCGCCCCGGTGCATCTGGTCAGCGGCCGCATCTCCGCCATCGGGAACGCCACCGTCGGCAATCTCACGTTCGAGCGCGTCGGCGAACTGACCATCGACGGCATGGGCATCCTGTTCATCAACGGCGGCAACGGCGGCGTCACCTTCAGCACGCCGCAGTTCACGCGCAGCGAGCGCGCCACCCTGATGCTCACCCTCGGCAACGCCAACTCGCGCTTCGAGGTCGATCCGCCGCCGACGTCGCTGGTCGGCGACATCGATCCGTGGATCGGCGCGGTCTCCGGCGTGCTCATCACCTCGCCGCGCGACCTCGTCACCTACGACAGCGGCGCCTACCGCACGCTGACGGCCGGCGAGTACGCCGACAACCTCGCCGCCGGCGCGACCGCGAACGTGCGCCTGACCAGCACCGTCAACAACGACGACGTGGTGGACATCAACGCCCTGGTGGTCGGCACGAGCACGCTCACGAGCGTGGGCATTACCGGCACGGGCACCATCCGCCCCGCCAGCGGCGCGGTCATCCTGGTCGGCAACGTGCCGATCGAAAACAACTTCGATTTCCAAGCGGCCGAGGGCATCCTGCACGTCGGCAACATCGCGACGATCAACGGCGTCATCGCCGGGAGCAGCGGCATCACCAAGAGCGGCGACTTCTCGCTCACGACCGTCGCCGCCCACACCTACACCGGTGTGACCACCATCAACGCCGGCGGGTTTCGCTTCTTCCATCCCAACACGTTCGATACCACCAGCGGCTTCGTGAATCGCACCGCCGGCGGCGGCGAACTCGTTCCCAGCCTCGAGTACCGCGGCGCGGGCACGGCCGTCATCAACAAGCCGGCCGAGACGCGCTCGGGCGCGTTCCGCCTTGCGGCCACCACCGCCGGAAACAACGCCCTCGAATACGCCGGCGTCATCTCCGGCCCCGGCGCGGTGTATCTCGAATCGACCACGACCAACACCGGCCGGCTGATTCTCTCGAACGACAACACCTACGCCGGCGGGACACGCATCTTTGACGCCGAGGTCGAACTCAACCGCGACAGCAACCTCGGCGACCCGAGCGGCGTGCTCGAGCTGGTGGGCACCGCCGGCGCCGGTATCGTGCTCACTGGAGATTGGAACACCAGCCGGCCCATTCGCGTGCTGAGACTCACGACCATCAACTCGAACGGGTACGACATGAGCTGGAGCGGCCGCCTCGACTCGCGGGCGAACCTGACCAAGCTGGGCGAGGGGACCTGGCGGATCACGCCGGACGGCGTCGGGAACGGCGGCGCGGCCGGGTGGTCGATCGGCTCCGCCACGACGTCGTCCGCCACGACGGGCGGGCGCGTCGAGATCGACGGCCACGTGCGGATGAACTGGAGCGTCTGGGACGGCACGCTGGCGCTGAAGGGGACCATGCGCATCCTCAGTACATTCGGACTCGGCGGCGGACAGCCGATTCTCGCGCCCGGCGACATCGGCGGACCGGGCGTCGGCATCGCTGAATCATGGAGCGCGTCGATCGCGCTCGGAACGCGAATCATCTTCGATCTGGGCGCCGCCAGCGACCTGATTCGACTGGTGACGACCTTCAGCCGTGGCAGCAGCGGCTCGGGGCCAGTGATGTTCGACTTCCGCATCGGCCCCGGCATCGCCAAGACCGACTACACGCTGGTCGAGTACACCGAAGATCCCTCCCCCGCCAGCACGTTCGTGGTGTCCGACTTCGGCTTCACGGCCGACTCGCCCGAGTTCAACGGCGTCTTCGACCTGATTGTCCGTCCGGACGGAGTGCGAGCGTTGATCTTCACCGTGACATCCATCCCGTGCGCCTGCCGCGGGGACCTCAATCTCGACGGTCTGCGAGACGGTCGAGACATTCAGCCGTTTGTGGAATGCGTCCTGCTGGGCGGCAACTGCGGTTGCGCCGATGTGGATGGCAATGGCGACATCGAGCCTCTGGACGTGACGCTGTTCACCGACGCGTTGCTCGACGCAACGGCGTGCCCCTGAAGATCAGGCGCTGACGCGGTAAAGGGGCTTCGCGGCCGGATGCGCGTGGCCCGAAGCGGGACCACAGTCGCTTCGTGCCTCGTGCGTCGCGCTGCGCGTCGCCACCGCTCGCATGGAATCAAGACGACCGCCGGTTGCCCCATCGGTCGCGGCCTGCCGGCGGCATCGCTTCTTCCTGGCCGCTTCGTGCAACCGGCCCGGCGCTCGCGCTGTATGAGGGGGCGTGCTCGCTCGCGCGGGCGCGTCATCCGCGCGTTCGTCCACGTCCTGTCCACAAGGAGTTCGCCATGCTCGCTTCCGGATACCTGCTATCGTTCTGTCTGCTGGCCGCCGCACCCGCCCCGTCCGAGGGTGTTCCCGCCGAGCGTCCGATCGAGGCCGCCGTCCTGACCCATCTCCCGGAACACCGGCTCGTCAGTGTGAACAACATCAACGCCCACCTGGTGTGTCAACTCATCACGCAGGGCTTTGGCTTCGAGCGCGGCCGACCCGATGGCGCGCCGGCCCGTCTCATGGCTGACGACCGCACCGGCCGAATCCTCATCGTCGCGCCGCCGGGGCTGGCCGATGGTATCGCGAGGTTGATCGAGCAGCTCGACGCACCGCGCGATCAGGCGTCGGGTTCGCCCGCGCGCGATTCGTCCAACGTCCGCATCGACGCCGCGCTCTGTGTCGTCGCGGTTCCGCGTTCCGCGGTGCCCGGCCTGACAGTCGACAGCCTGCTGCCTCACGCGGGCGACCTGGCGAAACTGGCGCCTCACCTCGCATCGATCGGCACGCTGGTCGGCACCTATCGAGCGACGCAAGCGGTGAACCTGCGGCGGGGCGCGACGATCCATATCGGCGGCGTGTCTCCCAAGACTCACCGCGCCTCGACGGCCGAGTCCGCCGAGCCCAAGCCCGCCAACCCACACGCCAGCACGGGCGCGAAGCTGGAGATTCGCGACCTGGGGCCGAAGCCGGAGGAACCGGGCGTGTCGGTCACGATCGAATCGCAGACGCAACTGGACAGCGGCGCCGGCGCGCCAAGCTCCCTCAGTTTCCGTCAGTCGTACGACGGACCGCTGACGCTCGACACGCCGATCCTGCTGCTCGGCGCCGTCCCGACGCCGGCCGCCGACGACCGCGCAGCCGTCTGTATCGCGAGACTCGTCTTTTCGTCGTCGCGATGACGCGCGCCGCGATCCAGGGAGAAGCGGATGAGACCGTCCGGGACGGGCTGGCCCCGCCCATCCGACCCAGCGGGGGCTACTGCTGGGCGGACTTCCAGAGACCGAAGATGGTGCCCTCGGGGTCCGAGATCCACGCGAAGTGACCCATGTTCGGCACCTCGGTCGGCGGGACCACCACCTTGCCGCCAAGCCGGGTGGCCTTGGCGAGGTGGGCTTCGAGGTCATCGACCATGGCGTACACCGTCAGGTAGTTGTGCGGTTCGTGGCCCAGTGAGTTGATGTGCCCTCCAATACCCTCACCACTGCCGGTGTTGATCATGTTGACGCCGCCGAAGGGCTCCAGCTTCCAGCCGAACAGTTCAGCGTAGAACCGGCCGATCTTCTGGTTGTCGCGGCATCCGATTTCGAAATGAACCACGGGCTGTCCCATGTCCGCTTCCTTTCCTGGTTCGATGTCTGGTTACACCTGGATCGCCACCGGGCGATCCGGGCGCCGGCCACGGTCGAGGTACACCACACCCGTTCCGCCGCGGCCAAGCTTACGCTCGATCCGGTATTATGCGATGGTCGTCATGTTGAGGCGACATCAGTGGGCGACGACGATGATCGGGCGCCCCGTTTCATGGCCCGCATCGCGGTCACGGCTCGCCGGCGACACCAAGCTGCAAATCGGGGAGATGGGCGGTACTGGACTCGAACCAGTGACCTCGTGGATGTCGACCACGCGCTCTAGCCAACTGAGCTAACCGCCCGGGCGGCCGCGCCGCGAACCGAGCATTCTCAACCGCGTCGCGGGATTGTCAAGTTCGCCGCCCAGCCGCGCGCGACGGCTGTGGGGTTGCATCGGCGCCGGCGGCGCGTACAATCTCCACGCAGAGAAGCACCACTAGCTCAATTGGCAGAGCAGCTGACTCTTAATCAGCGGGTTCTAGGTTCGATTCCTAGGTGGTGCAGTCGCCCCGTCCCACGGATCGCCCGCCGTCCGGTCGCCGCCGGCCAGCCCCAACCGCCACGCAAACGCGCCTACGCCGTCGCGACGCGGGCGTTGAACCGCTCGATCAGCCGGTCCCACTCGGCCGCCTGTCCGAACTGCTGTTCCCAGAACTCCGGCTCCCACAGCGCCCGCAGTTCGTCTGCGCTGCGCTGCTGCTGCTCGACCCAGGTGAAGTACTTGAAGTTGTGCAGCGCCTTGCGATCGCGGTACGTCAGCTCGCGCAGCCAGTCGGTGGCAATCCCGTCGAGGTACCGGGCGGCATCGCGCGCCGCCTCGCGCTCGCCGTAGGCGCCGCGCTCGGCCCGCAACTCGTCGATTCGCGAGCGATACAGCTCCATCGAGTCGGTCAGCGGGATGAACAGCCAGTCACGCGGGCCGAACTCGAAGTGCCGTGCGGTCTTGACGGCCGCCACGAGATTGCAGATGCACGAGATGCCGATGTCGGGCAGACGCTCGCACAGCGACCGCGGCACGCCCCGCCGCTCGAGTTCACGCCAGCCCGCCTCCTCGTTGAACAGGCGCATGAGCGACAGGCACTGTTCGTCGTCGATGGCCGTCACCGCGTCGGTGTTGCGCACGTTGTGAATCCAGGGCACGTGCTTATCGCCGATGCCCTCGATGCGATGATCGCCGAAGCCGCAGGCGTAGAGCGTGGGACATTGCAGCGCCTCGACCGCGACCACGCGCAGCAGCGGATGCCGCGTCCGCAGGAAGTCGCCGGCCGCGATCGTGCCGGCCGAGCCCGTGGCCGAGACGTAGGCCGCCAGCCGATCGCGCGGACCGGCCAGCCGGGCGAAGACCTCGTCGACGATCGAGCCGGTCAGGTGGTAGTGCCAGACGGCGTTCCCGAACTCCTCGAACTGGTTGAAGATGACGCAGTCGGGCCGCGTGCGGCGGATGTTCCAGCACTCGTCATAGATTTCCTTGACGTTGGATTCGCAGCCGGGCGTGGCGATGACCTCGGCGCCGATCGAGCGCAGCCAGTCGAAGCGCTCGCGCGACATGCCCTCGGGCAGGATGGCGACGGCGTGGCAGTCGAGCAGCGCGCAGTCGAACGCGCCGCCGCGACAATAGTTGCCGGTGCTCGGCCAGACCGCCTTGTGCGCGGCCGGGTCGAACTGCCCCGTGACCAGCCGCGGCACCAGGCAGCCGAAGGCCGCGCCGACCTTGTGCGCCCCGGTCGGGAAGTACTTCCCCAGCAGGCCGACGATGCGGGCCGGCACGCCCGTGAGGGCCGACGGAAACTCGAGCCAGTTGCCGTCGTTGAAGCCGCCGCCGCGCGCCACCGGCTCGTTCTTCCAGGTGATGCGGAACAGGTTGGCGGGGTCGACGTCCCAGAGGGCCACCTGTCGCAGGCGTTCGCGGACGGCCGGCGGGATGGTGGTCGGATCGCGGAGCTGCGCGAAGGTCGGGATGACGATGCCGCGCTCGCGGCAGCGCCGGGCCGTCTTCTCGACCACGGCGTCGTGAATGGGCATGGCAGCGGCCTTTCTCCGCGTCGCAGTCGACGCGCCGGACCGGAAATCGTACAGTTCGCCGCATGATCCCGAAAGACCGCCCGTTCGTCATCGCGCTGGGCGGCAATGCCATCTCGCCGGCGCACGCCGAGGGCAACATCCCGCAGCAGATCGACGCCGCTCGAGCCACCGCGGTGTGGCTCGCCGAACTCGTCGCCGCCGGATATCGGCCGGTGATCACGCACGGTAACGGCCCGCAGGTGGGCAACGTCCTGCGACGGGTTGAGCTGTCGGTGCACGAGGTCTACCCGCTGCCGCTGGACATCTGCGTGGCCGACACGCAGAGCGGCATGGGCTATGTCATCACCCGATGCCTGAACAACGAGTTGCGACGCCGCGGCATCGCGCGCGTCGCGTGCACGTTGGTGACATGCGTCGAAGTCGACGCGGCCGACCCGGCGCTGGCGCGGCCCTCGAAGCCGATTGGACGCTTCTACCCGCGCGAGCAGGCCGCGGAACTGATGAGCCGCTACGGCTGGCACATGGTCGAGATCGCCGGCGAAGGCTGGCGGCGCGTGGTGCCCTCGCCGCGTCCGAAGGCGATCGTCGAGATCGACGTGATCCGGCGCCTGGTGGCGGCGGGCGAACTGATGGTGACCTGCGGCGGCGGCGGCATCGCGGTGATGCGCGCCGCGGACGGAGACTGGCGCGGCGTCGAGGCGGTCATCGACAAGGACTTGACGGCCGCCGTGCTCGCACGGGAGCTGGCCACCACACACCTCGTGATCGTGACCGCCGAGCCGAGAGTGTTCATTGACTACGGTCGTCCGACGCAGCGCGGGCTCGATCGGGCCCGCCTCGCCGACCTGCGCCCGTGGCTGGCGGAGGGGCAGTTCCCGGCCGGCTCGATGGGGCCGAAGATCGAGGCGGCCATCGACTTTCTCGGGAACCACCCGACGGCGGGCGCGCGCGTCGTCATCTGCGATAATGATTCGCTGCCGGCGGCACTGGAAGGCCGGGCCGGTACGTGGATCGAGCCCTGAGTTCGCGGGTCGGCCCGCGCGGAGGCGGCATGTCGCTGGTCACCCACCTGTCCTGCGTGCAGTGCGGTGAGCGATTCGTTCCCGGCGGCGCCCTGACCTGTCCGGCCTGCGGAATTGACGAGGGCATTCTCGACGTGCATTTCGATCTGGCCGCCGCGGGCCGCACGCTGACGCGGGCAGCGCTCCAGGCACGCCCGTTGTCGCATTGGCGCTACGCCGAACTGCTGCCGCTGGAGGCTCCGTTCGACCCGCCGATCGCAAGCGTGGGCTGGACGCCAATCATCGACGCCCCGCGACTGGCGGAGGCGGTGGGCGTGGCTCGACTGCGCCTGAAGGATGACGGCCGGAATCCGTCGGGATCGTTCAAGGATCGCCCCAGTTCGCTGGCCGTGGCGCTGGCGCGGCAGCAGGGCGCGTCGGCGATCGCGTGCGCCTCGACAGGTAACGCGGCCAGCAGCCTGGCCTGCTCGGCCGCCGCCGCGGGGCTGACCTGCTTCATCTTCGTGCCGCGCAGCGTGCCCGAGGGCAAGCTGGTGCAACTGCTGGCGTACGGCGCGACCGTGTTCAAGGTGCGCGACCACTATGCGGCGGCATACGACTTGTGCCGGCGGGCGTGCGAGCGCTTCGGCTGGTTCAACCGCAACTGCGCGATCAACCCGTACCTGGTCGAGGGCAAGAAAACCGGGGGACTCGAACTGGCGGAACAGGCCGCTGACGATCCGCCGGACTGGGTCGCGTGCAGCATCGGCGACGGATGCTCGATCGCCGGCGTCGCCAAGGGGCTGCGCCAGATGCACGAGCTCGGACTGGCCCCGACGATGCCACGCATGTTGGGCGTGCAGGCGGCCGGATGCGCGCCGATCGTCGAGGCGGCGCGGACGGGACGGCTGGATCGCAGCGGCCGGGGCGACACGTATGCGGACAGCATCAACTGTCCGGTGCCGAGAAACTGGCGCAAGGCGGTTGAGGCCGTTCGGAGCAGTCGGGGCGCGTATGCGGCCGTCAGTGATGAGCGGATCATGGAAGCGGCCCGCGTGACCGCGCGGCTGACCGGCGTGTTCGCCGAGCCGGCGGCGGCCGCCGCCGTGGCGGGCGTGGGCGAGGCGGTGCGGAGCGGCCTGATGCCGCGCGGCGCCAGCGTCGTGGCGATGATCACGGGAAACGGGTTGAAGGACGTCGCGGGCGCCAGGCGGGCGGTCGGCGAGCCGCACGAAATCGCGGCCGATCTGAACGAAGTCGAGCGCGTCGTGGCGGGGGCAGCCTGACGAAGCAGCCGCCAACCGCGAACCGGGGTAGCGGACATGTCGATCCTGCTGAGCAATGCGATTCTAACGGACATCGACCCGATCCGCGTCGAGCGTGGCAGCCTGAGAATCGAGGGCGACCGCATCACCGCCCGCGCGGCTTTCGTCGCCGCGGCGGCCGATGACGAGGTGATCGACTGCGGCGGAGCGGTGGTGCTGCCGGGCCTGGTCAACGGGCACACGCACTTGTATTCGGCGCTGGCGACCGGCATGCCGCCGCCGCGCGTGGCGCCGCGGAACTTTCGCGAGATCCTCGAACGCATCTGGTGGCGGCTCGATCGGGCGCTGGATGCCGAATCGATCGAGCTGTCGGCGCGGATCGGCGCGCTGGACGCGCTGCGGTGCGGGACGACCACGCTGATCGATCACCACGCCTCGCCGACGCACATCGCCGGCGCGCTCGACCTGGTGGAGCGCGGACTGGCGACGGCGGGGCTGCGCGGCGTGCTGTGCTACGAGACCACCGACCGCCACGGTGTCGAAGGCCGCCGCGCCGGCATCGAGGAGAACCGCCGCTACCTGGCGCAGTGCGCTCGGCGGCATGACCATCGCTTCGCGGCGATGGTCGGGGCGCATGCCTCCTTCACGCTCGAGGACCAATCGCTGGCGGAGCTGGCCGCGCTGGCAACGCCGTACGGCGTCGGCGTGCACATCCACGTCGCGGAAGATCCGTGCGACGAGGCCGACTGCCGCGCGCGACGAGGCCGACCGCTGATCGACCGCCTGGCGGCCCACGGCGTGCTCGAGTCGCGCGCCATCTTCGCCCACGGCACGCATCTCGACCCGGCGACCGTGGCGCGCGTCAACGAGGCCGGCACGACGATCGCGCACAACCCGCGATCGAACATGAACAACGCGGTCGGATACGCGCCGGTCGCCGCCTTCCGCTGCCCGGTGATGCTCGGCACCGACGGCATCGGCGGCGACCTGTTCGCCGAGGCCCGGCACGCATGGATGATCTCGCGCCACCAGCACGCCGGACTGTCGCCGGCCGACGTCGTGTCGATGCTGGCCGCAGCGGCGCGGCGGGCGTCGAGCGCGCTGGGCATCACTCTCGGCCGGCTCGAACCCGGAGCGGCGGCCGACGTGGTCGTCACGGACTACGTGCCGACCACGCCGATGACGGTCGACAACCTGCCCGGCCATGTGCTGTTCGGGCTCTCGTCGCGGCACGTGCGCGGCGTGATCACGGCGGGTGCGTGGCGGCTGCGCGACGGGGCGGTGATCGGACGGGACGAGCGCGGCGATCGATCGGCGGCGCGTGCGGCGGCAGAGCGTCTCTGGGCGCGCATGGAGACATTGCCCGGCTGAGCGTGCGCTGGCGCTGACGGCCCGGCAACTCGCCGGCTCGTTCGCGACGTGGGTTGGCCTTCTGTCCGGCAGGGGAACGCCGAGCCCGGATATAGGGTGAACGGGCGTTGTGGCACGGGGCGGCTGGGGATGGGCCGGGGGCGGCAGCAGGCCGGCGGGTCGGCGGTTCGGCGACGGTCGCCACGGCCGGACGCGCGGCGCACATGTTCCGATTGACGCTCCGGGACGCTGAGCCTATTCTTTTTCGACTCTTGCGCCCGTAGCTCAATGGATAGAGTGGCTGGCTTCGAACCAGTAGGTTGCAGGTTCGAGTCCTGCCGGGCGCGGTGTCGTGCGGCCCGCCCTTCGACGGCGGGCCGCTTGCGTTTGCGGAGTGATGCCGATGACGGGCCAGCGAGTCGGCCATGCACGCTTCGCAGCCGACCGCGGTGGTCGACAGGTCGGCGCGATGGCGCGAGAATAAGCGCATGGCTCGAAAGACCTCGCGACCGAAGCCGAAGATCGCCGTGTTTGCCGGCACGTTCGATCCGCCCACCAGCGGGCACCTCGACATCATCAAGCGGTCACGCCGGCTCTTCGACCGGCTGATCGTGGCGGTCGGGCGCAACCCGGAGAAGGCGCCGTTTTTCACGGAGGCCGAGCGCGTCGGCATGCTGCGCGAGCTGACGGCGGGCATGGACAACGTGCGGGTCGAGGCCTATCCCGGCCTGACGATGGACTTTGTGCGCGAGGCCGGGGCGTCGGTGATCATCAAGGGCATCCGCGACTCGTCGGACCTCGGCTCGGAGCTTCAGCAGGCGAACGTGAACCTGCTGGCGGGAAACGTTGAGACGGTGTTCCTGCTGACCAGCGACCAGCACGCGCTGACCAGCAGCACGCTGATCCGGCAGGTGGTGGAGTTCGGCGGCGACACGGAGCGGCTATCGCGGTTGGTGCCGCCGCGCGTGGCCAAGCTGCTGCGGGCGCGGATGCGCGAACGGGGCGGCGCGAGCGAGCAGCGCGGCAAACTGGGTGCAGCGCTCGACTAAACGTGCCGGCATCGGGGGGAAGGGCGGTCGAGGGCCGGTCGCAGGGCGACGATCGAATGGCCGCCAAGGGGCGACGAAGGAGCAAACCCCTGATCCGGTCCGACGATTGTTTGAGGCGCGGGTGCAAGGTACGCTATCCCGCGGCTACGGGCGGCAGCGCGGCGGCGCGGCCGATTGTCACCGCCCCATCGGCGATGGGTCGAGCGTTCAGAGCTGTGGATCGAGCACGGGCACAAGCTGGGACGGAGCTTCGCGGCGTTCATCGAGCGCTGGCGGTGGCGGCCTGCCTCGGCGCTGGGGCGATGCTCGCGACCTGGACCTGGTCGTCGGACGCGCTGCCGGGGGAGGCGGTCGTTCGCCAGGCGGCCGTACAGACCGCGCCCGCCATCCATCGCATGCTGGCCGGATTCGCGTTCGGCTTCATGGTGCTGGCGGCGTGGCTGCGGCGCGATCGAAGCCGGCCGCGCGGACTCCCGGATGCGACGCCCGCTCGCCGCGGCGTCCCCCGCCTGACGCGGCCCTTGCTGGCGACGGCGTTCGTCCGATCGCTGCGGCGCGGCGGCCGGATCGGCCCGTAGACACATCCCCGCGCGCATCCCGCGTCCGGTCGGACGATGTCGCGGCCGCGGGCTTCCGTCTACCCCTCGTCGCCGCATCATTCTCTGACGTCGGACTTTGCTGGTTGGCTCTGCCATGATGAACCCACTCGAACTGGTCGGTTACGCCTTTCGGAAGGTCTTCGGCTCGCGAAACGATCGCCTGCTGAAGCGTTTCGGCCGCACGGCCGCGCAGGTGACGGCGCTGGAAGCCGAGATTCGCGGCGACTACGACGCGCGCTTCGTGGAGCGCGCCGCGGCTCTGGCGAGCGACGAAGGCGCGAAGTCGGCGGCCGGCATCGGGACGGTCTACACCGCGCCGGCGGATGCGCCGACGCCGGAGGCCGATCGCGCGGCTCGGCTCCAAGCGCTGCGGGTGGAGCTGAGCGCCGACCTGCGGGCGCGGGCGGACGGGCTGCGGCAGCGGCTGGCAGCCGGAGAGGTGGTCGAGGCGGTCATGCCGGAGGCGTTCGCGCTGATCCGCGAGGCGGCCCGTCGGGCGCGCGATCACCGGCACTTCGACTGCCAGGTGGTGGGCGGGCAGGTGCTGTTCGAGGGGCGCGTGGCGGAGATGAAGACCGGCGAGGGCAAGACGATCGTCTGCTACCTGCCGATCTTTCTGAAGGTCTTGCAGGGCAAGAAAGTCCACATCGTCACGGTCAACGACTACCTGGTGCAGCGCGACGCGAAGTTCGCGCAGTCGATCTTCGAGCTGCTGGGGGTGACGGTCGGCTATATCCAGTCGCTGGTCGATCCCGGCGGATACGAGGGGGTGCGGCGGAAGGCGTACGCCTGCCACGTGACGTACGGCACGAACAACGAGTTCGGCTTCGACTATCTGCGCGACAACATGAAGGTGCAACTGGAGGAGCAGGTTCAGGGTCGGCTCGACTTCGCGATCATCGACGAGGTGGACAGCATCCTGATCGACGAGGCGCGCACGCCGCTGATCATCTCCGGTCCGGCCGAGGACGACGTGTCGCGCTACCGGACGGCCGACGCGGTGGCACGGACGGTGATCGCGCGGCAGACGCAGGCGAACAACGAGACGGCGTCGCGGTTGCGCGAATGGGGCGACCATCCGCCGGAGGAGCGGGCGCGGCTGCCGAAGTTCGACGGGGCGGTGAAGAAGTTCAAGGCGGACGCGCTGTGGCTGACGGAGGACGAGGCCGACGCGATCGGCCACCGGCAGTACTTCGTGGTGGCGCGGGAGCGCAAGAGCGTGCACCTGACGCATGACGGCATCGGCGTGGCGCAGGAGCAGCTCGGAGTCGGCAGCCTGTACGTGGGCGCGAACATGGAGTGGCCGCACCTGATCGAGAACGCGGTGCGGGCGCACGTGGTGTACGAGCGCGACGTCGACTACGTGGTGAAGGACGGCGAGGTGATCATCGTCGACGAGTTCACCGGCCGGCTGATGTACGGCCGGCAGTGGTCGGACGGGCTGCACCAGGCGGTGGAGGCGAAGGAGGGCGTGCGCGTCAAGGAGGAGACGCAGACGCTGGCGACGATCACGCTTCAGAACTACTTCAAGCTGCACCACGCCATCGCGGGTATGACCGGCACGGCGATGACCGAGGCCGACGAGTTCATGAAGATCTACAAGCTGGACGTGGTGGCGGTGCCGACCAATCGGCCGGTGAACCGGGCGGACCACAACGACCGCATCTACAAGACGGTGGAGGACAAGTACCGGGCGATCGTGGACGAGATCCATGAGATCCACCAGCGCGGGCGGACGGGCGATCCGTTCGTGCTGGACGCGGCGCTCAAGAAGCTTCGGCCGGTGGCGGCGGGCGCGGGCAACACGGCGGCGATCGACGCGGCGGTGGCGGCGTTCAAGGATGGCGACGGCGAGGCGGGCGGGCTGGCGCCGGCGTTCGACGAGGCCATCGGCGACCTGTCGCGCGGCCGGCCGGTGCTGGTGGGGACGATCAGCGTCGAGAACTCGGAGAAGCTGTCGAACCTGCTGACCACGCGGTACGGCATCCAGCACGAGGTGTTGAACGCCAAGCAGCACGCGCGCGAGGCGGACATCGTGGCCAAGGCCGGCCACACGCACGACGACGGCAAGGGGGGGCGCAAGGGACCGCCTCTGGGGAACGTGACGATCGCCACCAACATGGCGGGCCGCGGCACGGACATCAAGCTGGCGCGGGGCGTGGTGTACGAGAAGTGCATCGGCGACCTGGGGCCGCCGGCGGGCCGCGACACGGGCGGCTGGGGCTGGCACGAGCCGGGCGTGATCGGCACGAAGTGCTGCATCCACTGCCCGGACTACGACGCGCGGACGAAGTGCGGGCACTGCTGGAAGCCGAAGCTCGACCCGCGCTTCCCGGAACTGGGCCGGCACGTGTGCGCGGTGAGCGTGCCGTGCGGGCTGCACATCGTCGGCACCGAGCGGCACGAATCGCGGCGGATCGACAACCAGCTGCGCGGGCGGTCGGGCCGCCAGGGCGACCCGGGTTCGAGCCGGTTCTTCCTGTCGCTGGGCGACGAACTGCTGCGGCTCTTCATGGGCGAGTGGACGCTGAAGATGCTGGAGCGGATGGGCTTCGAGGAGGGCATGTCGATCGAGGCCCGCAGCATCTCGAAGGGCATCGAGCGGGCCCAGAAGAAGGTGGAGGAGCGGAACTTCTCGATCCGCAAGCACCTGCTCGAGTACGACGAGGTGATGGATCACCAGCGCAAGGTGTTCTACAAGCAGCGGCAGGAGATCCTCGAATCGAGCCTGCCGGGGCGCTCCGAGGCGCTGATCGAGCTGATCTGGCGGATGATCGGCCAGAGCATCGAGACGGCGTCGCGCAAGTTTCTCTCGCCGGAGTTCGCCGGCCAGTGCATGGCGGACTGGATCCGCGGCAAGCTGGAATGCCAGATCGAGGCGAAGAAGCTGATCGGTCTCGAGATGGACGAGCTGGAGCGCGACGTCCGGCAGGCGGCGATGGAGGAACTGCGTTCATCGGCGTCGATGACGGTCGGCGAATACATGGATCCGGACGTGTCGCCGGAGGAGTGGGACGTTCGGGGCCTGTCGCGCTGGGCGGAGACGCGCTTCGGCCACAGCCTGACGCAGAATCAGATTCGCAAGATGCGGCCGGACGAGGTCGAGGCGTGGCTGATCGAGCAGGGGGAGAAGAAGATCCAGGAGACCGATCTTGCGCCGCTTCAGCGGTTCCTGGAGCCGAGCTTCGGGCGCGAGTCACTGATGTCGTGGGCGCGGCAGAAGTTTGGAATCGAGTTCGACGACGCGGCGCTGGCCGAGGCATCGGACGCCGACCTGCCGGAGCTGCTCAAGCAGCGCGTGCGGACTGAATATCAGCGCCGCGAGGTGAGCTACCCGGTGGAGTGGGCGCTGCAGCGGACGGTGCTGGCGCAGCAGGGCGACAACGCCTACGCGGCCGACGCGCTGGCGCAGTGGGTGAACTTCAAGTTCAACCTGGGTTGGACGGTCGACCAGGTGCGCAGCCGGCCGGTCGAGGAGCTGGCGGACACGCTGTTGCAGATCAACCGCGAGTACTCGTCGAATGGGAAGCTCGAAGGCGAAATCGACCAGGCCATGCGGAGCGGCGAGGACGTGCGCGAATGGGCGCGTCGGCGGCTGGGCCCGTGCTACAGCGACGCGCTGTTCGGCGACGGCGGCCCGGACCGGGCGGCACTGCTTCGGAGCGGCCGGGCGCTGATGCGCTACGAGCTGACCATGCTGGAGCGGTACGTCCTGCTGCAGATCTACGACCAGGCCTGGAAGGACCACATGCACGCGATGGACCTGCTGAAGGAGGCCATCGGGCTGCGCGGCTTCGCGGAGCAGGACCCCAAGATCGCCTACAAGCGCGAGGGGTTCAAGATGTTCCAGGAGATGATGGACACCATCCAGGAGAAGGTGACGGACGTCATCTTCAAGGTGCGGTTGTTCGAGGACCTGCGGGCGCGCAGCGCGTACAACATCCGCGCGGCGCAGCACGCCGAGTCGACCAACCTGGGCTTCGCGGGGCAGGCGGACGCGGACCGGGCGGCGGCGATGCAGTCGCAGGGCAAGGACGCGCCGCAGAAGGTCGAACCGATCCGCCGCGAACAGCCGCGCGTCGGCCGCAACGACCCGTGCCCGTGCGGGAGCGGGAAGAAGTACAAGCAGTGCCACGGGAAGAAGTAACCGCGGTCGGGGCGGAGCGCGAGTCGCGCGGGGCGGTGTTCTCGGTCTTTGGCCGCCCGCCAGCGCCGGGCAGGCATCCGCGTTGATCGACATCCGGGGGGCGAGTAGAATCGAGCAGCGGATGGGGTCATCACCTTCGGGAAGTTGTTACTGAAATGAGAGTTGCGATACTCGCCACGATGTGGCTGGGGGCGTTCGTCGTCTCAGCGGCGACGGCCCAGACGCCGCTGCCAACGACGCCGGCCGACTTTTTCCTGCGCGGCACCCAGCCCAATCAGCTGACCTCGCCGATCGTAACGCACAACCAGTGCATCAACTGCCACAACAACCCCGGCGGCGACATCACCCGGCACTGGCAGGGGAGCATCATGGGGCACGCCGGGCGCGACCCGCTGTTCTACGCCTGCCTCGACATCGCCGATCACGTCGCCCCGGGTTCGGGCGACCTGTGCATCCGCTGCCATATGCCGAAGGCGTGGCTGGAGGGCCGCTCGACGCCGACCAACGGCTCGGCGCTGCTGGCCAACGATCGCGACTCGATCACCTGCAATTTCTGCCATCGCATGGTCGATCCGGACAATCCGCCGGGCGAGCCAGCCGGGGACGCGGCCATCGTGGCGGCGCTGGTGGATGGTCCGCCGTTCCATCCGGGCAACGGCAGTTTCGTGGTCGACCCGACCGACCTGCGGCGCGGTCCGTTCTCGGATGCGCAGTGCGCGCCGTTTCATCCGTTCGCGACCTCGCCCTATTTCCAGAAGTCGGCGATGTGCGGTACGTGTCACGACGTCAGCAACCCAGCCTTCGAACGGCAGCCGGACAACACCTACGCGCTGGGCGCGGTGAATCAGCGACATGCGACCGGCAGCAAGCTGGACATGAAGCCGGTGGAACGGACCTTCAGCGAGTGGCTGCACAGCGCCTACGCGATTCCGCCGGGCGTCGACGCCGGCGGTCGCTTCGGGGGCCCGGGGCAGACCTACGTGAGCACATGCCAGGACTGCCACATGCCGGACATCTCGGCGCGCGGCTGCACGTCGCCCACGGCGCCGCTGCGCAACAATATGCCGCGGCACCATCTGAACGGGGCGGCGAACTGGGTGCTGGACGCGATCGTGCTGCAATACGGCCCGAGCGGCCTGAACGAGCTGACGGCGGCGCAGCAGACCGCCATCGGCGAGGCCAAGCTGCGGAACATCGACATGCTGCAACGCGCGGCCACGCTCGAGACGACGTCGGTGTCGGGATATCAACTCAAGGTGCGGGTCATCAACGAAACCGGGCACAAGCTGCCGAGCGGATACCCGGAGGGTCGGCGGGTGTGGGTGAACGTGCAGTTTCGCGACTGCACGGGCGCGTTGATCGCCGAGCGCGGGCGTTATGACAGCGTCAACGCCGAGCTGGTGACGGCGGATACGAAGGTCTACGAGACCGACAACGGCATCGACGCCGCGGTGGCGGGGGCGACCGGACTGCCGCCGGGGCATTCGTTCTTCTTCGTGTTGAACAACGTCATCCTGAAGGACAATCGCATTCCGCCGCGCGGCTTCACCAACGCCGCGTTCGAGGCGGCGCAGGCCGAGCCGGTGGCGTATTCGTACGCGGATGGGCAATACTGGGACGACACGTACTTCGCGGTGCCCCCGTATGCCGTGTCGGCGGACGTGCGTCTGTATTACCAGTCGTCGAGCAAGGAGTACGTTGAGTTCCTGCGTGACAACAACCCGAACCCGCCGCCCAACAACGGCACGATGCTCTACGAGTTGTGGGTGGCCTCGGGCAAGGGCGCGCCAGTGCTGATGGCGAACAACCTGGGCGTCGACGTGACGCTGCCGGGGGACATCAACGGCGACCGCGCGGTCACGGTGGATGACGTGCCGCCGTTCGTGAACGTGTTGCTCGGTCTGGACAGCGATCCGCGCCGAGTGTGCGCCGCGGACACGAACGCCTCCGGCGACGTGGACGGCGACGACATCCAGCCATTCTGCGGCCTGCTTTACTGACAGGCAGGTCCCCCATCGACCGCGAAGCGCGAACGAACGGAGCCGAGCGCCCGCACCAGTCGCGGCTCCGAGGCTCCGATCGGCCGAGGACGGCCGCGCCCGGCCCGATTCAACCCCACGCCCGATTCTGATATACTTCGAGCGTCGCCGCGGTGGCTCGCGGCCGGCCTGGAACCGACCGGTTGCCGGGCCGGTCCGGGGCGAACGTGCAGGGTATGCCGATGCAAAAGCAGGACTTCATCATTCAACAGTTCATGTCGCTCCGCGAGGAGATCAAGGCAACCAAGCAGCGCATCTTCCTGATCGTCTTCTTCGGGCTGATCGCGGTCCCGCTGCTGACGTTTCTGTCGGTGACAAAGCCGCATCTGGACTACGTGGCGCCGATGCTGCCGTTCCTGGTGCTGGTGATCACGGTGCTGTTCTTCGCCGAGCAGAACGCGCTGATGCGCTGCGGGCACTTCATCCGTCAGGAAATCGAGCCGAAGCTGGCGGAGTCGGACGGCTGGGAGTTCTGGCTGGAGTCGCGGCCGAACCTGCGGCGCATGGACAAGTACTTCGCCGGCTGCTTCATGATCGTCTTCTTCGTGTTCTACTTCCTGGCGGTGGCGATCGCGCTCAACTCGCAGCTCTGGACCAGTCTGGTGCTGGGCGGCAAGACGGAAGTGGGCCTGTGGGCCGGCGGCGTCACCTACGCCATCGGGGCGATCTGGATGATCGTCACCCTGGCGCACCACTGGCAATACTGCACCACCACCCGGGACTAAGCGCTCATGGCGGACGAGTCGCGCAGGGCGTTCATGCGGTCGGCGGCGTTGGCGGCGCCGCTGATGGCCGGCGGCACCGTCGCTCAGGCGCTGGGCGGACCGAGCGACGAGCCCGACGTCGGTGGCGCGGCATCAGCGCTGCGACTGGTCGAGCCCGGCGTGAATCTGTCGCGGGCGGTCGTCTACGGCGGGCTGGTGCACGTCTCGGGCGTTCTGCCGGTGAAGCCCGGCACGCGCACGATGGCCGAGGATTTCGCCGCGCAGGCCAAGCAGGCCATGGACAACCTGCGGGCGTCGGTCGAGGCGGCCGGGACGCGGATGGAACGCGTGCTGAAGTGCACCTGCTTCCTGACGGACGCGGACGACTTCGAGGCGTTCAATCGGGCCTACACGGCCGCGTTCGGCTCGCATCGGCCGGCACGGTCGACCGTCATCGTCAAGGCGCTCGTGCTGGCGGGGGCGAAGATCGAAGTCGACTGCGTCGCGGCGGCCGGCTGACAAGGCGGCGCGACGTGGGCGGGGCGCGAGGTCGGACGTCGTGCTGAATCGTCGCGAGTTCATCGGAGGCGTGGTCATGCCGGCCGGGGCGGCGGCGATGGGGCTCACGTCCGGGCGGCGCGCCCGAGCGGCGGCCGACGAGGCGGTGCGATGCCTGGCGGAATCGTCCGACTCGCCGGAGGAATCGGCCCGCGACGAGGCGTTGTGGGCCCGCGTCGGGCGGGTGTTCCCGGTCGATCGCTCGGTTATCAATCTCAACAACGGCGGGGTGTCGCCGACCATCCGGGGCGTGCTGGACGCCGTGCGGCGTCACTGGGCGGATGCCAACCTGCTGCCAGCGTACTGGCTGTGGCAGGTGCAGGAGCCGCAGCGTGAGTCGGTTCGGGCCGGGCTGGCGGCCGAGTTCGGGGCCGACAAGGAGGAACTCGCCCTGACGCGCAACGCGTCGGAGAGCCTCGAGACCTGCCAACTGGGGCTGGAACTGCAACGCGGCGACGAGGCCCTGACGACGACCCAGGACTATCCGCGGATGATGAACACGTTCCGGATGCTCGAGCGACGGCGCGGCATCGTGCTGCGGCAGCTTCGCATCCCGACCCCGTGCGAGGACCCGGGCGAGATCGTGCGTCGCTTCGAGCAGCACCTCACGCCGCGCACGCGGATGATCCTGATCTCGCACATGATCAACCTGACGGGCCAAGTCCTGCCCGTGCGGGAGCTGTGCGCGCTGGGCCGGGCGCGCGGCATTCCGGTGATCGTCGACGGCGCGCATGCCTTCGCCCACCTGGTCTTCGCGATCCACGATCTGGAGTGCGACTACTACGCGTCGAGCCTGCATAAGTGGCTGTGCGCGCCGCACGGCACCGGGCTGCTCTACGTCCGCCGCGAGAAGATCGCGGGACTCTGGCCGCTGATGGCGGCCGAGGAGAAGCAGGACGCCGACATCCGCAAGTTCGAGGAGATCGGCACGCATCCGGCCGCGCCCTATCTGGCGATCGGCGACGCGCTGGCGTTTCATCAGGCCGTGGGTGGGGCGCGCAAGCTGGCGCGGATGCTTCACCTGCGGGACTACTGGGCGACGCGGCTGCTGTCGGCCAGCGACCGCGTGCGGCTGCACACCAGCCTGCGGCCGGGGTGCGCCGGCGGCATCGGCACGTTCGAGGTGGAGGGTCTCGATCCGGTGAGGCTGGCCGACTGGCTGTGGCGCGAGCACTGCATCTTCACGGTGGCCATCGCGCACGAGGAGTTCCAGGGGCTGCGCATCACGCCGCACCTGTACACGAGCGCATCGGACCTCGACCGGTTCTGCGACCGGGTCGAGCACGCCATCCGACACGGGTTGCCGTCGTAGGGACTACTTGCGGCGACGCGGCTGGCCGCGCGGGCGGGCGCCGTTGGCGTCGCAGTAGGTGCCGGGGAAGGCGGCGTACAGGGCGGCGCACATTGTCAGGTGCCGAACCGGCACGCTGTCGTTGACCGTGTGGGCCACATTCTCAGAGGCCGGGCCGAACCCGACCGACGGGATGCCGAACAGGCCGGCGATGGAAACGCCGTTGGTGCTGAAGGTCCAGCGGCCGACCGTGGGCTTCCTGCGGAACAGCGACTGGTAAGCGCGGACGGCGGCGCTGACCTGCGGGGCATCCTCCTCTTCGCACCAGGTGGGGAAGAAGTTCTCGGTCGGATAGACCAGTCCGGTCCAAGTGGGCTTGGCGTATTTCTTGACCTCGACGTCGGCCTTGACGCCGGCCTTGCGCACGGCCTGCTTCACCTCGCGCAGGGCCGACGCGCGCGTGTCGCCGAAGGTCAGCCGGCGGTCGAGGTGGATGTAGGCCTGGTCGGGCACGGCGCACATGCTGGGCGTCTTGCAGTCGACGTACGAGACCGTGATCGTGCCGTTGCCGAGGAAGGCGTTGCGGCGGAGCCGGCCGTTGAGTTTCTCGATCTCGCGGATGACGCGGGCGATCTTGTAGACGGCGTTGTCGCCCTTGTGCGGCATCGATCCGTGGCAGCTGCGGCCGTGCACGGTGACGCCGATCTCCATTCGGCCGCGCTGCCCGCGGAAGATGCGGCAATCGGTCGAGTCGGTCACGACCACGCATTCGGGCCGGATGCCGCCCTCGCGGACGATGTACTGCCAGCAGAGTCCGTCGCAGTCCTCCTCGCAGACGGTGAAGGTCAGCAGCAGGGACCATTCGTCGCTGCGCAGGCCGAGCTCGTGGATGATGCGGCCGGCGTAGAGCATGGCGGGGACGGCGCCGCGCTGATCGCCCGCGCCGCGGCCGTAGACGACGCCGTTTTCGAGCTTGCCTTCGTACGGATCGTGCTTCCACTTCGAGCGGTCGCCCACGCCGACGGTGTCGACGTGCGCGTCGATGGCGATCAGCCGCGGGCCGGAGCCGATCTGGGCCAGCAGGTTACCGAACGGATCGATCCAGACGCGGTCGAAGACACCGAGGCTCTCGGCCTCGCGACGGATGCGCTCGATGACCGGGCCCTCGGTTCCGGACTCGCCGGGGATGGCGACGAGTTCGCGGAGCAGTCGGACCATGGGCTGTTCGTAGGATTCGGCACGGCTGCGGATGGCGGCGTAGTCGAGCATGGGTCTGTCGGTTCCTCCTGCGTTCGGAACGCGGCAGCGTATCGTCGCGTCGCCCGCGCAACAAGCGAGCCGCCTCCGTCGCTGGCAGGTGCGAGGTGGATTCGTGCAGCCCGAGTGGACCTAGCCCTTGCGCGAATGGGAGCATTGACCGGGATGGGGCTGACTAGTCAGCAACGCCGGTTGGGATGGACGCGATCAGACGACGCCGCTCTTGTTGTCGCCCACCGAGCCTGCCTTGGCGCGCTCCGACAACCAGCGACGAAGCTCGTCGATGGGGAACAGCCGCCGACGGCCGATCCTGGCGGTCGGCACGTCGCCGCGAATCGCCAGATCGATCAAGGTTCGGTGGGAAATGCCGAGCATCTTTGCGGCCGCGACCGCGTCGACTGCGATGGGAGGAAGGTCGTCTCGTTGCGATTCGTGCCTCACCGGTCAGACTCCTGCGGCGGCGCCTCGTTCTATCGTTCCAGGCGCCGGGGAAGTCGCTGCCTAGCGGCAGTGAGCCCACGCGCGGCGCGAGAGGCCATCGCCCCCAGCAAGCGGAACCACCGAGAACCGCTCAAGCGGCGGCAGATGCTTCGCTCTCGCTGAAGTCACGGCGATCCGGCGACGCGAGGCTTGTTGCGAGGCTCGTTCAGCGGACGCATACTCGGCAGCTGTGGGCTGGTCCGCCGACAGCGAGGGGATTCCGTGTTGACGCGTCGCTTGGTTCGTCTTGCCTTACCGCTGGTGCCAGCCGTGCTGGCCGGGGGGTGCATTCAGCCTCATCCGGGCGCGCGGCTGGAGCGCGTCGGCGACGAGATCGTCGCCTGCGGGCAGCTCTTTCATACCACCGCTCCGGTGGTGCTGTGGATGGACCACGGCGGCTACGACGCCTACCGGGTCGAGTGCCGCTTCGACCCGCAGCGCACGCGGCCGTCCGACGGCGGCGAGTCGGCCGAGCCCAACCGCTACGGCAGCTTTCGCAAGCATCTGCCGCCGGAGCTCGCCGAGGCGGTGCGGAGCGACGGCTGGAGCCTGGAGCAGCTTCAGCGCTACGTCGATCTGTTCGTCCTGCACTACGACGTGTGCGGCACGGCGCGGCGCTGCTTCAAGGTCTTGCACGACCAGCGCGGGCTGAGCGTGCACTTCCTGCTCGACGTGGATGGGACGATCTACCAGACGCTCGATCTCAAGGAACGGGCCTGGCACGCCGGCGCCGGCAACGATCGCAGCGTCGGCATCGAGATCGCCAACATGGGCGCGTACGAGGATCGCTCAACGCTCGACCGCTGGTACGGTCCGGACGCGGCCGGCGCGATCGTCTTCCGGCCGCCGCTGACGGATGGCGCAACCGGCATTCGCACGCCGGGGTTCGTGGCCCGGCCGGCGCGGCCGGCGCCGATCGGCGGGCCGATTCATGGCCAAACGCTGTGGCAGTACGATCTGACGGATGCCCAGTACGAGTCGCTGATCCGGCTGACGGCGACACTGTGCAGCGCGCTGCCGCGGATCGCCTGCGACGCGCCGCGGGACGGGGCCGGGCAGGTTCGCACCGATGTCCTGACGCCGGAGGAACTGGCGGGCTTCAGCGGGCTGATCGGACATTACCACCTGACGCGCGAGAAGTCGGATCCCGGGCCGGCGTTCGACTGGGAGCGGGTGATCCGCGGCGCGCGGCGCTGGCGTGGATGAACGCACGGGTGAACTCGAAAGGACGACGCAACGCATGAGGTCGCGGAAGTCCGGGGCGCGGGTCATCGCGAACGACCGCCCGACCAGTGCGCGCCGGCGAGCGCGGATCGCGGTCGCGCTGACCGCGGCCATCCTGGTCGCCGCAGAGCAGTCCGGCCGCGCGGCGGAGACGGCGTCGCCCCGGCACGTGTTGTCGGGCGGGGCCGTTCGCGTCACGGTCGAGCCGCGGCGCTTCGGCATGCGGATCGAGCTCGACGGCATTCCCTTCTCGCGCGGCAGCGAGCTGGTCGTCACCACGCCCCCGTGGACGCCGCACTTCTACGTCGGCCCGACCGGCGACGCGGTGGCCGGCGCGCGGCTCGAGACGACGGCCGACGGCACGCGGCTGCGCATCGAGCATCGCGGCGAGGATGCGTTCGTCGGCGAGGAGACGCTGACCCTTTCAGCCGACGGTCGCACGCTCGAGCAGACCTTCGAGGGCCGGTTCCTGCGCGACGGCGAGGCGTTGATCCAATGGCGCATGGCGGCGATCGACGCCGCGCTGCTGTCGGGGCGAACCTACACGGCGTCGGGTTCGGCGAAGGCGGGCGGCAAGCGGCTGCGCGTGCCGGTGTCGCCGCAGCCGGAGGGCAGCGAGAAGGCCACGCTCGCGAAGAGTTTCCGCTCGCTGCGGATCGATTCGCGCATCGGGCCGATCGAGATCGAGGTCGACTCTCAGCAAGCGCTGGTGTTCAACGACGCCCGGGCATCGAAATGGGTCAACCCGGACGAGGCCTACTTCTGGTTCGGCGAGCTGGGCATGCGCATTCGGCGGGATCGCCCGGTGCGATACCGGGTGACGTATCGCTTTCCCGCGCTGGATGCGGAGGCCGTGCCGGTGTCGCGCGTCACTGCCCGTGTCGGCGTGGTGCGGGTTGGGGACGCACAGACGACGCGGTGGTTGGATCCGCCGCGGCTGGTTCCGCGCCCCAAGGAGGTGACCTGGCGCGAGGGAGAGGCGGTCATCCACGACTTGTCCAAATCGCAGATCGAGGCCCCCGACGCGGAGGCGGCGGCCGATGCGCTGCGGGCGACGTGGCGTGAGCGGATGGCCGCGTCGGTCGCCACGCCGCGCGACGTGCCGGCGCCTGCGCCGCGCGTGCGGCTGTTGCGCGATGCGGAGGCCGCGGCCGGACGGGCCGAGGGCTACGCGCTGGACGTTTCGCCGACGGCGATTGTCGCTCGGGCCGTGGATGAGGCCGGCCTGCTGCACGGGGTTCGCACCCTGAGCCAGATGACGCGCGTGGCCGGGGACGGGACGTTGCGGGTGCGATGCGGGCAGGTGGTCGACTGGCCGAGCCTGCGGTTTCGCGGGGTGCACCTGTTCACCGGCGGGCGCGGGCCGGAGTTGCACCTGCGCTTGGTGCGGGACGTGCTGGGCGCGTTGAAGATGAATCAGCTGGTGCTGGAATGCGAGTACATCCGCTGGGACTCGCATCCGGAGATTCACCACCCGCGCTACGGCATGCCGAAGGACGACGTGGGCCGCATCCTCGAAGCGTGCCGGCGGGAGCGGATCGAGGTCACGCCGCTGATCAACACGCTCGGGCACTGCCAGTGGATCTTCGAGACCGGCCATCACGAGGACCTGGCGGAGGATCCGCAGGCCAAGTTCGCCTACTGCGTCACGAACCCGGCCACCTACGAGTTCATCTTCCCGATCTTCGAGGAGGCGCTGGAGCTGTTCCGGCCGCGTTTCGTGCACATTGGCCACGATGAGTTCGCCGATCGCGGGCGCGTGCCGTATCGACCGGAGAGTCGCAAGTTCACGACCGAAGAACTGCTGATGAAGGACACGCTCAAGCTGCACGGCTGGCTGAAGCAACGCGGGGTGCGGGTGATGATGTGGGGCGACATGCTGCTGGCCAAAGGCGAGGCGCCGGACGCGTGCAACGCCAAGTCGGTCGAGTCGGCCCGGCAGCTCCGCGAGCAACTGCCCGACGACGTGCTGATCACCGACTGGCACTACGCCGGTGTGCCGGCCCGCGAGTTCACCAGCCTGCGGACGTTCGCCGAGGCAGGGCATGAGGTGATCGCGGCGACGTGGAATCGCCCCACGAACATCGTCGAATTCGCGCGGGCGGCCTTCGACGCCGGCGTGCTGGGGCTGCTTCAGACCACGTGGGCGGGGTACTCGCTGGATGAGGAGTCGTTCGCGAACGAGCTGCACCAGTATGCGGCGTACGTGCTGGCGGCCGACGCGGCCTGGAACGCCGACCGCCCGCCGCCCGCCGATGTGGCCGAGCCGAGCTGGCGCTTCCTCGACCTGATGGGACTCTCCACGCTGAAGCCGGGAAACGCTCCGGGCTGGATGGTGGAACTCGGTGAGGCCTTCAACGTGACTCGCGCGGCGAGCGATGCACGCGGCTGGTTCGGATTCGGGCCGGGCAGCGATCTGTCGGCGCCGCCGGCCGGCGACGTGTGGCTCGGCGGCGTGCGATTTCGCATGGCGGAGGGCCGCAAGCCCTCCGTGATCGCCTTGCACGGCAAGCTGGCGGGCGACTTGAAGCTGCCGGGGGAGGTGTCGATCGAACTGAGCGGCGCGTCATGCACGAGGCTGCTGATCCTGCAAGCGACCAATTTCCGGGGCGCGGCGGGAGCGAAGGTCGGTGATTACGAGCTCGAACTGGAGGACGGATCGAAGCGGTCGATCGAGCTGCGCTACGGCCGGAACATCGTGGCCTACGACGACCTCACGGCCGTACCCGATGCCCCGGTGGTCTGGCACGGGCGGACGTCGTCGGGGGCGCGGGTCGCGCTGCGAGCATTGGTGTGGAAGCTGGATGAGCGCAGCCGGCCGATCCGGCGACTGACGCTGCGGTCGGCGAACGCAGGCCCGTCCGTGCTGGTCTTCGCGATCACCGGGCTGAGCGACGACGAAGTCATGGGAGCCGGAGAGGTCGTGCCATCTCCCGAATTGAAGCGGCCGATGCATCGGCGACGGCTGAACTGATCCGACTGCTGCGGACCCGACTGGCGTCGTCAGGCGTTCAAGTTGCCGTCGCCCGGCGTTCGCCCGACCAGGTCCGCCAGAGCGCTGCACTGAACACAGCCAACATGGTCGCCAGGACGGCGGCGGCGTCCCAGCGCTTGAGCACGACCATCATCGGCAGCAGGAACAGGGTGATCTGCCACGGCACGGCGAAGAGCAGGGCGATCAGGTCGCGGCGATTCTCGGCGCGAATGGCGCGACGGACGGCCGCGTCCAGTTCGCCGCGCACCGGCGACCACCAGCCGAAGGGGCGAGTCTTGAGATAGAACGCCCGCACGGTCTCGGTCGGCACGGGCGGCGTGAGCAGCGAGACCCCGATCATCGCCGCCAGCGACATGCCGCTGATGACGCTGAAGACGGCGTATTCGGGCGCGGCCGGGAACGCCACCTGCTGGGCGACGGCCGCGGTCATGCCAACGCCGACACCGGCGGCGTATCCGTAACCGTTCAGGCGCCACCAGTACCATCGCAGGAAGTTCGGGACCAGCAGCCCGACGCCCAGACCCATGTTGAGAAATGACCAGATGTCGTTGACGCGCGGCGCGCCGAAGGCCATGAGCAACCCGACGACGACGAACGCGATCGTGGCGACGATGCCCGCGCGGACCAGCTCCCGCTGTCCGGCATGCGGCCGCAGGAACGCCTGGTAGATGTCGCGCACGAAATAGGACGAGCCGGCGTTCATCACGCCGCTGTAGGTCGACATGGCCGCCGCCAACAGGGCCACGAGCATCAGCCCGCGCAGTCCGACGGGCACCGTGTGCTGGAGGACGACCGGCAGCACCAGCTCCGGGTCGTTGAAGCGATCGCGGAGCTTGAGGCCGAGCAGGGCGATGCCCATGACCATCGGCCAACGGGCTGACATGAGCACGATCCAGAAGAGCGAGACCTGGCGGCAGGCGCGCTCGTCGCGGGCGGCGAAGAAGCGCTGCGCGATGTAGCCGCCCGCGCCGGACAGGCCGTCGACGGTGGTCTTGACCATGTAGAAGACGAGAGCGACGCCCAGCAGGCGATAGCCTTCGTAGCCGGGGGGCGGGTCGATGCGCCAGCGCGGGGCGAGGCTCATCCACTGGTCGCCGACGGCCTGCCGGACGAACTCGGGATCGACCTCGACGAAGGCGCGAACGGAGAAGTACGCGGCCATGACGAGAATCAGGCCGCCTTGGATCACGTCGGCCCAGACCACGCCGTGCAACCCGGCCAGGGCGGTGTAGAAGACCACGAAGAGAATAAGCGCGGCCGAGGTGAGCTGCGGATCCCAAGGCAAAAACACCGCCAGAAACTTGACCGAGCCGACCGCGAAGTAGGCGATGGCCCAGGTAAAAAAGAGGATGTTGCCGACGGCCGACATGAGCCGGGGGAGGCGACCCTGCCAGCCGGAGCCGAAGCGGAACTCCATCCACTCGGCGATGGTCATGCACTCGCTGCGGCGGGTCCACTTACCCATCAGGGCCAGATAGAAGGCCATGATGAGCACGACGCCGCCGCGCAGCTCGATGTAGAAGCCCTGCACACCGAAGACCAGCAGCAGCGAGGCGATCAGCATCGTCCCGGCCATGTCAACGTTGCTGGCCATGCCGGAAGCGCCGAGCAGCCACCACGACATGCGTTTGTCGCCGAGGAAGTAGCTGTCGATGCCGGCGGCGGCGCGGCGGCGCAGCAGGAGCCCGCCAGCGGCGATGGCGATGAAGTAGAGGATGATCAGCGAGGCATCCAGCCAGTGCATCGCGGTCGAGGGGCCTTTCGCGGTCGCGGACGGGCGGGCCAGCCCGGCCGTCCTACATCGAGCGGGTCACGGCCAGCGAGCATATCTGAAACGGGCGGATGGCGAACGACGTGACGGCGGCGTCGCGCTCATGCCGGAAGTCCGCGAGGTCGGACGGCTGTTCGAGCAGATCGACCGGCGACACGTCGGCGATCGACAGGCTCCACGCGATTCGAACCCGGCCACGGCCGCCGCGCGTCTCGACCAGTCGCAGGATGAGGCGGTCGTCGGCTTCGGCCCGCTTGGCGGCGACGATCTCGATGCCTGCGCCGCCCGAACACTCGAGCCGGAACGGACGCCAGGCATCGGTCGCGGCGGCGCTGCCGGGCGACGCGGGCCGCGTGAACAACGGGCGATTGAGCGCCTCGGCTTGGCGATCGACGCCGGCGGCGCGCCAGTCTCCGGCATGCGGCATGAGGGCATAGGTGAACTCGTGCCGACCGCGATCGGCGGTCGGATCTGGAAAGGCCGGGCTGCGCAGCAGCGAGAGCCCCATGACGTGGCCGTGACAGGAGTGACCGTACTTGGCATCGTTCAGCAAGGCGACGCCCAGTCCGGGCTCGGACAGGTCCATCCAGCGATGGGCGGGGACCTCGAACATGGCCCGCTCCCACGACGTGTTGGCAGTGGTGGGGCGCTCGATGCAACCGAAGGCGGTTTCGTAGGTGGCGGCGCGGGCGCGGACGGCGACTGGAAACAACGCGCGTAGCAACGTGCGCGACTCGCGCCACTCGATCCGCGTGTGCAGGTCAACTCGTGGCGAACCCGCGCGCAGGATGTAGCGCTGCACGAGCCGGCTGCATCGGCCGATGGGTCGCTCGACTTCGATCGCGCCGCGCAACGGGTGCCGTTCGACCACCCGGATCGTCTCCGCGTCGTCGCAGACCGGCCGGCCCGGGTCCCGATCGTGCCGGGCGATTTCCCAAGCGTCGTAGTGGCCGGGGACATCGTCGTAGAGGACGAGCTGATTCAGCGGCTGGAGCCGTCCATCCGAGCCGACGCGGCACACGCTCCGCGCCCCGTCGAGCCGGATCAGGTCCGCGACGCGGCCGGCGTCGTCGATGCGCACGTCGACCAGGCCGTTCGACAAGCGTCGCTCCTCGACCTGAACCGGGTGCGGCGGAGCGACGGACGTCGCCGCTGCCAGCGGCGCATAGCCGAGCGCGGGCACGCCCGACACGAACGTGGGCTGCCCGTCGATGTCGATCACATCGGAGCTATCGACCGACCTCGGATTGAACACGACCGATGGCCCGCCGCCGACCTCGCTGATCCAGCGCGGCAGGCCGGCCGCGACGATGGCGTCGCAGGCATGTCGGACCTCCGCCAGTTCGCGGCGGGCATCGTCGTAGACCTCGGCGATCGACGATCCCGGCAGGATGTCGTGGAACTGATTGAGCAGGAGCAGCCGCCAGGCGTTGTGGAGCCGATCCATCACTCGCGCCGACTCCTCCGGCGCGGGCGGACACGGCGCGAAAAAGGCGATCCACTCGGCGCAGTGCAGGGCGGATTCAAGTTCGCGGTTGGCGCGCTTGAGCCATGCCTGCGTGGTGTACGTGCCGCGGTGATACTGGAGATACAGTTCGCCATCCCAGCGCGGCAGATCCTGGCCGGCGCGGCGCAGCGCCGCGCGGCGCTCATGCAGCCCCCGGCAGAACGCATCCACGCGGTCGTGCTCGACGGCCGGCAGGTCGGGGCAACGCTTCGCGAGATCGGCGAAAAGGAGGTTGGACTCGTTGGGGCCGCCGCCGCCGTCGCCGTAGCCGTAGGGCTGGAGCCAGTCGCGGCACTCGGGATGACCGAGACGCATGGTCCGCTGCTCGCCGCGGATGAGCATCTCGGGACGATGATCGCTGTTGTAGTCCGCGCCGGGCATGCAATGCGCCAGCACTTCACTGCCGTCGAGCCCGCGCCACAGAAACGTCAGATGCGGGAACTCGTCGGTGTCATTCCACCATAGCTTGTTGGTGAGAAAGGTCTCCAGGCCGGTCTGGGCCATGATCTGCGGCAGGGCCGGGCAGAATCCGAATGTGTCCGGCAGATACAGATACGTCTGGCGACCGTGCTCGCCGAACTTCTCGCGCCAGTAGGCCGTGCCGTGGATGATCTGCCGCACGAGCGACTCACCGCATGGGAGGTTGCAGTCCGGCTCAACCCACATCGCGCCGCCGGGCTCCCAGCGACCCTCGCGCACGCGCTGCGCGATGCGCTCGAACAGACCGGGCGCATCCTGCTCGATCCAGGCGTACTGCTGGGCCTGGCTGCACACGAACCGGAACGCCGCGTGTCGCTCCATCAGCCGCAGGACGGTTGAGAAGGTGCGGATGCACTTGCGGCGGGACTCCCGCAGCGGCCAGAGCCAGGCGGTGTCGATGTGGGCGTGACCGACGGCCACGCAGCGCGTGGCAGGCGCCGTCGCACCGCTCAGGACGCGTTGCAGCACGTCCATCGCGGCCGAAACGGAGCCGGCCACGTCGTTCACATCCACCGCCTGCGTGGCCTGCTGAAGGGCATCGCGGAGTCGGGCGGCGGAGGGCGCGCTCGACGAAACGGCCTTGAGCAACTGGCGGGCGAATTCGTAGGTCTGCCACAATCGCCACACATCATCGTTCAGCACGGCCAGGGAACAGCGCTCGAGCCGGCCGGGGTCGGGCTCGGCCCAGCGGCGATGCTCCTCCGGGCTTTCCCACGGGAAGAGCAGGACGCCGAACGGCCGGTTGCAGGCGGCCTCGACGTACAGCCGGAAGACCTCGCCGCCGCGCGCCGGCTCGAACAGGCGGGCGAACTCATGGTTGAGGTCGAGACCCTGCACGGGCAGCCCGTCACGCCAGAGCGTCGCCTCGGTGCCGGTCGAGAAGCGCAGCACGACCGTCCGGCCGGCCATCGACGCGGGCACGCGGCCCTCGATGCGGAACCAGGCCGTCGACCAGATGGGCCCCCAACGAAACGCGGCATCAACGCGACGGTACGACTGCCGCGCGGCCTGGTCGAACGGCACCGGATCGCGGCACTGGAACACTTCCGCGTCGAGGGGCGTGTCGTCGGTGAAGACGGCGGGCGCGAGCACCTGCCGGGCAAAGATTTCGAAGCGGTGCAGGTCGTGATCGAGCTCGGTCGACATGGGGCGGATGCTACGGGGCGACGAACGTTTCGGCGATGGACGCGAGGCTCAACAGCCGAGTCGCTCCAGCGCCTCGGCGCAGTAGATCAGGCAGCGCGGCACGTGGAAGAAGCCCTTCCACATGCCGCCCTTGAGCGGCGTGGAGAGCGTGCCGTCGCGGTGCAGGTAGCCGAACCACTCGCCGTACTCGGGGTCGGGGAAGCGCGCGAAGGTCCACTCGTGCACGCGTTCGAACCACTCGGCATGGCGCGGGTCGCGCGAGACCTCGTAGGCCATCAGCAGCGCGATCAGGGCCTCGTTGTGCGGCCACCACAGCTTCATGTCGTGCTCGAGCTGCACGGCCGGGCGGCCGTCGACGTCGACGAAGTAGAGCAGGCCGCCGTGAACGGGATCCCAGCCGCGTTTCAGCGAGAGGTCGACGATCGGCAGGCAGCGGCGGGCCAGGTCGACGTCGCCGCGGCGGCGGGCGACGTCGAGCATAAACCAGGCGCACTCGATGGCGTGACCGGGGTTCATCACGCGGCCGTCGGGGCCTTCCACCGCCGCGCCGTCCGGGGCGACGTGCTCGAGCACGCAGCGCCGATCCAGCCGGACGAAGTCGCGGAAGATCTCCGCGATGCATTCGTCGATCAGACGTTCATACGGACCGTCGGGGTCGAGGGCGACGAGCTCGTTGGCGATGTTCAGCAGGCACATGAGGGGCGAGAGCGACTTCATCGGGCGCGTGGCGGGGTCGATCTTGGGTTCGATCAGGCCGGGGGTGCGCAGGTAACGATGGAAGGTCTGAAAGATCTCGACCGCGCGGCGGCGGGCGCGCTCCTCGCCCGTGGCGGCGGCCAGCCCAGCGAACGCCAACACGCCGAACACCTCGCTGAACACGTAACGGCGCATGCGCAGCGGGCGGCCGTCGCGGGCCACGCAGAAGTACATCTTGCCGCGGGCGTCGAAGGCGTGGCGATCGAGGAATTCGCAACCGTGCCGCGCCAGCGCCAGCCATTGCGGCCGCGGTTCGACCGTGCGATGGAGCCGGGCGAACGTCCAGGCGGCGCGGCCCTGGAGCCAGATGGGCTTGTCGTCGCCGTAGCGGTTGCCTTCACGATCCAGCAGGGTGAAAAAACCGCCGCACTCGTGGTCGACCGAGTGCCGCTCCCAGAAAGGCACGACGGATCGCAGCAGGTTGTCGCGATAGATGCCGCGCAGGGCGGCGATGCGCTGAGGCGTCATGCATGCGTCCGTCGGTCCGGCTCGATTCGCATTCGCGTATAATAGAAGCGTGTCTTCGGACGCTCAAACCGCGGGATCGTCGCTCGCCGCCGCTTGGGGCGGACTTCCCATCGCGTGCGAACCGGACGTGCTCGTGGTGGGCGGCGGACCCGCCGGCTGCGCGGCGGCAATCGCGGCGGCGCGCGAGGGCGCCCGAACGCTCCTGATCGAGCAGTACGGCTTCCTGGGAGGCATGGGCACGGCCGCGCTGGTGCCGGCGTGGTGCCCGTTCAGCGACCGCCAGAAGTGCATCATCCGCGGCATCGGGTTCGAAATTCTTGAGGAAATGAAGGCGCACATGCCGCACGTGCCGCGCGAGGCGCTGGACTGGGTGCCGATCGACCCGGAGCGGCTCAAGCAGATCTACGAGCGGCGCGTCATCGCGGCCGGCGGACGGGTGCTGTTTCTGACGCACTTCGTGGACGTGTTGATATCGAACGAGTCCACCGGCGAGCGAACGATCGAGTCCGTCCTTCTGCACAATAAGAGCGGCCTGCAGCGCGTCCGCGCCCGCGTGGTGATCGACTGCACCGGCGACGCCGACGTCGCGGTGGCGGCCGGCGCGCCGTTTCAGAAGGGCGACCCGGACACCGGCGAGCTCCAGCCGTGCACGATGTGCTTCGTGCTGGCCGGCGTCGACAACGCGCGGCTGCAACCCTGGCTGTGGGCCGACAACGGCCGCAACCTGCTGCTCAAGCCGTCGATCGCGGCCGCCAAGGCGGCCGGCGACCTGAACATTCTGGAGGAGGCGGCCAACGTCGCCTACCAGTCGCCGAGCACGATCGGGCTGAACTTCAGCCACGTGTTCGACGTCGACGGCACCGACGCCGCGCTATTGTCGAGAGCGATGATCGAGGGCCGCGAGCTGATCCGCCACCTCACCGACTTCATCCGCAAGTATCTGCCGGGCTGCGAGAATGCCTTCCTCGTCACCAGCGGGGTGCAGATCGGCGTGCGCGAGACGCGCCGCATCACCGGCGACTACGTGCTGACGCTCGACGACTATCTTGCGCGGCGCTCATTCGACGACGAGATCGCGCGCAACGCGTATTACATCGACATCCACCTGTCGCGGCGCGAGTGGGAGCGCAACCTCGGTCGCACGATCGACTGGGAGACCAAGATTCACCAATACCAACCGGGCGAGTCGCACGGCATCCCCTATCGCTGTCTGCTGCCACGCCGCATCCGCAACCTGCTGGTGGCGGGCCGCTGCATCAGCACCGACCGGGCCGTGCAAGGCTCGACGCGGGTCATGCCGAACTGCCTGGCGATGGGCGAGGCGGCGGGCTGCGCGGGGGCGTGGGCGGCCGCCCGCCACGCGGGCTCGGTTCGGGGCGTCGACGTCGCCGCGCTTCGCGATCGCCTCCGGGCCGTCGGCGCGTGGCTGCCGTAGCGCGTCCGGCCGACGGCTACGAGGGTTCCAGTTCAATCTCGGTCAGCGGCACCTGGATTTCGAGCGCCCCGACCGCGACCGTGACCTGCTGCCTGTGCAACTGCACCTGTACCACGCGGCCGGTTCGGTCGAAGCGCTTGACGCGCACCGCCTCACCGGGGCGCAGGGCGTTGATGCGTTCGACCCAGCGGCGGAACCGTTCCTGCTCGACGGCCAAACGTTCCTGCTCGGCGCGGGCGGCGGCGGCCTGTTGCTCGAAGGCCCGCTGGGCCTCTTCGGCCGCCCGACGGGCCTCCTCGGCGGCGCGGCGCGACTCGATCGTGCCGGCGATGGCCCGCGCCAGCGTGCGATCACGCTCGTTGAGGTAGCGCTGCGCGACCGAGATCATGTCGGTCGGCATGCCCAGCCGGGCGGCGATGATCAGGGCGCTGGAGTTCCCCGGCTCGCCGATGGTCAGCTTGTAGGTCGGCTGGAAGGTGCGGTAGTCGAACTCGACGCAGGCGTTGTCGACCCGCGGATGCTCGTAGCCGACCGCCTTCAGCGCGCCCAGGTGCGTGGTGATCATCGTCAAACCGCCGCATTCGAGCAGGTGGTCGATGATCGCCCGGCCCAGCGCGGCGCCGTCGTCCGGATCGGTGCCGGCGCCGAGTTCGTCGAGCAGCACCAGCGTGTCGCGCGTGCCGCGCCGCAGCAGGTCCAGAATGCGCGACAGGTGGGCGCTGAAGGTCGAGAGCGACTGCTGCAGGCTCTGCTCGTCGCCGATGTCGACCAGCACGTCGTCGAACAGCGGCAGGGTCGCGCCCTCGGCGGCCGGGATCGGCAATCCCGCCTGCGTCATCAGCGCCATCAGGCCGACGGTCTTGAGGGCCACCGTCTTACCGCCGGTGTTGGGGCCGGTGATGATCAGGATGTCGAAGTCCTCGCCGAGACGCACGTCGATCGGCACGACCGGGCGGGGTTCGCGACCGGCCGCGGCGTCGGCGGCCGCGATCGACATCAGCACGGGATGCCGCGCGCCCGACAGACGCAGCACGCGGGCCGCGGACAGCGACGGAATCGTCATGTCGAATCGCCGCGCCATCTTGAGCTTGGCGATCACCAGATCGATGACGGCCACCGCGTCGAAGGTCGCCAGCAGCGCGGCCCGATTGAGATGCACGAGGTGCGTCAGCTCCCACAGCACCCGGCCGACTTCCTCCGACTCCTCCTGCGTCAGCCGGATGATGGCGTTGTTGAGCTCCACCGCCTCGGTCGGCTCGATGAACAGCGTCTGACCGCTGTCGCTGCTGCGGTGGATGATGCCGGTGATGCGGCCGCGATGGTCGGACCGCAGCGGGAGCACCATGCGGCTGCCGTGGAACGTGGCCGACGGATACTGGAGCAGCTTGAGGACGTGGGACTGCCGAAGCAGGCGTTCGAAGGTGTTCCGCAGGTCGGAGCGGAGTTCCTCGATGCGCGCGCGGACGCGCCGCAGCCTGGGCGTGGCGTCGTCGCGGACCTTGCCGCGGCGATCGACCACCTCCTCGATGCGAGCGACGATGGGCGAAAAGTCGTCCAGCCGCGCGCCCAGCGCGGCGACGGCCGGCAGATCGGGCGGCAGGTCGGCCAGATAGTGCCGCAGCGCAACCACGCCGCGGACGGCATCGCACAGCACGGCCAGGTCGTCAGGCTCGAGCTTGGCCGGCGGTATCGCGCGGCGGATCATCGGCCGCACGTCGCTCAGCCCGCCGAAGGGCGGCCAGTCGCGAGCCGCAACCATGCGGGCGAACTGCCGCAACTCCTCGAGGCGTCGCTCGACGCGTTCGGCGCTGGGCGACGGTTGCAGCCCGCCGGCAAGTTCCCGTCCGAGACCGGTGGCGGCATGTTCGGCCAGCAGGCGGCGAACGCGGTCGAACTCGAGCACATCCAGACTATGTGCGTCCACGTTCTTATGTTATCCGATGCGGGCGGCGACATCCGACGAACCGGTCAGCACGGATCAAGCTCGAGCGCGGCAGAATGTCGTTGAGAATCACCCCGATCGAGCCGCCTCGAGGCCGCCGATGGGGGTGTCGACAGCCATGCGGCGATGGCCGTACCGCGCCATGAAAGCAAACGGCAGGCGCGAGGATACGTGTCCTCGCGCCTGCCGTCGTTGTTAACGAACTCAGAGCGCCTCCTTGCGCTCCGCGATCAGTCGCCCACGCAGCCGGCCGGGCGGCTGTTGGCGTAGTAGTCAAGCTCGTCCTTGAGGTCCGTCGCGATCCGGCGGTTCGTACCCTTCGGGTCGCTGCCCGGCGGGTACGAGCAGAGGAACTGGTCGGCCGCGGTGATGACCGGCTGGATCTGCGGGTCGGAACCGGCCAGCAAGTTAAACTTGTTGGCGATCACGAACTTCGCCAGGGCGGCCGACATGTCGCTGCCGGCGTTCGTGCCGTTCGGCAGCTTGTTGCTGAGCAGGTTCATCAGCTGCGTGGCGTTATAAGTCACGCATCCGACCTGAAGCGAATCGACCGGCCAGCGGCTGCGGTGGTTCTTCCAGTAGCCGGGCGTGCGCGGGCACGGCGCGGCCAGCTTGATGGTGATGATCTGCGTGCAACTGATGGAGTTGCCACAGCGATCCGTGGCGGTCCAGGCACGCGTGATGGTGCCCGGGCATCCGCCGCTGACCGTATCGGTGTAGGTCACGGTCGGACTTGGGTCGCACAGATCATTGGCGGTTGCCCAGCCCGTGTTGGATGGGTTGGTCGACTCCCCGCACATGATGTTCTTGTCAGGCGGGCAGTTGATGGCCGGCGGAGTCGTGTCGACCACCGTGATGATCTGCGTGCAGGTGACCGAGTTACCACAGTTGTCGGTGGCCTTCCACTTGCGGCTGATGATCTTCGGGCAGGTGCCGCTGATCGTGTCCTTGTAGGTGATGGCCGGACACGGATCGCACGAGTCCTGGGCGGTCGCCTGGCCGGTGGCGACGGGATCGGTCGACTGGCCGCACTCCACCTGCACGTTCGACGGGCAGGTGATCGTCGGCGCCGTGTTGTCGCTGACGCGGATGACCTGCGTGCACGAGTTGGCGTTGCCGCACGCGTCCTTCACGGTCCAGGTGCGAGTGATGATCGACACGATCGGGCACGAGCCGGCGTTCACCTGATCCTCGAACGTCACGGACGGGTTCGCGTCGCAATTGTCCTGCACGGTCGGCCGGCCGGTGACGTCGGGGCTGGTGCCCTGGGCACAGGTCACATCGACATTGGGCGGGCAGGTCAGAATCTGCGGGGCGGTGGTATCGACCAGCGTGATGGTCTGGATGCACTCGCTGTTGAGGCCGCAGGAGTCGGTCGCCCGCCAAGTGCGGGTGATGACCTGCGTGACCGGGCACGTGCCGGCGGCGACCGAGTCGCTGTAGGTCACGCTCGGATTCGGATCGCAAGTATCGGCCGCGCCGGCCATGCCAGTATCGGCCGGGTCGGTCGAGTCGTCGCACTCGATCTGTACATTGCCCGGGCAGACGATCTCCGGAGCGTTCGTGTCGCGCACGCGAACCGTCGCCTGGCAATGCGAGGGCGGGTTGACGCCGTCGCTGACCGTCAGCGAGACCTCGCAGTCGATGGCACAGCCGTTCGAGCTATCGATGGACAGGGTCGGTGAGGCGGTGTTGCCGTTGACGAACGTCGCGCCCGGGCAGGTCGAGGTCCACGAGTACACGAGCTGATCGCCGTCGTCGTCGCTCGACTGCGTGCCGTCGAGCGTCAGGGTGGTGATGCCGCCGGCGCACTCGACCTCGTAGGGGCCGTTGGCCGCGCAGACCGGCGGGCGATTGATCGGCGGAATCGGAGCGATGTTGCCCTTGGCCTTGCCGTTGAAGTTCACGTTGAAGTTGCCGACGAAGTTGGACTCCTCGGACGTCAGCGTCATGCCGATGTCCTTCCCGGCGAAGTACGGGGCGGCCAGCAGACCGCCGGTCACCTGGAAGCGGAAGTCGAACTCGTCGCTGGCGGTGCCGGTGTCCTGGTGGCCGAAGCCGAGCACCTCGCCGGTCAGCAGAATGCCGGCGAAGTCGATCGAACCGTTGCCGTCGACATCCACTTCCCCCTGAATGACCAGATCGTCACCAGGGACGCCGCCGATCAGGTTACCGGAGTTGTCGACCTGAATGGCGAGCGACACGACCTCGGCCGGCGGAAAGCCGGTCGGATTGACAAGCCGCGGCGGCGTGACGCCCGAGAAGCGAATGGCCACCGGCGAGGCGAGCACGGTGAAGTTCTGGCTGCCGGCGGTGTACGCTGTCGCCGAACTCTCGTTGCTGACGTAGTTGAGGTTGGGGAATGACCCGGTCAGGTTGATGCCCAGCAGGGCGGCGAGCGAGACGGCCGAACAACATGTCAGGCCGATCGCAATCGCGATCATGGATGTCGATTTAACGCGCATGGAATGCCCTTTCAGAATACTAGCGTTTGTCGTAGGCGCGACCGGTGCATCGGCCGCTTGTGGAAGCCCGCCGAGGATCGGCTCACACGGCCCCTCGGATCATTCGCAACGAGCCGGCCGCTTACAACGAACGGCCGGTTCGTTAGTGGTCGTCTCTAGATGCGGCGGCGCAGGCCGGCCACGGCTGCGCCGAGCATCAGCACGAGCGAGACCGGCTCGGGAATCAGCTTGATGTCGCACTGGCCGGTGCCGAATCCGGGGCCAAACCCGCCGAGGTTGTCGAAGCTGCTCGCGAACGAGCCGCTGAATGCGCCGCCGTAGTTGGCATCGAAGTCGAGACCGATCTGCGTGCCGGGCAGGCCGTAATAGGCCGGGATGGCCAGATCGCCGCCGGTCAGCGTGATGACGATCTCGAGCAGGTCGTAGTTCGCGGGCGTATCGCCGAATCCGAACTGGCTGACGATGCCGGTCAGCAGCGGATTCGACGTGCCGTAGGTGATGCTGTTAAGCGTCACGACGCCACTGACGATGAACGAGCCGCCCGGGGTCAGGTTGCCGGCGCTGTCGACCGTGGCGTTGAGCTGGAAGTTGTAGCCGGGGGCGGTGATGGACTTGGGCGGCGGATTGCCGTCATCCATCTGCAGCGCGAAGCCGACCGCGTCGAACTGGTCGGTCCCCGCGTCGTAGGTCACGTCGATGAAGCCGACGGTAATGTCCGGCGGAGCGTAGAATGTCAAACCCAAGAGGGCGCCTTGGCTGGTCGAAGCGACGCCAACAACCAGCGCGAAGCCGACAATGAGGAGAGAACGATTTCGCATGATGACTTTCTTCTTTCCCTGAACTCAAAACCCCGAATTCGCCCGGATGAAGACCCCCGGCACACGCCGGAGTGAAAGGCGACAATTTCTGGATAAATGGTAGCTGCAATTGCGCCTGCCGTCAATAGCCACACCGCGATGGGCGAGCGGTTGGAAAGGTCGCAGCGCCCCGAAAACGGCCGGAAACGGGGCGATCCACAACCGGCACGGAGCCCGCCGCTCGTTCAGTTTCCGCGTGGCTGGTTCCCGACCCGAAGACCGCCATCACCGCGAGCAAGAATTCGGTCAACCTCGACCGATAAGACGCGATCACGTGCCAAGTAGGAGCGCTGGTCCCGACGTGCCGGCCCTCGGGTCGACGAGACGAGCACCCGTCGCCACGGCCGGGCAATACGCGACGCCGATATCGGCCATCCGGGGAGTCGAAGCGTGGCGCGATGTCGGGAGACGCCTTTTACGTGCCGGCGTGGCGGTTAAGATTCGCGAATGCGGTGCTGTGGCAGATGGTTGCTGATTCTGCTGACGGCGCTCCCTGCGGGGCGCGGCTTCACCGCATCCCGCCCCGGGTCCGCCGACCCCGCTGAAACGCCACAACGCTGCTGCTGCTGTCCTTCCGCCCAAACTTGTCCGTGCGGATGCGAGCCGCGCCCCGGAACCGATGACGACTCAGCCGCTGAAGGACTCGGACTTTGCGCGTGCGACGAGCGGCCCGCGGCGGCGCCCCTCCCGCGTGCCCTGCGGATCGCGCGCCCTTCGCCGACCGACGACGGCGCCGCTTCAGCGACCCACCGGTCCGACGCACATCCATGCATCCAGTTCGTCCGAGTGCCTGACAACACGCACGGTCCGCCCGGACGACCGTCATACGACGAACACATCCGACTCCTGATCTGACGACCACGCCGACCCTCGGTCGGGTTCGCCGGCGCCGAGCGAGCGCGCTCGCGTCGCGTCAACGTGGAATTCGCGTCAGCCATCAGGAGGCAAATCATGACCCTGTTCTTCCGCGGCGCCGCGCCGCTGATGCTGGCGGTGCTGATCGCCGGCGGATGCTCTCCCCAGCACCCACCCCAGCGCCAAACAACCTGGAAAGTCACACAGCGGGATGGCGAGGGCGACATCGTCCTCGACCGGCTGGATGAGCCGGTCAAGGGCGCGTCCGCCACGTTGTGGGTGAAGGGCATGGCCTGCCCGCAGTGCGCCTACAACGTCGATCTGCAACTCATGCGCGTCAAGGGCGTGAAATCCGTCAAGGTCGACCTCGGCAAGGGTCGCATTGTCGCGCAGTTGACGGGCGAACCGGCGCCCTCGCGCGGCGCACTGGCGCAGGCAGTCGCCGACGCGGGGCTCACGCTCGAGCGGATCGAAACGCCATGAAGGTCGCGAGGATCTGGCAGGCGTGGGGCCTGGCGTGGCTGCTGTGCACCACCAGCGCCACCGCGCAGGAGCCGGTCAACGCGGCCGACGCCGCCACCGCGCCATCGCCCGGGCATGCCGTGCTTCGCGAGCAGTTCCGCTTCTACAGTCTGAGCCTGCGAGAGGGTCCGCGCTCGCGTCGTGGCGCGATCGACGATGCGATGGTCATGAGCATGCTCAACGTGGGCATCGCCCGCGATTGGAGCCTGAGCCTGCGAACGCCGGTGGTGTTTCGCGATCGCGACTTCGACCGCCGGGTGGTCGACGACGGGAACGACGCCGGCGTCGGCGACCTGATGCTGCTGGCCAAGTACCGCGTCTGGCGGAAAGACACCGGCCCGATTGACACCGCACGGCTGAGCCTGATTGCCGGCGCCGACATCCGCTCCGGCGACTCGCCATTCACCAGCGACGGCTACGACCCGATCGTGGGCGTGGCCTACACGCAGGTGGCCGGTCGACACGGCGCCAACGCGTCACTTCAGTACACGTTCACGACCGGGGGGAACGCCGAGCCCATCTTCGCCGGAGAGAGCACGGCCGACCTGCTCCGATACGATCTGGCGTACCTCTATCGCCTGTGGCCGGCCCGATACACCGAGGACACGCACGGCGCGTTCTACGGAGTGCTCGAACTCAACGGGCTGTACGAAACCAATGGCGACAACGAGCTGTTCGTCGCGCCCGGCCTGATGTACGAGGCCAATTGGTGGACCCTCGAGCTTTCGGTGCAGTTGCCGGTCTGGAAGGAGGTGCGGCACCGGGCCGAGACGGAGTTTGCCATCATCGTCGGTATCAGGTTGTCGTTCTGATGAGCAACGATGAACGGTTGCTCGTAAAGAAATGCGGCCGAGAGGAGTCGAACCTCCACGGGCGAAGCCCACTAGAACCTGAATCTAGCGCGTCTGCCAATTCCGCCACGGCCGCAGGCATCGACAGGTGGGACATCATAACCGGCCGCGCGTTGACGTCAATCGCGGCAGGAGCGGGCGTTCATCACGGCGCCAACAGGCGCGACACCATGGCCGGAACGGGCGCGGGCGAGGCCAGGTCGGCCGCGCAGTAGACCCGCGACAACTCGCACGGCGGATCGAACAGAGCGGCGACGAACGGCTGGATGTCGTCGCCGTTGACCAGCCCGTCGCCGTTGACGTCGCCCTTGAGGCAGCCGATGTCCGGGGTCACCACCGACATCCACAGACGCGCGCTGCCCGCGCCGGGCAGGAAGGGGTCGAGCGCCACGTCGCCGCCGGCCGGAGGAACGTCGGTGTCGAAGCGGAAGTTGTAGAGCGTGCCCCACACCAGGGTGATGGTCTGCGGATCCTGCGCGTAGGTGCTGGTCTGCCACGTCACCGCGCCGCAGGCCGCGTCAAACGCGCCGGTCCAGTCGTTGAGCGGCTCGTCGTCGCCATCGCGGAACTCGACGTTGGTGACCGTGGCGGACGAAGGAACGGGCACGCTGAAGCCCCGGATGCGGCGGGCGTAATTGAAGTTGTACACGGCGTACTCGTAGTGCCAGATTCCGCCGCCCAGGTCGGTCGCCTTCGACGCGACGTACACGCTGCCCGGATCGGCGACGACGCCCAGCGCCTCGTGCGGGCCGCCGCTGAGATAGCGCGTCGCGATCGCCGGCGAGCGCACGATCGCGTTGTCGTCCAGCGGCGTGGAGAAGACCCACGACACGCCGTTCCAGAACATCGTGCACAGTCGCGATCCGACGTTGTCGAGCGGGTCGACGTCGCCCGGGACGATGTACATGGCCTCGTAGAAGTACGACGCGCCGGGCAGATTCAGATCGACGTCCGACAGCACGCAACGATGATCAAGCGGCCCCAGACCCGAGCCGTTGAAATTACGCAGGCAGTCCTGCGGCAGCGAGTCGAAGAATGACCCGCACGGTTCCCACGCGCCGCTGAACGGGTCGATCTCCTCGCGCGGACCGAGATAGAACTGGCTGGCGTTGGCCGAATTGGAGTAGGTGTCGGCGCAGCCCACGCCCAGCGCGGCGGCCCCGGCCGGCACGCACGGACCGCAGAAGAACTGCGAGTTGACGGCGAAGGTGTGCTTGGCCCACGAGCGGCCGATCTGCTCGAAGCGGCCGTCGTGCAGGCGGTATATCGAGTAGGCGATGAACGGGTGGTTCGGGCTCATCGGCGCCTGCCAGGGAATGACCTGGTCGCCGATGTTGCAGATGACCGTCTCGCACGACACGGCCGACCGGCCGGTCGGGAACGTTCCGACGCGGGCGAACTGGGCCAATGCCTTGACGTCGTGGATGCGGGCGTTGAGCTGCGCGCGGGCCGAAGCGCACGCCGTCAGGACGGCGCAGAGAACAATGAACGAGCCGCCGGGCCACCTTGTCCGGGACAATTCGAATCCCCACCGGCCGCATCCGGCCAGGCCGAACGCGTCCGAGAACCACCACCGGATGCCCGGCGGCTGCTGACCAGATGATATTCCCCGACCCTGGTGCGGAGCCAGTCGAATCCGGTTGGCAAATGGTCGCTCGCTTCATCCTGTCGGCGGAGCGGGACGGATGGCGTGCGCCGCGGCCCAGCACAGCAGGCCCAGCACGAGGCCGGACGCGAGGCCGATCAATGGCGCGCCCAGCAGGAATATCACCCGAGACGTGAATGCACCGCCGGACGGCGCGCGTTGAACGAACTCCGGGTTGTGGCGGAGGTATGCGTTCGCGAATGCGGCCGCCGTCAGGCCGTTGAGCAAGCCCCAGCCCACACCGACCGACAGGCCGTGAAGGAAATAACGCGAACCGGCGGTGCGGGCGACAACGAGGGTCACGAACACGGCCAGCACCAGCCACAGGAACGGCTCGATGCCGCGGGTGTGTCCCCGGACCGATAGTAGCCCCATGATCAGGCCTGGGATCGAGAGCAACGCGACCATGGTCCAGTTCACGGAAACCTCCTCACCGACGTGCATGGGCCACGAGGCGAGCCCCGCCGCGCGTTGCCTGGTCAATCGTCGTCGTTTTCCTCCGCGGCATGGTCCAGAAGACGGTCGATCGTGTCGTCGGCCAACGCCGCGCGCAGGCGCGCGGGATCGGTCAGCAGGGCGCGGTTCGCCTGCCAGAACTCGGCCAGGTCGCGCCACGTCCGCAGATAGATCGTGCGCGCGGCGCGCTGGTGAACCTTCTTCTGCTTCTGATTGACGAGCACGGCCAACATGCCACTGCGCGTGTAGGCCTCGTGATCCGAAGGGGAGTTGCCGATGCCGATTAACAAGTAAGGCCACTCCTGCTGCAGTGCGGCGAGCCGGTCGAGCTTGTACTCCCGACGATGCATGGCCTGGCGGATGCCATCGCTGGTCATGACCGGCGCGAACGGGAAGTCCTCGTCAACCAGCCACGCCCGCGTGGTGTCGAGCAGGAAGCGCGGCCGGGCGGTGACGTAGATGATCTCACAATCCGCGGCGATGACCTCCATGACCTTGCGGGAGCCCTTCAGCGGCGTGCTCTCCTCGTCCTCGCCGTCGCGCTCGAACAGCAAGTCCTCGAGCTTGGTCTTCGCCAGGGTGTTGTCGATGTCGACCGCGACGATGGTGCGATCGCGCCGCCACGTGTGGATCGCGCCGCGTGCCGTCAACGAGCGACCCAGCACGTCGGCCCGAGCCTCGATGCGCGGTCGGCGCGGCGGCGAGTACGGTACGACCGCTCGCGCGAAGCCGTCCGCCTCGGTCCGAGCGGTCGCCACCGGTTGTCCATCCAGTCGGAACTCGACCGGCACGCCGGCGAGGCTCGAGCGGAAGAACATGAACGGTTCGCGCTCGACCGACGCGCGGCAGTGCAACTCGCGCGATTCGGCTGAAACGACGGCGTCATCGACAGTGAGGGCCGTTCGGGAACAACCGGCGGCCGCGAGGATCATCCCGGCCACGCCCGCTCGAACCGCGTCGAATCGCATGGAAACATCGTAGGCGGACCGCGCCGCCGCCGCGAGCCAGGCTCCCTCGGCCGGGAATCGCACTGGAATACATCTCGCCACGTCCTCGCGGATCGCTTCGTGGCCGACGCCGAAAGTGATGCCTAACATCCTCGACCTTCGTGTCGGCAACGTCCTCGGCGGAGGGCCGCGGGACCGTCGGGATCCCCACGAAGTCGTTACTCCTCGCTGCTTTTTTCAGGGAGATGATCGTGTTGAAACTTGCGTGCATCGGTATCGTGTCGGGCATGGTTTTTCTGGCCGGCTGTGGTCTGAACCCGCCCGTGACCGTGCCGTCGGTCGACCTTCAACGGTACGCCGGACTGTGGTACGAGATCGCCAAGTATCCGGTCTTTTTTGAGCAGGGCTGCTTCGGCGTAACGGCCGAATACACCATTCGCGATGACGGCAAGGTGACCGTGCTGAACACCTGCCGCGAAGGCTCGCTCGACGGCCGAGTGCGGACGATCGAGGGCTACGCCGTCTCGACCAATCCGCCGGAGAACTCCCGGCTGAACGTGTACTTCTTCGGCTTCCCCGGTCCGTACTGGATCATCGGTCTGGATGACGACTACCAGTGGGCGGTGGTGAGCGACCCGACCCGCTCGACGCTATGGATTCTGTCGCGCACTCCTCAGTTGTCGCAGGAGACCTACGACGGAATCCTGGCGCTGATCGCGGCACAAGGCTACGACACCGGCCGGCTGGTCCCCATGCCGCAGCCGACCGAGTAATCACGCTCGTTCGGTCGCCCACCGTCGCGCCGCGGCCGACTACGCGCGGCGTCGCGGTTCGATCCGCTCCATTCCGTTCATGTACGGCCGCAGCGCCGCCGGCACGGCGACGCTGCCGTCGGCGTTCTGGTTCAGCTCGAGCAGCGGGATGAGAATGCGCGGGCTGGCGATGACGGTGTTGTTCAGCGTGTGGCAGACGCGAATCTTCTTCTGCCCGTCGCGGTAGCGCAGATTCAGGCGGCGGGCCTGGAACTCGCCGAAGCGACTGGCCGAGTGCGTCTCGCCGTACTCCTTTCGCGACGGCATCCAGGTCTCGATGTCGTACATCTCGACCTTGCCCAGCCCCATGTCGCCGGTGCAGACGATCATGACGCGGTACGGCAGCTCGAGGGCCTGCAACACCGCCTCGGCGTTGGCGATGATCTCGTGGTGGAAGCGCTCGCTCTCGGCGTCGTCGGCCCGACAGATGACGACCTGCTCGACCTTGTCGAAGAAGTGGATGCGATAGATGCCGTAGGTGTCCTTCCCGGCCGCGCCCGCCTCACGGCGAAAGCAGGTGGAGACGGCGGCGTACTTCAGCGGAAGGTCGGAATCGTCCAGGATTTCGTCCTTGTGATAGGCGGTCAACGGCACCTCGGCCGTTCCGACCAGGCTCTTGCCGTCGCGTTCGCAGCGGTAGGCCTGCTCCTCGCCGCCGGGGTAGTAACCGGTGCCGCGCATCATCTCGTCGTTGACCAGGATTGGCACGGTGAAAAGCTCGAACCCGCGGCGGGAGATGAGATCGAGCGCCAAGCGCAGCACGGCCTGATGCAGCAGGCAGCCCGCGCCGCGCAGCACGTAGTTGCGCGTGCCGGCCAGCTTGACGCCGCGCTCGATATCGAGGATGCCGAGGCCGGCCCCGAGTTGCACGTGGTCCTTCGGTTCGAAATCGAAGCGCCGCGGCGTGCCAACCCGACGAACCTCGACGTTGCCGCTCGCGTCCGGCCCGACCGGGGTCTTCTCCGAGGGAACCTGCGGCACGGTCAGCATGAGCCGGTCGAACTCCTCCAGGACCAGCTTCTGCTCGGCCTCCACGTCGCGTGTGCGGGCCTTGATTTCGTTTAGCCGGGCCTGAATCGCGTCGGCCTCGGCCTTGAGCTGTTCGGGCGTCTTACCGCCGGCGATGGCGTCGGCGTACCACTTGCTCTTGGGGTTGCGGTAGAGCGCCATGTTCGCGCCGAGGTCGTTGCTCTCGCTGCGCAGCCGGTCGTACTCAGTCTGAAGTTCGCGACGGCGCTCGTTGACCGCCAGCAGCCGGTCGAGGTCGCAACGGACCCCCTTGTCACGGATCGCGCGGCGAACCTGGTCGGCATTCTCGGCGATGAAGCGGATATCGATCATGAATGATCCCGGTTGGTGGCAATTCGTCGCCCTTTTTATGTACAGACGCCCTTGGGGGGCGTCAAACCCGGCCTGGGGCGACTCTACACAGGCCGCCGCGCAAGGCCTACCCGCCCGCCGGCGGGCGATCCATCAAAGCCCCGCGACGCAAACCGTCGAAGTGCATATAAATAACAGGCAGCCTCGCCCTGCGATCGATCGTCCCGGAGCTACCCGCACCGATGCACCCACGCCAATGGCCCAACCGACCCCGGAGGGCATGTCGCCGCCACCGGCTCGCCGCGGTCTTGTCGCTGCTTGCCTTGTCCATCCCGCTGTCCGGCTGCCAGGTCGCCGGACAGATCGTCGGCGCGCTGCTCGGAGACCTGCTCGGCGGCCTCAATGGCGGCGGTGGCGGCGGGACCGCGCCCTACCCGCGCCGAACACCATGGACCGCGTTTCCGGTCGCCAACAGCACCGGCGGCGTGCGACCCACGGCGGTGGCGACCGCCGATTTCAACAATGATGGCCGGGTCGACGTGCTCGCCACCTACGACGGGAACATGGTGCAGACGCCGACGGTGGTCATCTACTTCCAGGTCTTCCAGAACAACCAGATCACGTGGAATCGAGTGGAGATCGCCTCGTCTCCGCAGCTGGCCGGCGTCGGAGGCGTGACGGTCGCTGATGTTAACGGCGATGGCCGGGCCGACGTTCTGCTGGGGACGGCCGATCGCATCGTGTTTCTGCGCGCCCCGGTCAACCCGACGCAGGGCGTCGACTGGCAGGGGTTTACGATCGACCAGTCGACCGGTGGCGGGCTCGGCCAGTGGCGCGACCTGCGCGTCGCCCAGATCGACAACGAATTCGGGCTGGATATCGTCGCCGCCAATGAGACGGCCGGGCTGGTGTGCTTCTTTCGCCAGCCGCAGTTGTTCGGCGGGCCGGAGACGCTCACCGGCAACGGCTGGGTCCGCGTCACCATCGCCAGCACCGAGCGTACCGGGGCGTTCGGGATCTTGGTGGACGATATCAATCGCGACGGCCGGCCGGATGTCATCTCATCGGCCCCCGGTGAGGCAAATGCTCGACTGGTCTGGTACCAGCATCCGGGCGGCAACGGCACGATGGCCTGGACGCGCTCGACCATCGGCAACGGCCGGGGCATCACGCGCATTGCACTCGGCGATCTCGACCGCGACGGTCGTCCGGACGTGGTCGCGATGAACCCGCTGGCGCTCACCGCGCCGGGCGCGAACGACGGCATTCAACTCATCTGGTATCAGCAGCCGAGCAACCCGGCCACGCCCTGGGTGGGGCAGGTGCTGGCGCAATACACCAGCAATACGCCGGTCGACATCGCCATCGCGGATGTCGAGGCCAACGGCAACCCCGACGTGTTCGCCGCCACCCGGACCGCCGGCACGCTGCGGTGGTTCTCGCGACGCGACAACGTGCGCTCGCCCTGGATCGAGAACAACTTGATCGATCTTCAGGTTGAACCGCGGTGGATCGCCACGGCGGACGTCGACCTCGACGCCCGGCCCGACCTGGTCGTCGCCGTTCGCGGCGCCAGCGAGGCCGGCGACGGCATCAACTGGTATCTGAATCCCGAGCCGTAGGCGCTACGGCTCGCAGCGGGCGGCGATCGGCATGCGCCGACCGGAGCCGAACGCTCGCGAGGTCACTTTCAATCCGAGCGCGGCCTGCTTGCGCTTGTACTCGCTGGCGTCGACCTTCCGCACCACGTCGCGCACCAAGGCCTCGTCGAAGCCGGCCCGCACGATCTCGCCCACCGAGCGCATCTCCTCGACAAACAAGCGCAAGATGGCGTCCAGCACGTTGTAGGGCGGCAGGCTGTCCTGATCGGTCTGATCGGGGCGCAGCTCGGCCGACGGCGGCTTCTCGATGCTGCCGGCCGGAATGACCTCGCGGCCCGCCAGGCGGTTGATGCGCCGCGCGAGCTCATAGACGGTCGTCTTCGGCACGTCACTGATCACGGCCAGGCCGCCGCACATGTCGCCGTAGAGCGTGCAGTAGCCGACCGCCAGCTCGCTCTTGTTACCGGTGGTCAGCAGCAGCCAGCCGAACTTGTTCGAGAGTGCCATCAGCAGGTTGCCGCGGACGCGGGCCTGCACGTTCTCCTCGGTGATGTCGGCCGCGCGGCCGGCGAACGTCTCGGCCAGCGTCGCCTCGAACGCGCGGTGGATCGCCTCGATCGGCAGCACGCGGAAGTCGATGCCCAGATTGCGGGCCAGGAGTCGCGCGTCGGCGATGCTGTGGTCGCTGCTGAACCGCGACGGCAAGGCGACCCCGTGCACGGCCTCCGCACCGATGGCCTCGACCGCCAGCGCGGCCGTCAGGGCCGAGTCGATGCCGCCGGACAACCCCAGCACCGCGCCGCGGAAGCCGCACTTGCGCACATAGTCGCGCGTGCCGAGCACAAGACCGGCGTGAATGGATGCCAGCTCGTCGGGATACGGCTCGACGCGCGCCGACTCGCTCGGCCAGTCCAGCGTGAGCAGATCCTCCTCGAACGCCCTCGCGCGAGCGACCAGACCGCGACCGGGCGCGAAGACCGCGCTGGCGCCGTCGAAGATCAGGTCGTCATTCGCGCCCACCTGGTTGACCACGATCACCGGCACGCCGAGCTCGTCGGCGCGGGCCGCAAACAGGCGCGTGCGGTGCTCGTTCTTGCCCGCCTCGAACGGCGACGCGCTGGCGTTGATCACCAGTTCCGCGCCGGCCGCCACGATCTCGCCGACCGGGTCCTGGACGTAGGCGCGCGGCACCGCACCCGCCCGCGTCCGGCCGCGCGCGTTCCACAGGTCTTCGCAGATGCTCAGACCGAGCCGCCACTCGCGTCCCATCGCATCGCGGATGCGCTCGACTTCGCGCCGCCCGGCGGGTTCGAAGTAACGGTCCTCGTCGAACACGTCATACGTCGGCAACAGCGTCTTGCGATGTATGGCCAAGACGCGGCCGTCGCGGCATACAGCGAGGGCATTGTGCAACGGACGGCCGACCTCGCGGCCGGTCGGTTCGGCGAATCCGACCAGCGCGGTCAGTCCCGTGCAGGCCGCCGCCACGCGAGTCAGTTCCGCGCGGCATGTCTCGACGAGGTGCGGCTTGAGCAGCAGATCCTTGGGCGGATAGCCGAGCAGGATGAGTTCCGAGAAGACCACGAGGTCGGCGCGCTCGCCGGCGGCGCGATGAATCACGTCGATGATACGATCGGCGTTGCCCTTCAGGTCGCCGACGGTCGGATTGAGCTGGGCCAGGGCGATTCGCATGGGGGAACCTGGTCGACTTTCACCCTCGGTGCGGTCGTCGGCGGTGCGGCGCGACGCCGGACCGATCGGAGCCGAGTACTCAGATATGGTATTCGCCCGGCGCGGCCGCGTGGGTCGGCCGGCTGGGCCGCACTGTCAGTTCGGGCGGGCGATTCGTCACCGTGCAGCCGGCCGGCACGCTCGAAGTCAAGAACACCGAGCCGCCGATCGTGCAACCCTCGCCCAGAACCGTGTCGCCGCCCAGGATGATGGCGTTGGCGTAAATGGTCACGTTGTCGCGGACGGTCGGGTGTCGCTTGTAGCCCTTCACCATGCGGCCGCGTTCGTCCTTCAGGAACGACAGCGCGCCAAGCGTCACACCCTGATAGATCTTGACGTTGTCGCCGATCTCGGTGGTCTCGCCGATCACGACGCCGGAGCCGTGATCGATGAAGAAGCTACGCCCGATGTGGGCGCCGGGATGAATGTCGATGCCGCAGCGCTGATGGGCCCACTCGTTCATCATGCGCGCCAGCAGCGGCACGTCGCTCGTCCACAGCTCATGCGCGAATCGGTGGATCGAGATGGCCAGCAGGCCGGGGTACGACAGGATGACTTCGTCGGTGTGAGAGGCCGCCGGATCGCCGTCGTAGGCCGCTTGCACGTCGAGCGCCAGCATGGCCCGCATGTCCGGGATGCGCTCGAGCAGGCTCATGGTCAGCTCGCGGGCGCGGCGATCGAGCGGGGCGGCCTGATCGGAATCGCCCAGCGGGTCGTAGCGGCCCTCGATCTCGTTCTCGTAGCACAATGCGCGGAAGATCTGGAAATAGAGCTTCTGGGCCAGTTGCGGCAGCAGCTCTCCGACGTGGTAGCGGATATTGGTGTGCGACAGGTTCTGTCGCCCGAAATAGCCGGGGTAGGCCACCTCCAGCCACTGCTGAATGACGCCTTCCATCTCCCGCCGGCTGGGCAGGTAGCCGCGGCTGATGTGCCGCGTGCGCGGATCGGCGTCGTAGCTGGCGCAGATCGCATCGGCCAGTTGGTTGAGGTGCGGATCGAGATCGAACTCGCCGAGCATCGCGGGCTGTCTCCGGGACAGGGGCGATTATACGCCGAGGGCGGCCGGACGGACCGTGGCACTGGATAAGCGCGACGGGCCATCGACAGGCTGGTGAATGCACCACCCGTCGATGGCCCGTTCGATTCCGCGATGATCGCTCGTGTTGGGCAGCACGCGAGCGGATCAGATCGGGCGTGGCCGCGTGTCAGCCGGACTAGCGACGGCCGCCGTAGCCGCCGCCGCCATATCCGCCGCCACCGCCGCCGTAGCCGCCGCGACCCCCGCCGGAGCCGCCACGACCACCGCCGCCGCCCTCCTTCGGGCGGGCCTCGTTGACCACCAGCGCCCGGCCATCCTGCTTCATGCCGTTGAGCGCGGTAATGGCCGCGGCCGCCTCGCTGTCATTGGCCATCTCGACGAAGCCGAAGCCCTTGCTGCGGCCGGTGTCGCGATCCATGATGACCTGCGCCGACTGCACGGCGCCGTGCGCGGAAAACATCCGCTCAAGATCGGAACCCGTCACGGAATACGGCAGGTTCCCCACATACAACTTCTTGCCCATGAACCAAACTCCTGTTTCAGGGCGAGTGGACCCGTCTCTGCTTTCAGGGTCCATCGAAAGGGACCGACATCGGCCCGGCGGTGGTACCAGGCGACGAAGGCAAGAAGCTATCGATGCCCAACCGGGAACGGAACTTCGAACCCATTCGTCAGATCCACCGGGGGATATTGTAAAGCGGCGATCGCCATCGGCAAGGCGCGACCCCGGCTATTCTGGAACCGGCTCGATCACGGCCGACATGCCCCCCTTGCAGCGCGGGATGCGCCAATCCGCGCCGAAGGCGTGAATCTGGTCGCGCTTGAGTTCCGCCCGCTCCAGGGTGGTCGTATCGACGATGACGCGGCCGGCGGTGTCGACCTCCCGCGCCAGGGCGAAAGACTGCTCGAGGGTATGCCCGAACAGCGCCATCAACATCTCCATCACGTAGTCATACGTGTGGTCGTCATCGTCGAGCAGGATGACGTGATACTGGGGCATCTGCCGCGGCCGCGGCTCCGCCGTCTGGGGCGCTGTCTGCGTGGATGCCTGGCTCATGACGATGAAACCTCCCGATCGGCAGGGACCATTGTACCTGTTCCGGCATGCGCGGACACCGCACGCCACGATCGACGTGGCCGTCAGCGCTTCTTCAGGACGCGCACGGCGAACGCCGCGCCCCGGAACTCCTCCGCGATGGTGAAGCGCCCGACGATCCAGCCCGCCAGCCGCTCGGCATAGCCCACGCCGAATGCCCGCTTGCCGTATTCCCGCGTGTCGCGCGTGGTCAGGAGAACGAAGTCGGGGTCGCCACGTTCCAGCCGCTCGATCATCCCGGACTCGTCGAACGACCCGCTGAAATCGAGCGGCAGAAAGGTGTGCAGGCCCACCGGATTGCGGCAGCCGGCCACGAAGCCGATGGCCGCGCCCTCCGGAAACGCGACCACCCGCGTGTCGGCGGACTGCCGGGAGAGGAATTCGATCGCTCGATCGACGGCGCCCTGGTAGGGCAGTGGGCACAGGAACGTGCCACGCGGCCCGCGCACGAACGCATCGCCCGTCGGTGCGCGAACCGATGCCGCGACCCGGCCGCCCTCGAGTCGCACGGCCGCCACGATCGTCAGGGTCGTCAGGCAACCAACCATCACGGCCGAAACGGCTCGGCCGCCTCGCCGTCGCGCCGCCCAGTCGCACGCCAGCACGGACCAAATGACGAGGGCGGGGCCGAATAGATAGAAGCCATAATGCTCCGGGCCGCAGCGCCCGAGAATGCGCGGCAGGCCGGCGAGCGCGAAGACGGTCGCCAGAATGGCCGGCGACCATATCGGCCGGGCCACCGGATCGCGCAGGGCGTTCACCAGTAGCACGAGCAGCGTCCCCGCCACAACGACGGGAACCCCGCGCAGCAATGCCAGCGGCTTGATCCACCAGAACAGGGGCAGGAGCAACGCCCACCCGACCACGCCGAGGCTGATCGTGACCAGCGACCAGGTCAGACGGACGGCGAACGGGTCGGGCGCGGAATCACCCGAGTCGCCCGATGCAAGCGGCGCCGGGCGCGGTGTCAAGCTGACTGTGGCATGGGCGACCCATCCGACGATGCGACCCATCAGCAGGCAGCCGCCCAGCAGCGCCAGCGACCGCGCGGCATCCGTCAGCACCGCCTGTGTGTTCACGAGGCCGCTCTGGAGCAGGAGGAACTCGCGCGCCGTGAGATTGCCGGAGATGAGCAGGTTGTCGGAAAACAACCCGCCGCCGACCCGATGGAAGAACCACGCATACACCGCCCCCGCCCCGACGATCGCCTCCGCGTAGGACGCCGCCACGACCGACCAGCGCCCGCGCCGCGTCCATCCGAGCAGCAGCAGGAAAGCCGCATGACTGGCACCGGCCGCAAAGAGCGTTTCGAGCTTGCACAACGCCGTGAGCGCCAGCGCAAGTGCGGCGACCAGGAGATCGGCGCTGCGCTGTTTGCGAAGGTAGCGCGCCGCCGCGTACGTCCCGAGCACGGCGAACAGCAGGCCGTAGGTGGCCGGAAACGCGTACGGCATCATGAAGTTGAAGATGTGCAGCGTGTAGCACTGCCCGAACGCGCACAGCAGAATGAACGCGACACCGGCGATCGCGGCCGCCGCGCGGCTGGCCAGCAGCCGCGCCAGGCGGTAGAAGATCCAGGTCGTCGCCGCCGCCACGCCCACGCCCGCCGCCGCGAGCACGTCGGCATGGACGCCGAAGAGGCGATAAAGCAGGGCGTGGAAATACGGCGCGAACGGCCCGTACCAGTAGCGCACGTCGCGATACAACAGGCGCCCCTCGACCAGTTGGCGGGGCGTGTCCAATTCCCGGCCGGTGTCGATGATCAGGTCGCCGGCGCGGTGCCACATCGCGCGAGCCGACAGCACGAACGCGAGCACCAGCACGACGGCTGCCGCGCGCCGGCCGAACGATGCGCCCGAGGAGCGCGTCGCGGTCGCGTTGATGTCGGTCAGGGTGGTCGTCATGCCGGGCCGCGCCAAACGGCGGGCGGCGATGATACCACGAACGTCGGCGACGGGACCGACCGCTCGAACCGGATGACGCTACCATGCTCAGCCGAACGCGCCGGGCGCGACAGGAGGATCGGACCGTGGCCACGCATTCCATCTATGTCACTCGCGGCACGCTGCGCGCCGCCGCTGAGCGGCTCCGCGAGGCCGGCTGCCACGTTGAAGTCAACCCGCATGACCGTCCGTTGTCGCGCGGCGAACTGCTTGCCGCCGTGCGTGACCGCGACGCGGTGATCTGCACGCTGGCCGATCGCATCGATTCCGAGGTGCTCGACGCCGCCGGGCCGCGTTGCCGCATCTTCGCCACCTTCACCGCCGGTTACGAGAACTTCGACGTCGCGGCCGCCCGGCAGCGCGGCGTCATGCTCACCCACGGCGGCCGGGCCCTCACCGAGACGATGGCCGACCTGACCTGGGCGCTGATGATGGCCGCCGCCCGCCGACTCGGGGAGGCCGAGCGCCACCTCCGCGCCGGTCGCTGGACCGGTTGGGCCTTCGACCAGTTCCTCGGGCTGGACGTGTTCGGTCAGACGTTGGGCATCGTCGGCTTCGGGCGGATCGGCCGGGCGGTGGCCCGCCGCGCCGTCGGCTTCAGGATGCGGGTGATCTATCACACGCGCTCGCCGGTCGCCGACGAAGCCCGCGGCGGCGCCGAGCCGCGGCCGCTGAACGAGCTGCTCGCTGAGAGCGATTTCGTCGTCCTGCTCGTGCCCGGCGGCCCCGAGACGACCCACCTGATCGGCGCGGCGCAACTCGCACGCATGAAGCCGACGGCGGTGCTGGTCAACACCGCGCGCGGGACGGTGGTCGACGAGGACGCTCTTGTGACGGCCCTGCGACAGGGTCGCATTGCCGCCGCGGGACTCGACGTCTTCGAGCGCGAACCACGAATCCACCCCGGGTTGCTGCAACTGGAGAACTGCGTCCTGCTGCCGCACATCGGCTCCGCCACGGCGCAGACCCGCAGCAACATGGCGCTGACGGCGGCCGAGAACGTCCTCGCCGCCCTGGCCGGGCGGACCCCGCCGGATCTCATTGCGTAACGCCGCCCCATCCTGCCCGAGCATCACGACCCGGCCGTTTTCCAGCATTGACGCGCTGTCGCCGCGCAACGGCTGCGCCGCCGGCGCGGCGCGAGCTTCACCGCTGCTCGCGCTCCGCGCCGCGCGGGCCGATATAGCTGCGACCGTCGCGGGGTCGGCGTTCGCCCGGCCGCCGGATGCGCAGTTCCTGCGCGTGCCGCGCGCCCCCGCCTCGATCCGGTCCATCGGGAGCCCTTCATGCGCGTCCTTGTCACCGGCAGCAGCGGTCTGATCGGCTCGGAAGCGGTCCTGCACTACGACCAGGGCGGACACTACGTCGACGGCATCGACAACAACCAGCGCGAGCGATTCTTCGGTCCGGCGGGCGACACCACCTGGAACCTGAACCGGCTGCGCGAGCAGACCCGGCGGTTCACGCATCACAACATCGACATCCGCGACCGCAAGGCGCTCGAGTACCTGTTCAAGGCGTCGCGGTACGACCTGATCGTGCACTGCGCCGCCCAGCCGTCGCACGACCTGGCGGCGCGCATCCCGCTGGACGATTTCGACATCAACGCCGGCGGCACCATCAACCTGCTCGAGGCCACGCGGCGCGCGTGCCCGGAGGCGGTGTTCATCCACCTGAGCACCAACAAAGTCTACGGCGATCGACCGAACACGCTGTGGCTGACCGAGCTCGAGAGCCGCTACGACTTCGCCGACCCGGCGTTCTACGACGGCATCGCCGAAGACTTCCCCATCGACCAGAGCCTGCACAGCCTGTTCGGCGCGTCGAAGGCCGCCGCCGACCTGATCGCGCAGGAATACGGGCGCTACTTCGGCATGCGCGTCGGCGTCTTCCGCGGCGGCTGCCTGACCGGACCGGCGCACAGCGGCGTTGAGATGCACGGCTTCCTCTCCTATCTCGTGAAGGTCGCGGTCACCGGACAGCCCTACACCATCTACGGTTACAAGGGCAAGCAGGTGCGCGACCAGATTCATGCCGCCGACGTGGTGGCCGCGTTCGACGCCTTCTACCAGAAGCCGCGCAACGGCACGGTCTACAACCTCGGCGGCGGGCGCGACAACAGCGTCAGCGTGCTGGAGGCCATCTCGCTCGTGGAGGAGATTACCGGCGAGAAGATCAAGACGAACTACGTTGACCAGCCGCGCCGCGGCGACCACATCTGCTACATCAGCGACCTGACCCGTGCCCGACAGCACCTCTCCGGCTGGCGGATCACGCGCTCCTTACCGGAAATCATCGAGGAGATGGCCCGGTCCGCCGCCGACCTCGTGCACGCCTGACTCGCGTCGCCGGGCCCGACGCGGCAGACCGATCCCCTGGGAGCCGCCATGCGCGTCCTCATCCTCACCAACCCCGGCACCAACTCGCGCGGACTGATCTTCGACATCGCCGACGGGCTGCGGCGGATCGGCCACGAGACCCTGCATCTCGATCTGGCCGCCATCTGGCACCTGCGCGAGCGCGGCGGATCGGCAGAGATGGTGACCCACGCCTTCGCCCACCTCGTCCGCGAATTCATCGAAACCAACGGCGTCGATTTCTCCGTCGCCATGTGGGCCAATGGCACGCTCTCGCTCCCCATCCTCCGGGACGAGCGGGGGCGACTGGCCGCGTTCCTCGATACGATTGATCATCCGCACGTGCACGTCTGGTGGGATGCCCCGCACTGGTTCAACAGCGGCGCGGTCCTGCCGGCCGCCGCCGCCGGCCTGTTTTCCGGCCCGCGGCAGCTTCACACCATCAACAATGCCTACACGGCCGCCGAGATGAACCAGCTGCTGGGCTTCGGCAACGTGCTGGCGCTGCCGAACGCCGCCAATCCCGACGTGTTCCGCCCGCTGCCGGATGTGCGGCGCGAATACGATCTCGTGTTTCTCTCCGGCGGCGGCGACCCGCCTCCGACGCCGACCATGCTCGAGGAGCTCGCGACCGTAACGCCCAACGTGGAGCGCATCCGCCGCAGCGTGGCGGCGGGATTGGGACCCGCGCTGGATCGCGTCGCCGCCGGCTTCGAATCATCCGTCCGCCCGCGCATCCGCCGCCTGCTTGACGCGCTGGTCGAGCTGCGACTGGCCGATCGGCACCAGCCGGCGCTGCGGCACCTTCAGCAGGCGGCTCGCGCCGACGCGGCCCTCGCCGACGCCGCCGTTCTGCTCACGCGAGCGCCGGACCGCTACGTCGAGGCCACCGCCGCGATCCGCACGATCGAGACGTGGGAGCGACCATTCATGGTCGCGTTCCTGTCGCGCCACTTCCGCTGCCTGCGGTTGGGAAACCAGTCCTACGAGGACTGGGGGCGGCGCGGGGACGCCGTCGAATTCGTCGATTATCGCCGTCAGTCGCACGCGTACGCCCGGGCCCGCTTCGCGCTGAACGTCATGCGCTGGCAGGACGACGCCGGACTGAACAGCAAGATCTTCGAAATCACCGCCGCCGGCTGCGGATGCCTTCAGTCCTACCGCGAGGGCGTGGCCGAACTGTTCGACGTCGACCGCGAGATCGTCGTCTTCCGCTCGCCAGCCGAGGCCCGCGACCTGTTAGCCGACCTGCTGCGCGACCCGGGCCGACAGACCGATCTGATCGCGGCCGGCCGGGCGCGCACGCTGTCGGAGCACACCTGGGCGCACCGCATGCGGCGATTGGTGGAAGCCGTCAGCGGGCTGAAGTCCCCCGTGAACGGAGAATCTCCGCAGCGGCTCGACATGCCCGCGGAACGCCGAGCCGCGCTCGTGACCTGAGCCCGGCCGCTCGATCCTCGCCCCGCTCCCATCGTGACGCCGACGGCCGGTTCGACTGGCCGGTGAGGCCACCCACGCGTAGACTGGCTTCGTCGCCGTGTCCGCCACTGATTCACTGCCCCGTTCGCCGCCGAGTCCCCCGCAGTTGCCCGCCGACGCGGCTCTTTTCGGGCTCGACATCGGCGCGACTCGCGTGCGAGCGTCCCGCGTGCTCGTAACCCGAACCGCGCGCGGAGTGATCGCACGAGGTGATGGCCCGATCGAATCCCGCGTCCCGAGGGCGGATTCGACGTTCGCCCCGCTGCCGCTCGATGAGCAACTCGAGGACGTTCGACGAGGCCGCGTCACGCCGACCGACCCGGAGCGGCAGCGCGGGCTCGCCTGCGTCGACGCCGCCGTCGAGGCCGTCTGCGCGTGCCTGGCGGTGACCCGCCCACGCCGCGCGCTGCTGGGCGTGTGCGTCCCCGGTCTGCGGACGCCAGACGAGCGTGGCATCGCGGTCATGGCCAACGGACCCCGCATGCCGCGGCTGGCGGATGAGCTCGAGGCGGCGCTGCGTCGCCGCGGAATGGAGCTGCTGGCCCCGCTGCGCTTGGCCGGCGACGCTGACTGCTGTGGCCTAGGCGAGAGATACGCCGAGGGTGGTCTGCTGGCGGATGTCGAGCATGGCTACTACCTCGGCGCCGGAACCGGCCTGGCCGAGGCGCTGCTGCTGCGCGGACGGCTGCTGTCGCTCGACGCCTGCTCCGACTGGCTGCTGAAGGCCTGGCAAATGGTCAGCAGCGCCGGCCCCACCTATGAGCGGCTCGTCTCCGCCGCCGCCCTGAACCGGGTGTACGCCGAGCGACTCGCGGCGGCAGGCCGGCCCGCGCCAGCGGAATGCCGGCCGGAGCGGGGGGCCCGGCAGGGCGACGCAATCGCGCGGCAATGGCTGGCGGAGGCCGGCCGCCTGCTGGCCGAGCTCATCGTCGAGCGAATCGAGACAATCCGCGAAGGCCGAAGCGAGGACGCGTGGCGCGGGCCGGACTACTTGCGGCTGAATCCGCGACACGCCTTTCGCGGTGTGTCCGTGCGGCGAGTCGTGATCGGCCAGCAACTGGGACGCCTGCTCGCGAGCGGCGCGGTGCGCGACACCCTTGAGCCGGCCCTGCGCGAGCGTCTCGAGGCACGTCACGCCGTCCGCAATCCCGACCGGTTGCCGTCTCCGGTCGAGTTCAGGTACTCCAGCAACGACCGCATCGGTTGCATCGGCGCGGCCCTGTCGACGTGGCCCCCGGCGTGATGCCCGGACGCGGCGTACCACGTCGAATTGTCGCCGCGGCGCACGTATCATGCCGTCCATGTCAGACGCCGTGCTTCAGTTTCCGGGCAAGCTTTCCACGCAAGCCGAGGCCCTGCACCAGTGCACCGTGTCGGTCCATGCGTCGAGCGCGTCCGCCTGCGCCGCGGTGGCGCGCGAGATGGCCGACCTCATTCGCGACAAGGCCCGTCGCGGCGAGAAGGCCGTGCTCGGGCTGGCAACCGGATCGACCCCGCAGGATCTCTACGACGAGCTGGTGCGGCTGCACCGTCAGGAGGGACTATCGTTCCGCAATGTCGTCACCTTCAACCTCGACGAATACTGGCCCATGCCGCCGGATGCGTTGCAGAGCTACCACCGCTTCATGTACGAATCGCTCTTCGACCATGTGGACGTGCCGCGCGAGTCGATCCACATTCCCGACGGAACGCTGCCGCGCGACGGCGTGGCCGCGTTCTGCGAGCAGTACGAGCGCCGCATCCGCGACGCCGGCGGCATCGACTACCAGATCCTCGGCGTCGGGCGGACGGGCCATATCGGCTTCAACGAGCCCGGCTCGGCCCGCACCAGCCGCACGCGCCTGATCACGCTCGATCGCGTCACGCGGCTCGACGCCGCCAGTGACTTCTTCGGCGAGCGCAACGTGCCGCGACAGGCCATTACCATGGGCGTCGGAACGATTCTCGACGCCCGCCGAATCGCCCTGATCGCCTTCGGCGAGCACAAGGCGCCCATCCTGCGCAAGGCCATCGAGGGCGAGGTCACGCCGACCGTGGCCGCCAGTTTCCTCCAGGAGCATCCGCACGTCGCGTTCTTTCTCGATCGCGCCGCCGCCGGAGAGCTCACCCCGGTCAAAACGCCCTGGCTGCTGGGGCCGATCGCCCGCTACGGCTGCGAGTGGGACGACGCGACCACGCGCCGCGCCGTGCTGTGGCTGGCGCTCAAGCTCGGCAAGCCGATTCTGAAGCTCGTCGAGGAGGACTACAACGAGCACGGCCTGCAGGAGCTGATCGCCACGCGCGGCCGCGCCTACGACCTCAACATCGACGTCTTCAAACGCATGCAGCAGACCATCACCGGATGGCCGGGCGGACGCCCCAACGGCCGCGCGCCGGATGATCCGTATCCCAAGCGCGTCATCGTCTTCAGCCCGCACCCGGACGACGATGTCATCTCGATGGGCGGCACGCTGATCCGCCTGTGCGAGCAGGGACACGACGTGCATGTCGCCTACCAGACCTCCGGATCGATCGCGGTCTGGGATGACGAGGCCCTGCGACACTGCGATTTCGCCTCGCTGTTCGCCGAGGCGTTTCCGTCGGCCGGCGGGCCCGAGGCGGCCCGCGTGCTCGAGGGCATCCGCCGCTTCGTCGCGGTGAAGCGACCGGGCGACATCGACAGCCCGGAGCTGCAGCGCGTCAAGGCGATCATCCGCCGCACCGAGGCACGGGCCGCCGCCGCCTACGCCGGCGTGAGACATGAGCGCGTGCACTTCCTCGATCTGCCTTTCTACGAGACCGGGCGGGTCCGCAAGGCGCGGCTGAGCGAGCGCGACATCCGCATCGTGGCCGAGTTGCTGGAGGCCGTGCGACCGCATCAGGTCTACGCCGCCGGCGACCTGTCCGACCCGCACGGCACCCACCGCGTCTGCCTGGCGGCCATCGACGAGGCCCTGCGCCGGCTGGCCGACCGCCCGTGGATCGCCGACTGCGAGGTCTGGCACTATCGCGGCGCGTGGCAGGAGTGGGAGCCGCACGAGATCGACATGGCCGTGCCGCTCAGCCCGGACGAGGTTGATCGCAAGCGCTTCGCCATCTTTCGGCACCAGTCGCAGAAGGACAAGGCCCTGTTTCCGGGCCCGAACGACCCGCGCGAATTCTGGCAGCGCGCCGAGGACCGCAATCGCAACACGGCCGTGCTCTACGACAAGCTGGGCCTGCCCGAGTACCAGGCCATCGAGGCCTTCGTCCGCCGCGGCCCCCACCCCGCCGCGCGCCGGCGCGATTCCAACGACGGCGAATAGCGGACATCACGAACGGCCCGGCGACACGACGCCGGGGCGATTCGGAGGCGAGCCCCGGCGGGCACCGGCTCGCCTGAGCATCCGCCGCCGTTCCGCGCGCCGACGCCGATCCGCCCGTCGAGCGTTCCGAAACGTCAACCGGCCGGCCCCGCGCTCGGCAGGGCACGGCCGGAGACTAGACCCATCGTTGTTCGGAGGGAGTCGGCCGGCGGTTACTCCGTGAGCAGGCAGTTCACGAAGGCCGGCACATCGGCCGCGGTCACATCGCCGCTGTTGTTCATGTCGCCCGCGCAGGTCGAGCACGGCGTGTGCGGAAAACCGACGATCCGCGTGACGAAGGCCTGAATGTCCCGGCCGTTGGCGACGCCGTCGCAGTTAGCATCGCAGGCCTCGCACGGCAGAACGTTGAACGAGATCACGCCGCCGGTCAGGTCGACCGTCGCGCTGACGACCGGCGAAATCAAGGGCGGCGAGTTGGCGGTCGTCATAACGTTGGCGATGCCGGTCGCCAGGCGGTAGGTGTACGTCCCCGAGGCCGACGGCGCGGTGAACGAACCCGAGGCCAGCAGCGTCGGACCCGAATGGCCGACGCCCGCCACCACGTTGGCGTTCTCGGCGACGCCGCTGCCGGGGGCGGTGGCCTGACCGAACGTGTTTTGCGCGCCGCCGATCTGCACCAGGTTCTTGCGACCCGCCACGCCGCGTTGCAGGCCCACGTAGGCCGGGTGAGGCGACGCCGGCGGCACATCCTGCGGATTGCAGATACCGGCCGGGCGAGCGAAGTTCGTCATGCCGGACGGCACCGAGTCGGCCGGCGGCAGGTCAAACCGCACCGGGTTGGTGGCGTCCTGCGTCAGGTCGACCGACAGCAGCGCCAGCCCGGCGTTACCCGCGGTCGAGACGGAAAACAGGATCGACCAGTTGATGGTCTCGCCCGGGTCAACGGTCTGGCCGTTCTGAGGCGAATTCAAGTCAACGGTGACGGTCTGCCCCACGGCCGTCGCGGCACAGGCGACGGCCACGATAGCGGCGTATCGGACTGTCGGACGCATCTTCACTCCTCCGAGCGACGAATCTCGCTTTACGAACCCCGAGCGCCGGGCAGCGGGCCGGTCGAACTGCGGACCACCAGTTCCGGCGGGATCTTCACGTTCTGCGGCTTGATGGCGCCGCCCAGCAGCGCGTCGCGAACCATCACGTAGGCCCGCGCGGCCATGGCCTCGAGCGGCTGACGCACCGTGGTCAGCGGCGGATCGAGCAGCGCCGCCGACGCCGGGTCGTCGAAACCGACGACCGACACGTCGTACGGGATCTCGAGCCGGGCCTTGCGGGCAATCTGCATGACGGCCATCGCCAGATAGAACCCGCCCGCCAGCACAGCCGTCGGGCGATCGCGCTCGCGCAGGCGACGCTCGATCTGACCGCTCGTGGCCTCGTCGAGCAGGATCGTGTCGCGCGAGACCAGCAGGTCGCGCGGCTCGGGTCGCAAGCCGTTGGCGGCCAGTTCGGCGACGGCCGCGTCGGCGCGATCGCGGGAGTTGCTCAGATTCAGCGGGCCCGAGAGCACCATCACGCGGCGATGCCCCAGCGACAGCAAGTGGCGAATCGCCATCCGCGCGCCGGCGTCGTTGTCGCTGTCCACGCTGCATACGCCGCCGCCTGGGAAGGTGCCGCCCAGCACGACCAGCGGGTGCTTGAGGGCCAGCCGCTCAACGCTGGCCTGACGCTCGAGCGTCGGGTGGATGCAGATGGCCCCGACCGCGCCGTGCCGCTTGCGGCCGCGCAGCTCGAACCGGTCGTGGAAGAAGAACTCCACGTGGCAGGAGTCGCGCCGCGCCTCCCGCCGCAGGCCGCTGATCAGCGTCCCGTGGTAGTAGTCATCGATGTTGAGCTGGTCGTGGTGCTCGAGAATCAGCCCGATCGACAGCTCGCGCTCGGCGCTCTTGTGGAAGTCGATATCCTCGCGGACGAACGTGCCACGGCCGACCTCGCGCCGCAGCCAGCCCATCTCGACCAGTTCTTCCAGCGCGCGGTGCGCCGTGATCAGGCTCACGTTCACGATCGCGCTGATTTCCTTGGTCGACGGCAGCTTCGCCCCGGGCGCGAGCTGGCCCGAGCGGATCGCGCCGATCAGGATCTCGCGCGCCTGCTGATACTTAGGCACGACGCTGCGGCGGCGGACCTTGTCGAGCGTGAGGGCGGCGCTCATGACCGTCCTCCCCGGTTCGTCGCCCGTCGCGCGGCCGCTTCTCGCATCGGTTTCTGCCGATTCATGTTCACCACGCATTCCGTTGCGCGCCCATCTCCGTCAGCACCCGGCGGCGTCAGTTGCCCGCCGGACCGCCGCTGATGTCCCAGGTCGCCTGGAACACGGCGTAGTCCACGAAATCCACGTCGCAATCACTGTCGGTATTGACCAGTTGGCACAGGAGCGACAACGTGCCCGGATTCTCCGGCCCGGTGTAGCAGCGCTGGAATCCGGCGAAGTCGGCCAGATCCAGCGAGCCGTTGCGCGTGTAGTCGTACCGGGGGTACTTCGGCCCGCCGGTCGTCTGGGCTTTATAGACGTACAGCAGCCGCCGCTCGAATTCGACCACCACCAGCGTGCCGGTGGCCGGGTCGTAGTCGAAATCGTGGATGGCCACGCCACCCGGCGTCGGATCGGGCGCCGGCACCGGCGAGCACGGCAGCGGCAGGTTGGCGATCTCGTTGCCGTTCAGGTCGTAGAAGCGCAGGTCGGTGAGCTGGTTCGCGCCTGGACCCGGCCGGCTGTTCACCACCAGCATGTCCTGCGGCGTCCAACCCGGCGTCGCCGCAAGGTTGCTCGACGTGATGATGGCCAGACCCTGCCCCTGCGGGTTGTTTCCGTTCGGGTTCGAGTCCGGCAGGCCGTTGGGATCGGTCGGACACGGACCGGCCGGGTTGCCGACGATCCGCTCGGTGAAGATGGCCGACACGCTGAACACGTCGTCGCCGCCGGGCACGGTGTCGATGGTCTGATTGGGCCCCGCGCCGATGATGTCATCCGACGGGTTGGCTGGATCGCCGAACGGAATCAGTTGAACGTCGTCGCCCGCGGCGATGGTGTCGGCCGTTCCGTTTCCGCCGGCGCTCGGTTCGCGAATGAAGCGCGGCTTGGTCTTGAACGGCGCCACCGGCGGCGTCGTGTCCCGCCGCACGACCTGAATGCCGTTGAGCACGCGGCTGAACCACTCCCCGGTCTGCGGGTGGAAGTCGTTGCCGCGGAAGGCGGTCGAGTTGCAGTTCAACGCTGACACGTCGGACACGAAGCGATCCACCGTGGGGCCGAACGGGTTCGACAGATCAAAGAACGAGATCCGGCCCGCGCCCTGCACCGGAAACGCCAGCCAGTTGTTGTTGAGCGTGTCGATCGAGACGCCCGCGTGCGCCCGCACCTCGTCGGCCGGAAATCCGGGTTGCGCCGGGACGGGGTTCTCGCGCTTCCAGATATTCTGACCATAGGTCGGGCTGCCCGGATCGGCATCCACCGCCGCAATGAAGGTCTCGTAGAATTGCCACGGCAGCCCCGCGTTGGGCATCACGATCGGAAACGGCGGCTGAATCGCGTCGTAGGCGATGTAGAGCCGCTTGCTGACGGGGTCATAATCAAGACCGCTCATCCAATCCGTGTTGCGGATGCCCGGACCAATCTGAAAGGTGCCCAGGTAACGTGTCCAGTCGCCCGTGAAGCCGGACTGGATACCGATGTTGCGGATTTCCGCCACGCCGACCGAGGCGTACCACGAAAAGCGGTTGGCTGTGACGTCCCCGAAGCGATTGAAGTTCGGACCGTTGTAGAAGCCGCCGATGAAGGCGCGATCGCCGTCCACCGCCACCACGCACGGATTCGTGCCGACGCGCGGCGCGGCCGAGTAGGCGGCGAAATTGGAGGGCGCCTGTGTGACCGGGTTGAAGGTGTCGTCGATCGGATCCAGCGCGAACATCTGGAACAGGTCGACCACGTTGCGCAGCGCGAACGGATGATCCTGCGCCTGCGCGAGGCTTGCGCTCGTGGCCAGCGCCAGCGATGCGAGCCAGATGGACATGCGGTACGGCTTCTTCGCGTTCATGATCTACCACCTTGTCCCACGCCCCGCGGCGGACGCTTTGGTGCCGGCCGCGAGCCGAGCTTCAACCCCTCACCACCAGTAACAGGGCCGATTCGATCCGCCCGAGAAGACGCGGTCGATCAGCAGGCGCGGACGCAACGTGCTCCGCGGCTTCCACTCGACGCGGCCGTCGATGTAACCGAAATTGCCGCCCTCGATCGGCAGGTCGCGCGCCTGGGCGCGACCGGTCCACGGATGATTGCCCGACCTCGGCTGCAGCGAGCCGTTTGCGAACGCCGGGCCGATCGCCCCGACCTGTAGATCGAAGCTTGTCACGTACTCGCCCAGCACCGGCACTTCCGCGCCGCTGTTGGGAATCCGCAGGTGGTCCACGCCGCTGGCGTTCTGCGGCAACTGGTACAACTGCGAGACGTCATTGGGTTCATCGGGGTTTCCGGGAATCGGGTTGCCATTCTCGTCGATCAGGCGATACACGCCGTCCTGCGAGATGGCGTAGAGCCGATTGCCGTCGCGTATCGACGCCGGCCCGATGAAGTTCCAGCACTGGGCGTAGTCCATGAAACTGCCGAACGCCGACGGATTGGCCCAGCCCGGATAGAGCGTCGTTTCTTCAAACGCGTTGCGCGTGGCCGGGCAGTAGAAGATGCGCCCGTCGCGCCGCGTGTTGCGGAGCGTTTCCAGCTCGAACTTGTTGCCCGCGCCGCGCGGCGGAGGCGTCATGCTCATCTCGGGCATCAGGTACTCGCCCAGATGCCATTCATTGCCCGGCGACTGCACCAGCGTCGAGCCGCGGACATAGACGTAGCTCGGCTCCGAACCCTGGTTCATGGGCACGTAGCCGTCGTTCCCCACCGAGTAGTTGTAGAACGCCTGCACGATGCTGCGGACATTGGTGCCGCAGACCGTCCGCCGCGCCAGGTCCCGCGAGCGCGCCACGGCCGGCATGACGATGGCCAGCAGGATCGCGATGATCGCGATCACCACCAGGAGCTCGATGAGCGTGAACGCCCTTCTCGCGGCAGACATCACCGTATCCTCCTGGTGGCTGCGGCCATGCACGTGCGAGGCTCATCAGTCCGCGGCGACGCGGGCGGCGATCGACCACGGGCCGAGCCGTCCGCCCGCGTCGCGCGGTCGGGTCACGACATCAGCGTCGGCGGCGCAACAGGCCCACGACGCCCGCACCGACGAGCAGCAGCGTCGTCGGCTCCGGCACTTCCACCGGCTTGAATCGGTAGACAAGCCGGTTGGCGAAATCCAGACCGATCAGCTCCTGGTTCGCGGCGTTCCAGGCGAAGTCGAAGTAGCCGGCACCCACGCCGAATCCCAGCGGCAGCGGATCGCCGTTGCCGGCCAGGAAGTTGATCGTGGCCGGGCTGCCGTCGGCGGCGTTCAACGCCTTGACCGTCAGCTCCCAGATCTGGCCGAAGGCCGTGCTGGGGCGATCGTTGTAGACCACCAGATCACCGCCCGGCGCGCCATCGAGGTAGGCGATGTTCTGGCCGTTGACGAAATCGGCCGAACCGACCGCCGGCACGTATGCAACCGGCGTCGCGCCGGTGTTGCCGCCGGTCCGGTCGGTCCAGATCACGCCGTTGCTGCGGCGGGCCCAGACATCGCCGTCCGGCGAGAACGCCATGTCGCGCCAGAAGGTGCCCGTGCCCACGTTGATGATCATGCCGTCCGACGTGGTGTAAATGTCCGCGCCGGTCAGGGAGTTCTGAAGGGCCCGGCGGCCGCTGCCAAACGTTGTCCAGGCCGCGCCGCTGTCGACGACACCCAACCAGCCCGGATCATAGGCCACGCCGCTGCCGCCACGGGCGTTCTTGGTCCACACGGGTGAATTGTCGGTGAGTCTGAACGCGCTGATACCCTCCGGGTGCGCCGCGCCGGAGTCATACGCCGCGAACAGGCGATTGCCGGTGACGTCGAGCGCCAGACCGCTATAGCCGCGCCCGACCGCAGTGCCACCCAACCCCGGCCGCACCGCTTCGGGCGCAGGAGCTCCCCACGGATCGTTGATCCGCACGATGCCGACCGGCGCCGTGGCGACGCCGTTGTTGAAACCGGCGATCCACAGGCTCGAGCCGTCGTACGCCACCGCCGACGGGTTGTTGCCGTACGGAGATGTGCCGCTGAAGAGCGGCTGGCCGAAGTTGTTGACGCTGCTCAGGTCGAGCGTGTCGTGAAGATAAAAGTTCACCGCCTGCGCCGAACTCGCGGCCAACCCGATCGCCGCGATCGACACCACCCAGAACCGATTTCGCATCATCTCGAGACCTCCTCCTCCCGCCTCCGGGAACATGGACAAGGCGGTCGGGCCGTTTCCCCTCGCGCGTGGGGGATGACGACGCGCGACCGCTAATCATGAAACTTCGCTTTTCATTATATAACGATCCGCCATGCGATTCAACCCCGTCATGACATATACAACATATTGTTTTACATGACGTTAGGACAGAATCGCTCGCAATATCTTCGAAACAGCCGGTGCGCCGACGGGTAGCACGATTGCGGGCTCAGAAAGTGTGAAAACTCGAAGGTGATCAGCTTCTCGATACCGGCTTCGCGGGCCGCGTCAATCTTGTATTCCAGCTTGCGCCAGTCGATCGGCGGAAACTTGATCGGCATGTCGCGATCGAATGTCTCGACGTTCGACCAGCAGCGCAACCCCGCCCCGCGGGCCAGCGCCAGGTTGGTGCGCAGGTACTCCGGGAGATCGACGAAATTCACGTGCCCGTCCTGAAACGCGACGATGTCGATGCAATCGCGAATGCTGGTGAAGATCTGCGTCCATTCGCGCGCATGCTCCTCGCGCGACACCGCCTCCTCGCCGGGCGGCGCCTTGACGCCCGCGATATAGGGCGAGATCAGCGTCGGCAGGTCGGGCGCCATCGACTTGGCGTGACGGCCGGCCGCCAGGACGAGGTTCACCTGTGACGCGACATAGCGGGATAACTCGAACGTGATGTACCAACCGCCGAAGGCGGGGTGGTCTCCGAACTGATCGTGCACCTCGGTCATGAAGCGACGATTGATCTCGAACGCGTCGGCCGGGCTGCGGTTCCAGTCGCCGGGGTCGTAGATGCCCCAGTAGAGCGTCATCTGGTTGCGGTGCGCCAGGTCGAGGAACAGCTCGCCCAGGTTCTGGCGGACCGGCAGCATGTGGCGAAACTCGCGCAACGTCCACGAGTTGAAAACCGCCTGGTCGCGGTAGCCCGAGCGGATCAGAATGACCGTGTCGATTCCGATGCGGCGCATCACGTCGAAGTCGGCCGCCCACTCCTCCGGGCCCCAGTTCTGGCTGGGGATGTCGTGCGTGATCTCGTCCAGGAACGTGCCTGTGATTTTCATGGTGGTCCTGCTTCCGGGCGGCGCGGCATGCTCACAGTTTGAACGGCGATCGCCGGATCGGTAAGATTATATAACCTTCTCGATCCGGAGTGGAGGGAGGCCGACATGCGCCGCGTCATTTCCATCTTGGTAGCCTGCGTGGCCGCGCCCGGCATGTCCGCGTCGGCTCAAACCATCGTGGTCGATAACTCCGATACCGGGTTCGCGGTGTTGAGCGAAACGTGGCAGACGACCTCGATCTCCGGCCAGTATGGTCCCGACTACCGCTTCCGAACCTGCGCTCCGCCCTACGGCGCCGTCAGTTGGACGGCCAACATCACCAGCCCGGGAACCTACGCCATCGCGGTGTGGTATCGCAACGGCAACGATCGCCCCAACGACGCCCGCTACACCGTCGCGCACGCCAACGGCAGCACCGACGTCTTCATCGATCAGCGGATCAACGGATCGGTCTGGGTCCCGCTCGGCGAGTTCCCGTTCAACGCCGGTCCGGCCACCGTCGTATTGACCAGCGAAGCGCAGTTGAACACCACCATCGTGGCCGACGCGGTCCGCTTCTCCGCCACCGGCGTGCAGCCCACGGTCGCCGAGGTTCGCGCCTGCTGGCTGACGCAGTACTACTTCCTCGGGAAGACCGAGGCCCAGCTCCGCGCCATCGCCCAGAACATCCGCGCCGGTCACATGAACACCGTCTACATCGCCATGTACTCCGGTGCGACGGTCTATTGGCCCTCGCGCGCCTACAAGGCCGCCGGCGGCAGCTGGGCCTCCAGCTCGATCGACTACGCCAAGTACCTGACCGACATTTTCCACAGCGAGGGGCTCAAGGTTGGCGCCTGGTTCGAGTACGGCATGGCGCTGGGGGCGGCGTCGCATCCGATCGCGCAGGCCCGTCCGGAATGGCTCGCCCGGGACCAGAGCGGCGATCCGGTCACCGGCGAGAACGGCGGCTTTGTCTTCATCACGCCCGGCTCGCCGCCCGCCATGGCCATGCTGGCGGACATGGCCCGCGAACTGGCCGAGAACTACGACTTCGACGACATCCAGCTCGACCGCTACCGCTGGGGCCGCAAGACCACGGGGCGCGAGTACGGCTACGAGGCGGTCACCGCCGCACTCTACCAGAGCATCTACGGATCTCCACCGCCCACCAACGTCAACAACTCGCAGTGGGTCTCGTTCCGCGAGGGACTCGTCAACGCCGCCATGCAGCAATCCTACAACGCCGTCAAGGCGGCCAATCCGCACATCGCCGTCACCAGCTCGCCGGTCGGTTCGTACGGCATCACGCAGCACATGCAGCGCTGGTCGGCCTGGATCAACGGCGGCTACATGGACCTGGTCATGCCGCAGATGTACATGACCACCCTGTCGAGCTTCATCAGCGAGCTGAACACGCAGCGCAATCAGGTCTCGTCGTCACAGTGGGGCAAGCTCGGCGTCGGCTATCGCGCGCAGGAGGACAACGACTGGACCCTGGTGCGCGACCAGCTCAGCCACGCCCGCGGGCTGGGTCACGTGCACGGATGCCTGTGGGTCTACCACCAGTACAGCACCCGCGTCGCCATTCAGGATGAGATCGACAACCTGCCCAACGCCGGGCAGCCGTGGGCCGCCACCGCCTACAACCCCTTCACCAGCGAGTGCATGGAGCAACTCGTCATCGACAATCGCGACACGCCCGGCGGCTACGCGGAAACCGGCGCGTGGTCCAACTCGGCCCAGCCCGACTTCTTCCGCTTCGACTCGCGCGTCATCGCCGGCGGGTCGAGTGCCACCGCCACCTTCAGCACCGACATCGCCAAGGGCGGCCAGTACGACGTGTACGAATGGCACACGGCCTCATCCAATCGCAATCCCGCCGCCCGGTACGACATTCAGCACCTCGGCGGCGCAACCACGGTGACGGCCGATCAGCGCGTCAACGGCGGGCGGTGGAACCTGCTGGGCCGCTTCTGGTTCGGCGCGGGCCCGAGCGCCCCGCGGGTGGTGCTCAGCACGGCCGGAAGCAGCGCGGCCGAGTTCACGTCGGCCGACGCGGTCAAGCTCGTGCTGGTGCAAGGCGGCGTGCTCGGCGACGCGACCAACGACTGCGTGGTGACGCCGGCCGACGTGCCGGGATTCCTGAACTGCCTGCTCGGCCCCGAGGTCGGACCGCCGGCCCCCGCGTGTGATCGCCACGACTTCAACCGCGACGGCGTCATCGACATGGCCGACGTACAGGCCTTCCAACGCACCGTCACGCGCTGGCCCTGAGTCACGACCGGTTCCTATGGCCGGGCGGACTTCGTTGGCAGCGCCCCGACCCGCTTGGCGAGAAGATCGCGGAACTATGGCGTGAACCGGCGCCCGTCCAAGAGCAACAGCAGCGGCGCCGGCGGCTGATTGGTCCATGAACAAGACGTCCTCGGGGGAGAGCGAGAGCCCCGGGAGAGGTCGTCGGTCCGGAGCCCCGTTGCGAACTGGTGGTCCGGACTCGTGCTCGGCCGATGATCCGCTCGCGGCATCGCGCGGCCCCCACCGAGGGTGGGCAGTCGCCGCGCGATGGGAAGAGTCGTCAGCCGACTCGGCGACGCGCTCGACTCGCACGACGCCTCACACCGCCACTCAGCAGTCCGGCCGCCGTCGCAAACATCGGGATAAGGCAGCCGATGCCACACTGACATTCGGGGTCGATCCTGCGTCCCGTGCCGCCGTCTGCAGTAAGAAATGGCTTCATGGACGGAAACGCAGCAGCGAAGGAGCCGAAATCGTCATAGGTTACGCTCCCACACGAGGAGGGTCCGCACGACAACTGGCCGACGATCTGCCGAGTGTCGGCGAGCAGCACAGCCGACCCCGACGAGCCGCCTTCCGTCGGGCCGCTGATCCACTGCACACGGACTGCGCGCGGCGATTGGCACGACCCGCTGACCGCCGATTTCCGTCCGAAGCTGATGCGCTTGTAGTCCCCCGCCGGGTGGTGAATGCAGACCACCGAGGTGCCATCCGGCACGGCACGTGACGACCAAGCCAGCCACGTCAACCCCGCAGGCAGCGGCCCCAAGATGTGCAGCAGCGAGAAGTCATTCTCAGCGCCAGTCACCAGCAACCGGGCGCTGCTCGAACGCGGCACGGCGCCAAGCCGCGGAGGAGCCACGTTGCAGTTTGACGACTGATAGAGCCAGTAGACCTCAACCGATGCGGCCTCCGTCGCCGTGCTGACGCAATGATTCGCCGTCAGGAACAACGGGGTAAAGTCGTTGCGTTCATGATTGATCAGTTGGCCCGAGCACAAACGGGAACTGCCACGCTTGATGAAGCTGTATCGGCCGATGGCCCTCGCGCTCGTCGCCCAGGCCGGATGGCAAGCGACGTCGTTGTGGCAGGTCCCCGCCGCCTTAGCCTGCTCCTCCGGGTCGAGTGGATCGCGATACAGGTGCTGAATCTCTGCGAGCACGAACGGCAGCTTGGCAGGCTGCCGCGCACCGGGCGGCAGCGTCAACTCGATCCGCACGTGCTCGGCGAAGATCGTCGGTGCCCAGAATTCGCCGCTGCCGTCAGGACCGCGACCACGGAACGGGCCTACGAGTTCGCTCGCATCAGCCGGAGCGAATGCGACCACTTCAGCGGATTCCGGCAGCTCCATTTCCGCGAAGTGCAGCCGGATGCCGCGTGCCTGTTCTGAAACGAGATCCAGGATCCAGATGAGACGACCATCCGCAAGGGTGCGCCACGCGCCGTCGCCGGCCGAGACAGCCAGTTGCCGGCCCACACCGATGCGCAGCAGCTTATCGCTCGAGGTCGCATCTTCGTCTCGCAGTTGCTGTTCATCGATGGGGCCGAGCCGAACCTCCGCGATGCGCACGCGCGCTGCCGCGAGCTGGGCCGATCGTGGAGTCGCCTTCGGCTCCTGCGGCGCCGGCGGCCGCATGTCGACCAGTTCGAACGTTTCGAACTCCGGCTCCGGGGCCCGGCCTTCGCTCGCGACGAGGCAGAGCATCACGGTCAGTACGCCGCGAACCAGGACTCGATCCTGAGCCGTCCGGATGATCGAACGAGGGGTCATGCCGCACGTCCTTTCGCAATCCGAGTCCATCGAAACTCGATCCGGCCGGCCGCCTCCAGGCGGCAAGTCGCCCGGTCGCCACGTCACGAGCGACGATCCAGCCCTCGTGTCACGCGAGAATTCGATATGCCTGGCGGCGACACCAAGATGTGCGACATTCACGACTGGCGAGCGCGACCGCGGGACGGCACGCGCGTCAGCCACCATCGTGGCAGCAACGACCGGCTCACGGGTCCGTCGATGGCCGAGCGGCGTCCTCGATTAGTCGCCGGGTCGCTCATCCGCGCGATGAGCAACTCCTGTCGTCAATCGGCGAGTTGCCTGAGCAGAAGCAAGGGACGCCCGCCTTGCGCAGATAGGACTCGCGAAAATGGATCAGCCTGACGGCGGGCGAGCTGGTTGCGCTGCAGAGGTCGGCAACGTCTAGATGCACGTGCGGTACGGAAGGAGTGCGGTCGAGCAACGATCCCGGACGTCCGGTCGACAGGCGCGGGTCGAACGGGGGGATCGAGGATGGAATGCGCGCTCGAATTGACGAAGTGGCGGAAGGGCGCTCGATGCTCGGATCGACGCCCCTCCGCCATCCGTGATCCACGGCCGACCGGCGGCCCGCGCACGTGGCGCGGGGCCGGCGGGCTTGCTAGCGGCGGATGGTCAGCCGGCGCAGGCGCCGGCCGCCGGCGGCCAGCGCCAGGCCGAACAGACCCAGGGTGGCGGGCTCCGGGTTGAAGTCGCAGCGGGCGTAACGCACGTCGTTCAGCGTGATCTTGTCGGCCACGAGCTGCGTGCAGCCCTGGGAGTTGTCGATGTTAATCCCGCCGCGGTTGGCCAGCGTCCAGAAGGCCACGCCGTTCAGCACCGTGTTGCTGAAGTTGAAGTGCTGCGAATTGTCAGGCCGAGTCGAGACGAACAGGACGCTGTCGAGACCGATGCCGCCGTTCCCGACCAGGATGTTGCCATTCGACACCAGAAACTTGGCGGAGTTCGGAACCCGGAAGATGGCCGACGAGCCCGCCGGTCCGTCGATCACGAGGTTCGAGTTCGACAACAGGAAGTCCGACCCGCCAGTCAGGATGTCGATGACGTTCAGGCCCGGCAACAAGTTGATGGTCGTGTGCGAGTTGATCACGCCGCCGCTGCCGCTCACGTTCAGCGTGCCGGTCGAGGCCAGACCGGTGATCACGGTTTGGGCCGTGGCCAGCTCGGCCCGCAACGCGGTGAAATCGAAGTTGCCGGTCACGCCGGCGAAATTGGACGCGTCGATGCGCGTGCTCTGAACCGCCTGGTTGGGGTTGACGTCGGTGCCGAAGCCGCCGGTGTTGTTGTGGACGCCCGGGTTGGTGAACCCGGTCGGCGTGAACGTGTTCGGAAACATGTTCGGGTCGTTGAAGAACGAATTCTGAGTACCGGCGTCCGAACCCGGCAGCGAGCCGGCCGTGCGGATGCCCAGGTCGGCGTAGACGCCCACGTCCTGGAGGTTGTAGACGCCGTTCGGGTGCGTGATGGCGATGTTGCCGTCTCCGAAGACGCCCGAGCCGACCGGCCGGGCGCTCAGCGGAATGTTCGGTACGTTGCCGAGCAGGCCCGGACCGCCGCTGCTTCCACCATTCAGGAAACCGCTGGTCGAGGGAACCGGCGCCTTGTTCGCGCCCAGCTCAAAGTTGTTGACGTTGACGGCCTGGCCGATGCCCGGCTGCTGTCCGGACGAGTTGACCGGGCCCATTCCAATCAGAAGGTAATCGCCGCTCTGAGTGGTCAGGAATGGGAAACTCCCTCCGGCCGGCGCTTCGACGGCGAGCGCCCCGACAATAGCAAGCGTCGCTGTCAACAGCGCAAGGCCGCGGTTCCACACATTCGAGAGAATCAGCTTCGTCGTCACGATGAACCCTCCGTCCAGAAGACTGAAAAACCAGCCACGGCGCGCACCTTGCGCGCACGACAACCGCGTTTAACTCGGGGGGACCGCGTGCTACCGCCCAAGATTCCCAGGAATCCGATCTCTAATGGAAAGTATAGAGCGCAGCGGGAAGGGCACAATCCGGTGGCACGAATTTCCGGTTAATTCCGTGATCACTCTTGGGACGAAGACGCCCTCAGCCGAGAAATGAGGTGTCGCATCAAACGCGAAGCAACGCGCATCAAGTCAATATGAGGGCTAATCCCGGACGTAGCGGCAGGGGGAACGCGGACGCCGGCCGCACGCCGTCTCACAGCGCGGCGGAGCGCGGACTACTCCGCGGCCGGTAACCAGAGCGTGAAGGTGGCGCCCGCTCCCGGGGTGCTCTCGACTGTCAGGCGGCCGCCGCTCTGCTCGACCAGTTGTTTCGAGACGGTCAGCCCGAGCCCCAGGCCGCGGCGCGCCGGCTCGTCGCCGCGCGTCTTGGTCGAGAAGAACGGTTCGAACAGGCGAGGAAGGTGCTCCGGGCGGATGCCCGGTCCGGTGTCGCGCACCGACAGGCGCACCATGTGATCGCCGACGCGTTGCGCGGTGATGGTCAGGTGACCCTTGTCCTTGAGCATGGCCTGCCGGGCGTTGATCAGCAGATTGAACAGCACATGCTGGATCGAGGCCGCGTGCGCGCGGGCCCGAAGATCGGGCGCGACCTCGATCGCGATGGCGATGCCGTCGCGCGCCAGATCGCGACCCAGGCAGTCGAGGGCGTCGTCGACCAGCGGCCGCAACGCGGTCGGCGCGGGCGCGCCGCCGTCGTCGCCGGACATGGCCACGATCTTGCCGCACACCTCGCCGCCGCGCCGCGCGATGCGTTCGATGCGCTCGAGCGACGCGCTCATGGCCTCGACGGTGCCGCGCGCCCGACCGGCCTGGGCGTAGCCGACGATGGGCGTCAGCAGGTTCTTAAACTCGTGCGCAAGCGCCGCGCTCATGGTGCCCATCGCGGCCAGTTTTTGCAGGCGCTGAATCTGCCGTTCGAGCAGCGCGAAGCGCCGCTCGAGCCCGCGCGGGTCGCTCTGTACCTCGCTCGGATCGAGTGATAGAGTGGGCGGTATCGGGCTGGCGTCGATCATGGGCAGGTCCATGAAGATCATCGGCACGGTCCGCGAACGGCTTGACCCGGCCTCGGAATCGCCCTCCGTGGACTTGCTGGAACGCCTCGAACTGCTGATGCAACTGGCCAGGGAGCTGGACATCGAGGTCCGCGCCGAACCGCTGGGCGGCGCGGGCGGCGGGCTGTGCCGGCTGAAGGGCCGTCGCGTGCTGTTCGTCGACACGTCGGCCGATGCTGAAACGAGATACGAGAAGACGGCGGCCGGGCTCGCGGCGATGCCGGAACTGGAGGAACGCTACCTCCCGCCGGAAGTGCGCGCGGACCTGGCGAGATTCTGCGGCAGGACTTCCGCATGAGCCTGATGATGAGCGTCTCGGGCGTGCGCGGCATCATCGGCGAGACGATGACGCCGGTGCTCGCGGCCGAGCTGGGCATGACTTTCGGCACGCATGTCGGCGGCGGCCCGGTGGTGGTGGCGCGTGACACGCGGTTAAGCGGCCCGATGCTGCAACGCGCGGTTGTGTCCGGGCTGCTGGCCACCGGCTGCGAGGTGATCGAGCTGGGCGTCGTCACCACTCCCGGCGCGGGGCTGATGGTCACCCGCCGCAGCGCCGTCGGCGGCGTGGTCATCACCGCCAGTCATAACCCGCCGGAGTGGAACGGCATCAAGTTCCTGACGCCGCGGGGCTGCGCGCCCGCGCCTGACGAGGCCCGCCGCATTCTCGACCGCCATCGCCGCAAGGATTTCGCGCTCGCGCCGATCGGCCGGCTGCGAACGGCATCCGACGACGATTCGACGCATGAGACGCACGTCGCCGCGGTGCTGGAGCAGGTCGACGTCCAGGCCATCCGCCAACGGGGCTTTCGCGTCGTGCTCGACAGCATCAACGGCGCGGGCGGCGCCGGCGGGCGCATGCTGCTGGAGCGGCTCGGCTGCCGACTCGTGCACGTCAACGCCGAACCCAGCGGGCAATTCGCCCATACGCCCGAGCCGACCGCCGAGAACCTCGTCAGCCTGTGCGCGGCAGTCCGCAAGGAACGTGCTGATGTCGGCTTCGCTCAGGACCCGGACGCCGACCGGCTCGCCATCGTCGACGAGGCCGGCCGCTACATCGGCGAGGAGTACACGCTGGCGCTGGCCGCTCGGCGCATCTTCGCGCGGCGACCCGGCCCGGCGGCGGCGAATCTCTCCACGTCGCGCATGATCGACGACCTCGCGGCCGCCGCCGGCGGGGCGTGTCGCGTGATTCGAACGCCGGTGGGCGAGGCCCACGTGGTCGGCGCGATGCTGGCGGAGCGCTGCGTGATCGGCGGCGAGGGCAACGGCGGCGTCATCCTGCCCGACGTGGTCTACGTCCGAGACAGCTTCGTGGCGATGGCGCTGACGCTCGACCTGATGGCCGCCGAGAACCGGCCGCTCGGTGCGATCGTCGACGCTATGCCGCGTTACGCCATGATCAAGCAGAAGATCCAACTCGACCCGCCCCGCGTCGAGTCGTGGCTGCAACGCGTGCGTCGCGACGTGACCGACGGCCGCATCGACGCGGCGGACGGCCTGCGAATCGACTGGCCGAGCGGCTGGGTGCACGTGCGACCGTCAAACACCGAGCCGATCGCTCGAATCATCGCCGAGGCGGCCGACGAGGCAACCGCAACCACGCTGGCGGCCCGCGTTCGGGCACTGGTCTGAGCGAAAATCGCCGATATCGTTTATCGGTCGTCCGCCCGGTGCCTGTGCTCCCTTCCTCTCCCCGGACGATAAATCTGCGATTACGGCACGTGCGCCGAAGCCCCTGAATTCGATCCGCGCAGGGATCCATGCCCACCGTCCTGGACGCCCCCAAGGTCTTCGCGCCCCCCGCCGATCCGGCGACGGATCGTCGACCGATCGCCGTCGTGCACCCGATCTGGGAAGTGGCCTACGCCGGGACCGAACGGCAGATGCTGCGCGTGCTCGGCTGCCTCGATCGGCGCGAGATCCGCAGCACGATCGTCGTTCGCGGCGACCGATCGGAAGCTCCCCAGTCGGTTCCGCCAGGCATTCAGGTTGAGCGATGTGATTCTTCGCGCCGCAGCGGGTTCGTCCTCGCGCTGGCCGATCGAGTGCGGCGGTGCCGCGCCGACGTGGTGCACGCGCGCGGACTGGGCATGCTGCTGGACGCAGCCGTGGCCGCGCGGCTCACGGGTGGCCCGCCGCTGGTGTTCAGCTTTCATGGCGTCGAGTCACCCGAGCAGCGGATTCCTCCCTGGCGCCGGCCGCTGCTGCGGGCTGCTCTCCATCGCTGCGCGGCGCGGTGGGCCGTCAGCGAGGCCGCCCGCGGCTGGATCGAAGGCGCGCTGGACCTCGATCCCGGGCTGTTCGATGTCGTGCCGAACGGCGTCGATGCGGCTGCGTTCCGTCCCGCGCCCGACCGCGATCGCGTGCGGCGCGAGCTCGGACTGCCGCCCGACCGCCCGATCATCGTCTCGGTCGGGAGAATCAAGCCGGTCAAGGGGCATTCCGTGCTGCTCGAGGCCGTGCGCCGCAGCGAACTGAGCACGGAAGGCGTGCTGACGGTGCTGGTCGGAGCGACCTACGACAGCCAACAGCTCGGCGAACTGGACCCTTCCTCGGTGATGCTGACCGGCCGGCGAACCGACGTGTGCCCGTGGCTTCAGGCGGCCGACCTCTTCGTGCTGCCGTCGCTGTGGGAGGGCATGTCGAACGCGCTGCTCGAGGCCATGGCCTGCGGCACGGCCGTCGTAGCCACCGCCGTGGGCGGCAACCCGGAGCTGATCCACGACGGTCGAACGGGTGTGCTCGTGCCGCCCTCGGACCCCTCGGCGCTGGCACGGGCCATTCGCGGATTGCTGGCTGACCCGCGGCGCCGCGAGGAGCTTGGTCGCATGGCCCGGGCGTCGGTCGAAGCGAACCACCGCATCGAGACCGCCGCCGCGCGGACGGCGGACATCTACCGGCGCGTGGCGGCCATGTCGGACAACCCCGGAGGCGGGTCATGAGCGCGGCGACCGACTCGCCCATCCGCGAGATCATCGCCTACCGCGAGCTACTGTGGATGCTGGTGTGGCGCGACGTGCGCGTGCGCTACAAACATTCACTGCTGGGCGCGGCGTGGGCGATCCTGCCGCCGCTGGCGACCATGGCGGTCTTCGTGCTCGTGTTCCGCGGCGCGCTGCGCGTCGGTTCGGACGTGCTCACCGGCTCGTCGCGCGTTCCCTACCCGCTTTTCGCGCTGACCGGCCTGGCGCCGTGGATGTACTTCGTGGCCGCATTGAACGGAGCGGTTGGGTCGCTGGTCGCCAATCGTCCGCTGCTGACCAAAATCCAGTTCCCGCGCGAGGTGTTTCCGTTCGCGGCGGTGGGCGCGGCGCTGCTCGACTTCGCGGTCTCGGCTCTGGCGCTGATCGGGCTGGCCGCCTGGTACGCGCTGAGCGGAGGGTGGTCGTTCCAGTTCCACTGGGGTCTGGCGCTGCTGCCGCTGGTGGCGCTGGTGCAGACCACGCTGCTGTGCGGTCTCGCGCTGCTGCTGGCGATGGGCAACGTGTTCTATCGCGATGTCGGGTTCATCCTGCGAGCCGCCCTGCCGCTGATGATGTTCGTCACCAACGTCGTCTACGACTGGCACGGCGCCGGTCCGCGCTGGCGCATGCTCGCCAACCTCAACCCGATGACGCCCATCATCGCGGCCTATCGCGACTGCCTGCTGAACGGCCGCGCCCCCGATCCCGTCACGTTCGGCTACGCGGCGGCCGTGTCCGGACTGACGCTGGCGGCGGCGTGGAGCTGGTACCACCGCCGCGAGTACGAATTCGCGGAGTGTGCATGAGCGCCGTCGTCGTCGAGGGCGTCTGGAAAAAATACCGACGCGGCGGGCGGGGCGAGGCGCCGCGCGGGGGCGGTCGTGACGCGGCTGCGCTTCTGCCGGGCGAGTTCTGGGCGCTCCGCGACGTTCGCCTCGAGGCCCGACCCGGCGAGGCCCTCGGCGTCATCGGTCCCAACGGCGCCGGCAAGAGCACGCTGCTCAAAGTGCTGGCGGGGGTGGTTCGTCCGACCCTCGGCCGGCTGTCACTGCGCGGCCGGGTGAGCGCGATGCTCGAGCTGGGCGCGGGCTTTCACCCCGAGCTCAGCGGGCGCGAAAACATCCGGCTGAGCGCCGCCCTGCGCGGCCTGTCGCAGCGCGAGCTGCGCCGCAAGCTCGACGCCATCGTCGAGTTCGCCGACATCGGGCCGTTCCTCGACATGCCGGTCAAGCACTACTCGAGCGGCATGCAGGCCCGGCTGGGGTTCGCCGTTGCCGCTCACGTCGAGCCGGACTTGCTGCTGGTGGACGAGGTGCTGTCGGTCGGCGACCGGGTGTTTCGCTCGCGCTGCATGGAGCGGATGCGCTGCTTTCGAGAGCGCGGCGCGGCGATTGTCTTCGTATCCCACGATCTCGGAGCGGTCGGCGCGTTCTGCGACCGCGCCGCTTATCTCGCTCGGGGCGTCGTTCAGCGGGTTGGTTCGCCGGTCGAGGCAATCGGCGCCTATGAGGCCGACGCAGGCGCTGCCGATGACGGAGCCACGCTTGACGGACAGCCGGCGATGCGCGTGCTGGACGCGGCCGGCCGACCGGCGCGGTGCTTCGCACCAGGCGACCGTATCCGCGTCGAGTTCGACCCGGGCGGCGATCGGTCCGGCGGCCACGGGCGCTGCGCCCTCGCGCTGATGCGCGCCGCGGACGGATTGGTCATGGCGGAGACGGCAATCGGTCGGAATCATTCGCCGGGGGACCGACAAGCCGCCGCGACGGCCTGTGACCTGACGCTGAACGTTGCCCCGGGGGAATACGTGATCACGGTTCGTGCCGGTGACGACCTGCCGAAGCCGGATACCGAGGCGTCGGCCGCGGCGCGGGTGGTTGTCATCGGAAGCCGAGCGACCGGCGGGCTCGTAAACCTCTTGCCCAGATTCACCATTGTTCCAACTGTCACGAACGCTTGCACTCTCGGTGCATCTTAACAGATTCCAGCACACACAGTCTTAGCGCGAACATCTTCGTTTCGTCACGAGTTCGTCACATCAGCCTAACCCGGGCGCTCTAGCCTTTGCGGTGCCTTCTAGAGGCGTGAACGCCCGCGACCACAAACTTGGAGTGTGTCCATGCGCACAGTTCGACGACCGCGTCTAATGACCACTCGCTTCCGCGCGCATGCGTTCACGCTCATCGAGCTCTTGGTCGTGATTGCCATCATCGCCCTGCTGATCGGCATCATCCTGCCGTCGCTCTCGTCGGCCCGCATGCAGGGACAGGCCCTGAAGTGCGGAGCGAACTTGAGTGACGTGGCCAAGGCGATGGCGGGCTACCTGGCCGACTGGAACGGCGTCTATCCGCCCGCGTACGTGTATCCGAAGGATTCCAACGGCAACTACGACTTCTACGAGCAGGACCCCGCACACCCGTACGGCTACATCCACTGGTCGTGGTTTCTCTACGGCGGGGGTCAGGTCGATCCCAAGTCGTTCCAGTGCCCGACGTACGTGAACGGCGGCTCGCCGCGCACCAATCCCGGCCCGAACGATTCATTCTGGGAGTCGGGCCAGACCGACCAGACCGGCAGCGGCGCGCCGGGCACGGTCGAGGACGCCCAAGCGCCGCGAATGGCGTACGCGGGCAACGCCGGCGTCTTCCCCCGCAACAAGTACACCACGGCGCTGTCGGGCGGACTGCGGGTGAACGTCTTCACGCAGGAAACCAAGATCGGCGATACCGCCCGCATCATTCTGATCACCGAGTACAACAACAACTGGCAGACGACGGCCAACCAGGAGGGCGGCGGCCTGTTGTCGAAGAGCCACCGGTCGATCAACCCATTCTTCCACATCGGCTACGGTTCGGACGAGTACGCCGCTCCGGAGCAGACGCCGGGGTTTACCTACGGCACGGCGCCGAACTTCGGCATCATGCCGAGGTCGGAAGCCGATCGCAGCGTCGGCCTGCTCGACACGCCGGGCACGCCCGAGACCAACGTCGTCGGCCGCCATCATCCCGGCGGCGACGCCCTCAGCGGCGGCGCGGCCAACTTCCTGTACGCCGACGGGCACGTCGAGCGCAAGGGCATTGTCCAGACCCTGGCCAACAAGGAGTGGGGCCTGAAGTATTACGCCATCAGCGGCGTGAACGACATCGTCGACACGCGGCAGTGAGGGGAGAGAAGACCCAGACCACGTGTCACGAGTGAGCACCGTAACGCGAAGCGCAGGAGGTGTCCGCCACCACACCTGGGGTTAGCGTCCCCGAACCAAGAAGTTCGCGTGTGTTCATGAAGACATTGTGAAGTTTGTGTAACGTTTTTAGGGGAATATCCATGAAGCGACTTTTCTCGATGCTGCTGTCGGCGGGCCTGCTGGCCGGCCTGACAGCGACGCCGGCGATGGCGCAGCCCACCGGCGCGTGTTTCAACGCCCCCGTTCCGGGGCAGTGCATGGAGCTGACGGCCGCCGACTGTCTGGGCGCCGGCGGCGTGTATCAGGGTGATCACACTGCCTGCGTCGGGCCGTACGACGTGAGCAACTACGTGCAGTTCGAGGCCGGCCAGGGCGGCGCCCCCGACGGGAGCCAGGTCAACTTCTCCGGCGCGACGCTGTTCGTCGACTTTTTCCGGCAGTTCGGCTCGACCAACGACTTCATCAACATCGACGGCGATACCATCAACATTCCGTGCGGACCCGGCGTGGTGCCGTTCGCCGGCGCGCTCGACACCGACTGCAACGGCTTCGTCGACACGGTCGACCAGCTCGCCCCCGGATTCGCCCCCGGCGGGCCGCCGAACGGCGGCTGCTTCCCGTGGACCGGCTACCTGCTGGTCCAGTATCGCTCGGTCGGCTCGGTCGAGGGCTACGAGGAGTTCATCGACTACCAACTCCTAGGTACCATCCCGACCGCCGTTCCATCCGAGCGTGGCATCATCAATCGCGTCGACTGGGCCGTCTCCGGCGTCCCCGTCGCCACCTGTCTGCCGGCCGCCGATCTTCAGGGCGACATGACGACCGCGAACGACAGCCGAACGCCGGTCATCCCGAAGTCAATTGACGGCGCCAACCTCGACGTGCCGGGCCTCTGGGGTACGCGCGGGCCGGGCACGGGCATGGATGCTGTCTGGAATAAGAAGCCCGGTCAGGCAGGCTATGGTCGCAACCCCGAGACCTCGAACGGAATCGGCGGCGGTTTCTCAAACCTGCTGGCCTCGCTCGAACGCGGACCCCTGTCTCTGAACTTCAACAACAATCCCCCGATCACTCCTCCGCCGGACGGTAACACCTTGTACGACACGCCCATCGCCTGGTCGCCGGTCGTCCCGATCGCCAATCGCGGCACCGGCCTTGAGAATCTGCGCTACACCGAGATGCAGCATCTGTGGGTGACCGGCCGCATGCCCAGCGGCGAGAACTTCGAGGTCAACACACGCGACGTCGGGTCGGGCACGCGCAACGATTTCTCTAACGGGATCGGCGTAGACCCCAGCCACCTCGTCGGCGATCACCGTGGCCCGCGCATCAACACCGAGTTCGAGTCCAACACCGGCGTGGTCATTAAGCCGAACGTCGCCAATGCGGCCAATCCCACACTGCCGATCGGCGCGCCGACCCAGCCCACCAACTGCGGCGGCTCGAGCATCAGTGAGGCGGCCGTCCGCTCGCGACGGCTGTGCGTCGGCTACACCGGCTACTTCGGCAATAGCCGCGCCGCCCAGGACGCCGTCGGCGGTCAGTACGACATTCTCAGCGTCTGCAAGGACATCGACGGCGACGGCGACGGCTTTATCGACAGCGACTGCACGCCGCAGGCCTGCGACCATGCCGTCGGCGCTCCCCCGGGCTGTGCCCTGCCGTACACCGGCGTTCCCAACGACTGGACGCCGGCCAACAACGGCTTCGTGCGCCCGACCGTCAGCACGATTCTCGACTGCGACAACCCTCGCTGCGGTTACCAGATTTCGGCGGCCCAGTCGCTGGTGACCCGCGGTGACCCGCAGTCGGGCATCGGCGGCAACACCAACCCGGCGATGGCCAACGTCAACGCTCGCAACCTGATTCGCAACATCACCGCGAGCATCGCGGCCTTCACCGGTGATCCGACGGCCGACCCCAACCTGAACATGCCGGGCGAGGTGCTGTCCACCCGCTTCGTGATGACGTTTGCCGTCGACGCCGTCACCTTCCAGAGCAACCCGACCGATCTGCGGCCGGACGGCAGCCTCAGCCAGATCCTCCAGAACTACACCCGCTGCACCAACGTCTCGGTCACTCCGCCGTATGGCTCGGTCAACGTGGCCGGCCAGATTCCGCGCCGCAACACCCGCAATCCGGGCGGCGTGGGCGTCGGTCCGGGCGGCACGTACAGCGACGGGAGCTCGAACGGCAACTACTTCAACTCGGCCCGCGGGGCATACACCGCCATCGGCGGCCAGCGGCTCAACCGCCGCAACCGCATTGCCGGCGACTTCGACGGCGACTTCGCCCGCACGCCGGCCGACATCGTCCCGATGATGGCGGCCGTCCAGAACCCGACCGCATGGGCGCTCCTCCAGCCCGTTTCCCCCGGCACGGGCGGCGGCGACGGGCCGTGCGTCGACGACTACGTGATTCCCGAGGTCATCGGCGACTACAACAGCGACGGCGACTTCAACTCGATTGATATTCGCTACTACGCCGACGGCCTCACGCTCGTGGGCGGCCGCCTCAACCGCGAGGTGGGTTTCACGCTGGTCGACACCGCCTGGGCGGGCCTGACCGGGAGCAACAACTACTTCAACACCCAGCTCGCCACCTACCCGCCGGCGACCGGCTACAAGCCGGGCGACTCGCGCGGCGACGTGGCCGGCAACCCGCCGTGGCCCGGTGCCCAGCCCAACGGAGCGAACGGGACGATCAACGCGCAGGACATCGATTACGTCTATGCCAACCGCGGCGACTGGAGCAACATCTTCCAGGCCGCGAACATGGACCTCAGCGCCGACATGAACGGCGATCTGATCGTCAACCAGCTCGACGTGGACGTCCTGGTGCTGTCGATTCTGTGCACGCGCTACGGCGACGCCGACCTCGACGGCGACGTGGACGTGGCCGACCAGGCTCTGGTGACGGCCAACGCGGGCATCAGCCTGACGCCGGCCGGCTGGGCCGACGGCGACTTCAACGGCGATGGCATCGTCAACGCCGCCGATGTCGCCATCCTCACCGCCAACCTCGGCTTCAGCGGCCCGGCCTGCGTGCCGCCCTCGTGCGGCGACATCGACGCCAACGGCACGGTCAACAGCACGGACGTGTCGCTGTTCGTGGGCGTGGTGCTGGGCACCAACAACAACCAAGCCCAGATCGATCGCAGCAACCTGAGCCCGAGCTTCGCCGTCGTCAACGGCGGTGACATTCAGCGCTTCGTCTGCTGCGTGCTCAATGCCGGCAGCCTGACGGCCTGCCCGTAACCTCCCGTTCGAAGGCGGCCTGGTCCGCCGGAGAACCCGGTTCCCCCATGCGAAGGGCCCACGGCCGAGCGCCGCGGGCCCTTCGGCTTTTTCGCCGCGGCGCCGCGATGCTCGGCCGGTAGGAACTTCTGGCCGCCAAGTTCGTCTGACGGTATGAAGCCGACGATGATTCTCGGCGTGAACGAGGAGAAACGCAGCATGACTTCCGCCCATCGCCCGTTGAAGTGGATTCCGCGCGCCGGCGTTCGCCGCGCGTCGGCCTGTTGTCTCGGAGTCCTTGCCATGTCGCTGAGCGCGCACGCGGCCCAGACCACGTCCCTGACGATCTACAGCACGGCCCGGCCGGGCGCGATCCCGCCCGAGTGGTATCGACCGCTACCCGAGTCGATGGGCGGCGGCACGGTCTTCCGCCAGGTTCCGGGCTACGCCGTCGTCCGGCAGGACCGCTCCTTCGACATCGGCGCGGGGCGCTCCACCGTGCGCTTCACCGACGTGGCCGCGCTGATCGACCCGACCACCGTCACGTTCTCGTCGCTGACCGATGCGAAGACCACCGTCATCGAGCAAAGTTACCAGTTTGACCTGGTCAGCACCGCCAAGCTGCTGGAGCGGTTCATCGACCGCGAGATCACGCTGGAGCAAGCCCGCGGCGATCAGGTTGCCCGCTTCACCGGCAAGCTGCTGTCGACCGCCGGCGGGGCGGTGTTGCAGATGCCCGACGGCGGCGTGCAGATCGTCAACGGCTACGCGTCGGCCATGCTACCGTCGCTGCCCGGCGGACTGATGACGCAGCCGACGCTGGTATGGGACGTCGAGAGCGAGAAGGCCGGCCCACAGCAGATTCGCGTCAGCTACCAGACCAGCGGCATCACCTGGTGGGCCGACTACAACATCGTCTTCACCGAGGGGGCCCATGCCAACGCCGGCGTGCTCGACGTGGGCGCGTGGGTCAGCATCCTCAACCAGTCCGGGGGCAGCTATCCCGAGGCGACGCTCAAGCTCATCGCCGGAGACGTGCAGCGGGCCGCCCCGCCGGAAGCGGTCGCCGAGATGATGCCGATGATGGCCCGCGCGGCCGGCGCCAAGGCCGCCGGGTTCGAGGAGAAGGCCTTTTTCGAGTACCACCTCTACACGCTCGGACGGCCGACCACGATCCCTGACCGCTCGACGCGGCAGATCGAGCTGTTCGACGCCGCCCGCGGCGTCCCGTGCGAAAAGGTGCTGGTCTACGACGGCCTGGGCACGAGCCTGCGCGGCATGTACGGGGCCCCACTGACCGAGCGCCAGTACGGCGTCGAGTCGAACAAGAAGGTCGACATCTACCTTCAGTTCAAGAACAGCGAATCGATCGGCATGGGCATGCCGCTGCCGTCCGGCCGCATTCGCGTCAGCAAGCTCGATCCGGCCGACGGCTCGCTCGAGTTCATCGGCGAGGACACCATCGACCACACGCCCAAGGATGAGGAAGTTCGCATCAAGCTCGGCAGCGCGTTCGACGTGGTGGGCGAGCGCCGCCAGGTGGACTTCCGCATCGACACCGGCCGCAAGCTCATGGAGGAGGAGATCGAGGTCAAGGTCCGCAACCACAAGAACGAAGCGGTCGAGGTCGTCGTTCAGGAGCGGCTGTTCCGCTGGGTCAACTGGGAGATGCTCAAGGCGTCGCACAAGCACGAGAAGCTGGACGCCCGCACGATCAAGTTCCCGGTGAAGGTCGACAAGAACGGCGAGGCGGTGGTGCGATACTCGGTGCGATACACGTGGTAGGCGGGGTCGCCGCCCGCGTCACCCGGTGTCGACCGGCGCGTCCTGGAGGTCGATCTCCCGGTCGAACTTGACGCCGACCTCGTAGATCATGCCGCTGACGTGCCGGCAACGGGCCACCGTGCCGTCGGCCTTGAGCTTGCGGCCGTCCTTGAAGACCAGCATGAGCTTGCAGGGCGTGCCCTGGTGCAGCATCGACCCGTGCAGAAAGCCGAGTCCGCCGCGGCTGATGTTTCGCGTCGGCACCAGGAAGTTCACCGCCTCGTCGCGATGCGTGATTCGCAGCACGACGGCGTGCAGCCGGCACGCCACGCGCTCGTGCTTGCGCTGTCGGGCGGCTTCCGCGGGCACGGCCTGTCCGCCGGCATCGAGCGAGTCGAGCAGCTGCTGGAGGCGATGGTCGCTCAGCCGGATGGAGCGAATCAGCCGCGAACTCTCGATCTGACGCACGCGCAAACTCCCGCCGATCGGCGCCCCCCGATCGATATCGAGCCGCCGCGACTCCAGCTTTCGCATCGAATTGCGCAAGACCGCGATAAGAAGCGTGTTCGGCGCGGCCGAGGTCTTCACCGCATGCGGTGCTTGGCCAGCATCGCCCGGGCCTCGCCGGCCTGGTGCGAGGCCGGGTCGAGCTCGCAGATCAGCCGCCAGGTGGCCGCGGCCCGGTCGATCATGCCGGCGTTCTGGAGGGCCAGCGCGAGGTTGGCCATGAAGTCCACGTTGTCAGGCTGAGCCTCGGCCACATGCTCGAAGCGCTCGACCGCCATCTCGAACTTCTGCCGCTGCGCGAAGAGCAGCCCGAGCTGGTAGTGCACGTCAATGTAGTTCGGCTGCAGGTCGCAGACGCGCTTCAGTTCGGCGATGGCCTCGTCCAAGCGGCCCATCTCCTTGAGCGCCAGCCCGAGCTTGATCCGGGCCTTGGTGTAGCACGGGTTCAGATCGACCGCCGCGCGGAACTCGGCCGCCGCCGCCTCGAGCTCGCCGCGGTTGCGCAGCAGCACGCCCAGGCGGTAGTGAAGGTCGGCGTGTGTCGGCGACTCGGCGATGGCGTCGCGCAGACGCTCGATCTGCATCGAGACCAGATCGTGCTCGAGCGGCGCCGGCGCGTCATCCGCGTCGTCCGCTCCCAGGTAGCGCCCGGCCTGGTCGGCGACGGCCGCCTTCAGGTGCAGCCGCGCCATCTCCGAGAAGAGCAGATTGCTGTTCGGCTCGATCGTCGCCGCCATGTCGAATGACGCGGCCGCCTCGCTCTCCTGGCCGGCGAAGTGCTGGGCCACGCCCATGCCGACGTAGGCCGTCAACGTGCGATCGTTGATCTCGGTCGCGAAGCTGAACCAGCGGGCCGCCTCGGTCAGGCGGCCGCTGCGCAGGTGCTGCATGCCAAGCTTGACGTTGGCCTCGAGGTAATCGGGCGCGATGGCGACGGCGTGCTGGAGATGCGAGGTGGCGGCCTCGTCGTTGCCGATGCGGCCGTAGAGCTCCCCGAGCCGCGCGTGCGTGTCGGCCGCGTCGGGCTCCGCATCCAGCATCCGGTGCAGGGCCTCGATGGCCTCGCGCCACATGCCGGCGTCCTCGTAGGCCCGCACCATGTCGTCCTGCGCCTCCCAGTTGCCGGGGTCAAGACCGATGGCCGTCTGGTAGCGCGCGATGGCTTCCTGGTACCGGCCGCTCTTCACGAGCAGCCCGGCCAGCGCCAAGTGCAGGTCGGGCAGGTGCGGATCGAGCGTGCACAGCTCAGAGTAGTGGCGGATGGCGGCGGGCAGGTCATCCATCTTCAGCGCGATGGCCCCCAGGCGCTCGTGCGCGTTGCGCAGGCTCGGACAGACGATCAGCGCGTCGTGGTAGTGCTCGACGGCCCGCTTGATGTCGCCGGACTTCTCATGCTCGAGGCCGAGGCAGAAGAGCACGGCCGGATCGTTCGGCGCCAGCTCTTGCGCGCGGCTCAGGTGCTCGATCGCGCCCGGCAGGTCGCCGAGTTCGTCCAGCGCGCAGGCCATGCCGACGCGGCCGGGCACGTGGTCGGGGTGTCCGCTCAGTAGCGCCCAGAAGTTCTGGCGTGCGGCGACGGCCCGGCGTCGATGAAGCTGGGCCGAGCCCAGGCGGACGCGGGCGTCGGCGTCGTCCGGATCGTCGCGCACCTGCTGGGCGAGATCCTCGATCGGCGTCTCGGCGTCATGCGGCAGCAGCCCGGTGAACGCGGTCGACAACTGCATCAGCAGTCCGCGCCCGAGCGTCTCCAGAACGTGCGACATGATCCCGTCCTCTCAAGCCGCCAGCTCGGCCAGCGCCGCGCGGGCCTCGGCGTAATCGGCGTTCAACTCGACCGCGCGCTCGAACGCGCGCCGCGCACGCAGCCGGTCGCCGTCGCGGCGGTAGAGCTGACCCAGCAGGAAATGCACGTCCGGATAGTCGCCGCCGCGCTCGATGGCCTGCTGGAGCCGCGCGATCGCGTCGCCGGTCCGCTCGGTGCGGGCATACAGCCGGCCGAGGTGGATCAGGGCCTGCACGTAACGCGGATTGGCTTCGAGCGCTCGCACGGCCGCGCGGACGGCCTGATCGTCACGCCCCAGACGTTCGTAGACGCGCGAGCAGTGGAAGTGCAGATCGGCGTACTCGGGGTGCCGCTCGAGCGCCCACTCGAGCGTGGCCGCGAGGGTCGCGAACAGCTCGCCGTCCATGCCGGTCCGCGGCAGCGCCAGAAAGGCCTCGACGAAGTCCGGATCGCGAGCGATCGTCCGACCGAGCTCGGCGATCTGCTCCGGGTCGGTCGGGGCGGACGCCGGGGCGGGGATGGATGCCGTATCAACGCCTTCGCGCGTAGCGGCGGCGGTCGCGTATGCCAGTTGCAGCGCCACGTAAGCGTCCCGCGGCCGCAGCAGGTGCGCGGTTCGCAACGCGCCGACGGCGTCGGCCGTGCGGCCGAGTGCGCCATAGGTCAATCCGAGGTGCTGGTGAGCCTGGCCGTGCCGCGGGTCCAGCTCGATACACCTGCGCAGACTGCGGGCCGCGCGGGCGTAGTCATCCACGCCGGCGTACATCAGGCCGATCTGGAAATGCAGATCGGCGCGATTGGGCTCGCGCTGAGCGGCCGCCAGCAGGCATTCAATCGCCTGCTCGAGTCGGCCCTGCTTCCAGTAGGCGAGCGCCAAGCGAATCGGCGCATCGCGATCCGACGAATTCTCGCTGATTTGCCGCTCCAACTGCCGGGCGGCCAGGTCGAAGCGACCCTGCCCGACGTAGGCCGCGGCGAGGTAACGTCCGAGGTCTCGGCCGTCGGGGTTTAGGCGCGCCGCGGCGGAAAGATGCGTGACGGCCGCGTCGAAGCGCCGCGCCCGCAATGCGTCGATCCCCAGCCGATAGTGGGCTCGCCCCAGGTAGAACCTCGCGAGCGAGCCCGGCAGGTCGCCGCGCTCGACGATGCGGGCGAAGATCGCGATCGCTTCGTCGAGACGCCCGGTCTCGTAGGCGCTCATGCCGAGCTGATACTGGGCGTTGGTCTCGTGCGTTGGACGCGTTGACGGGCGGAAGGCGGACATGCGGCGCTCCATCGACCGGGGCGGCGCGACGACGGCGCTGCGTCGCGGATCTGTCCGCCACATCGTCTCGAGCGGCGCGTGGATTCAGTTATCAGATGCGAAGTGCGGCCGAATTCAGCCGGCAGCGACGGCCGATGCGTTCAACGTGGCAGGCGTTCGTGGAGTAAAAATAAAGTGGGAGCGATAGGCACACTCAACTATCGCTCCCGTTCCATCGTGGGTTTGGCCTGGGGGGGGGAGCCAAACCCGGGGGTGATGGACATTGTTATAAGGCCAAGAAAAAGTACTAAGGACTTTCCCTTGGCTCGCAGTATTAAATGCAGGCCCCTCTGCGCAGTCAAGGGGGATCCGCCGGATTTCTCGTAAGCGCCAGAATCGCCTAAATCAACGCTAATCGAGGATTGGCGATCATCGTCATCCGCGTTATGCTGACCCCATCGCGTGGTACGGAGATTCCGCGCACCGACCCGACGCTTGGGGCCTGGCATGGCAGCCGTCAAGACCCGGCAAGCAAAGCATAAATCCAACAAATTCAGGCAGTTGAGCCTCCCCTTTGATCCCCGCTCCGCAGCTGCGCCGGCTCCTCATCGACCGGTGAGGGGCGACGACTCCGACCGGGCCGCCACGCCCGCCGTGCAAGACTCTGGCGCTGCCGCGCAAACGACGAAACGCCCAGCGCGGCGAGGATTCGCGACAGCCGAATCGCTCTCCGGCAGCCAGCGCGAAATCTCCGTCAGCGAGTTCTTCGCCAAGAACCGCCACCTGCTGGGATTCGACAACAAGCGCAAGGCGCTGCTGACAACCGTGAAGGAGGCAGTCGACAACAGCCTCGACGCCTGCGAGGAAGCCGGCATCCTGCCCGACATCCACGTGCGCCTCGACCAGCTCGACGAGGAGCGCTTCCGCGTCACCGTGCGCGACAACGGGCCCGGCATCGTCAAGCAGCAGATCCCCAACATCTTCGGCAAGCTGCTCTACGGCAGCAAATTCCACCGCCTTCGCATGTCGCGCGGTCAGCAGGGCATCGGCATCTCGGCCGCGGGCATGTACGGCCTGCTCACCACCGGCAAGAGCCTGCGGGTCGTGTCGCGAACCGGCAAGGGCAAGCCCGCGCACGCCTTCGAAATCCAGATCGACACGCGCAAGAACGAACCGACCATCGTCAAGGACGAAGTGGTCGACGTGGACTGGCCGCACGGCACCCAGGTCGAAATCGAGTTGGTGGCGACGTACGCGAAGGGCCGACAATCGGTCGACGAATACCTCGATCTGACGGCCATCGCCAACCCGCACGCCGCGTTCGACTACGTCGCGCCCGACGGCACGCGCGGCGAGTTCCCGCGCGCCAGCCAGTCGCTGCCGGACCAGCCGCAGGAGATCAAGCCGCACCCGCACGGCATCGAACTGGGCGTGCTGATCCGCATGCTGCACGAGACCAAGGCCCGCTGGGTGAGCGGCTTCTTGCAGAGCGACTTCTGCCGCGTCGGCGGCAAGATGGCCGAGGAAATCTGCCGGGCGGCCCGGCTCGATCCGCACGCCAACCCGCGGCGGATCGCCAAGCACGAGGCCGAAACGCTGTACAAGGCCATCCAGTCCACCAAGCTGATGGCGCCACCGACCAACTGTCTCGCGCCGATCGGCGCCGAGCACATCCTCTCGGGCCTGCTCAAGGGCGTGAAGGCCGAGTTCTACACGGCCGCCACGCGACCACCGGCCGTGTACCGCGGCAACCCATTCCAGATCGAGGTCGGACTGGCGTTCGGCGGCGAACTCGGCCCGGCGCCCGCGCAGAACGGCGACGACGCCGCGCGGGGCGCGTCGGCGGAATCGACGCAGGCCAAGATCATTCGCTTCGCCAATCGCGTGCCGCTGCTCTACCAGCAATCGGCCTGCTGCATCTACAAGAGCGTGATTGACACCGACTGGCGGCGCTACGGCATCTCGCAGCCGGGCGGCGGCATCCCGGCCGCGCCGATGGTGGTCATGGTGCACATGGCCAGCGTCTGGGTTCCGTTCACCAGCGAGAGCAAGGAAGCCATCGCCGACTACGACGAGATTCGCAAGGAGATCAAGCTCGGCATTCAGGAGTGCGGGCGCAAGCTTCAGGCCTACCTGAATCGTCGCAAGCGGCAGCGCTACGAGGGCGAACGCCGCAGCATCTTCGAGCGCTACGTGGCCGAGGTGGTGCAGGCCTGCGCCAGCATCCGCCGCATCAACCGCGAACGCTTCGAGCGCGACCTGCTGGCCATCGCCAAGCGCGTCACGGCCCGGGCCGACGAGGAACTGGACGAACACGGCCGGCCGCTGGCGAGCAGGCGCCGCAAGGCGGGCAAGGCCGACGATGACGCGGGGTTCGGCGAGCACACGGTCGTCGTCGAACGCGCTCCGACCGCGGCAACCCAGGGCCGTCTGCCGCTCGGCAACTCGAACTGAGCCGCGTCGCGCCGCACAGCACGATCTCGAATCCCTCTAGCCGAACAGCAGCGGCTGGCTCGTGTCGGCGTCGGCGGCCAGCGCCGCCAGGCGGGGGGCGAGGGTCATGTCGGCCGGCGCGTCGGTGACGCGCTGGTCGAGCTGCTTATGCCACCAGACGATCTCGAGCCGGCCGTCGGGGTGCTCGACCAGGGCGGTGCAGTGTTCGATCCAGTCGCCGGTATTGCAATAGACGACGCCCTGCAACTCGCGCAGAGCCGGCTGATGAATGTGCCCACAAATAATGCCATCGACGCACTGCCGCTTCGCCTCCTGGACCAGGATCTCCTCGAAGTCGTTCAGATACTTGACGGCCTGCTTGACGCGGCGCTTGATCGCGCCCGACAGACTCCAGTAGGGCTTGCCCATCCAGCGCCGCACCATGTTGACCAGTCGATTGAGCACGACCAGCTGCTGGTAGGCGCGGTCGCCCAGGTGCGTCAGCCACGGGCGGCAGCGCACCACGGCGTCGAACTCGTCGCCGTGCAGCACCAGGAAGCGCCGGCCGTCGGCCGTCTGGTGCAGGGCGTTGGCCGCGATCCGCACGTCGCCGAAGCGATAGCCGATGAAATCGCGGAAGAACTCGTCGTGGTTCCCGGGAATGAAGATGACCTTGGCGCCCTTCCGCGAGCGCTTCAGCAGCTTGTGCACCAGCTCGTTGTACATTGCCGGCCAGTGCCACTTCTTGCGCAGCGCCCACTCTTCGATGATGTCGCCCACCAGGTAGAGATAGTCGCATTTGATGGATGAGATGAACGAATGCAGCATCTCGACCTGAGCATCCTTCGAGCACAGGTGCACGTCGGAAATCCAGACGCTGCGATAAAATGCGCTCACGCAGCTGCTCCCCCCAGGGCAGCGGCGCCCGCCTCCGCCCGCGCGCCCCGCCGATCGGCGGTGAGCTCAGTGATGCAGCCGTCGAGAGCGCCGATGGCTTCTGCCATCCCATCGCCGCGCCGCGGCGGAACGCGGGCCAGGAACTCGGACTCGGCCTCCAGGAACGAGCAGATCGCCGCTCCGGTCACGTCGGCCGGGCGGATCATCCGGCCCACGCCCAGGCGCTCGAGCACGATGGCGTTCAGCCGCTGCTCCATGCAGTCGATCGGCATGGCCAGCATGGGCTTGCCGTAGTAGATCACCTCGCCCAGAAGCTGATTGCCGGTCGTTCCGAAGACGGCGCGGCAGCCGGCCAGGTCGTCGATGAACGGCCGATTGGCCAGCGGCTTGAAGGTCAGATGTCGCAGGTTGCCGCGGCGCGGGGCCCCGTAGATCCGCGCCGGCACGCCGGCGTCCAGCAGGGCCTGCTCGACCCGCGGCGTGTACTCGCCTTCCTTACTGATGTAGACCAGCAGGTAGTCGCCGCGTGTCGGCGTGACCTCGGCCGCCTCGCGCCGGATGATCGGTCCGATCTGAACGACGCCGTCGCGGGTGACCGGCGCCGAGAAGAAGCTGGCGATGATGATGCGGTCGGGAACGCCCAGCAACAGCCGGTAGCCGAGGCCGTTCAGCCAGCGATCGAAACGGTCGTAGCCGCGCAGGTCGAGTTCGCAGTACGCCATCTGCGCGACGTTGTCGAGCGTGATACGCGGGATGCCCAGTCGCTCGGCCGCTCGCAGCACGTAGGGCTCGCCATCCGACAGCACGACGTCCGGCCCGAACGCCCGCAGCGCGTCGGCCACCATCTCGACCCCCGCGCCGCCGAGCCACAGGTCGAGCGCCATCGGGGCGTTGCGAACGAGCGTCTGCCAGACCGACAACTGGCCCGGCCGGCCATAGTAGTAGCGCAGATTGGGAATGCGCACGACCGAGTAATCGGTCGACAACGCGTCGTACGCGTCCGCGCCGGCCAGCAGCAGCAGTTCGTGTTGCCGGCCGAGTTCGGGCAGCAGGGCCCGCACCCGCATGGCGTGTCCGCGGCCGTACCCATTGACGCCGTACGCCAGTCGCAAGCGCGACTCCGAACCCCGACGTCCGCCGCCCGGACACGGTCGCGCGACCGAATCCCGTCGAGCGCGAACATCGACGCGCGTGTTATCGGTCGCGCCGGCCCCACGCGTACGTTCAGGAGTCGCTAATGTGCCGCGTTAACGAAAACTTCGCATCAGGCTGGCCCCGCCCGGCCATTGTCAGGGCGACTTGAGGCCCAGCACGTCGAGTCCCTGCTCAAAGACGATGTCGACCGGGATTCCCGCCTTTCCGAGCGACTCGAGCTGCGCGGCCAGCGGCGGGCGGATGGCGCCGGTCTGCTCGAACCACGCCTTCACGCCGTCGTAATCGCCGTCGCCTTGAAAGGTGAGGATGCGGCCAGCCAGCGCCTCAACGGCCTGGCGCATCTTGTCGGCGTCGATGACGTACCGCCCCTGCCCGTCGCGCGAGAAGGCGCCGCGCTGCTCGAGGAAGTTGAAACAGGCCATGTTGGCCCGGCCGTGGGCGCTGGTCGCGCCGAACCGCACCGAGCGCACCGTGCCGGCCACGAAGGTGACGTAGTGGTCCATCACGGACGCCTCGGTCCATTCCTTCTTGTCAATCAGGCGCGTCACCATGTAGAGACCGAGGATGTCGGCCTTGCCCTCCTCGAGCGCGCCGGCCTGGTCCTTGAGGGCGTCGCGCACCGAGCCCTTGTTGTTGATGGTGTGCTTGATGCCGAGCCCGTGGGCGACCTCGTGGAACATGGTGTTGCCGAAGAAGGCGTCGAAGCTGACGTGCTTGCGCTGCTCGGGCGCGATGACGCGTTCGGCGATCGGCATCAGGATGCGGTCGAACTTGGCCCGCATGGCGTTCTTGAGTTGCAGACGGCGCGTGCCCTTCTTGAGCTGCACGTGCTCGTCGTTCGGCAGGTTGATGGCGATGGTCTTGGCGCCCGCGTTGCAATCGCCGGCGTAGTAGATCACGTCGTAGGCGTTGAGGTCCGAGTCCGTGCCGGGCTTCTCGGTCTTGTAGGCGTCGGGCACGGGCAGGCCGCGCTGCAATTCTGGCAGCAGCGCCGCGTAGCGCGTCAGCCGCTTGCTCCACTGCTTGTCCTTGATCAGCACGTAGGCCTCGTGCGCGGCCTTGTAGCCGAACAGCCGGTCCTCGTAGGTCTCGATTGGACCGATCACCACGTCGATGGTGTTGTCCTTCATGTCGAGCCAGGCGAAGTCGCTCTCGCGGTACTGGTCGGTCTCGAGCGCCGTGGCCCGCAATTCGAGGTAACGCTTCAGGCCGGCGTCGTCGGCCAGCGCGGCCGCCGCGCGCAGCTTGGCGACCGCGACGCGCGTCGGTTCGGAAAAGTGCTCGTGGTAGGGCACGGCCCCGAGCGCGCCGCCCGCAGTGCGAACCACGACGGTGTACTCGCTCTTGAGCGCCCCGGCGTCGTCCGGGTTGTCGGTCACATACCGCTCGAACTCCTCGCGCGTCAGGTCGCGGGGATAGAAGTTGGCCTGCGGAGGCCGCGGGCCCACGCCCGACAGGAACGGCTTGTCGCCGTCGAGCCGGTCCCACGGACCGTAATTGATCTCGGCGTAGCGGCGGGCCTCCGCGTCGGGGATCGACGCCAGGAACTTGTCGCGATCGCCCCATGCCTGCATCCAGAAGATGCGGTCCATCTGCTCGGCCGCCTCGATCAGCAGCGGGATCATCTTCCGCTCGTTGGGCGTCAGACCGCCCAGGTCGGCCGTCAGCCGCACCGGCGCGAATCGGGCCAGTCGTTCCTTCATCGAGATCTCCGGCAACGGTCGAAGCTCGTCGGCCGCGCATGAGGCGACGACCGCGAGCGCCAAGCCAATGGATATCGGGCGTGTCATCTTTCGATTCCTCCGTGGTGGCGAGTCCGCCGGGATTCTCACGCGCCAGCGCCGGCATGCAAGGCGGCGCGCCGGCTGATGCGAGGGTGGCAATCGCATTCCGCGTTCGGTATTCTCCCCCGCAAACTCAGACCCTTCAGCCGCGAGGATTCTCGGATGACATCGACCTCCGCCTCCGGACCGCCGGCCGACGCCGTACGCGATCCCAACGAGCGCACCATGCTCGGCCACCCGGTCGGGTTGTACGTGCTCTTCAGCACCGAGCTGTGGGAGCGGTTCAGCTTCTACAGCATGCGGGCGTTTCTCGTCCTCTACATGACGAAAGCCCTGCTGATGACCAAGCAGGACGGCAGCGAGATCTACGGCGGCTATCTCGGCTTCGTGTACGCGGCCCCGTTCGTCGGCGGCATGCTGGCCGATCGGCTGCTCGGACAGCGCCGCGCCATCGTCATCGGCGGCCTGCTCATGGCCGCCGCGCAGTTCACGCTGGCCGCCCATGCGCTGCTGCTGCGGGACGCCGGCGGGTTGCAGTCCGCCACGCTGCAAGCCATGTTCTTCGTCGCCCTCGGGATGATGGCGGCCGGCAACGGCTTCTTCAAGCCGAACATCTCGAGCATCGTGGGCGCGCTGTACACGCGCGAGGATTCCCGACGTGACGCCGCTTTCACGATCTTCTACATGGGCATCAACATCGGCGCGTGGCTGGCCGGCTTCTCGGGTCAGGTCGCCGAGTCCCAAGGCTGGCATTGGGGCTTCATTCTCGCCGGCACCGGCATGCTCGTCGGGCAAGTCATCTTCTTCGCCGGTACCGGCAAGTTGGCCGGGAAGGGGCTTCCGCCGCGCGCCGGCGCGCTGACCGAACGCGTCATTCCCGGCGTTCCGAACTTCGCGGGGCTCACGCTCGGCGTCATGCTCTTCATCCCGATCACCGCCTACCTGATCGCGCACCCCAAGATGGTGCAGAGCCTCGCGGTGGTCGTGGCCGTTCCGGTGCTGGTCTACCTGCTGTGGGAGGCGTTCCGCAGCACGGCCGAGGAGCGCGACCGCATGATCGTGCTGATCGTCCTGTGCTGCTTCTCGATCCTGTTCTGGGCATTCTTTGAACTGGCCGGCAGCGCCATCAACCTGTTCACCGACGCCCACGTCAATCGCAACGTGCCGTGGTTCGGCGAACTGAAGGCGTCGTTCCTGACGGCCTCCATCAACCCATTCTTCATCATCTTCCTCGCGATTCCGTTCGCCTGGCTTTGGGTCTGGCTCGATCGGCGGCGGATGGAGCCGTCCAGCCCGCTCAAGTTCGCGCTTGGCCTGCTGCAACTGGGCGCGGGCTTCTTCGTCATGTACTTGGGCGCGGTTCAGGCCGGCTCCGACGGCCGCTGCCACCTGGTGTACCTGATCGTCGGCTTCCTGCTACACACCACCGGCGAGCTGTGTCTCTCACCGGTCGGCTTGTCGACCATGACCAAACTGGCCCCGGCGCGGATGGTCAGCACCGTCATGGGCGTGTGGTTCCTCTCGTCGTCGCTGGGCAACATTCTGGGCGGCTACGTCGGCGGCAAGACCGAGCACTACGGCTTCAGCCAGGTGTTCTTCTGGATCTCGATCACGACCGCGGTCGCGGCCGGGCTGCTGATCGCGCTCATCCGGCCGCTGAAGCGGATGATGCACGGCGTGAAGTAGAAATCCTGGACCGCGCCACTCAACGCCGGGGGACCCCGATGCGCGCCGCGCGGCGGTCGCGCGCCCGCTACGCGTTCATGTCCTTCCAGCGCTTGGCCATCTGCCCGAAGATCGCCAGCGCCACGGCGGCCACGATGCCGATGGCCGCGAACGGCAGCCAGACGTGGTACTGCGGCTGGTAGCTGTCCCACAACAGGCGCGTCACCTCGGGCCCGCCCTGGCCGAGCAGCTCCTGAAGCCGGGCGAACGCCTCGGTGCGCGGCACGCCGGTCACTTCCGCCAGGTGCGACGGCCGCCCGTCCCACTCGCCGCTCAGCGGCACGAGCCGGTGATCGACCATGTAGCGCAGCGCCAGCGTGGCCTTTTCGCCGTACCGCCCATAGACCCAGCCGGCCAGCAGGTTGCCCAAGCCCTGCCCGATGCCGGTGGGGATGTTCACGTAGCCGAGGTACAGCCCCTTCTTGCCGGGCGGCGCGATCAGCCCGAGGTACTCGCTCTTCTTGGGGCCGGTCAGCATCTCGCCCAGCGAGAACAGCACGATGCCCGCCAGCAGGAACCAGCCGTTCTGCGTCAGGCCGGCCACCAGCACGCCCCCGGTCGCGCCCAGCATGCCGAACAGCATGGCCGAGATAGTGCGCATCTTTGCGACCAGCAGCCCGACCGGCACGACGCCGATGATGATCATGATCGAGTTGAGCGACAGCAGCACCTGCTGCTGCACGCGCAGCCGGCCGTCGGGCCCAGTCTCGACCAGCGACTGGAAGGGCATGTGCCGGGCGATGGGTTCGCTGCTGATCCAGTCCTCGATGAAGTTCGGCTGCAGATCCCAGAGCTGATACATCATCATCCAGAAGCAGCTCATGATCAGCAACCAGGCCGCCAGGCGCGGCTCGAAAACGTTCACGATCGTCCGCCGAATGACCGCCCACAGGCTCTCGTCCTGCGGCGCGCCGCTGGGGATGCTCGGGAAGCGCAGCAGCGAGACGAGATTGATGAACGAGAAGGCGGCGCAGGCGATGAACACGTAGCGCCAGTTCATGGCGGTCCGCAGGGCCACCGGGCCGAGCAGAACCGGCGTGATCATATGCCCGATGAACGAGCCGACGTTGACGATGAAGTAGAAGATGCTCCAGCCGACCGAGGAGGTCTCCTTCGTCACCGTGTGGGCCAACGTGCCCTGCAAGGCCGGCTTGAAGAAGGCCGTGCCGACCGCCATCACGATCACGCCGGTCATGAAACCGGCGTAACCGTGGTAGCCGGCCATGATGAGGTAGCCGGCCGTGTTGAGCGTGAGCGACAGCGCCAGCGTGCGGCGATAGCCGTAGCGGTCGGCCAGTCCGCCGGTGAAGGTCGGCAGCAGCGACTGCACCACCGCCCACCAGAAGAAGATGGTGCCCTTCTGCAGGGCGGTCAGGTGAAGGCCGCCGGGGTCGTCGGCCTGCATGATGTAGATGGCGGCGACCGGTCGCAGCGTGTAGTAGGCCAGCCGCTCCAGCATCTCCACCCAGATGCAGGTCCAGTAGCGCCAGTCGAATCGCGCGGCGGGCGCGGCTGGAGCATTGCCCGCGGGCGTTGCGTTACTCATGACAACCTCCGGGGGCCCGCGCGGCGACGAGGGCGCGGTCGAAGCATCAGTGGCTCAACGAGGGACCGGACGAGGGACCGGGCTTGGCACGGCGGGCGTTCCAGTACGCCCAGACTCCCAGCAGCAGAAACGCGGCGAGGCCGGCCCAGTTTTCGGTCTGGGGATCAAACCGCGGCTCGCGATTCTTTACGTAGGATACGTCGAACGCCATCAGAATGGCCGACACCACGCCCATGATCGCGCCGCCGGCGATCAGCCCGGACGCGATCAGGATGCCCTTGTCGCCGCGGGCTTTGGCGGTCGCCGGATCGGACGTGCTGCGCGAGACGAGGTGTGCGACCATCGCTCCCACCAGGATGGGCGTGTTCAGCTCCATCGGCAGGTACATGCCCAGCGCGAACGCCAGCCCGGAGATGCCGAGCATGGTCATGATGATCGCGATGATCGCGCCGACGCCGTAGAGCACCCACGGAACCTGTCCGCCGCCGACGAAGCTCTGCAGCGCGCTGGCCATGACGTTGGCCTGCGGGGCCTGCAAGGCCTCCTTGCTGACCGTCTGGTCGAAGCCCTTCGTCGTGGCCAGGCCCATGATGGTCGCGGTCACGAGCACCGATGCGAGAATCGAGGCGATCATCGCGCTGGTCTGCACGCGCCGCGGTGTGGCCCCGAGCCAGTATGAAATCTTGAACTCGGTCACCAGCGTGCCGGCCATCGACAGCGCGGACGCCACCACGCCGCCCACGAGCAGAACCGCCAACATGCCCTCGTTGCTCTTGGGCAGGCCGGCGTTCAGCAGCACGACGGCGGTAATGATGATCGTGGTGACGGTCATGCCCGAGATGGGCGTGGTGGAGATCATGGCGATCGCCCAGGCCGAAACGGTCGTGAACAGGAAAGCCGCGCCCAGCGCCAGCAGCACGGCGATGACGGTCAGCTTGGTTGCGCCCGGCATGTTCACCAGCACCACGAAACGGAAGAAGAGCGCCAGCGCCACGGTCGTCGCCGCGGCGATGACGAACAGCGCCGGATAGCTGAGATCTCGATCGGTCCGATCCTGACGATCCGCGCCGCCGCCGGCCAGCAGCCCGCCCAGCGCTTGCCGAAGCGCCGTCGCGATGACCTTGCTCATCTTCAGGATGGAGATGATCCCGGCGGCAAAGATGCCGCCGATGCCGATGTTGCGCGGGATGGCGCGAAAGATCTGTTCGGCCTTCATGCCCGCCAGGGTCGGATTCAAGCCGCGAAGCGCTTCCTCGCCCAGCGGCGCCAGCATGGGAATGATCACGAACCACGACAGGAACGAACCGGCGCAGATGATGGACGCATACCGCAGGCCGATGATGAACCCCAGGCCCATCAACTCCGCCCCGGTGCCCAGGAAGAACACCGCCTTCACCTCCTCGGTGAGCCGGTTCATGCGCGGAACGATCGCCGTCGTGAACGTCTCCCCGAAATACTTGAGTGTTGCGCCGAACCAGTTGTAAATGGCGCCGACGCCGAAGGAGTAGATCAGCACGATGGCCTGCCCGGTGCTGTCGGCCGAACCGGTGACGAGGATCTCGTTGGTGGCCGTGCCCTCGGGGAACGGCAGCTTGCCGTGCATGTCTCGAACGAAGTAGCGCCGGAATGGCACGAGGAACACCGCGCCGAGGATCGCGCCAAAGAGCGGTACCAGAAAGATCTGAAGAAACAGAGTCGTTCGACTCATCCCGAGCTTCTCATCCAGCCCGAGGATGTAGATGGCCGGCATGGTGAAGACGGTGCCGCCGGCGACGATCCCGGACGTGGTGCTGATGGCCAGAATGTTGACGTGCTCGAGCAGCGAGCTCGCCCGCCGGCCGATCCGCAGCAGCGCGCCGGACAGACCGACCGAGAGAATGGAGATCGGGATGGCGGTTTCGATGCCCTGTCCGACCTTGAGCGCCAGGAAGGTCGCCGCGGCGGAGAAGATGATGTTCATGACGATGCCGAACACGATCGAGCGCGTCGTGATCTCGGGCGCCGTCGAGGCCGCCGGCACCATCGGCTGGTAGGTCTCGCCCGGTTTCAGCTCGCGGTAGGCGTTCTCGGGCAGTCGCGTCGCAATCGCCGGCTCGCTCATGTCAGCCTCGCTACGAAAGAAAGGTCGTTCGTCCGCGCCGCTCGTCCGTCGGCGGCCGCCGCGCCGCGGCCGCGCCCGATCGGCGGCGGGCTAGCCTATCATCTTCGCCACGCCGGGGACAAGGCGAAACGGGCGGTACCGTGCGTCAATCCGACCGCGACTTGAAATCGCGCCCCAGCCAGTTCCGGGCCGCCACCAGCAACACCGTGGACAACAGGGCGATGCAGGCGTAGATCAGCCACATCGTGCGCGTGTCCTGCGGACCCGCATCCGGGCAGTAACGCTGCAGGAACCAGCCTGAATAAAGCGGGACGATCATCTTGGTCAGAAACCACGGAAACTGCGCCACGCCCATGTAGGCCCCGGTCCGGCCCGGCGGAGCGATCTCGGCCGCGTACTGAAGGAAGCGCGGCTGCCACATCGCCTCGCCAACCGTCATCAGCACCAAATAGCCCACCAGCGTCCACGGCGTCGGGCCGATCGCCAGCAGAAACGTCGGCGCGGCCATGACGAACGTGCCGACGATCATCATGTGGTACACCTTGCGCTTCTGCGTCACCGCCGCGACGATCGGCACCAGGACAAAGATCAGCAGCGGGTTGAAGTTCACCGCCTTTTCGAAATTGACGCTCACCCACGGCCAGCTCTCGCGGTAGCCGCGCTCGACGTACATCGGCAGCGTCAGCCAGTTGTGCGCGAACAGCGTCTGCACCGGGATCAGCGAGAAGATGAAGAAGGCGAACTTCGCATCGGCCAGGGGATGGTGAGTGATCCAGTCGCGCAACCGCGCGAGCAGCGGCCGCGTGTCAACGACGGGTTCCTTCGGCACGGCCGGGCCCGTGTCGGGCCGCTGTTCGGCCCCTTTTTCGCGGGCGCGCTCGGCGGCGGCATCCGCGATGGCCCGCTGCACGGTCCGCCGCGACAGCAGCACGAAGGTCAGGATCAGCGAGAGCACCGTCAGCGCGGAGAAGAACCAGTAGGCGCCGACGATGCCGTGCCGCTGCCGCACGGGCGTCATGAAGGTCGGCAGCCAGCCGCCCAGATTCATCAGGGCGTACAGCATGGCGTAGCCCATGGCGGCCGTCTTTTCACTCGTGAACTGTCGCACCGCCGAATACGCGGCCGGCTGGTAGAGACCGTACCCGCAGACGATCAGCAGGATGCCCGCCGCCGCGGCGGCGTTGGCGGCGGACAGCACGCGCCCGCCGGTCAACTCGAGCCCCGGCACGGCCGACAGGGCGACGCGCCCCAGCAACATCAGCACGAACGCGACATGCAGCGCCAAGCGAATGCCGTGGCGATCGGTCAGCCCGCCCATGAAGAACATCGCGATCGTGATGCCGGCCGTCTGCACGCCGACCATGCGGCCGGCCCAGATGTCGTCCAGGCCGACGTACTGGTTGAAGTACATGGCCAAGTAACCGACCATGCCGAAATAGACGAATCCCTCGATCAGGTAGGGCAGGTTGACGCCCCACAAGGCGCGCGGGGCGTGCGCGAGATCGATGAACGGCTGCACGATCTCGCGCAGCGGGTTCTTCCGTCCGGCATCCGTCATGTCAAACTTGCCCACGCCTTTCGCCGGCCGCCTACTTCTCGCGACCCCAGAGCTGCGCCAGCTCGACCAGCACGCGGACCGCGCTGTCCATCTGCTCGAGGCAGGCGAACTCGAGCGGCGAGTGGAAGTTGTGCATGCCGACCGACAGGTTCGGACACGGCAGCCCCTTCTCGCTCAGCTTCGACCCGTCGGTGCCGCCGCGGATCGACTGGTGCTTCGGCGTCAGGCCCGCCCGGCGGATCGCCTCCTCGGCCAGCGCCACCGCCCGGGGCTCCTTGGCCAGGTACTCCTTCATGTTGCGGTACTGCTCGGTCACATCGATCTGGATCTTCGCGGCCGGGTGCTCCGCCATGAGCGTGTCGGCGATGGTCTGAAGCAGCTTCGCCTGGTCGGTCAGCTCGGCCGTGACGAAGCTGCGCAGCAGCACCTTCAGACGAACCGCCGGCACGCCGCCGTCGATGACGTAGGGGTGCATGAATCCGTCGCGGCCTTCGGTCGTCTCCGGCGCGAGCCGGTGCCACGGCATGCGTTCGATGAACTGGGCCGCCAGACGGACGGCGTTGGTCATGCGGCCCTTCGCGAAGCCCGGGTGGATGTTCTTGCCGGTGATGGTGACGGTCGCGAGATTGGCCGACCACGTCTCGTCCTCGATGTTGCCCTCGTCTTCCCCGTCGCAGGTATATGCGACCCGGCAGTCGAGTTTCTTGAGGTCGAGATGATCGGTCCCGTGGCCGACTTCCTCGTCGCACGTGAAGATCACGCGGATCGGCCCATGCTTGAGCTGCGGATTCGCCATGAGCTGCGCGACGGCCGTCATGATGACGGCCACGCCGGCCTTGTCATCGGCGCCCAGCAACGTGGTGCCGTCGGTGGTGATGAGGGTCTTGCCCTTGAGGTGGACCAGCGCCGGCGTCTCGACGACGCGAATGACCTTCGAGCGGTCGCCGGGCAGCGTGATGTCGCCGCCGTCGTACGACTTGATCACCTGCGGCTTGACGTTCTTGGCCGTGTATTCGGGCGACGTATCGACGTGGGAGCACCAGCCGATGGTCGGCGCGCCTGGCGCGTTGCCGGGCACCGTCGCCAGGACGATGCCGTGCTCGTCCTGCGTGACGCCATCGAGCTTCAGCGCCCGCAGTTCCTCCGCCAGCATGCGGCCCATCTCGAGCTGACCGGGCGAGCTCGGGTATGTCTTGGCGTCCTCGACGGCGGTGGATTCAACCTTGACGTATCTGAGAAACCGATCGAGCAGCGTGTCCACCTCGCACCTCCGGCATGACAGCGCGCCGCATGGGTCGATCGCATCCTCGGCGGCGCTGGGCTTGCAGCCCGGGCCCGATGTCGTCCGCGAACGCGGGTCGGCCGACCCGGCGATCGAGCAACCCCGGCGTTGTACGCCACGCATCGAGCCGGTGGAAGCGCGACGAATGGGTGCGCGTCCCGCCCGAGCGCCGGTGACACGCCCGATAACGCCGAGAACGGGGATGCAGTTCAACTTCATCGCCGTTCGCGCCGCTATAAACAAGGGACGCCCCCGCCTTCGCAGCGACCGGCGCGTCAGCCATCCGGAGGACTGATCTTGAGAGCCTTCAAGCGCATCATGACCCTCGCCGGACTGATCGTCCTCGGCGTGACGCCGTGGGCATCGGCGCAGCTTCCGCAGCCGTCGCTCCCGGCCGTGTGCTACCCGCTGACCGCGTTCGCCCGGCCGACCCTCTGGAATGTTCTCTTCGGTCAGCCGGTCTTCCGCTGGCCATATCAGTGATGCCCGGCCCGCGGCGGGTCGGCGGGAACGCTCCAAAGATACTGCTCCGGCCAGCGCCGCACCTCGGCGTCGAGCTGCGCGAGTACGTCTCCCGTGACCGCCGCCGGATCGTCGCCGCTCACCGGCCGGCCGATCCACAGCTCGAACTCGAACGCCGCCGCGCGACGGCGACACAGCACCGGAATCACCGGTATCTCAAACCACGCTGCCAGCCGCCCCGGGGTCGGCTGGAAGACGCCTGACTCGCCGAGGAAGTTCGCCTGAACGCCCGCGCCGCGCGGACGGCGATGTTCGACGATGAGCAGGACGCCGCCGCGCGCCCGCAGCCTCGACGGCAGTTCGCGCGCCGCGTCATCGACCGCCACGGCGCGCAGGTTCGGCTGTCGCGCGAGTTGCTGCTGCCACGAGCGCGCCACCGGCTGCGCCAGCAGATCGACCAGCACGTGCACCGGCCGCCAGACCTGCCCCAGCGCGAACGCCGCGACGGCCGGGTTGCCGAAGTAGCAGGTCGCCAGCACGCAGCGCGGATGCCGCTCCGCCAGCGTCTCGAGCGGCGTGGCGCTGGTCACATGCACGCAGCGCCGCCACGAGCCGGGCCGCAGGCGCCGCGGCAGGAAGAGCATCTCGATCCAGAATCGCGCCACGTGCTCGTACATGGTGTGCACGATGGCGTCTCGTTGCGCGTCCGGCAGCCGTCCTCCGAACGCCAGCGCCAGCCGCTGCTCGGCCGCGCGCCGCCCGGCGGTGTGGAGATCGAACACGCCCCGTGCCAGCGCCGTGGCGATCCGCAGCGACGCATCGAGCCCGGCCGCGCCCAGCAGCGAGCCGATCACGCGACGCAGGTACAGCAGCCGCAGCGATTCCCAGTCGATCGGACGACCCCGTCAGGCTTCGACCGCCGCGCAGCGGCCACGTAATCGTTAGAACTCGGACTCCGGCCGGCTGGGCGTGCGAATCTTCCACAACTCATCCGACACGCTCGGCCGATCGACCATAAACGCGCCGGGCAGGGCGCCCTGCGCGTGCAGCTCGTTGAGCACGCGGACCACGCCCGAGTACGTCAGCCCCAGTCCGATCGGCCGTCCGTCCGGCGTCTCGCCCGGCCGCTCACCCAGCAGCCGGATGAACTCTCGCAGGTCGAGCCCGCAGCGAATCAGGGGCGAGGCCTGCTTGCTGCGCGGATTGACGCGCACGATGCGAAATTCGCGGTCGCCCTCGTCGATGGCGATGGTGACGTCTTCGTCGCGATAGCTGGCCGGTGCGCGCAGCGTGTGCTTTCGCCCCAGCAACGCCAGGCGCTGCTGCTCGCTGGCGGCGACGAACACCAGCGGCGGGCCGCCGCATTCCACCACGTCGAGCACGAATTGTCCGCCGACCGCCTCCGGCGAGATCGAGGGATGCCGGCGCTGCAGCATGACCTTGTAGGCCGCGACGCGCACGCGGTTGTCCGGGTCGCCCGCCAGCGTCTGCAGCGCGTCAGCCGCCGCCGCGCCGGCGGTCGGATTCGCCAACTCCTCGATCGCGACCAGTCGGAACGGATCGCCGCTCGCCAGCGCGTGCTGCACGATGATGCCGACGGCCTGGCTGTCGCCGAGTCTCATGCCCGCCCGCGCCGCGTAGAATCGCGCCGCGACCGTGGGGTGCGAGTAGATCGGGCGGATGGCCGGCAGCACCGTGCGCCCCATCGCCTCCCACGCCAGCGAGATGGCGTCGTACGGCGCCTGCGGGTGCTGAATCTCCTCGGCCATTTCGGCGGCACGGCGCTCGATGAATGCCGGCGCTCCGTTGATGGTCGTGTGCAGGACGAGGTCGAGGAAGTGCTTCTCGTTGCCGCGCATCGAGCTGGGCACGGTGAGCTGGATCACGTCGGGCGAGACCGCGTCGGCCACCGGCGCGGCCGCGCCATAGCGGCTGTTGAGACGGTCGCGGATGCGCGCGGCGATGTTGTACGTCGGCGAATCGAGCACGATCCGCAGCCGGCGGGATTCCTTCAGCATCCCGCCGCCGAGCACGCGGCCGACGCGCAGGTCGTCGCCCTTCTCCTCGCCGCGGCGAAAGGGCGTCATGAAGATCGGTCCGGCCGCGACCGCGAAGGTCTTGCCCTCGATGATGCCGCGCGGCGTGGCCGCCAGCAGCTTGAGATCGCACTCCAGCAGCATGCCGCCGTCAAGCGAGGTGGTCTGGTTGCCCATGGCGCGGACCACCACGTCGAAGCGCTCGCCGGACATGGCGGCCGCCGGCACCTCGCCGGTCACCACCACGATGGCGGTGTCGCGCGAGTCGAGCAGCTCCTTGCTGGAGATGCCGGTTCGTCGCCGCAGGATTTCCTGCTGGAGATACTTGCGCACGTCATCCGGCGCGTCGGAGCCGCCCGTGCCGACCAGTCCGACCACCAGGCCGTAGCCGCGCACCACCGTGACGCGCAGCCCCTCGACCGTGGCCGTGCCCTGCACCGTGTCCTGGACGGCCTTGCTCGACTCCCGCGCCGGCACCGGAGCTGAGTCTTCCGTCTTGCTGCGCTTGAACAGGCGGCTCCAGCGCTCGCCCATGTCGCCGCATCCGGCTCCGCCGGAAATCACCGCCGCCGCCAGCGCCACCGCGGCCAGCGAACATCTCCCCGCGCCTCGGCCGCGGTCGTTTCGTCCTTCCGTCATGGTTGCATCCTTCAGCATCCGCGAAGCAGCGGCAGTGTAACCGTGACCGACACGAATGCCGACGCGCCGGGAGCGCGGCCGCCCTTTGACCCGAACGCGCGGGCAAGGGGCATGATCCGGGAATGATCGACGGGGCCGGAAGCTCGCGCCGCCGGCCCCGCCCAACCAACCCACCCTTCGTCGGCTGCGCTACCTCAGCAACGAGAGGATGACTTGTGCCTGCTGCTGGGCCACGCCCAACAGGGTCGTGCTCGCCTGGATCAGCACGCGCTGACGATTCAGCCGCGCCGTCTCGACCGCGAAGTCGGCGTCGCCCAGCAGGCCGGCCGCCTCGTTCAGCGCGTCGCGCGCCGCGGTCAGACTGCTGAGCCCGGCCTGCAACTGGAAGCGCTGAAAGCCACCCAGCCGGCCCTGCACGCGCGTCACCTGCTCGAGCGCCGCCCGCGCGACGGCAAGGGCGTTGCCGCCGCTCCGCGACAGGTCGTTTTCGCCGCCCGACTTCAAGGAGCTCAGGTAGCCGGCGGCGGCGTCGCCCAGCGCGAAACTGGCGACCGACTGGATGCCGATGGTCACCTGCGACGACGCGCCCGAGCCGAGCTGAAACGTCGCGCCGCCGCCGCTGACCGTGAAGTTCCCGGCGCTGCCGGCCGCGTTGCCGGCCGCCGTCAGCAGGAACTCACCGCTGACCCCCTGCGCGCTGAAGCTCACTCGCAATCCGTCGGCGAAGGCCTGCTGGCCCCCGACGACCACGCTGGCATCGCGTCCGGTCGTCCGCGCGACATCGGCAATGTCGCTGTCTCCACTGATCCGGCTGACTTGAACGAAGGCAGAACTGCCGTAGTCGCGCGACACCAGCCGCACGGCGCCGCCGACCAGCGACGCCGAGACGCCCGTCTGCCCGGCCGTCGCCACGACGCGGTCGCGGATGGCCGCCAGCGATTCGCCATCGGCCACGTCGATGGTGGCGACTCCCAGCCGTCCGGCGATCGAAAAGCTGGCGGCACTGATGGACGCCGGGTTGTTCAGCAGCGCCGCCGAGGCAACCGAGGCCGCTTGCTGAACGTTGATCGCCAGAACGTCCCCGCTCGAGGATGCTCGCCGCGAGAACGCGCGGGCGTCGGCCACCTTGGATGGGTTGCTGGCCAGCACCTGGATAGCCTGCGATCCGTCCAGCAGGCGGGCGCCGTTGAAGGTCGTGTTCCTCACGATGCGGTCGATCGAGTCAATCGCGGCGTCGATCTGCGACTGGTTGGCGGAAATCTCCGACTGGGTCAGCGCGCCGGTGTTGGCGCTGCGCGACACCAGCGTCTCGATCTCGCCGATCAGGCGCGAGATTTCGGCCAGCGCGCCGTCCGTCGCGCTGATGAAGGACGACGCCCGCTGAATCGAGGCGATGGCCGACTCGGCCGACTGCGACTCGGACATCAGGCTCTGGTAGGCGATCAGACCGGAGGGGTCGTCGGCCCCGCGATTGATGCGCCGACCGGTCGAGAGCCGCTGCAGCGCCACGGCCTGCTCGAGCGAGCTGCGCCCCAGCGCGCTGAGCAGCCGCAAGGTGAGGCTGCTGTTGATCGTGAGCCCCATGGCTTGGTCCCTCCCCAGTCCGCGCGGAGCGCGGCCGAATCCAACCTAGGATATAAGCGTCGCGCGGACAAACGCCGTCAGCGGCGCGCGGCCCGCCAAGCCCGAGAATCAAACCGATGGAATTCAGCGTGACGTTGAAGATCGATCAGTTCGAAGGATCGAAGTTGATACGGCGGGCGATGGTCCAGGGTCGCCGGTCCGCCAGCCAGTAGCGGTTGCGCATCACCAGCTCACAGGCGATGCCGATGCCCACCAGCGCCAGTCCGCCAAGCACGGCCGCCAGCAGCGTGAACCAGCCGACCACAAGCCAGCCGCCGCCGGCTGCAAGCTGCAACGCCGCGCACAGGGCGAAGAACGCCCCGCCGCCGAGCACGAGAAACCACGCCAGCCGGGCGAAGAAGTGCGACGGACGCGTTCGGTACTTGAGCAGCACGCGCACCAGCATGATGTCCGAGATCACGCGGTAGATGCGATTGAATCCGTACTTGCTGACGCCCGCCGTACGCGGGTGATGTCGCACGACCAGCTCGGTCACCTTCCCGCCCCGGGCCATGACGAACAGCGGCAGGAAGCGGTGCATCTCACCGAACAGGTCGCGCGGGTCGATCGCGTCGGCCCGGTACGCCTTGAGCGTGCAGCCGAGATCGTGGATCGGTACGCCCGCCAGCCCGTTGATGATGCGGTTGGCGACGCGCGACACGAATCGCCGCAGGCCGGTGTCCTGCCGGTCGCGCCGCCACCCGCTGACGCAACCGTAGCCCTCGTCGAGCTTCGCCAGCAGCATCCCGATGTCGGCCGGGTCGTTCTGGCGGTCGCCGTCCATGAGCACAATCGCCCGGCCGCGCGATTCGTCCATGCCCGCCGCCAGGGCCAGGGTCTGACCGCAGTTGTGGGCGAAGTGCAGCACGCGCACGCGGGCATCGCTCGCCGCGAGACGATCGAGTTCCTCAGCGCTGCCGTCGCTGCTACCGTCGTTGACGAGAATCAGTTCGGCCGAGCCTCCGAGGCGGCCCAGCTCGGCCATAATGTCCGCCACCAAGGGTTGAAGGTTCTGGCGTTCGTTGTAGATCGGAACGACGACGGAGAGGTCGATTTCGCCCCGCACGACGTAATCAGGCGCTCGAGGCCGGCGTGCGCCGCGAGCCATCGCCGGTCACCACGGTGTCGGCCGCCGGCGCCGTGGCGTCGGGCTCCATGCCGTCGGAGTTCATCACCCGATCAGCCAGCGACGTGAACCGGACCGCGCGGGCCTGCTGCGCCAATCGCATGCTGCGACCGCGGGCGTGGATCATCCACAAGTTGCGAATGTAGATCAGGCAGCCCAGCAACTGCCCGAACATGAAGACCGGATCCTGCTTCCGCAGTGCGTAGGCGAACAACATCAGCCCGCCCAGAAGCGACAGGTACCAGAACCCCAGCGGCACATAGCTGCGGCCGCGGCGCTCGCTGGCGATCCACTGCACCACGAACCGCATCATGAAGACGAACTGGGCCGAAAACCCGAAGAGAACCCACGGGTCGCGAAACTCGCGCAGGAAATTGGCGACGAGTTGCGGCGTGGAAGACGCGGCGAAGGCCGGAGCGCACAGGCCGACCACGATGGCAAACGTGAGGGCGAACGAGCGACGATGCAAGGGCAGCATTCCTGATTCTGTCTCAGCGTGGATCGACGACCGCTCCCGGCCAAACCGCGCCGCAGACGCGATACACTACCAAATCGACGACGAGAAGACGAGTAAGTCGCGTCCGACGCAACACGGCCTAGTCGGCCGGAACCGCTGTTGCTTCGGCGGTGCGAACATGCGTCTGATAATATCGGCGTAAGTGCTCCGCCAGCTCCGGTTTCGCCCGAACCGGCCAGCCGGACCGATCACTCTCCTCCATCGCCTGCTCCCAAGTCCATCCGCACCGCTTCATGCGAAAGGCCGCCAGCGCCGCACCCGTGCGTTGTACGCCGGCGGCGCAGTGCGCGAGAATCGGCCGATTGGCGGGGTCCGCCAGCGCGTCGGCCGCCGCGTCGAGATCGGCGAACGTTCCCATCCCATTGCCGGGCATGGGGATACGAATCATCCGCAGGCCCCGCTCCTCAACGATGCGACGCTCGTCGGCTTGTTCCTCGTCCCAAGGGATGAATTGCAGGAACGTTAGAACAGTCTTGATGTTATGAGTGTCGATCACGCGCTCGAACGCGCGGCCATAGGGCTGTCCAGAGCGATAGATCTGGCCCTCCTCAACCACCGCGAATCGCTTCGGCCGGGCGGTCCACTGGACGACGACGAAGACCGTCACGCCCAGCGCGCAAAGCGAGATGGCGGCAATGATTGCGACACGAGCGCGGCGGGATGGCGCATCCACCACCGTCGGTGCTGAGGACATGGGGGAAGCTTACGCGCGGTTCATGGGGCGGGCAACGCCGGTCTGTGTGCGCCGCGCCGCCTCGCGAGCGCCGGACCGGCTTCTTATACTCCCTGACCGTATCGGTTTCGTCACACGGCGGGCGGGCGGCACGGACTTCCCAGTGATCGGCAGGCGAATATGAAGAAGAACACCGGACGGATCATTGGCATCGTCACCGCGATCGCGCTGGCCGTGGTGGCCTACCGCATCGTCCAATGGCAAATCCACGAGAACAAGTACAACCGCACGGTCGAAGGCACGATCGTCTTCGTCGACGCCGAGCGCTCCATCGCCACGATCGAGGTGGTCGACCCTCGCCGCGACGACCAGCTTGAGATCACCGGCAACATCCCAAGTTTCTGCCCGATCACCATCAACGGGCAGCCGGGCAGACTGTCGGACCTGCGCGTCGGCGACCGGGCCGAGGTCAAGGGCCGTATGAAGCTCGGTCCGAAGCGAACGAGCGGCCCGCGCGAGAAATTCGTGACGGCCGAATGGGTCAAGATCACGCGCGGAGCCGAACCGGCCAAGTCAAGCGAGGTCGCGCCGGCCGCCAGTGCCGCGCCATCGACAACGACGCCACGAAGCTAGCATCGTTCGGCAGGAGACCGCGCCCATTCGCAGACTCGCTCCGATCGTCTTCATCGCAATCGCCGGAGTGCTGGCGGCGCGATTCCTCGGTGCGGGCGGTCCGCCGCGCATCACGGCCGGGCCGATGGTTCAACTGGTCGGCGAATCCGGTTTCGACGTGGCGTGGTCGGCCGTCGGCGACACGCGGGCCGAGCTGGTAGGCAATTCAGGCGCTGACGTGAGCACGCGCGCGGCCGATCGACGGGTCCGTGTCAGCTTCCGCGGGCTCGCGCCCGGCCGGATCTATCGTTACCGGATCAGCGGCGGCGGCGCGACGCTCGCCGAGCACGACGCCCGAACCGCGCCGTCGGCCGGCACGCCGTTTCGCTTCGTGGCGCTGGGCGACAGCGGCAGCGCCGGCAAGGAGCAACTCGCGATCGCCGCCCGCATGGCGGACGCCAAACCCGATCTGATCATTCACACCGGCGACCTGATCTACCCGAAGGGCATCCCGTCGGAGTACGACCGGAAGTTCTACCGGCCCTACCAGGTGATGATCGTCTCGATCCCGTTCTATCCGTGCATCGGCAATCACGATTACTCGGCCGAAGAAGGCCGGCCGATGCTGGATGAGTTTGTGCTTCCGGAGAACGGCCCGGCCGGGGAGACGCCGGAACGGCACTACTGGTTCGACTACGGGCACGTGCGCTTCGTGGCGATCGACAGCAACATCCCGCGGCAGCGCCTGGCGGACGTCGTGACTCCCTGGCTCGACGGCGTGCTGGCCGAAGCCGACCGGCGCGGCCTGGCGAAGGTGGTCTTCTTCCACCATCCGCCATACAGCAGCGGACCGTACGGCGGCACGCACCGCATGCGGCTGACGATCGTGCCGGCGCTGGAGCGCCATCGCGCGGAGCTGGTGCTGAACGGCCACAATCACGCCTACGAACGGACGCACCCGCTGCGCGGCGGCGCGATCGTGGCGGCCAACGAGGGAACCGTGTACATCACCACGGGCGCGGGCGGCGGTGAGCTGTACGAACCGGCCGCCAAGCCCGAGCCGGAGCTTGCCAAGTCGCACTACGGCAAGCACAGTTTCACCGTGGTCGACGTGGACGCGACGGGCATGGTCGTGCGACAGATCAACATCGAGGGCGCGGTCGTCGACGAGTTCGACATACCACTTCGCGCGGCCGCGACCAGCCGACCGGCGGCGTAGGGGCGCCCGACGCGCGTGGCCGGCGGCATGGATGGCGCGGCCGGCAGATGTTCGAGACGAGGTCGGTCGCGAGAGGGACGGCTCGAGTTGATGCACGATTCGACGGGCTCACTTACCCATCCAACCGAGACGAATTCGGCTCCGCTGTCGAGGCGATGGTCCGGTACGACGCTGGCGTGGCTGGCCGCGCTGCTGGGCTGGACGATCGTCGTGGTCACCTACGACCTGGGCGGCGGCGCCAAGTTCGAACCGACGGATTGCTGGGTGGCGCAGACGGCCCGCGAGATGCGCGAGGCTAACGACTGGGTCGTGCCGCGCTACGCCGGTCGCACGCGCCTACACAAGACGCCCGGCGCGTACTGGGCGGTGATGCTCGCGAGCCTGGCACGCGGCCAGCCGGTGGACGAGATCGCCGCGCGCCTGCCAAATGCCGTCGCCGGCCTGGCCATCGTGCTGTCGGTCTTCCTGCTGACCCGGCGAATCGCGGGGGACCGTGCGGCCGTTTACGCCGGCTTTGCGGCCGCGTCCAGCACGATGGTGCTGTACTGGTCGCATCGCGCCGCCAGCGACATGGGGCTGGCCGCGTGCACGACCGTCTCGCTGGTCTGCCTCTGGATCGCGTCGGCCGACGAACCGCCCGGCTGGCGGCGAACGCTGCTGTGGCTGGCCGGCTACTTCATGGCCGGCATCGGCATGCTCTACAAGGGCCCGATGCCGCTGGCGTGCGTGGGCCTTCCCGCGGTGGCCTACCTGCTGATTCAGCGACGGTGGCGCGTGCTGGCCAGCGGCTGGCACCTCGTCGGCCTGGCCGTCTTTCTTGCGCCGTGGCTTCCCTGGGTGGTGAGCGTCGTTCGGATGGAGCCGCTCGCGGTCGCCAAATGGGACGCCGAGTTCGTCGACCGGTTTACCGGCGATCTGCCAAACGTCGAATTCCAGTTCCGCTGGTTTTACTACTTCTTCTACCTGATCCCGATCGTGGTCTACACCATGCCCTACGCCGGATCGCTGCCGGCGGCGTTCCTGCGCGCCATCCGTCCGCCCGCGCAGGTGAATCGCGACGGCATTCGGTTCGTGCTGATCTGGTTCCTCAGCTTGCTGGCGTTCTTCACGGCCGCGACCGGAAAAGAGACGCGGTACTTCCTGCCGGCGCTGCCGCCGCTGTTCGTTCTGCTGGGCATCGAACTGGCGGAGTTTTTCTCGCCAACGCGGGCGGTCTCACCCGCTCGGCTTCGGGTGGTGCAGTGGCTGGTGTGGGCGGTCGCACCGCTGGCGGTCGCCGGGGCGGCGTGGGCGGCCTATCGCTGGCATCGTCATGAGCAGCTGTTCGCGTGGCGCGAGGTCTGGCCGCCGGTGCTGATCGCGGCATCGCTGATTGGCGGCGGCGCCATGCTGGCGGCGTGGATGTTCGGCCGCGGGCGGCGCGAGGGCGCGTTCGCGATGCTGGTGGCGGCGACGTGGATGACTTGGATGTGGACATGGTCGTGCGTCATGCCGATCTTCGCATCCCAGCGGCAGTTCTTCGATTTCGTCGAGCAGGTCCGCGAGCGGCTCGACGAGCCGACCCGCGCCCGCCTGATGCAGGTCGGCCAGCATGATTCCCGCATTGTCTGGTACGGCGACCTGCGCTATCCACGCCTGATTGATCAGTTCGAGCTGCTCCGGCGGCTCGGCGGCGAGCGTTCGCTGGCCCGCGAGATGCGCCTCATCGGCGAGGAGATTCTGCAACGGCTCGAGGGCAGCGAACCGGTGCTGCTGGTCGCCAGCCGACCAGATTTCGTACTGTTCCTTGCGAAGGCCCGGGACGAGATGGAGGCGGCCGGTAAGCCGATGCCGCCGGTGCACCTGTGGATCCAGACGCGCATCGGTCGTCCGGCTCGGCACTTCGTCGTGTTCAGCAACCAGCCGCCGCCCTGGCCGGAGCCGGAACTGACCCCGCCGGCGCGGATGCTTGAGTCCCGCCGCACCGGCACACAGCCCGCACACTGAGCGTCGCCGGCAGCGCCGCACGCGTTTCGAATCGATCGACGCCGAACCAGCGACCGCTCGATTAGACTACACGCCGCCCGCTCCGCGCACGGGCTGCTCGACGGCCGGCGGGGCGGCGGAGGAACGTCATGCGGATCGTGGTCACCGGCGCAGCCGGCTTCATCGGCTCGCACTTGGCGGAGCGCCTGCACCGCGACGGGCACGAAGTCCGCGGCATCGACTGCCTGACCGACTACTACGACGTCCGCCTCAAGCAGCGCAACGCGGCCGATCTGGCGGCGGCCGGCATTCCCCTGCTGCAAATGGATTTGGCGGAGGACGACCTGCGCGACGCGCTCGGCGACGCGGAGATCGTTTACCACCTCGCGGCGCAGCCGGGCATCTCGGCCACGACCGGATTCTCGGCGTACTTGCGGAACAACATCGTGGCCACGCAGCGGGTACTCGAGGCGGTGCGGTCGTCGGCCTCGCTGCGCTGCCTGGTCTACGGCTCGACCTCATCGGTCTATGGAGCGCACGCCACCGACACCGAGGATGCCGCGCCGAAGCCAACGTCAGCGTACGGCGTGACCAAGCTGGCCGGCGAGCAGCTCGCGCTGGCGGCGTGGCGCGATCAGCGGACGCCGTGCTGCTCGCTGCGGTTATTCTCCGTATACGGCCCGCGCGAACGCCCGGAGAAGCTGTACCCGAAGCTGATCCGGGCGATCCACGAGGATGCGGAGTTCCCGCTGTACGAGGGCAGCGAACATCACCTGCGCTCGTACACGTACGTCGCGGACGCGGTGGCCGGGCTCACGGCAGTGCTGGACCGGCTGCCGCAAGTGATGGGCGAGATCATCAACATCGGCTGCGACACGCAGATCACCACGGGCGAGGGGATCGCGATCGTCGAGCGGATCATGAGCCGCAAGGCGCGCATCCGCCGCGTGCCGCGCCGCGCGGGAGACCAGCTCAACACCCTGGCGAACATCGGTAAGGCCCGTCGCCTGCTGGACTACGACCCAAGGACGAAGCCGGACGACGGCTTGCGGGCGGAGATCGAGTGGATGAGACAGAGCATCCTGTCCGCTGGACTGTAGCGCATAGCGACAAAGCGATGTGCCGTCCGAGTGCCAGCGTGCGGACCTAGACGCGCGTATCGCCGTTGATTCACCGGCCGCACGGCTGGGAACGGCTGGGGCATGGGGCGCAGCCTGGCGAGGAGCTGGACGCGCTGCGTCGGAGGGTTCGCCGCGGCGCTCTTGAAAAATACTCCGACGTCTTCTGCGATATGCTTCGGCATTCCGCCCGGATATCCTGTGCCCGATACCCATGACGAAACGTACAGACTGTCTGCGAGGAGTGCATGAATCATCGTGCGCCATGTCGGATCGGGCTGGTGACCGCGGCGATGGGGGCCGCGGCGCTGGCGGGGTGTACGACCATCGACCAGCTCGTGCTGCAGGCGTCGCCGGCGATTCGCTATACGCCGATGGAGCTTGGATACGAATTCGAGTCGCTGATGCTGCCGCGCCCGGAAGGTGGATGGGTGGGAGCGTGGCGGGTTCCGGCCCGCGGCGAGCACAAGGGCACGCTGGTGTTCGTCCCGGGCAACGACGCCAACCGCGGGCGATTCACGGTGGTCCTGCCGATCTTCGTCGACCGCGGCTGGGACGTGATCCTCTACGACTTCCAGGGCTTCGGCGACAGCAGCGGGAGGCCAACCTTCCAGGGGCTGATCGACAGCTCGCGGGTCGTATTCGCGTACGCCACGGCCCGCGACAGCCGGGTCGTCGGCTTCGGGGCCAGCCTGGGGGCGCCGGTGCTGATCCGCATCGCGGCCGAGTTCGACCTGGCGGCGGTGATCCTCGAGTCGACCGCGAACCTGCGGCGTCAGGCGTCGCTCTTCTTCGAGACGCTCGGCGTGCTGCCGGACGGCTCGTCGCTACTTGATCCAATCTCGGCGCTGGTCGTCCCGGACGACTTCGACAGCGTGCGCTGGGTCCGCGAGGTCACCGAGCCGAAACTGTTCGTGCACTCGCCGGATGACACGCTGACGCCGTTCGCAGCGGCTTGGGAGATCTATCGGGCGGCCCCGGCGCCGAAGCACTTCTTCCTGACGCAATACAACCACGCGATCGAGCCGCTGGTCGACCCGGACTTGTACGCGAAGCTGGTCAACGCCTGGCTGGATGGCGTGCTGGGGTTCGATCCGATCGACAACCCGCGCCTCCATGAACTGCTGCAAGAGAACCTACAGGTTGCGATCGACTGGGGGCTCCACACACCGCCGTGATGCCCGGCGGCGCGTAGCGGCGCCGGCTGCTCCGCACCGGCGCGACCGCACCCGCGAGCGCGGCTGGGGCGCCTTTGCCATGCAGAACACTCGGTCAACGACTTACGGGCGATCGTTCAGCGGATGGAACAGAGCGTCCGGGTCCGCGGAAGTCCGGGGCGCGGCCCATCCGGGCGATGTGCGGACTAGAGGGTGGCGTAGGGTTCTAGATGCGGGTGTCGACGTTGATCCGTCGGCCGCGCTTGCGCTTGCGGGCGATCAGCTTGCGCCCGCCCGTGGTGCGCATGCGAGCCCTGAATCCCTGCTTCCGCTTGCGCTTCCGATGGCTGACGCGATGTGGGTAATGCATGACTCTGCCGACACCTCTCGCTCAAAAGTCGGACCATGCTAGCGTCGCGGCCGTGCTCCCGCAAGCCGCCCCTGTGAATCCCGCAGCCAATGCGGGGCCGGCCCGCCGGCGGCCACCCCGATTTTCGACGCGGAAACTGGGGGTGGGGTCGTTTGACAGACGCCCGGGCAGGAATACAATCCCCATTCGTGGATTCTGGGACGTAGCGGGCGTCAGCCCCGTCGGGCGGAGATCAGGCGATGAAGGAATACGAAACGCTCAAGCAGCTGGTTGAGGCGGCCGCCGACGACGTGGCCAAGGCCGAAGGCGGCAACAAGGCCGCCGGCACCCGCGTTCGCAAGATGATGCAGGACATCAAGAACGCCGCCCAGGAGGTCCGCAAGAAGATTCTGGAAGTCCGCTCGGCCGAGACCTCCGGCTCGACCGACAACCCGACGGCCGCGCACTGATCGCGACGGCCGCGGGCCGGCCGACGCGCCGATCGGCGCGAGAAGCCGCAGGCCACGCGGGGCCGACCGATCACATCGAATGCCACCGTCTCCCATCCTCGACATCGGCACGATCGACCTTTCGCGCGTCATCGCGACGCGCGAGGACGTTTATCGCATCCTGCCGCAGCGGTTTGAGTTCGAAACCATCGACGGCATCCTTCACATCGATCGCGAGCGCGACATCCTCGTCGCCTATCGTGACGTGCGTGCCGATGAGTGGTGGTGCCGGGGTCACCTGCCGGGGCGCCCGATCCTGCCGGGTATTCTCATGGTCGAGACCGCGGCGCAGATGGCGGCGTACTATGCCAACGCGGTGTACGGTTCGAGCAAGTTCATGGCGTTCGGCGGCATTGACGAAGTGAAGTTTCGCGGCACGGTCACGCCGCCATCGCGGCTGATTCTGGTTGGTCGCGCGCTGGAAAACCGGCCACGGCGGACGATCGTCGAGGCGCAGGGGTTCGTCGAGGGGCGCATGGTGTTCGAAGGGAAGTTCACGGGGCTGCCGATCGAATAGCGCTGCACGACCCGGGGCAACCCTCGGATGACCAAAGCCCAGCGCTGAAACCTGCCGTACCAACCGAGTTCTCACGGCCAGACCGAGCACGGATGCGCCGCCCGGGGTCGATCTGTCCGTCCACGCGCGGAGGTGGTCCGCTGTCGCCAGATCCGTCGATGAACGAAACGGGAGGGTCAACGTGGCGATGACCCGGCGATTCATGCTGGCGACATTGACGTTGACGCTGTCCGCGTGTTCGGCCGGGCGCGGCCCGGTGTCATCCGCGCCGGCCGCGAACGCGGTCAGCGATGGCGTCTATTGGGCGTTGATCCTGTCACCGGGGCCGCGCTGGGACTATTCGCGGGCGCGCGATGAGCAGGTCGGCATGATGGAGCATCGCGCGTACATGGCCTCTCTGTTCGCGGACGGGACGCTGCTACTGGGCGGTCCGTTCGTCGATGAACTGGGCGGGTTCGCGGCGTTTCGAGCGGCCGACGAAGACGCCGCGCGGCGGGCCATCGCGGCCGACCCGGGCGTCCGCTCTGGGCTGCTCAAGACCGAACTGCGACGGTGGCGGCTGAACGTGGCCGCGTCACCGGCGACGCGTTGACGCGGGCGCGACGACCCTCATCGCGCGGCGATCGCAGCCTCCGGAACACCACCGCCGATGGCGTGCACGGCGTAGCGGTTGTTCTGGAAGAGCCGCTGCGTCCCGGAGAGATTGCCGAAGTGACGGCGCAGATCAATCACCGCAAAGGCGGCCCCAAATTCATCCGCGAGTGAATGGGCCCGCGCCGTGTCGAGCGTGGTGTAGCCGGCAATGGCATCCGATTCGCGCAGAATCGCCCGGCCGGCCTGACGTTCGTGGCGATGGATCCACGCGAGCTGGTCGCCTGGCATCAGCGGCATGCACTTCCAATCGACCACGATGGCGCGCCGCGCCTGCAACCGAAATGACGCCAGGTCCGGCGGAATGATGAACACCGCGTCCGGCGGTGTGTGCTCGCGGCACCAGGCGAAGAGCGACGCGGCGGCCGGCGTTTCCGCTGCGCCGAAGGCGTCGCGCCGCCACAATCCGCGCCGCCCGAGATCGGCGCCCAGTACCAGCAGCACGGCGATCCCGACCGCCGGAGCGGCGCGTCGAGCCGGCCACCAGGTGCCGATCGCCGCCGCAATGGCCGTCAGGGCCAGCAGCGCCGCGGCGCGATTATCCATGCGGCTTGCCTGAACGGCCAACACGCACGCCACGGAGCGCACCGCCCATCGCAGGAGCGGTTCACCGTTCGGGATGATCGCGACGCCGATGGCCACGAATGCCGCCAGTTCGAGCAGCGGTATCAACCGCCACGGATAGATGGCCGTGACCGCGTCAATCGGCAGCACGATCGTGCAGAGCGCGCCGCCGCCGAGGATGACCAGCAGCGCGGCCACGATCGCCCGTTCGCGGACGCCGTACGCCTCGCGGCGGGCCAGGGCCGACCACGCACCGGCGGACAGGATCAGAGCGAGATCAAGCCACGGCCGCGCCGGCCAGGTGTCGGGGCGGTAGTGCATCGGCGCGTAGATGTCGAAGAAGACGCGCCGAGCCGGCGACGCCACGGACGCATCGGACGCGAGTGCCAGAAGGTATGGCACGTGCGGCAGCCAGGCCAGCAGCCAAGGGACCAGCAGCCAGCCCAGATCTCCGAGGCTCGCTGATCGGGTCGCGCCCGATCGCCGCGCGGCGAGCGTCAGCAGCCACGCGAGCACCCAGAGCGGGCCGACCAGAACCAGATAGTTGGCGTGCATCGAGCAACCGATTGCGGCGACCACGCCGGCCGCGCGCGGACGACCGGCGACCCAACAGGCCAGCGCGACCACCGTCATCACGCCGGAGAAGACCGACGGGACGAAGTAGGGGAGCAACAGGTGGCTGCCGCCGACACCGTCGATGCGGCAGAAGGCGACCAGCGCGAGCATGGCCGCGAATGAGGTCAGCGCCTGCTCGGAATAACGCCGCGCCAGCGCGCAGAGCGCGATCGCCAGCGTGACCGACACGACCGCGTTCGCCAGCCCGAGCACGAGTTGCGGACGGCCGATCGACGCCGCCCACGCCACGAGCAGGTTGAACGCACCGTGATGAGCGCGCGTCCGCGTGGTGAACCAGTCGTTCGCCAGAATCGTCGGATCGGCCGCGTGCAGGCCATGCAGGAGGTACTGCCACTGGTTGCCGCGCCCGTATTGGAGTCCGATGCACCCGGCGAAGCCGACGATCGCGGCAGCGGCGCAGAGCGCCTCCCATGCGGATAGCCCGCCGCGCGAAACGGCCGACCATCGGGGCGGCCGGTGGGCTGGCGACTCGGTGACGGTCAGCGGCATCGCTCGGTATATCGGTCCGGCTCGAATGCGCGCTGCACCGGCGTTGCGTCCGGGCGGGCGACGCCGACCGACTTCGGTTACACTGCGGTCTTTCTCGAGGCCCCCGTACCGGTCGCCAGAGGCAAGGATGCACCCTGCAACGGATACGCCCATTGTCGGAACGCTCGAACGCGATCAGCGCGGGCCGAACGCGTTTCTGCGCGCCCAGAAGTCGAACTACGCCGCGCACCCGGGCGATCCGCTCGTTCCGCAGGACCTGATTCGCAATTTCCGCTTGTCCGGCGGCGAGATGATCGAGGCCACCACGCGCCCCGACCCGAAGGGCCGCGGTCGCCGGGTGGCCGAAGTGCGGTCGATCAACGGCCTGCCGCCGGCCGAGTACGCGGCGCGCACGCCCTTTGGCGAATTGACCGTCGTCGATCCTCACCAGCACATCCGCTTCGAGACGCCGGGCGGCCCGACCTCCATGCGGCTGGTCGACCTGATGACGCCGATCGGCCGCGGGCAACGGGCCCTGATCGTCGCGCCGCCGCGCACCGGCAAGACCACGCTGCTCAAGCAGATGGCGCACGCCGTCATCGCCAACGAGCCGGACGTGCTGCTCATGATGCTGCTGGTCGACGAGCGCCCGGAGGAAGTGACCGAGATGCGCCGCAGCATCACCCCTGACGGCGCCGGCTGGCACCTGGGCAAGCCGGAAGTCGTCTACTCGAGCAACGATCAGCCGGCCGCCAGCCATCTGCGCATCTCACGGCTGATGATCGAGAAGGCCAAGCGCGCCGTCGAAGTCGGCCGGCACGTGGTCATTCTGCTGGATTCTCTGACGCGGCTGAGCCGCGCGTTCAACTCGTCGATGGGCAGCAGCGGGCGCACCATGACCGGCGGTCTGGACATCAACGCGCTGGCCGAGCCCAAGGCCATCTTCGGAGCGGCGCGGAACATCGAGCACGGCGGCAGCCTGACGATCATCGCCTCGGTGCTGATCGAAACCGGCAGCCGGATGGACGAGTTCATCTTTCAGGAGTTCAAGGGCACCGGCAACATGGAGCTGGTGCTGTCGCGCGAGGTCGCGAACCTGCGCCTCTGGCCGGCGGTCGACCTGAACAAGAGCGGCACGCGCAAGGAAGAGCTGCTGCTGGGGGCCGCGGCCACCGACAAGGTCTACCGGCTTCGCCGCAAGCTGGCGTCGATGCCGCCGCACGGGCAGGTCGAAACACTGGTCAGCGAACTCGAACGCTTCAAGTCCAACGCCGACGTCCTGGCGGCCATGAGCAAGTAAACGACGCAGCGCCGCGATCCGAGCCGCGCCGTCAGCGGCCGGTCTCCCGCAGGCGCGCCTGAAGATCACGCAGCAGCATCAGCGCGTCGAGCGGCGTCGTCTGATCGAGCTCGATCCGCGCGATCTCGTCCGCCAGCGCCTGCCACCACGCCGGCACCGGCGGCGCGGCCGGAAAGAGCGTCGGCTGCGCCGCTTCGCCGGTCAGCTTCGGTCGCTCGGCGGCCAGGTGCTGCTCGAGCTCGGCCAGGACCTCGACCGCGCGGGCGATCACGGTCGGCGGCACGCCCGCCATGCGGGCGACGTGGATGCCGTAGCTCTGATCGGCGCCGCCCGGCACGATGCGGTGCAGGAACACGATGTCGCGGCCGGTGCCGTCGGCACGGGTCGTCTCGCGGACCGCCACGTTGAAGTTGGCGACGCCGCGGCAACTTTCCGCCAGCTCGGTCAGCTCGTGGTAATGCGTGGCGAACAGCGTCCGGCAGCCGATCCGCCGCGCGATGTGCTCGCTGATCGCCCAAGCCAGCGCCAGACCGTCAAAGGTGCTGGTGCCGCGCCCGATCTCGTCCAGCACGACCAGCGAGTCGGGCGTGGCGTGATGGAGAATGCGGGCGGTCTCGACCATCTCCACCATGAAGGTCGACTGGCCGCGGGCGATCTCGTCGGCCGCGCCGACCCGGGCGAACATCCGGTCGACCGGGTCGAAGCGCATCGACCGCGCCGGCACCCACGAGCCGGTCTGCGCCAGCAGCGTGAGCAGCGCCACCTGCCGGATATAGGTCGACTTACCCGCCATGTTCGGGCCGGTGATGATCAACAGCCGGTCCCCCTCCAGCGACAGCCGGCAGTCGTTCGGCACGAAGCGGCCCGAGAGCGTCTGGTCCAGCACCGGGTGGCGTCCCTGGTCGATCTCGAGGATTCGACCGATTGGCCGCGCGGCGCTTCTCGGCACGCGCGTCGGCCGGTCCACACCGCCGTCGGCCGCCGCTCGATCCGCCTCCGGGAGGAGGGCCGCGTCGTCCGTGCCGCGAACGAGCGGCGCATCCAGCAGCTCCGGGCGGCAGTAGTCGCGTTCCAGCGACAGTTCGGCCAACCCCGCCAGAATGTCCAACGTCGCGAGGGCCTCGGCGGCGGACTGAAGCCCGGCCAATTCGCCCGCCGCCCGGCGGCAGACCTGCTCGAACAACTCGACCTCGAGCGCGATGCTCCGTTCCTGCGCGGACTGGGCATCCTGCTCAAAGCGCTTCAAGGCGTCGGTAATGTAACGCTCCGCGTTGCGGACCGTCTGCTTGCGGACGTAGTCGGGCGGGGCCTTGTCGCGCTGCGCGTGGGTGATCTCGATGTAGTAGCCGAATACCTGGTTGTAGCCGATCTTCAGCGTTGGGATGCCGGTCCGGGCGACTTCGGCCGCCTGGTACTCGGCCAGCCAGCGCTGCCCGTCGGTGGCGGTCGCCCGCAGGCGATCCAGTTCGGCGTGGAAGCCGGCGGCGATCACGTTCCCATCGCGCGTCGTGGGCGGCGCATCCGGCCGAATCGCGGCCAGCAGGTCGGCGCCGAGCTGATCCAGTCCTCGGAGACGGGCAACACACTCGGCGAGAAGTGAGTTGGGCGCCTCCGCGGTCGCCGGCGCCCGCGGGGTCGGGTCGTCCGCTCCGCTGACGCTCGCCAAGAGGCCGCCTGAGGATTCGAGCACGCCGCGAATCGTCGCAAAGCCGGCGATGCTCTCGCCCAGCCCGATCACGTCGCGCGGATTGGCACGCGACACGCCGAGGCGCGCCGCGATCCGCTCCACGTCGCGCAGGCCGGCCAGCAGGTCGCGCAGCCTTCGCAGGCGGATGCGATCGGCTCGCAGGTCGGCGATCGCGTCCTGCCGACGGCGAATCTGCCGCGCGTCGCGAAGCGGGAAGCACAGCCAGTCGCGAAGCCGCCGCGCCCCCATCGGAGTGACGGTTCGGTCCACGGCCGACAGCAGCGTGCCCTGGCGCGCGCCGTCCCGGACCGTGCGCTCGATTTCGAGCGCGGCGAGGGTGGCCCGGTCCACCGCCACGAACGTCTCGTCGCGCCGCGGTTCGAGCCGAAGGATGTGCTGAAGCGAGGACTTCTGCGTCTGTTCGAGGTACTCGATCAGCGCCCCCGCCGCCCGCAGCGACGGCTCGGCCTCGTCGAAGCCGAAGCCGGCCAGGCTCCGCACTCCGAAATGCCGGCACAACCGCTCGCAGCTATCGGACTCCTCGAAGACGTGGGCCGGTCGGGGGGTGATCACCACCGGCACCGTGGCCCGCAGGTCCTCGGTCAGCGCGTCCGGCTGATCGATCGGGGATTCGCGAACGAGTAGCTCGGCCGGGCGAAGGCGGGAAAGCTCGTCCGCCAGGCGCCGGCTCGGCAGGGTCTGGGCGAAGAACCGGCCGCTCGCGAGTTCGACGGCAGCCAGTCCGATGACGGCGTCGCGAGAGGCGGCCGGGCGCAGGGACGATGGACGATTGGCTTCTGCGTTTAGGCGTTTAGGCTCTATGCCTCGCGCCCTCATCCCTGCGCCGGGCCGTCCCCTTCCCACTGGGTCGACCGCGATGGCGGCCAGCCAGTTGTCGCTTCCGGCTTCCAGCAGACGCTCGTCCGTGAGCGTTCCGGGCGTGATGATACGGACGATTGCCCGCCGCACAACCCCTTTGGCCTGCCGGGGGTCCTCGACCTGCTCGCTGATCGCGACCTTGTAACCAGCCTTCACCAGCCGGGCGACGTAGCCATCGACCGCGTGATAAGGTACGCCGGCCAAAGGAATTGGATTCGGGGAGTTCTTGTCGCGGGCGGTCAGCGTCAGGCCCAGGACGCGCGAGATCGTGCGGGCGTCCTCGAAGAACGTCTCGTAAAAGTCGCCCATTCTGAACAGCAGCAGGGCGTCGGGTACCTGCGATTTCTGCTCGAGGTACTGCCGCATGGCGGGCGTGACGGCCGCGCCGGGGGACTCGGCTGGCTGCTCGGCAATGGGGACGGAACCGGGCTGGGCGGTTTCGGACGCCACGCTCGGCAGCGTACGCGATCGGCGGCCGGACGTCAGCCGTTGGCCGAGGAAGGCGGCGGGTTCACCAGCGGACAGCGAACCCGGCCGTCATCCACTTGCTGCTCTCGACCGCGTGCACGAACACCAGCTCTCCCGGCTTGATCTCATCGCCGCGGACCATGGCGTCGAGCTGAACCAAGGTGGCCGCGCCGCCGGTGTAGCCGAGCTGGGCGCTGCGGAACTGGATGCGGTCGGCCGACGTGCCCAGCTTGTCGAGGAACGCGGGGATGTGTTCGTCATACAACTGGCGCGTCGGAATCGAGACGATGTAGTGGTTGACCTTGTCGGTCGGAATATTGAGCTTGCGGGCGATCTTGACCAACCCCTCGAGCAGCAGCGGCGCTGCGTAATCGCTCACGGCCGTGAAGTCCTGCCAAAGGTGATGCCGCCCCTCGGCGTACAACTCGGGAATCTGGCGTTCGGCCTTGACCAGGTCCGCGACCGCGCCGCCGGCGACCATGCCGGCCGGCCGGCCGGCGCCGACCGATTCGACAAACGTGCCGAGGACCTCGTGACCCTTCGCGCCCGGCGGTCCGGCTCGCAAGACCAGCGCGCCGGCACCGTCGGCAAGAATCCAGCGCAACGCAGCATGGACCTTGTCGACCTTCTCCTGGTTGAAGTAGCACTTCCGCAGGTAAACCGACGACAATTGGCTGTAGCAGACGAGCGCGGTCTGGTAGCGCCCGCCGCGCAGCGCGTCGTACGCGACCTGCACGCTCTTGCCGACACCGCTGCAGTTGGAATGAATCTCCATTTCGGCGCAGGCCTGAATGCCCAACCGCTCCTGGAGCAGGGTGCTGGTCGGCGGGGTGCTCTGATCGTACGACGGGCACGAGATGATCAGCAGCTCGACCTGCCCCGGCTCGACACCGGCGGCCTGAAGGGCCGCGCGGCAGGCGGGCTCGGCCAGCCCGGCAAAGGTGTGGGTCAGATCGCCGCTCTCGGGATCGACGGCGAGATGGCGGGCCTTGACGCCGGCCCGCTCGAGGAAGCGCGGGCCCAGCGTTTCGACGAAGCTCTTGACCCGGGCCGGCGCGCGATCCAGTGTTCCCAGCAGCGACTCGAGACGTTCGTTGCTGATCGGCGGGCCCGGCAGGTGGCTCCCCGTTCCGGCGATGTAAACCGAGTGCGTGTCGGTCATGGTCCGTTCCTCTCGGCCTGCGGGTAGAAACAGCGAGGAACCCGAGGCGTGCAACCGTGAATGGGCAATCGCCGTGCCAGCCGTCGACCGGTCGGATCTGTGAAATTCCGAGGATGTGCAGCCGGGCTGCGCACTATTACCCAGAAAGTCCGCGTGATTGGGGGTAAACCGGGCTTATCTACGCGCTCGGACCGCTTTGGCGTACGATCGCGTCATGAACTCCCTGCTGGCCGAGTTGCGCGCCTGTTTCGCCGCCGGGTTGGAGGTCGCGTTCGGCGATCGCGGTCGCGGCGTCGACCCGCTCATTCGCGCCTCGACCGAGGAGAAGTTTGGCGACTACCAGTGCAACGTCGCCATGTCGCTCGCCAAGCAGTTGGGCGAGAAGCCGCGCGACGTGGCGGCGCGACTGGTCGAGGGCGTGCAGCAAGTGCTGACGCGCGGCCAGCCCTGGTTCGTGGTGCAGATCGACGGTCCCGGCTTCATCAACATCCGCCTGCGGCGCGAGTACCTGGAGGAGCGCCTGTCGAGCGTCGCGCCGATCGACCCAGCCGCTGCGGCGACCGAAGACCGCCTCGGCCTGCGGCCGCTGAGCCCCGACGCGCGCGACACTGTCGTGGTCGATTACTCCTCGCCGAACGTGGCCAAGCCGATGCACGTCGGCCACCTGCGAAGCACCATCATCGGCGACACCATCGCCCGTGTGCTCGGCTTTCTCGGCCACGAGGTGATCCGCCAGAACCACCTCGGCGATTGGGGCACGCAGTTCGGGATGATCATCCTGGGCGTCTGGCATCTGTGCATGTCGCAGCGTCGCGGAGAGCCGGACGATGCGCTGGCGTCCTGGACCGCGCGGTTGACGGCCGCGTCGAAGCAGGGCGCGGACGCGCTCGCGACGCTGCTTGAGGAGCTGCGCGCCCGACACCAGGCCGACCTGGACGCCGACCCGGACGGGAGGCACTTTCAGACGTTCCTGGCGGATTTCCAGCCGCGGCTCGATCGGCTGGTGTCCGCCTACCAGTTCGTCAACGCGGTCGAGGCGGCGGCCGAGCGATCAAACCTGACGCTGACCGATCCGCGCAGCGGCGCGGTCATTCCCATGTCGAAGGTCTCGAACCAGGTGGTCGCGATGCTGCAACGCGGCGGCCAGTCGGATGCGCAGGAGCGCGAGGCCTGGCGCGTGGCGGTGCGCGGCAGCCTGGCGGAATGCGCTGCGACCTATCGCCGCCTCGGCGTGCTGCTCGACGACGCGGACGTCCGCGGCGAGAGCTTCTACCACGAGATGCTACCGGGCGTCGTCGAGGAGCTCTCCCTTCGGCTGGCGGAGGGCCGAGCCGACGCGGCGTCGCCGCTGCGCGCGGTCTTTCGCGTCGATCGCGGCGCGGCGTGCGTGTTTGTCGAGCAACCCGACGGCACGCCGGCGTTCAAGGGCCCGCAGGGAGACCCGCTGCCGATGATCGTTCGCAAGTCGGACGGGGCCTTTCTCTATGCGACGACCGACCTGGCGGCCGTCTTGTTTCGCGTCGCGCACCCGACGCGGCATCCGGTCGCGCTGGCGAGCCGGTCGTTGGCGGAGGCGCTGCATCGCAAGGGCGGCGGCCTGGGTGCGACGCGCGTGATCTACGTCGTGGGCGCGCCGCAGAAGCTGCACTTCCAAATGTTGTTTGCCGTTGTGCAAGCGCTTGGCTGGACGCGGACGGCCGACGCCGCTCGGCCCGTTCGGCTCGAACACGTTGCCTTCGGGTCGGTGCTCGGCGACGACCGTCGCCCGCTACGAACGCGCTCCGGTGAGAACGTGACGCTTCGGGAGCTGCTCGACGAGGCCGAGCGGCGGTCGGCTGAGCTGATCGAGGAAAACGAGGCCAAGCGGGCCGAGCTGGGGCTCGATCCGCTGTCGGCCGAGGAGCGGGCCGAGATCGCGCGGGCGGTCGGCATCGGCGCCGTGAAGTACGCCGACCTGTCGCAGAACCGCGGCAGCGATTACGTGTTCAGTTGGGACAAGATGCTCGCCATGCAGGGCAACACCGCGCCCTATCTGATGTACGCCTACGCGCGCATCCGCAGCATTTATCGCAAGGGCGCCGCCGTCGCCAGCGCCGACGCGACGCCGGTGCGACTGGCGCACCCGGCCGAGGCGGCGCTCGGCCGCCGGCTGCTGCAATTCTCGGAGACGTTGGAGGCGGTCGCGCAATCGCTGCTGCCCAGCCTGTTGTGCGACTATGCCTACGAGCTGGCGGCGGCGTTCATGCGCTTCTACGAGAGCTGCCCTGTGTTGCAGGCCGAGGACGACGCCACGCGCGCGTCGCGGCTGCGGCTGTGCGACCTGACCGCCCGCACGCTGCGCGTCACGCTCGGCCTGCTCGGCGTGCAGGCCATCGAGAGGATGTAACTCCCGCCTCGACACGCTCGCATGTCACGTCCGCTCCATGTTGCCACCGTTCAGCCGGCCCTGGTCATGCAGGACACGGCCGGCAACCTCGCGCGGATTCGCGGCGTGCTGCGCTCGGCCGCGGAGGCGGATCCGATCGATCTGGTCGTGCTGCCAGAGATCTTCAACGGCTGGCCGGCGGCGCGGGCGGATCCGTGCGTCGGCGACGCGCGCCGGTTTGTGAGCGACCTGGCGCGCGAGCTGGGCTGTATCGTGGTCGGCGGGAGCCTGGGCTGGACCGGTGCGGATGGCGCGCGCCGCAACCTGTCCGTCGTGTGCGATCGCTCCGGGCGCGAGGTCGGAGAGTACGCCAAGCGCGTGCCGTTCGGCCTCGAGCAGGGGCGGATCGAGGCCGGGGCTGAGGACGGGGTGTTCGAGTGTGACGGCGTCCGCGTGGCCGTGCTCATCTGCGGCGACCTGTGGCGGCCGGAACTGGCGGCGGGCTACATGCGCCGCGCGGACGTGCTGTGCGTTCCGGCCCGCACCGGCGTCGCCAGCGAGCCGCACGTGCTCTACGCCCGGACCCTGTGGTGGAACCTGGCGCTGGTGCGGGGCATGGAAATCGGCCTCCCGGTCGTCGTCTCCGATTGGGCGGCCACGCGGCACGATTCGCCGGAGCACCCTCACCTTACCGCGGGCGGCGCGAGCATCATCGATCCGTCGGGCAGACCCGACATGCGGCGCGTTCAACTTCGCCGCGAGGACGGCAGCGAGTGCGTCCTGCGAGCGACAATCGACCTCGACGCCGTTAAAGATTTCCGCGCGTATCGACGCTCGGTCGGCCTGCTGCCGCCCTGACATGGGGCGCGCCTCGGGGCCGATCGCTCTCAGCCGTTCGAACGCGGGTGGTCGAAATGGCGCTGTGCGATGGCTCGCGGGTCGCACGTCGCTAGAATCGCCGCAGGCCCAACGAGGTGGCGCGACGAGACGCTGGAGTTGACCGGCCGCGGCGGTGAGGTGTTGGACGATGGCCGCGCTCGGCACCTCGCCGCTGTGACGCGCGTCACTGGAATCGCCCGTAGCACGACATGGGGACGACGAGCGCGGAGGATGCTGTCATGACTCAATTCGCGGTCGCTCTCGCGTGGCTGGCGTTGGTTCAGTCCCCGCCAACCACGACGCAACCGACGGACGCAGAGGCCGCGCGGACACGCTGGAACGAGGTGTATCAGCGTCCCAAGCCGAGCTTCAACGTCGCGCCCAACGCGTTCCTGCAGCACTGCCTCGATCGACTGCCGAAGACCGGGGAGGCGCTCGACATCGCGATGGGTCAGGGCCGCAACGCGGTCGTCCTGGCGCGGCACGGGCTGACGACCACCGGCATCGACATCAGCGACGAGGCCATCCGCCAGGCCGAGGCGCTGGCGCGGCGCGAAGGCGTCACGATTCGCGCGGTGCAGGCCGACGTGTTCACCTTCGACTACGGCGAAAAACGCTGGGATGTCGTCAGTCTGATCTACTTCAATCCCGCCCGGCCGATCCTCGAAAAGCTCAAGTCGTCGGTCAAGCCGGGCGGCTGGATGGTGATTGAGGGATTCGGCCGGCGAAAGCAGGGCGGGCCCCCCGACGACACCAAGTTCGAGACGAACGAACTGCTGCGGCGCTTTGCCGACTGGCACATCCATGAGTACCACGACGGCGATTCCGACGCGGACTGGGGCGGCGAGCCGCAGGCCCACGTCATCCGCCTGCTGGCCCGGCGTCCGCCGGAAAAGTAGACCCTCGCCACTCGCCGGCCGCGCCCAGTGCACCTGGCGCCCGAGTGCCGCCATCATGCGGATACTGGACAGCGTACGACCCCTTCCATACGATCGCGCTTAATTGGCCCGTCTGCGATGCTTGGGCTTGCAGAGCCGGGCGCGACCGGCACGGCAGCGGGTGCCGGGGGCCATCCGTGGAACTCACATCGCTCGTTTGGAGATGCAACATGAATTCGTTCCGGAGTGTCGGGGCCGCCACCTGCGGTGTCGTGCGGCAGCTGCGAACATCGCCGTTCCGACATTCCGTTCAGGCGGCCGTCGCCGTCACGGTGGTGTCGGCAGGCTGCGGTTCGCCGTTTCAACCGCTGCCCGACCGCGCCACTCGCATGACACGCGGCTACACGTACTACCTCGACGGCGCGGGCGGAGGTCAGCCGCTGCGGAACTGGGCCGGCGGCGTCCGGCAGGGGCTGCTTGACGCCGGGTACAACGGCGCCGGTGAGGTCTTCACATGGGAGACGGGGGCCGGCGTCGCCGCCGACCAAGGCTCGTCCGTCGAATACAAGCGGGGCAAGGCGCGCGAGCTGGCCGGTCGGATCCAGACCTACGCCCGCGAGTACCCCGGTCGGCCGATCCATCTCATCGGCTTGTCGGCCGGCACGGCCGTGGCCGTGTTCACGCTCGAGTCGCTGCCCGAGTCGTGCCCGGTCGAGAACGTGATCCTGCTGGGTTCGTCGATGAGTTCGGATCACGACCTGACCGCGGCCCTGCGGCGTGTGCGCGGGCATCTGTACGTGTTCACATCCGACAACGATGCCGTGTTGAGGTTTCTCGTTCCATCGGCCGGGTCGGCGGACCGGGTGGACGCCGGCGAACGGCTGGCGGGGTTGCGAGGCTTCATGATGCCGGCCCGCGCCACGCCGGAGACGCGGCAACTGTATGCAAAGGTCAAGCGCGTCCCGTGGACGCGGGAGTTCGAGCGCGACGGCAACTACGGCGGCCATACCGATGCCGTGAACGCGGCGTTTGTCCGCGACCACATCGCTCCGCTGCTGCCGACGCGGAGCAGCGGGCAGGCGGCCGCCCGGCGATGACTCGGCACGCACCGCGAGAGGAAGTCCCATGAAGAAGCTCGGATTGCTGGTGATCTGTGGCGTGCTTGCGGGCGTGCTCGGGTGCTCCGAGGGAGGCCCGGTCGACGTGGACGGGCGGGACGGCCCCGCGATCCGCATGTCGGGCCTTGGCGAGCGGTACGCGTGGGTTCAGTCCAGCGAGGGTCACGCGTCGAATCCGGAGATCCATGCTCTGCTCACCGAGGCCATCGAGGCCGAGCTCCAGCGAAAGGGTTTTCGGAAGGTCGAGGGCGGCTCGCCGGACTTCCTGGTTGAGTATCGCGTGACGAGGGAAGACAAGACCGACTTCAGTGTCAATCCGCACGGCGTGACCTATCCGACCGGGACGGTCATCGTGCGGCTGCTCGACCCGCCGTCGCAGCGGAGCATCTGGGCCGGGTCCGCGACCGCGCGACTGCTCGCCAACGCGCCGCCGGCCGAGCGGCAGAAGCGGGTCGAGGACGGCATCCGCCGCATGTTGAGCCGCATGCCGCCGAAGTAGCCGAGGGAAGGCGGCCGAATCTCGGCCGTCGGCATTTTCGAGCCGCGAACCCCGCGCCGTCGGCGCGTGTCCTTGTCGCACGACGCCGGCCCTCGCGTGACAACTGACCTGCCACCCATGACCTGGCTTCATCGATACCTGTTCCGAAACTACCGGAAGTACTCCATTTGGCTGATCCCGTTCGTCGGGATCCTGACGGCCCTGTTGCTGGGCGAGCTTGTCTTCGAACTGGACAAGCGACTGGCGCTGCGCGCGGCGGCCGATCCGACCTCCGCCAGGGATGTGCTCGTGGCGCTGGCGACGTCGATGTTCACGCTGATCGTGTTCGTCTCGTCCAGCCTGCTCCTGGCGATCCAGTTGGCCAGCGCCCAGCTCACGCCGCGCGTCATCTCGCTCGTCTTTCAGGACTTGCGCATCAAGCTGGGCATGCTGCTCTTCAGCTTCGCGTTCACATTCTCACTGGCGGTCGCCGTTCGAATCCGCGACGCCGTGCCCATGATCGCGGCGCGCGGCGCGGCGTGGCTGTGCATCTTGAGTCTCGCATACTTCCTGTACCTCGTCGATCACGTCGGCAAGTTCCTGCGGCCCAGCGGCGTGCTGCGGCTCGTTTTCGCCAAGGGCCGGCGCTGCATCGAGAGCCTTTACCCGCGTCCGTTCACGGAGCGACCCGACGCTGGGCGAACGCCAAGCGAGATCACCCGCGACGCACCCACGCACACGCTGACGTGCCGGCGGAGCGGCGTGGTCCTCGCGGTCGACTCACTCGGGCTGGCGACGATGGCCGAGCAGCAGGACTGCCTGATCGAGCTGGCCCCACAGGTCGGCGATTACGTCGCCTCCGGGGAGGTGTTGTTCCGCGTGTTTCGGGCCAAGCCGAACTTCCCGACGAAGCGCCTCGACCAGTCGATCGCACTGGGAATGGAACGCACCATCGAGCAGGACCCGGCGTTCGCATTTCGAATCATGGTCGACATCGCCAACAAGGGCCTGTCGCCGGCCATCAATGATCCGACGACGGCCGTGCTCGCGATCGACCAGATTCATCGCCTGCTGCGCGTCGTGGGCCAGCGCAACCTCAACGAGGGGCTGGTCGCCGACGCGCGAGGTCATCCGCGCTTCCTGTGCCGGACGCCGGACTGGGAAGACTTCGTCTCGCTGGCCGTGACCGAGATTCGCCATTTCGGCGGCGCCAGCGTTCAGATTGTGCGTCGCCTGCGGGCCATGCTGGAGAATCTCGCGCAGACGCTGCCGGCCGCGCGCGCGGCCGTGCTGGAGCGCGAGATGACCCGGCTGCGGCGGACGGCGGAGCGGTGCTTCCCCGAGGTCGAGGACCGCGCGCTGGTGCACGGCAGCGACACGCAGGGGGTGGGCGGCGCCAAGGCGTAGCTCGGACCGCCCGCCTACGTTCCCTCGGCCGGCTCCGCGTCGATCAGGCTGCCCCAGTCGGTGCGCTGCCGCATCTGGTCCTTGATGGGCGCGGGAACCAGCTCGCCCGGCCCGCGCAAGTCCCAGCCGCCCCCGAGGGAGCGATACAGCGCCACCAGGTTGAGCGCCACCGCGCCCCGCGTCGACACCAGGCGCGACTGAGCCGTCGTCAGGAAGTCCTGCGTGTTCAGCACGCGCGTGTAGTCGGCGATGCCGCCGCGATACTGCTGCTCGGCCAGCCGCACGGCCCGCGTGGCGGCGTCGACGCTCTGCGTCAGCGCGGCCACCTGGCGCTGCGCCCCCAGGTAGCCGGCGATGGCGCTCTCCACCTCGCTCTGGGCGCGGAGCACGATGTTCTCGTAGTCTCCGATGGATGCCTGGAAGGCGGCGTCCTGGGCGCGGATGTTGTTCTCGATTCGCCCGTAGTTGAGGAGCGCCCATCGAAACGACGGCCCGGCGAACGCCTGAAAGCTGTTGCCGCGCCACAGGTCGGAGAAGTTCTCGGCCGAAAGCCCCAGCGAGCCGGCCAGGGAGAACCGCGGATACAGGTCCGACGCGGCGATGCCGATCAGCGGACTGAGCGCCGCGAGTGTGCGCTCCGCGCGGCGGACGTCCGGCCGGCGGCGCAGCAGGTCGGCCGGGATGCCGACCGCAATCGTCTCGGGAGCCGACGGAATCGGACGGCCGGTGCTGATCAGGTCGCGCAGGTCGCTCGGCGGCCGGCCGAGCAACACGCACAGCGTGGCCCGCGTCTGGGCGATGCGAGCCTCGATGTCGGCGATCTGGGCTTCGGTATCGTGCAGCAGCGAGGCGGCCTGTGCCGGGTCGAGGGCCGTGGTGGTGCCGCCCTCGAACTTGGTCTGCGCGAGTTGGAATCCGCGGCGTTGGATATCCACGTTGCTTTGCGTGACCGCCAACTGCTCCTCGAGAGCGCGCAGCACGACGTAGTTCGTGGCCACCTCGGCGATCAGGCTCACCAGCACGTCGTCGTAGCCGGCCAGCGTCGCCAGAACCTGGGCGTCGGCGGACTCGATGCCGCGGCGATATCGACCCCAGATGTCGAGTTCCCAGGTCGCGCCGAACCCGAACTCCCAGTTATGAAACACCGAGTCGATGCCCGGCTCCGGAGACAATCGGCGACTCAGGACGTCGCGTGGATCCTGCCGGAGTCGCCCGATCAGGCCGGGCGATCGGCCGGTTTCGGGCCGCGGCATACCGGCGTTTTCGCTGGCCTGGTTCCACGAGAAACTTCCGGTGCCATCCTGCTGCTGAGGGAAGAGCAGTCCGAACGCCACCGCGCGGCGCGCCTGGGCCTCAAGCACGCGAACGGCGGCGGCGTGCAACGTGGGGTTGTTGCGGTAGGCGGTCTCGACCAGCTTGTTGAGTTCGGCGTCGTTCAGCACTTCCCACCAGCGGGCCACGACGTCTTCGCCACGCGCCAGACGGGGGCCGGCCGGATCGAGCCATTGGTCGGCGACGGCGGCGCGCGGCTTGACGTAGTTCGGCCCGACCATGCAACCGGCCTGGCCGGCCAGCAGCACGACGGCGACGCCGCCCAGGAGCCCGGCGCTGAAGGCGCGTTGAATGCTCATGTCGCTTCTCCCGCGTGCACGGCCGGTTCGGCGGCCGGTTTACGCCGCTCCACCAGCCACTGAATGGTCGTGTAGAACACCGGCGTGATGAACAACCCGCAGACGGTCACGCCCAGCATGCCGGCGAAGACGGCCAGCCCCAGCGCCGTGCGCATCTCGGCGCCGGCGCCCTTGGCGACCACCAGCGGCACCACGCCGAGGATGAAGGCGAACGAGGTCATGAGGATGGGGCGCAGCCGCAGCCGCGAGGCCTCGATGGCCGCCTCCTTGCGGCTCTTGCCGTGGTCCTGCTCATGCTTGGCGAACTCCACGATCAGCACGGCGTTCTTGCAGGCCAGACCGATCAGGACGACGAAGCCGATCTGCACGAAGATGTTGTTGTCGATGCCCTGGAGCGAGACGCCGAGCAGGGCGAAGGAAATGCTCAGCGGCGCGATCAGGATGATCGCCAGCGGCAGGGCCCAGCTCTCGTATTCGGCCGAGTGCGTGAGGAAGACGAACAGCACGCACAGCGGGAAGATGAGCGCGGCCGTGCTGCCGGCGAGAATCTCCATGTAGGTCAGCTCGGTCCACTCGGTCGACATGCCGGGCGGGATCTCCTGGCCCGACAACCGCTCCATCGCGGCGATCGACTGCCCGGAGCTGCGGCCGGGCGCCGCGGCGCCGTTGATCGGGGCCGCGGGGTACATGTTGTACCGTGTGATCATCATCGGCCCGGTGGCTTCCTGGATGTCGGCGACGGCGCCCAGCGGCATCATCTCGCCGGCGGCGTTGCGAACCTGTAGCCGGGCGATGTCTTCCGGCCGCGACCGGAATGGCGCCTCCGCCTGAACGTTCACCTGCCAGGTGCGGCCGAACTGGTTGAAGTCGTTGGTGTAGTACGCGCTGAGATTCGTTTGCAGCGTGTTGAACACGTCGCTCAGCGCCACGCCCGCGCTCTTGCACTTGGTGCGATCGATGTCGACGTAGAACTGCGGGACGTTGGCCCGGAACATGGTGAAGACGCCGATCAGGTCCGAGTCTTCCCGCGCCTTGGCGACCAAGTTCTGCGTCTGCTCGGCCAGCACCTCGGTCCCGAAGCCGCTGCGATCCTGAACCATGATCTTGAAGCCGCCGGCGGTGCCGAGACCGTCGACCGGCGGAGCGCCGAACACGCCGATCTCGGCTTCGCGGATTTCGGCATACGCCAGCTTGCGAATTTTCGCCGCGATTCGATCGCTGTAGAGTTCCGGGGAGTGGCGCTTCTCGAACTCGTCCAAAACCACGTACATCGACGCGAGGTTCGAACCGTTCGTCGCCAGCAGCGATGACTGGCCGGCCACGCCAAGCGTGTGAGCGACGCCGGGCAGCTTTCGCACCAGCTCGTCCAGGCGGGCGAGAACGGCCTGCGTTCGACTCAGCGACGCGGCGTCGGGCAACTGGATGTTGACCAGCAGGTAGCCCTTGTCCTGCGACGGAATGAATCCCGTCGGGACGGTCGTCAGGCCGTAGTAGGTGGCGTAGAGCAGTCCGCCGAATATCAGCAGGACCACCGCGGTCCCGCGGATCGCGAGGCGGACGCCGCCGGCGTAGCCTGCCGTCAGCCAGCCGAAGGCCTTGTTGAAGCCGGCGAAGAACAACCCGAGCAGTCGGTTGATCGCGCCGGTCAGGAGCCATCCGGCCGCGCAGCCGACGATCGCGGCCACGACTCGCGCCGCCCAGAGCTGGACCGAGCCGCCGACCATGGCCGCGCCCCCGCCATGCCCGCCGGCCTCGCCTCCGGGAGCGGGCGCACCGAACAGCGACGCCAGCAGCGGCGTCAGTTTCAGGTAGGCGATCAGTCCGCACACCAGCACGACGCCGAGCCGGGGCAGCGCCTCGGTATGACCGTGGCCGTGCGCCCCCTTGGGGCGGGGCTTGAGGATGATCGCGGCCAGGGCCGGGCTGAGCGTCAGCGAGTTGAATGCCGAGATGAGCGTGGAGGTCGCGATGGTCAGGGCGAACTGCCGGTAGAACTGGCCGGAGATGCCGGCCATGAAGGCGACCGGGATGAACACGGCGCTGAGACCGAAGGCGATCGCGATGACCGCGACGGTGACTTCCTCCATCGACTTGTAGGCGGCCTCCTTGGGCGACAGCCCGTGCTCGATCCACCGCTCGACGTTCTCGACGACCACGATGGCATCGTCCACGACCACGCCGATGGCCAGCACCAGCCCGAGAAGCGAGAGGTTGTTCAGGGAGAAGCCGAGCATGGCCATGACGGCGAACGTGCCGACCAGCGACACGGGCACGGCGATCAGCGGGATCAGCGTCGTGCGCCAGCCCTGGAGGAACACAAGCACGACGATCGCGACGAGGATGAACGCATCGCGCAATGCGTTGATGACCTCGTGGATCGACTCCTTGATGAACGGCGTCGTGTCATAGACGATCTCGTAGTCCAGCCCCTCCGGGAACTTCGTCTTGAGCTCCTCCATCTTGGCCTTAACGCGTTCGGCGGTCGCCAGCGCGTTCGAACCCGGCAACTGGTAGACGGGCAGTCCGATCGACGGTTTGCCGTCGAGGGTGCAGGCCTGGTCCTGGTTCTTGGCGCCGAGTTCGATGCGTGCCACGTCGCCGAGCCGGACAACCTGACCCTCGCTGCCGGTCTTGAGGACAATCTCGCCGAACTGTTCGGGCGTGGTGAGTCGGCCGAGCGTATTGAGCGTGTACTGGAAATCGAGCGCCTCGCTGGTCGGCGGCTGGCCGACCATGCCGGCCGCGACCTGGACATTCTGCTCCTGCAGGGCCCGGATCACGTCGAGGGTGGTCAGGTCGAGCGTGGCCAGCCGCTCCGAGTCGAACCAGACCCGCATGCTGTAGTCCTGCTGGCCGAAATACGCGACGTCGCCCACGCCCTCGATTCTCGCCAGCTCGTCCTTGATCTGAATGGTCGCGTAGTTGCTGAGATAGAGCTGGTCATAGCGCCCGTCGGGCGAGAACAGGTTGACCACCAGCATGACGTTGGGAGACTTTTTCTTTGTGGTGACGCCGGTGGCCTTGACCTCGTTGGGCAGCATCGGCATGGCCATCGACACCCGGTTCTGCACCAGCACCTGGTTCATGTCGATGTTGGTGCCGAGCTTGAAGGTGACCGTCAGCGTGTAGGAGCCGTCATTCGTGCACGACGACGACATGTAGAGCATGTTGTCGACGCCGTTGACCTGCTGCTCGATGGGCGCCGCCACCGTGTCGGCCACGACGCTGGCGCTCGCGCCGGGGTAGATGCACGAGACTTGGATGGTCGGCGGCACGATCTCCGGATACTGGGCGACCGGCAGCGCGAACAGCGAGACGAGGCCCGCGACCGTGATCACGATCGACAGCACGGAGGCGAAGATCGGGCGATCGATGAAGAATCGGGAGATCATGGGTGGGCGTTCCTTACCGCTGCTCGGGCTTCGTTCCGGAGCCGGGTGACGGCGTTGGCGCGGCCGGGCGCTCCGACTCAGCGCCCGGCACGGCCCGCGCGGTCACCGCCGGAGCCGGCACGGCCTCTCGACGAGGCATCTCGGTTCGCTGCGGGGTGACCGGCTTCCCGGGTCGCGCCCGCTGGAGGCCGGTCACGATGACCGAGTCGGTCGGCTGAAGGCCTTCGGCGATGACGCGCAGGCCGTCGTCCTGCAGCCGTCCGAGCCGGACCACGCGGTACTGGACGATGTTGTTGTCGTCGACGACGTACACGTACTTGTTGCTCTGGTCGGAGCCGACGGCGCGGTCGGTCACCAGCACGGCGCGTTTCGGCTCGCTGGTGGGCAGGCGCACGCGGGCAAAGAAGCCCGGTTTGAAAATGCGACGTGAGTTGTCGAGGATCGCCCGCGCCTGGATCGTGCCGGTCGAAGGATCCACCCGGTTGTCGGCGAAATCGACCACGCCCTGGTGCGGGTAGCCCTCGTCGGTGGCGAGCCCGATGTAGGCCGGGGTCTTAAGGGACTGGACCGTGGGCTGCGGCGCGCCCGGTGGCGTGCGCGAACGGTGCAGCTCGCGGAATCGCAGCAGCGACCGCTCGTTGATGTTGAAGTACGCGAAGATCGGGTTCACCGAGACGATCGTCGTGAGCACAGCATCGGACCCCGGGCCCGCCTGCACGAGATTGCCCTTGGTAATCATCGCTCGGTTGATCTGGCCGTCGATCGGGGCGGTGATCTTGGTGAACTCGACATCCAGCTTGGCGCGCTCGATCTCCGCATCCGCCGACTGGATGGCGGCGACCGCCTCTCCCAGTTCGGCCCGGGCCTTGTCCAGATCCTGCGCGCTGGCCGCTCCGGTGGGGACGAGCTCCTCGTATCGCTTGACGTCGGCTTCGGCCTTCTGTCGCCGGGCGACCCACAGCGCCTTCTGTCCCTCGGCGCTGCGGAGAGCGGCCTCAAACGGCCTCGGGTCGATCTCGAACAACAGGTCGCCGGCCTTGACCTCCTGTCCGTCCGTGAAGTGGACCGCGTCGAGATAGCCGCGCACCCGCGCCCGCACCTCGACGTTCTGCACCGCCTCGAGTCGGCCGGTGAACTCCTCGTAGTCGATCACCTCTCGTTCGACCACGCGGCTGATGATCACTTCCGGCGGCTTCGGCGGCGGTGCCTTGGCATCCGACTTCTGCCGGCACGCGCTCGTCCAGAGCAGCGCCGGCGCGGCCAGCGCAACCAGCAAGCGCCTCGGCATCGGCCGCGTGGCCTTCGGTACGAAGGCGGTACTTGGGATGGTCATGATCTCACTCTTTCCTTCGAGCGCTCGGGCGACCCAGCGCGGGTATCCAACACAGCGGGCGGGTTGCCCACTAGCACCGGCCGCCAGGCGCAGAGGGTCCACGTTTCGAGTGATGGCGGCTTGTGATGGGGATGGATGGCAACGACTTGCCCGGATGATCCGCAGAGACTCCCATGATGACCGCGCCATCGAGAGGGATGGCGATTCGACAGCCTGAAAGCAAGCTTGTCAACGCCGCGCTCTTGGGCACGCCGCGGGCGGACCGCTCCACTCGTGCAAGATGGCTCGCCGGAGCCGACAGCGAATCCGGCGTCGATCGCTGAAAACGGAGCACAGGGGGGTAAAGCGGCCGGATTGAACAGCGTGCTATTGCCGTCGCGCGCCGCATGGCGCGGTCGGCTTTCCTGCGAGTTACCGGACCCCGTTTCCATGTTCGCCGTCAACGGTCCTTTCCAGTTCTAGCCTTCATCAACCAAGATGAGTGACGCCGGCCGCATCCGACACCATCCGTCGCACGTGCCGCGCGATGACCAGTTCCTCGTTGGTCGGGATGACCCAGGCGGAAACCTTGCTGCCGGCAGCGCTGATGCGCGGTCCGTGAGCCGTGTTGGCCGCTTCGTCGAGCTCCACGCCGATCCAGGCCGCGTCGCGGCAGACCCGCGCCCGCAGCCCGGCGGCGTGCTCGCCGATGCCGGCCGTGAAAACGATCGCGTCGAGTCCGCCCAGTGCGGCCGCGAGCGAGCCGAGCTCGCGCCGGATGCGATAGACGAACAGGTCAATCGCCAGCCGGGCCCGAGGCTGATCGCTGCCCAGCAGGACGCGCATGTCGCTCGACAGTCCGGATACGCCCAACAATCCGGATTCGCTGTAGATCAGGCGCTCGATGGCGCGGGCATCCATCTTTCGCTGGTCCATCAGGTAGAGGATGACGCCGGGATCGAGCGAGCCGCTACGGGTGCCCATCGGCAGGCCCTCGACGGCCGCGAAGCCCATGGTCGAAGCGATGCTGCGACCCTCGTGCAGGGCGCACATGCTGGCGCCGTTGCCGAGGTGCAGCACGATGGTGCGGCCTGCGGCGGCGGTCGGGTCGACGCCCGGCAGCGCGGACGCGATGAACTCGTACGAGAGGCCGTGAAAGCCGTAGCGCTGCACGCCCGCGTCGGCGTACTCCATCGGCAGCGCGAACAGCCGCGACACCGGCGGATTGGTGTGATGAAACGAGGTGTCGAAGCAGGCCACCTGCGGCAGTTTCGGCAGGCGCTCCAGCAGCACGCGAATGGGGGCGAGGTTGTGCGGCTGATGGAGTGGCGCCAGCGGGATGAGCGATTCGAGCGCCGTCAACACGCCGGCGTCGAGGCGGGTCGGCCGGGTATGGATCATCCCGCCGTGCACGACGCGGTGCCCCACGCCGATCAGTCGATGTTCGGCAACCTGGCCGCGCAGAAACTCGAACAGTTGTTGAATGCCGCCGTCATGTCCGAGTTTCGTCCCGTCGCCCCACGCCCGCTCCGCGACGGTCGAGCCGTCCCGAGACTTGGCAACGAATCGGGGCGATGTGAACAGTCCCTCGATCTGCCCGCGCAGGTGCGGCTGAAGCTCGCGCTCGGTGGCGACGAACATCGAGAACTTGATGCTGGACGAGCCGGCGTTGAGCACCACGATCGCGTCGGACATGATGGTTCCCTTCCTATCGCGGCAGCGCGGGGCCGCCCGGGGTGGCGCGGGCGTGGGCGACCATGGCCATGACGGCCGTCGACGCCAGCCGTGTGCGCACCGAGTCCGCGCGACTGGTGAGCACGATCGGCACGCGCGCCCCGAGCACGATGCCGGCGCTCTCCGCGCCGGCCAGGTACTGCAACTGCTTGGCGAGCATGTTCCCGGCTTCCAGGTCGGGCGCAACGAGAATGTCGGCCTCGCCGGAGACCGGCGAGTCGATCTTCTTGATCTTCGCCGCAGCGGCGCTGATGGCGTTGTCGAACGCCAGCGGTCCGTCGAGGATGCCGCCGACGATCTGCTTGCGGTCCGCCATCTTGCACAAGGCCGCGGCGTCGATGGTAGACGGGATGTCGGCGTTGACCGTCTCGACCGCGGACAGAATCGCCACCTTCGGACGTTCGACGCCGAGCACCTGGGCCAGCTCGATGGCGCTCTGAACGATGTCGACCTTCGCCTTCAGGTTCGGCGCGATGTTGATGGCGGCGTCCGTCACGATCAGCAGGCGCGGGTAAGTCGGCACGTCCAGCACGAAGGCGTGGCTGATGCGCCGCGCGGTCCGCAGTCCGGTGGTCGCCGAAACCACCGCGCTCATCAGCTCGTCGGTGTGCAGGCTGCCTTTCATCAAGGCCTGTACCTCGCCCGCCCGCGCCAGCGCGACGGCCGTCGTGGCGGCTTCCTCGCTGTGCCCGGTCGGGACGATGCGGATGCCGCTCAGGTCGGCGCGGGCGGCCGCGGCGACGTCGCGGATGCGGGCCTCGGGGCCGACCAGCACCGGAGTGATCAGCTTGCGCCGGGCCGCTTCCAGCGGCCCGAGCAGCGAGTCGTGGTCGCAGGGATGCACCACGGCGCAGATCACCGGCGGGAAGGATTCGCACGCGCGGATCAGCCGCGCGAAGGCGTCGGTCCGCCGGAAGATCACCTCGGGCGTCGCCAGGTCGCTGTAAGTCATCAGCTTGGTCGGTGCGGCCGCCGCGGCGGTGCCGGCTGCGATCACGTCGCCGTTCTGATTCACGCAGCGGCAATCGAAGGCGACGATCGCGCCGTCGGCGCGCTTGTCGCGCACCGTCAGCGTGGCCGTCACCGTGTCGCCGATCGTCAGCCGGCCGTTGAACTTGAGATCGACGGCCACCACGCGCGTGCCGGGACCCGGGTAGCGGCGATTCAGGATGTAGCTGACGAAGGCCTCCGCGGCGACCGCCTCGGTCCATGTCCCGGCCGCGGGCAGATCGGCGTCGTCGACGTGATACGGATCGAGGTCGCCGCACACGAACGCGAGCGCCTCGATATCAAGCTTGGACAACGTGCGCGTCACGGTCTCGACGTGGCCGATCTCGATCCGGTCAAATGGCGTGTTCGAAAAGGAGCTCATGGCATGGTCCGTTCGTTCAGGCGTCTCGCTTGACGGCTCGCTCCGCCCGCGCGGTCGGGCGCGGGGTCGCCGGCTTGTTCAATACCTCTCGAATGCGCGCCAGCGCGTCACGCTGTTCGGCCGTCGTGTTCTCAGGCTGAATGCGCTCGTCGGCGAGCACGCGCTCCAGCAGCGTCAGGAACCGCTCCCGATCCTCCGGCCGGGCGAGCAGCGTGGCCAGCGAGGCCAACGCGCGCTGCGGCTCGTAGCGGACGATGATCTCCTGCATACCGCGGATGCGACGCCACTCCTCCGGCGACGCGCTGGGGAGCAGGTCGCGGTAGTCGCGGATCATCTCGTCGCGGGCCTGCAGGCGCCACAGCGGCAGCGGACCGTCGTGACGCTCCAGCATGTACGCGGCTCTCGCCACGGCCTCGGCATAGCCGCCGCGGTCGATCGCGTTCAGAGCATCCCGCACGTAGCTGAGCGATCGCGGGTCGGTCGCGGGAGCAGCCGTGATGCCGCCATCCGGCGCTCGCTCCAGCGCATGGAACAGGAACATGTTGCCGTAGCACTGGAAGAAGGCCGCCTCGCTCGCGGCATCGCGCAGGTCGCGGTACAGATCAAACGAGGCGCTGATCAGTTCCGACACAAATCGCTCACCTTTTCGCAGCGGCTGGTCGGGACGGGTCGGCGCCCGCTGCGCCCGCACCGTGTCGGCGGCCGTCTCCAGCCACCATGTGGCCGGGTTCAGATCGGAGATCGCCCAGCGCGTGAAGCGCATGGGGTGAAACCGCCGCCCGATCTCCGCGAGAAGGTCGTTGGACACCGTGCGGACGAAGGGGCGAACGAAGAACTCGTACATCCGCTGATTGAGCTCGGACAGGTCGGCCACCGCGTCGAAGGCACGCTCGTCACGCCGATTCAGGCGGTTCAGACGGGCAACAACCTCTTCCAGCGACCGCTCGGAAAAATCAACGTCGTACTCGACGCCGCCATCGGGGCGCTTGCGCTCGTGAATCTGCATGGCCCACAGGCCGGGCGGGAGTCGCTCGATGGACTTGAGCACCGAGACGATCTGCGCGTGCTCCTTCTTGGCGACCCGACCCGAAACGAAGATGCCGAGGTGGCCGATGTCGCCGTGCACCAGCCCCACGATGGTCTGACCGCGGGCCTTGATCTCCTCGGTGGAGCCATAGACGTCGGCCACCCAGTTGAAGGCCTGCTGCGGCGGCGTGATATTGTCGCCCATTGACGCGAACATCACGATCGGCACCTTGATGTCGCGCAGGTCGAAGACCCCCCCCGCGTCCGCGGTCCGTCCGGCGCCGGCCCAGACCCGGTTGCCGACGAACAGATTGCGGACGATCCACTCGATCTCCTGCCGATTCAAGAGGTAGAAGCCGCCCCACCAGCGCTCGAACTCGAGGAAACGCGGCGGCTCCGTATCAACATTGGCGAACAGGTGATAGTACTTGTCCCAGAAGGTGTTGGCCGGATTCAGATTCTCGAAATTCTGAACCAGGTGCGCTCCGTCAAAGACGCCGTTTCCCATGTCCGCCGACAGCGATGCCAACCACGATCCGCCCAGCAGTCCGCCGGCATAGCGCATCGGATTGTCGCCCTCGCCGTCGACCCATGCGCCGCCCCAGTACGACATCGGCGCGCCGTTGATGACGATGGGCCCGGTATCGTCCGGGTTCGAGGCGGCCAGCATCATCGCCGCCCAGCCGCCCTGGCAGTTGCCGACGATGGCCGGCTTGGGACTGTTCGGATGCAGCTCGCGAACGTGGTGCACGAACCGCGCCTCGGCGGCGCAGACGTCGAGCAGCGTCTGGCCGGGCACCGGTTCCGGGAAGAAGATGACAAAATACACGGGGTGTCCGGCGCGGAGCGCGACGCCGACCTGCGAGTCGTCCTTGAAGCCGCCGATGCCGGGTCCGTGTCCGGCACGCGGGTCGATCACGACGTAGGGACGCCGGTTCGGGTCGACCTCGACGCCCGGGGGCGGCTTGATGCGCAGCAGCGCGTAGTTGGCGGGCCGCTCGAACGTCCGCGCATCCTGGACCAGCTCGTATTCGAAGTGCAGCACCGGCGGCTTGCCCGCCCGCTCGTGCTCGACGAACGCGTTGCCCCGGCGGCGCAGCGTGTCCCAGAACAGCACCGTCCGCTGGGCGAAGTCGACGGAATAGTCGAACCACTGCTTGAACCAGTCGAAGGGCGTGGCGGGCGCCGCCGGCGCGTCGGCCGAGAGCGTTTGCCAGGCCGCATCGACGCGCTCGGTGAATCGCTTGCGGGCGGAGTCGGTGCGCCGCTTGAGGTTCTCGGCGATGTTGCCGCCCAGCTTGACGCTTTCCGCGATGGTTTGGATGGGTTGAGTCATATCAGCGCTCCCTGTTCAGTCGCTTTCGCATGGTTCGGTTGATTGAAGTCGATGGCCGGTTCACGGTTTGCACTCCCGCGCGCCAGCCGTGTTCCACCCGCCGGACGGCTCGGCCTGGTCGCCGCGTGCCCGCGCGGCGCTGGCCCCCCGCCCCCACGCGACCGCAACGAGGGCCATCAGAACGGTCTGGAACAGGGCGAACGTCGTGGCCGCGGTGACCGCAACCGTTCCGGGGAAGTTCGAGGCCGCGATGGCAAGACTCAGTCCGACGTTTCGAACGGCGGTGGTCAGCGACAGCGACCGGCGGTTCTCCGACGTGGGTCCGCCGGCAGACCAGCCGATGATGGCATTGGCGGCCACCAGCATCGGCATCCCGATGAACCCTTTGAGCGGGATGTGAATCAGCGTGCGGAACTGCACGACGACGACGAGCGTCAGCAGGGCGACATTCAGCAGCGAACTGAGCCGCGTCATCGGCCGTTTCAGCCGCTCGGCGGCGGCCGGGCGGGCGTGCCGAAGCCACAGGCCGAGGCAGAGCGGGAGAAACTGGCTGATCGCCAGCATCTTGACCATGCCCAGGGCGTCGATTCGGACGGGATCACCCTTCGCGACAATCGGGAGTGCGACGCTCAGAATGAGCGGCGCCAGCAGCGCCGACGAGCCGGCCAGCACCACCATCAGCCCGATCGCGACCGGCACATTGCCCCGGGCCAGGGCCGTCAGCGGCGGACCGTAGGGCGCGCCCGGGCAGGCCGCGGCGATCAGCAATCCGGCCGCCACGAGCGGGCTGGCGCGAAACGCCATCACCAGCGCGATCGTCGCCAGCGGGACCAGCAGGTAGTTTGCCAAAGCCGCGCGGATGACGAGACGCCAGTTCGCGCCGACGTTGATCACCTCGCGGAACGTGACGCCCAGACCGATCGTCAGCATCATCTCGATAAGCGTGACCGTGGCCAACGCGCTGACGATCCGGTCCGCGGTCATGTGAAAGCCGCCCACATCCTCCGCATCGACGGCATCGCCGATTGTCGGCGGCGCCCAGCCGAATCGAAGACGACCCGGAGTTCGCCAGGCTGATTCATCGCCTGGCCCGTCCTGGGAGGACGCAACAACCAGAAGCGGTCGACTTGGCGCGAGCCGGGCGGCCTGGCGCCGTGGGCGCTGAGGCTGCCCTGCATGTCAACGCGCCGTCTCACTGCGGCATGCTCCCTGTGAATGCGAACCTGCGCCGAGCCATCGAGGGCGAGTCTATCCGACGAGCGGTCGTCTGAATAGTCGTTCATGAATACGCCAATATCGGGTTTCCGAACTTGCGTGTCAGGGGGTCCAGAATGCGTCTGCCGTCTTGCAAACCCGCCCCAGCCATGATGAAAAGCCGCTCTCGCGGAGCGATGATCCCAGGGCGGCCGTCGGTGGCGGCCGCACCTGTCACGGCACGCCGACCAACGAGGGGCGGTCCAGAACAGGCTCGTTCCGGGGGGGGTCTGCTCTCTTCAGCGGTAGCTGCCTGGCGCGACGGCTGACGCGGTTTTCCGCAGTCGGGCGCGATGCTTGGTCAGCAACATGCGCAAGCGACGGGTCAAGGCGGGCTGAACGGCCACGAACGGGGTGCGGGTCGTTGCCAACGCCACGAACCATCGCACCAGCCGGTCGAAATCGCGCAGGTCGATCAACTCGGGCGCGATGCGATGTCGCTCCCGGTCCATGTTGTGGTAGTTCAGCAGCGGCAGGCAGATGCCCGTCGCGTCGTAGCCGTAATGGCAGTACGCGGTGCTCTCGCACGTGCCGCCATCCATCAGCTTGCGCTGGTAGGCGAACGACTTGTCCCGCGCCGCCAGTTCGTCCGCCACGACCTGACACCAGGCGGTCGCCGCGGGCGTAAAGACGCTGGCCTTGTCGCCGACGCGCAACACCGGACCGCCGCCCATCGCCACGCCGGCGATCGCCCGGCTGCACTCGACCGCGACGATGACCGCATCACGCGGCAGGACGCGGGCATCGACCGCCGCCAGCGCACCCGCGAAGCCGACCTCCTCGGCCCGCGTGAAGAACGCCAGGCATTCGCCTTCGGCCTTTGTCCGGCATAGCTCGTCGAGCGCCGCCAGGATGGCCGACACGCCGGCGACGTCATCGCACGCCCGGGCCTGAAGCAGATCGCCGACGATGCGAGCGCCAGGGAAGTCCCACATGCCGATCGCGCCGATCGGAACGGCCCGCGGGACGCGGATGCGGGCGGCTTCCGGCGGCGTCTCGTTTCGGAACAGCGCCGGACGGCGATCGGCGTTGCCGCTGCGCGACTCCGGCCGACCGGGATCGACCTCGACGATCGTACCCCGCACCTCTCCGGTCGGCGTGAAGAATCGCACCTTCGCGCCGCGAAAGTAGTCGCGATCCACCCAGCCCCGGAAGTCGGCGATCAGGTCGCGACCGATCATTGAGCGGGCGACGAAGCCGGGATGGTCGAGGTGTCCGGCCAGCACGAGCGGACGGCGGCGCGGGCCGCGCCGGGCCCGGCCGCGGTAGGTCACCAGCAGGTTCCCGAAAGGATCGACACGCATCGAAAGAGCGGGACGGCGGGCGGCAAACGAGTGGATGTAGGCGATCCCGGCGGATTCATGGAACGGCGCGGTGGGCAAAGAGACGAATTCGCAAAGCAGGCGGCGATGGCGAGTCATGATGATCGCAGCTCCTTCCCGATGCGCGGACGGGCGCGGCTACTTCCACACCAGCTCGCCCGCCCCCCTGCGGACCGTGCCGATGGTGAACACACGCTCGCCCTGCCGGCGCAGCGTCCGGGTGATCGCGGCGGCGAACGCCGGCGCGACGACCAGCGCGAAGCCGATGCCCATGTTGAACACGCGGTACATCTCGTCCTCGGCCACGCCGGTCGAGCGAATCAGATCGAAGATGGGCGGGATCGGCCAGCTTCCCTTACGCACCATCACGTCGCAATCGTCGCCGACGGCGCGGGGCAGGTTCCCGGGCAGGCCGCCGCCCGTGATGTGCGCCATGCCCTTGACGACCCGCTTGCGGCGGTACCGCGCCAGAACCGCCTGCACCGAGCGGACGTAAATCCGCGTCGGCCGCATCAGCACGTCGCCCACGGTCCCATCGAGGCTCGCGGGCGTGTCCGTCAACGCCCATCGTCGCTTTCTCAAGAGCGCGTGCCGCGCCAACGCGTAGCCGTTCGAATGCACGCCCGAGGACGCCAATCCCAGGATGACGTCGCCGGGCTCGGCGCGACGCGGATTGATCACGCGCTTGCGCTCCACCACGCCCACCGCGAAGCCGGCCAGGTCGAAGTGCCCGGGCGCGTACAACTCCGGCAGTTCGGCGGTCTCCCCGCCGATCAGGGCGCAGCCAGCCTCGACGCAGCCGTCGGCGATGCCGCTGACCAGTTCCGCCACGGCCGCGGGGTCGAGCTTGTGCACGGCCACGTAGTCGAGAAAGAACAACGGCTCGGCGCCGGTGCACAGCAGGTCGTTGACGTTCATCGCCACCAGGTCCACGCCGAGCGAGCGGACCGCGGCCGGACCCTGCGTGCGGGAGCGCTCGATGCCGAGCAGCAGTTTGCTGCCGACGCCGTCGGTGCACGCCACCAGCAGGGGCTCCCGGTAGTTGCGGGCGAACAGCCGCTCGTTGAAGTCGAGGCGAAAGCAGGCAGCGAATCCGCCCAGTTCACCGAACACGCGCGGACCGAACGTGCGGCGCACGACCGCCTTGATGCGCTCGACCGCCTCGTCGCCGGCGTCGATGTCGACCCCGGCATCCTTGTACGTCACGGACTTGGCCACGTGCGGAGGTTATCGACTGCGCCGCGGCGCGGAAACCCGCTCCGGGCCGGACCGCCATCGGCCGCGCTGACGCGGATTGTCTCCCTCGATGCGGATTCGTCGGATCATGCGCCGGCGTCGATCGTTCGTCGGCCGGGCGGATGAAGCGCGACCGCGTCCGCGCGGAGTGCCGCGACGGTCACCACGATCGGCGCGGCCGGCTCCCGCCGGAAGCACCTTAGTGCGTCTGCGTTATGGTGCGGCACGGTTTGGCAAGCGTTCGCGCGAGCGGGGCGTCCGACAACGCCCCGGCCGTCTCGGCCAAACTTGACGCTTCGTCCCAGGCGTCATTAGACTCCGACCGGTTTCTGGTGTTTCAACGTCAACGAAGCAGGCGGAAGGCAACCGACCGGCCACCGGGGCCGGGTGGCCGTCGATGCGTGGCGAGACGGGACTGTCCATGCAAATCGTGGTGAGCGCTCGTCATACGGACGTTCCGGAGCAGATCCGAACCTACGCGACCGACAAGGCGGCCCGGCTTCAACGGTACTACGATCGCATTCAATCGATCGAAGTCGTGTTCGACGCACAAAGCGGGCACCAGCTCGCCGAGTTGATCGTGCATCTCGACCACAGCCATCCGCTGGTGGTCCGGGAGTCCCATGCGGACCCGCATGCGGCCGTGGACCAGGCCGTCGATCTGATGGCCGAGCAGCTTCGTCGACACAAGGAGCGGCTCCGGAACCGGAAGCATCCGGAAACGGATCGTCGGATGAGCGAGTGAATTCATGAAGTTGTTGGATTTCGTGGTGACCGAGGCCATCGAGCCGGACCTGGCGCCGACGGATCGCAACGGCGTGATCCGGACCCTGGTGGCGGCCCTGGTTTCGGCGAAACAGATCGACGAATCGGATGCCGAGACCATCGCCAAGGCGATCATTCAGCGTGAGAACCAGGGAAGCACCGGCTTCGGGAAGGGTGTCGCGGTTCCGCACGTCAAGCACCCGAAAATCAAGCGCATCATGGCGGCGCTGGGGCGATCGGCCGGAGGCGTCGACTTTGCGGCTCTGGACCGCGCCCCCGTGTTCACGGTCGTGCTGCTGCTGTCTCCCCCGGACAATCCGGACGGACACCTGCAGGCGATGGAGAGCATCTTCCGGCACCTGCAACGCGACAATTTCAGGCGGTTCCTGCGACAGTCGGAGACGCGCAAGGAAATCGTCGAACTGATCCGGGAGGCGGACGCGATGCCGACCCCCTGACGCCGACGGCGACCGCCGCTTGCCGGCAATGCCGCCCGTATCGGGGCCCAGGCCTGTCCGCGAATCAGCCGTGACACCCGACGCCATCACAGGAACCACGCCAACCCGAACCATGGATCAGCATTGCACGCATGTCGAGCGCGAGGTCACGATCGTCAACTCGCAAGGGCTGCACGCGCGTCCGGTGATGCGGTTCGTGGACCTGGCCAGCCAGTTCGACGCCGCGGTGCGCGTGCGGAAGGGTTCGATCAGCGTCGACGGCAAGAGCCCGATGGAAATGATGCTGCTCGAGGCGACTCCCGGCACGCGGCTCCAGCTTATCGCCGACGGAGCCGACGCGCAGCAACTGGTCGATGCGCTCGCCGGGCTGATCGCCGCCCGGTTTAACGAGGACTGACGCCCGCCCCGGCGGTTGACGCGCCCGGCGGTCGCGGTTCGCCGGCAGACAGGAACATCCATCGCATGTCGGTGAAGCGCGGCATCGGAGTGTCGCCCGGTGTGGTCATCGGCCGGGCCATCGTCCTCGACACCGAGGAAACGCGCGTCCCCCGCCGCACCCTGCCGACCGAGCAGCTGGAGCACGAGGTCGAACTGGTCGACCGCACCTTCGAGGCGGCCCGGGCCGAGGTCGCCGGCGAACGTGAGACCTTCGCGCGCCGAGCCGGCACGGAACTGTCGGACATCTTCGGCTTTCACGAGCGCTGGCTGGCCGACCCCAAGCCCCGCAAGGAAGTGGTCCAGCTCATCCGCGACAAGAACTACTCGGCCGCCTACGCCATCAGCGTGTTCATGCGCCGTTACCGGCGCCGCTTCCAGGAGATGAGCACGCCGTTCCTCCAGGAGCGGGCCAAGGACGTGCTCGACATCGAGCGGCGCCTGCTGCGTCACATCGGCGCGGAGGCCCGGCAGGACATCACCGAGCTGGAGGAGCCGGTGATCGTCGTCGCGCACGACCTGACGCCCTCGCAGACCGTCATGCTGGAGCGTACCCGGCGGGTGCTCGGCTTCGCCACCGACCTCGGCGGCTCAACCTCGCACACCGCCATCGTGGCGCGCGGCGTCGGCATTCCGGCCGTGGTCGGGCTCGGGAACATCACCTCGCTGGTGTCGGGCGGCGACACCGTGGTGATCGACGGCACGCACGGCGTCGTCGCCGTCAACCCCGATGAAGCCCAGATCGCCGAGTACAAGTCGCAGGCCGCCCACCAGGTCGAGATCCAGCACGCGCTGCACGAACTCAGAAACCTGCCGGCCGTCACCCTAGACGGCGTGAAGGTCACCCTGCTCGGGAATATCGAGTTTCCCGAGGATGTCGAAGGCTGCCTCGCCAAGGGCGCCGAGGGCGTCGGGCTGTTTCGATCCGAGTTCCTGTTCATGCAGGAGGGCCCCGAGCCGTCCGAGGAGGAGCAGTTTCAGAGCTTCCGCCAGGCGACCGAACTGCTCAACGGAAAGACGCTGGTGATCCGCACGTTCGATCTCGGCGCCGACAAGCTCATGGCCGGACGCCCGTTCGAGCCCGAGCAGAATCCGTTCCTCGGGCTACGTTCGATCCGGCTGTGCCTCCAGAACCTGCCGCTGTTCCGCGCGCAGCTTCGGGCCATCATGCGCGCCAGCAACCACGGCAATGTCAGCGTCATGTTCCCGCTGATCACGAACATCAACGAACTGCGGCAGGCCCGCTACGTGCTAAACCTCGTGACCGAGGAGCTCGAGGAGGAGGGCTACGAGTTCCGCCAGCGCATCCCGATCGGCATCATGGTCGAGACCCCCGCCGCAGCCCTGTGCGCCCGCGAACTGGCCCGCGAAGTCGACTTCATGAGCATCGGCACCAACGACCTGATCCAGTACACGCTGGCGGTCGACCGCACCAACGACAAGGTGGCGCCACTGTTCAGCGGGCTGAACCCGGCCGTCCTCAGGCTGCTCAAGATGGTCATTCGGGCCGGCGAGGAGGAGGGCGTCGACGTCAGCCTGTGCGGAGAAATGGCGGCCGACCCGCTTTGCACTATGTTATTACTGGGACTTGGTTTACGAAAAATGTCGATGGTCGCGGGCAGTCTCCCGAGCGTGAAACGGATGATCCGCAGCATCAAAATGACCGATGCCGCCCGAGTGGCCGAACGGGCCCTCGGCTTCGAGACGGAGCGCGAAGTTGTCAATTACCTGCGGGATGAGACCCGCAAGGTCCTGCCGGACGTGGTATAACACCTTCCCGAGACGTCAGCCCCCGATCGACCGCCTTCAGGCGGAAGCCGGCGGCGACGAAACCCAGATTCGCAAGACATGAACGGGTTCGGACGCGACGGTCGCGTGGACCGACGCGGTCGCACCCTTGGAACAGAACGGTTGACCCGAGGGTATTGCGTCGGGATTGCGACGACGAATCGCTGTACGGTTTCAGATCGAGGGTGACGTTCGGTTCATCTCTCACCGCGATACGGTGCGCCTCTTCGAGCGCGCGCTGGCTCGCGGCGAGATCCCCGTGCGTCGCTCGGCCGGATTCAACCCCCGGCCGCAACTCTCGCTACCGTTGCCGCGAAACGTCGGCATCGCATCCGACGACGAACTGCTGATCATCGAACTCGCGACGCCGCTACCGGCCGACGAGATCCATGCCCGGCTATCACCGCAGCTTCCCGCCGGCGTTCGTCTGACAGACGTCCGCGAGCTGGCCGAGCACGAAGCCTGCGTGCCCACCGCCGCATCCTACGGACTTCCGATCGAAGCCGAGGAGGCGGGAAGGCTGGCCGAGCGGATCCGTCAATTCCTCGCCGCCGACTCGGTCCTGATCGAACGGACCGATGCGGCCAGTGGACGGAAGCGCGGCGTGGATGTTCGACAGTTCGTCCGTGAGGTGGAGATCGTCAACGATCGACTGCTCTGGACGCAGACCGTGTCCCAGAGCGGATCGGCCCGCCCGGGTGAGGTGCTCGCCGCGCTGGGCCTCGACCCGCGTCAGCGCCAGCATCACCTCGTTCGAACGCGCGTATCGTATGACGAGCCGCCCGCCCCCAACGCAGTACCCCACCCACAACCCCAACTGAAATAGACGAAAGGCCATCTGTGGGACCCAGACGAAAAACACCACGACAGACGACACAACGAGAACAACCCCAACGCGGCCGAACGCCGCTAGCCGAAGCTCCGCCGGCCGCGCCCCCGCCCGTTACCGCGGGCGCGGGTGGTTTCGCGGACGGAATCCTCGACGACGAACCGGGGGTGATCGCATCGCCGCCGCCCCGCGCTGCGGCGCCGAAGAACGAGGCGGCCGAATTCGATCGCCCGCCTCCTCCGCTCGAGTCCGCCGAATCCGACGAACAACCCGACGACGTCGATGACGACGCGGACACCGGGCCAACCCTGGCGGCCCCATCCGGCGAGTCGTCGGACGAGTCGGGCGATGACGGACCGCGGCGGCGCCGGCGGCGTGGCCGGCGCGGCGGCCGGCGACACCGCC
>CAZNUJ010000002.1:0-226174 GCA_964576285.1 uncultured Planctomycetaceae bacterium | reverse complement strand
ACAGGCGTCGCCGATGCCATCGCCGTCGGAGTCGAGCTGGTCGGGATTGAAGACGGAAGGGCAGTTGTCGACCGCGTCATCGACGCCATCGCCGTCGCTGTCCGTGCCTCGACCGAGTCCCAGCGGGGCCGAGAGCACGCCGCCCGCTGTGGCGGCAGCCTGCAATGTCGGCAGGGTTGCGGTAGTTGCGCTCGGAAGAATCCAGCCGAAGAGTGCGACAGCCGCGACGCAAGGAAGCGTCGCCAACTGGCGCAAGCCGCTGGGCCGCACAAGGTTGGCAAAGAAAGAGGCGAATCCGACCGATGTCTGACGCACGATGAACTCCTCCCAAGAGACGGTGGCGAGGGCGATCCGAGAGCGGCAGTCCCACACGCCGAACACGAACGCATATGGCGCCGCGCGCCGGCGTCGCGCAGTTGGAAGTGGCACTCGCAACCTTGCGACCCGGATTCATGCGCAGACTACGCGAACAGACGCATCAGTTCAACGCGGCGATGTATATTTCCTGCCGGGGCCCGAGACGCGGCTTGGGCAGTTCCAGAGCCGCCGTCGGACTGGCCCACGGCACACCGGCCGACGGCTGGCCGCCAACCAGAGTGCAGCGCGGCGCAGTGGCTCCGAATCTTGAAGAGGCTACGCGAGCCCTTGAGGTCCCAGCGCCTGTTGCCCCCGAATTCCTCGCGATGCGCGGCTTGTATCAGGACCGCCGTCGGACATGAAGGACGGTGTTTTCGCGACGCGAAGTAGGATTTCGCCGCGCGGTCGCGTCGGCTCGCGGGGCGCACACCGAAACGCTCGGTTCGCGCTAAACGGAGTCAAAATAGGCAATCTGTGATCGTTTTGCCGATATCGACGCTCTGGATCTGTCCCGCCCGGGCCACAGACGATCGCGCCAACGACGCGAACTCCAATTGGGAATCGTGCGCGCGGAGGGCGGAGATTGTCGAGGTCCGCGCATCGGCGGATCGCACCCCGCCGCGGGGATGCATTGTTGATCTGGGAAAACATGGTTGACTGCGTAGGCGGCTTGACATGGTGAAGATGGGGCGTTATAAGTTCTCTCCGTGGGTTCCGGTCGTGTAGGGGATAATGCACACTAGCGCTCCACACTTCCGGTCGTCGAAGGAGTCGCTTTGGAACGATGGGGGCGCCGTGGGCTTGTTCCTCGATAGGAATATCGGGATCTTCAAGGCAGACACCTCGCAGTCTCGAACTTCAGTGCAGGGATCCGAGGAGGGTAGCGGTATGGCAGGTACGGCGATGAGTCGGTCGAAGACTGGGCAACTGGCTTGGTTCGTTCAGACGTTTGTGGCGTGCGCTCTGGTAGGTGCCACGTCTTCGGCGGCACGGGCCACCTCGGCCGACATCGTCGTCAGCCAGGTCTTTGGCGGCGGCGGAAACGTCAGTGCGCCATATCAGAATGACTACATCGAGTTGTTCAACCGCGGAAACTCCGCGGTCGACATCACCGGCTGGACCGTTCAGTACGCCGCTGCGACGGGCACATCCTGGCAGCGCACATCGCTCAGCGGCATCATCCCCGCTGGCGGCTACTACCTGATCCAGCAAGGCTCCGCCGGCGCGATCGGGGGCCCGCTGCCCACGCCCGACGCATTCGGCACGATTCAGCTCAGTTCGACCGCGGGGAAAGTGGTGCTCCTGCGGGTTGGCACGCTGATCACCGCCGGTACGGTCTGTCCGGCCGGTCCGGACGTGGTGGACATTGTCGGTTATGGCGCGCTGTCCGAGTGCTTCGAGACCGCGCCCACCCCCAATCTCAGCGTCACGACCGCGGCGCGTCGGAATCTCAACGGTTGTGCCGAGACCGACAACAACTCGGCCGACTTCTCGGTCGGGGCGCCGAATCCACGCAATAGCGCATCCCCACTGAATCTCTGCAATCCGCCGGACACCGACGGGGACGGGATTATCGACTCTCTGGACAACTGCCCGACGGTCCCGAATCCGGACCAGGCCGATGGTGACGGCGACGGCGTCGGCGACGCATGCGACAACTGCCCTGCGGCTCCGAATCCGGGCCAAGCTGACAGCGACAGCGACGGGGTCGGCGACGCGTGTGACAACTGCCCAGCCGCGCCAAACGTGGATCAGGCGGATACCGACGGCGATAGCGTCGGTGACGCCTGCGACAACTGCCCGACGCATGCGAACGCCGACCAGGCTGATGCCGACGGGGACGGCGTTGGCAACGCGTGCGACAACTGTCCGAGCATCTCCAACGCGGACCAAGCCGATGGTGATGGCGACGGTGTTGGCGACCTCTGCGACAACTGCCCGGGCGTTTCGAACGCGGATCAAGCGGACGCCGACGGCGATGGCGTGGGCGATGCCTGCGACAACTGCCCGACTGTTTCCAATGCGGAACAGGCGGACGAAGACAAGGATGGTCTCGGCGATCTCTGCGACAACTGCCCGGCCGTCGCGAACGCTGACCAGGCTGACGGTGACCAGGATGGCGTTGGCGACGCGTGCGACAACTGTCCGTCCACCGCGAATCCCGATCAGGCCGACGGCGACGACGACGGCGTGGGCGATGCCTGCGACAACTGCCCGACTACCGCAAACCCCGATCAGGCCGATTCCGACAAGGATGGCATTGGTGACGCCTGCGACAACTGCCCGCAGGATTCGAACCCCGGCCAGGCGGACAGCGATGCCGATGGAGCCGGCGACATCTGCGACAACTGCATCGCGGTAGCGAACCCCGATCAGGCCGACACTGATTCCGATGGCCTGGGCGATGCCTGCGATAACTGCCCGCAGGATGCGAACCCGGACCAGACGGACTGCGATGGCGACGGCGTCGGTGACGTCTGTGACAACTGTCCGATGACTCCGAACTCCGACCAGGCGGACTCCAATAGCAACGGCGTGGGCGACGCGTGTGATACGTCACTGCCGAACACGATCTCACTGGAGCCGGTGGGTGGCTGCATTCCGACCGCCGGCGGGCAGCTGCGCGTCGAGGTCTGGATCCGTAACGCGCAGTCACCTGGCGTGACGGGCTATCAGGCGTTTATTTCGTATGACGATACGGTGCTCGAGTACGCGCCGACACTGAGCAGCTACAACAATGTGCCATTTAACACCCACATCCTGGACGATCCGGCGCCGGGATCGCAGCCGCGCCGCGTCGGTGTCGGCCAGATCGACATGGACGGCAGTGTGTTTCCCTCGTCCCCACAAACCGGCGATCACCGGGTCGCGACCTTGGTTTTCACACTCGACCCCGCGGGTGACGCCTGCGCGTTCTCACCTTTCCAGATGGGATTCCGCATCAACGCCAACGGTTTCCAGACAGAACTGAGTCTCGAGGGTACGCCGCTCGCGACGAATCTCGTCGCCACGCCGCTTTTCAAGCCGGACACGGACCCACCCAGTATCAAGTGTCCGGGTGATGCGTACGTCGATTGCAAGGCATCGACCGAACCCGACGCGACGGGGACCGCCATCGCGTTTGACAATTGCACGAGCCAGCCGGCGGTCCAGTACTCGGACAATGTGACTTCAGGCAAGTGCGCACCGGAGTACACGATCGAACGCACCTGGACCGCGACGGATAATTGCGGAAATCAGAGTTCGTGCGTGCAGTTCATTTACGTCAGCGATCAAGGCGCACCCAGCGTTTACAACTGCTCCGCCAACGCGTCGTCGCCCGGCGCGGGATGTGCCGGAGAGATTTCATTCTCGGCTGATGTCTCGGATCTGTGCTGTCTCAGCGAGGATCCGGAGAACTACGTGATTGAGGCGGAGGCCGTCTCCGGTTCGGTGACGCTGGGGAAGGCGACGGTCGTGGTGACGCCGCACGGTCGGCAGGGCAAGGGCGTCGTGTATGGGATCAGCGGCACGCTGCCGTACACGGATCTCCAGTCATGCAGCGCCTCGGTCCGCGTACGCATCCGCGCGTACGATTGCTGCGGGAATGCATCGTGTGGGTGCGAGGCGTACGCGTCGATCGCCGACACGTCGCCGCCGACGTTTGACTGCCCGGCCGATCTGATGAACCAGCCGTGCACGGCGACCCAGCCGGCTGACACCGGCGTGCCGACGAACGTCTCGGACAACTGTACGCCTTCCGAGAACCTGACGATCGAGTACAGTGACCTCCTCGTCATCCATCCGTTCCCAGCGGTGATTCGCACGTGGCGTGTCACCGACGCGTGCGGGCTCTACACCGAATGCGTACAGACGATCGGCTTGCAAGTTTCGGGAACGGGGCCGGACCTGGTATGCCCGCCCAATGCTTATCTCGACTGTATCGATGATCCCATCGTGACCAATCCGGCCAACTCCGTCGCCGAGTTCGAGGAGTTGGGCGGCCAGGTGATCGACGGATGTCCCGGTGGAACTCTCGTGGTTCTGGAGGACATTCCGGCTACCGGCGGCGAGGGCTGTCGCAATGACCCGCAGATCATCATCCGGGTGTACAAGTACACGGACATCTTCGGGCGGATGGATACGTGCAAGCACGTGATCATCATCCGGGATGAGGCGCCGCCCACGATCGAGCCATCCGAGGTCGAGTGCGACGGAAAGCAGCCGCGCAGCGCGGCGTCGATCTCGGGCCGGTCGTGCGACTACTACGCGTCGTTCTCGGCCGAAGTCGCCGATTGTGAGCTGGATGCCAAGGCCATCGAAGTCGGCGACCCCGTCGTCACCGGCGGCGATGCCGGCTACGTGGCGATCTACGGTTCCATCACCGTCCAGGAAGTGGTGCCGGGCAAGCGGTTCCGTGTCTGCGGGACGGTGTACGTGGAGAGCCTCAATAGCTGCACCCTGACGGTCGAAGTGCCGATCAGCGCCACCGACCATTGCGGCAACTCCGCGACGGTTCCGATCGTCGTCGTCATCGAGAACGAGGAGCCTCCGTATCTCGGCTGCCCGAGCGAGGGCAGTGGTGACGCAGGCAAGATCGAAGGCTGTCCCCCGATCGTCGTCAACGCCGATCCGGGCGGCTGCTCGGCGGTGGTGACCTATTACTTCCCGAACGCCGAGAGCTACTGCGGCGCTGAGATCCCGGCCTCGCAGCCGGTCTGCGACCTGCCGAGCGGGTCGGAGTTTGGAGACGGGATCACCAACGTGAACTGCACGCTGACCGACACGTGCGGGAACAGCGATTCGACGTCCTTTGACGTGCAGGTGCTCCCGTACAACCTGGTGCGTGTGCCTGTCGAGTTGTTTGGCGTCAACCTCGGCGCGCAGACACGAGATCGCTGTATCAAGTTCGTGCTTCGCGACGCCAGCTGCGGAACGGCCGAACCGGTTGCTCCCGCGATCGTGAGGTTCACGGGCAATCCGGCCCGCGGCACGGCGGAGTTCCTCGTTCCGTGCGGAAATTGGAACTGGATCTGCGCGAAGGATGAGCGCCACACCAAGTGGGGCTCGAGTGCCCTCGTGATCGATCCGTCGGGCGGCTTCTTTACGACGCCGGACGACAACATGGACACGGCGGCCGATCCGATCTTGTTGCAATCGGGCGACAACGACAACGACGGGGATGTGGACATCAACGACGTGACGCTCTGGTCGTTCCAGGCCACGAGCTCGTTTGTCGTGCCTCCGGTCATCTGTCCGCCGCAGCCGCCGCCGGTGGGCCCGCGTGATGCCGATTACAATCTGAGCGGCACGGTTCTGTTCTCCGGTGACTTCAACCTTCAGGCGACATTCTTCCTGACGACCAGCCAGTGCGGCTGCGGCGCGCCGGTGGCGGGCGTTGGAGGAAGCGGCGGCTCGTTGCGGGCCAGCATTCCGACCTCCGCGCTCCCGTTGGAGATGCGTCGCATCGACGTCAACGCGGACGGCATGTTCGATCACCGCGATGTCCGCGAGATTGAGCGACGGAATGGGCTGAGCCACGACTTGTCGATTAAGATGGAACTCGCGGAGAAGGGCGAGCGTCTGCCGATTGGTGCTGAGGCGGATCGCTGATACGCGACCGTCGGTGGCGGCTCGCTTCCGACCCGGCCGCCCGTCTGGCGTGGCGGGATCGAGCCTGTTACCCTCATGTGGACTGCCGGTAGCGTCCGCTCTGGGATACGGGGCGGGCCCGCCCCATGTTGGCGATTGCCTTGAAATCGACGCCGCCCATCGTCACGATGGGATATCTGACACGGAGGGAGTTGAGAAATGCCCGCGTCTATCCGCCCCATGGTTGGGCTCGTCATTGCGGCGGCTGTATTTCTCGGCCGTCCGGCCTTGGTGAAGGCGGACATCGACCTTCTGTTCTCACCGAGCAGCCAATCGGTGGCGCCCGGCGATACGGTTGAGATTGATCTGATCGCCCGCTCCGATTCGGCCGTCGACCAGCTCTTCCAGTCGGTTGAGGCCGTTTTTACGTGGGATCCGACGCGCCTTGAGTTCACGGGTGTGCACACCACACCTCCCGGGCTGTGGTTCGTGAGCGGGTTCCTCCCGGACCCGGGCGGACTGAACAACACGTTCGCGGATGGAAACGCGCAATTTCAGGGTGGCGTCCTCTTTGACGTTCCCGCAACGCCCTCGGGAACGCTCCTGGCGACGTTCTCGTTCCGGGCGCTCCGCCCCACCTGTCCGCCGTCCACGTCGATTGCCTTCTCTCCGAACATCGACGGCAGCGAGACGCTGGTGATCCAGAGCCCGTTTCTGGATGTCACCGGCGACATCTCCAGCGTGGCCGACGTTCGGATCTGCCCGCCGCTCCCGTGCGCGACCGCCGCCGCGAACTACGGCGATGTAGACGGCGACAACGCCTACACGGCAGCCGACCTGATCGCCGCCGTGGACGTCATTCTCAATTACGGTTCGGCGACCCCGCCCACGCCTGCGGAAGTCGCCGCCGTGGACGGCGATTGCGATGGTGACGCGGATGGCGATGACATCCAGCCGCTCACGAATTTCATCTACGCGTTTTTCTAACCGGCCCCAAACGGCTCAAGTTTTCGTTGCTCTTGACACCCGCCGTGGCCTGCGGACGCGTCGGGTGTTCATCGCGTTATGTCTGTCGCGCGGATGAACGGCGGTAGCTCGCGCGGCCGGTACCGATCGATCCCTTGGTTCGATCTCCCCGCCTTTGCCGTGTCATCCCGCCATCCGTCCCCTCGAAGTGTCAAGCTCCTTGCCCGCTTCGGATTCCCAATTGAATCGCCCGGCGGCGAGACAATAATCCCCGCACCGATCCGGCCCATCCAAGGCTGGACGGGGGACCAGCGAGGTATCGATGCAAGCCCGTGAGCGTACATGGATTGTCGGTTTCGTATCGGCCATCGCTGTTGTGCCGATCGCCGGCTGCGGGATCTTGCCGTTCTCGCTGCCCGGAGCGGCCGTGGCGCCGACGCGCGCGGACCTGGCCTTTGCTTACGAACAGTTCGACTCCGTCTTCGCGTCGCAGTCGTTCGCGCCGGCCGAGCTTGCCGCCGTGAACCAGGCCTTCGATCAGGCGGCGCTCAGTTTCTTTGCGGGCAACTACGCGAGAACCATCCGCGAGGTCAACGCGGTCACCGCGCGGATCGCGTGCGCGTCGCAGCCGAGCGAGCCGGCGCGGCTGGCGGGTTCGCTGTGCGTGCGGCTCGAACCGCCGGTATGGGTCCGTGGGGCCGCGACCATCCCGGCGGCGCGGGTGGCGTCAATCTTCGATTCCGGGCTCGCTCCCGGAAGCGAGCGGTCGATCGAGTTGCAACTGCGTCGGCTGGACGGCTCGACGGCGTTCACCGTGCCGGTTTCAGTCGTCGTCGGCGTAACCGGACTCATCGATCAGCGGCTGAATCTTCCCAACGGTGAGAACGCGCTGCCGGTCGATTCGTATGACGTCTGGCTGGCGGCGGGCGGTTCGTGCGAGTACCGCGTCGCGCGGTGGTTCGTCGTCAGCCAATCGCTCGACGCCCTGCGCCGATCGAACGCGTCGCGCCTGCGCGCGGTCCGGCCGTCGTCGGATGCGCTGCGCCACGCGGTGGCGCTCTGCAAACAGCGAAACGACCTGCTCCGCGACGCGGGTTCAAGCGACAATTCGGCGATCTTCCTGGCCGACCTGCCGGGACTGGCGGCCGACGTGGAGGCGGAGGTCGCCGCCATCGAGATGGGCGACAATCCGTATCATCGGAAGACGGGCGATCATTGGCGTCGCATCGGCGGATTCCTCTCGGACGTTCCGTTCCGCGTGTACGCGCCGAATGCCACCGACGGCGACGAACCGTTGCCGCTGGTGGTCGCGCTGCACGGGGCGGGAGGCGATGAGAACATGTTCTTCGCGGGCTATGGCGCGGGGATCCTGCGTCGGCTGGCGGAGGAGCGGGGTTTCATCGCCGTCACGCCGGCCACGTTCCCGATTCTCACGAACACGTCCCTGTTCGATCGCTTGCTCGAGCACTTGAAGGTGGATTACGACATCGACGCGTCCCGCGTGTACGTGCTCGGACACTCGCTGGGCGGCGGAGCGTCCATCGCGGTTGCACAATCTCGATCGGCGACCGTCGCGGCCGCGTGCTGTATCGCCGGCGGACGAGACTTTCCCATCGGCCTGCCGGTCACGCGGCTCTACATCGGCGAACTGGACCCGATCGCTCCGCCCAGGAACCTCGAGGCGGCGGCGTTGCGAGCGCAGAACGCCGGTGTGCCGATCGAGTACGACATCCTGCTCGGCTATGGTCACACGCTGTCCGTCAACGCCGCACTGCCGCCGGCCATCGACTGGTTGCTGGCGCGCACCCGCTCCGGCGGGCCGGCAGCGTCGCGGCCCAAGTCGCTGCCGCCGGCGTCTCGACCGTCTGGGGCCGGGGCTGAGGAGGTTGCCCGATGAGCAACGCGCGCATCGAATCCAGCTTGGACGCCGTACATCACGTGGCGATCTCCGTGACGGACGTGGCGGCGGCCGCCGAATGGTACACCCGCACGTTCCGGTGCAAGGTCAGCTACCAGGACGCGACTTGGGCGCTGCTCGAGTTCGCCAACATGCGTCTTGCGCTGGTGATTCCATCCCAGCATCCTCCGCATATCGCACTGACCAGCCCGACGGCCGCGCAGTTCGGCGAACTCAAGACGCACCGCGACGGCACACGGTCGACGTATATCCGAGACCCGTTCGGGAATTCGGTCGAGATCATGGCGAGCGATTGAAGTCGGGACATCGTCCGGCGGGCCTTGGAGCGCTTTCGTGGCGAACGACACGGGCGTGATCATCGTCGGCGGCGGCCTGGCGGGGTTGTGCTGCGCGTTCCACCTGCGCTCGGCGGGCGTCGGCGCGACAGTGCTCGAGGCGTCCGACGGAGTGGGCGGGCGGGCACGAACGGACATCGTCGACGGGTTTCGCCTCGATCGCGGATTCCAGGTACTGCTCACGGCCTACCCAGAACTGCCGCGCGTGATCGACCTGAACGCACTGTATCTGAGGCCGTTCTATCCCGGCGCCCTGGTGCGACGCCAGGGGCGCTTCGTCCGCGTGGTCGATCCGTGGCGGAGGCCGCTGGACGCCGCCCGCTCGATCGCGTCCCGGCTTGGCACGCTGTCCGACGCGGCGAAGATCTGGAAACTGCGCCGGGATGTTCTCTCCGTCGACCTGAATGAGCTGATGGCGCGAGCGCCGCGCAGCACGATGCGGCGTCTGGCCGAAGCCGGATTCTCCACCGACATGATCGAGGGGTTCTTCCGACCATTCCTTGGCGGCGTGTTCCTCGATCGAGACCTGGAAACGTCGAGCCGCATGTTCGACTTCGTGTTTCGCATGTTCGCGACCGGCCACACGGCGCTGCCGGCGGAGGGCATGGGCGCGCTGGCGACGCAGATCGTGTCACGGCTGGAGCCGAGCACAGTGCGTCTGAACACGGCGGTCACACGCCTCTGCGACGGCGGAATCGAGACCGCCGATGGGCAGCGGCTGACGGCGCGGGCCGTCGTTCTCGCAACCGATTTCAGCACCACCGCGCGGCTGACGGGTTGCAGCGAAGACCAGGCGTGGCATGGTACGACCTGCCTCTATTACGCGGCCGAGCGATCTCCCATCCCGGAGCCCATTCTGATCTTGAACGGGGATGGCGCGGGGCCGGTGAACAGCGTGGCCGTGCTGAACGAGGTCGCGCCGACGTATGCACCGCCCGGAAAGTCGCTGATCAGCGTGACCGTGGTCGGCGTTGCGCAACCGCCGGATGTGCTGGAGCCGCTCGTTCGGCAACAACTCGGTGCGTGGTTCGGCGACGGAGTCGCGCGGTGGAGGCCGCTGCGCTCGTATGCGATCCCGCGAGCGCTGCCGGCATATCCGCCTGAACGGAACGGCTCGGTGCCGCGCTCAGCGCGAATCGGGCCCGGACTGTACGCGTGTGGCGACCACACGGAGAACCCCTCCATCAATGGGGCGATGGCGTCCGGTCGGCGCGCGGCCGAGGCAGTTCTTGCCGACCTGCGGGCCTGAGACGTGTCTGAATCACACCTCCTGCTTGTCGCGCACGCCGCCGCGACCCTCCTCATGACCGGCGTCATCTGGTTCGTCCAGGTCGTGCACTATCCGCTGATGGGCTCGGTGGGAGTCGAAGGGTATGCGCGCTACCAGCGCGCCCACCAGCGTCTGACCACGTTCGTCGTGGCGCCTCCCATGATCGTCGAGTTGCTGACGGCGGCGGCGCTGGTCGTCTGGCGGCCGGTCAACCTACCGCAGTGGGCGGCGTGGTTGGGGCTGGTGCTGGTCGGACTGGTGTGGACGTCGACTGCCATGCTCCAGATTCCAGCACATCAGCGCCTCGCGGAGAGATTCGACGCGGATGTCCATCGCCGCCTGGTGCGTGGCAACTGGGTGCGAACCATTCTGTGGTCCGGGCGAGCGGTGTTGGCATCGTGGATGCTGCTTTGCGGAAGCGGCCCGGTATGACCGGCGTCGGGCAGTGGCACGACGAGGCACGCAAGAATGAACGGGTGCTGACTGCCGGAACGCGCGGGCGACGAGGGGCGAAACGCGACAAGAGCCTTTCGTTGCAATCCACCGATGTGCGCGGGCCAGTGAGACGTCGGATATCTGCCCGGACCCGGGTCATCGCAGCCCGCGGTCGCGAGGGAGCCCGACAGACAAAGAGCAGTGCCCCGCGCACGATGGAATCGTGACACGGGGCACTGCACGCGTACTTGAGAAGCTCGGCGGTACCGAACCGTCGGTCGCCTACTTCTTGGCTTCGGGGCTCTCCCGGCGAATAATGACGACTCCATCGGCGTTCCCGGATTCCTCGCCGATGCGGATGTCGGTCTGCTCCGGTCCGTCGCCGGACCGGATCCGACGCACCAGTACCTTGTCGCCCCCGGAGATCTGCCGGAGTTCCTCCCGGCTCAACTTGCCGTCGCCGTTGGTGTCGGCCTGCGGGAACTTCTCCAGGATCATCTGCATGACGCGCTCATGCTCGCGCTGGCGAATGCTTTGCATTTCCGCATCGGACAACCGGCCGTCGCCATCCACGTCGGCGTCCGGATGCAGCCGGAGCATTGCCAGGCGAGGCGCTTCGCGAACGGCATTGAGCTGAGCCGCGACGTCTGCGGCGGTCGGTTCCCCGGTCGAGTTGGAGAGTAGCCACTTGGACACATCGCCCGGAATCTCGGCGAGCGGCGCCGCACCGCCCTCGGCATGCTTGCGGATGCGGTACATCAGCACGTTGTGCTCGGTTTCGGCTCCGCGGCCGTCGACCTTCTCGACCCGCTGCTCCCAAGTGCCGCCGGTGACGAGCATCGCAATCTCCGCCTGGCTGAGTTGACCATCACCATCCTCGTCGGCATGGGGGAATTTCGCGAGCACCGCCTGCGGATTCCGCGCAGCCAGCGCCGTCAAGAACGCATGGTACTCGTCGCGGTTGACAGTTCCGTCGCCGTCTGCGTCGGCGGTCGGATGCGTCAGGCCGAACGCCGCCAGGTCGGCCGGCGTCGGACCACGGGCGATGCGAACTCGGTGCGCGTTGACGCCCGGTCCGATGTCGCCGGCCTCGTCCGAGTTGACGAAGACGCGGACCTCGTGGTCTTCCGGGGCGGGTCCGTCGTCATCGTGCTTCACGATCACCACGTTCTTGCCCTTGGCGCAGGGCTGCTTCGGCTCGCTCGCGAGCACGCTGCCCGACAGGGCGAATGCCGACCACGCCGCGAGGAACGCGGCCATCGAGATATGTGCGACGATCGAGGGCCGCTGACCAGACTGGTTCAGGATCACTTCGATTCTCCTTTCAACATGGGACACGTTGGCTGCCATCGCGGCTGGCCGGTAGGCCGCTCGCTCGCATCGAGCGATGCGCACGGTCTCAAGCAGACACCGTGCGTACTGGCAGGCCGACAGCCGACCGTGACGAAGGGCCCATTCGTCCGCGGCCTGCTCGCGAGCCAGATCGAGTCGGCGATTGACCCACGCCACGATCGGCCAGAAGAACAACAAGGAACCGACGCACCACTGAAGCGCGCGAATCACCAGATCACCGCGTCGCAGGTGGGCCATCTCATGCGTGAGAACGGCGCGCAGTTCGTCCGCGCGCTCGAGTTGACGATGGCCGATCACGATCGCCGGATGCAGCAGGCCGAAGACGAACGGCGCTTGCGGGTCGTCACCGATCAGGAGCGTCGGGCGCCGTCGGACGCCCAGCATCGCCGCGATACGGTCCGCACTGGCCTGCGCGTCGGGTGGGGCTTTGGAGTATTGTCGCCAGATGCGGCTCGCGCGGTGGTACGCGCGGCCGCGCACGAATGCAGTGACGGCGATACCGGTCAGATAGCCCGTTGCAACGACAACCAATAGCAGATCCCGGTATGACGTGAGGCCCGCGACGGCGCCGACGGATGCGCGGGCAGCCGCAGAAGTCGACTCATCGACGACGACGATCGGGCTGTGGGAGCCGCCAGTCACATCGACGAGAGCCGTCGGGGCCCGCTCAAACCATCCTGCGATCGTCCGAGTTCCTCGCTCCATCGACCAAGACCGCTCCAGCCCGATCGGAACGGCGAAACGCAGTAGAACGATGACCCAGAGCACGGTTTGACAGGCGGGAGTCATCCGGCGTCCAAGCACGGCGACGATGCCCCATGTGAGCATCGCGAGGGCCGAGCCGATGACAAGAGCTTGCCCGAGCCAGCTCAGCAGCGCAGCGGCATACGGAGCCGTCGCAGCCAGCAGTGCCGTCATGTCGAGGCCTCCGATGCAGAGGAAGGGTCGGTTGGTGGACTGGGTGGGTGCCGTTCCATCGACTCGATTCGAGCCTCAATCCGCTTCAGGTCGTCGTCGGTCAGATCCGCGCTTTCGACCAGGCGCAGGACGAGTTCGCCGGCCTGACCGTCGAAGACATCATCAACGAATTCACGCAGCCGTTGGGCGAGGACCTGATCCCGCCGCAGCGCGGCGCGATAGACGTACGGCGTGCGGTCGCGATCAACGTGAAGGACGCCCTTGGAGGCGAGCTGGTTCATGAGCGTCATGACGGTGGTATACGCGGGTCGGTCGCTGGCATCGCTGGCCAGTTGTTCCAACACGTCGCGAACGGTCGCGGTACCGAGTCGCCAAATCGCCTTGAGCGCATTCAACTCGGCAGCGGTGATGTGGGGGGATCTGGGTCGCACGCGGGAAGCTCCACGCCTACTATGGTCGTCGCAGCACTACTATGTAGATAGTAAAATGAACGCTTTCCTTTCACAACATTTTGAATAGTTTCGTAACTATCGTATTGCCATGCTGTTAGAGCGCTGTTGATTCGAGCTGACGCGGTCACGACAATACCCTGGATGGGTGCTGAGCTGGAGCGATTGCTCGCCCAATACGACCCGACCCGCGAACTCGTGTCAGCCGAGACGATCCCGGCGTCGTGGTACCTCGATCGGGACATGCTGGCGGCCGAGCGCGCCACCGTGTTCGGAGAAACGTGGCAGATGCTGGGTCGGGCCGAACAACTGGCCGAGGTCGGCCAGTTCGTCACCGCCGACATTGCGGGCGAGCCGATCGTCTGCGTGCGCGGCCGAGACGGCGCGCTTCGCGCGTTCCACAACGTGTGCAGCCACCATGCGGCCGTCGTGTGCACGGCGGCGGAGGGCCGGGCGACGGCGCTGCGCTGCCCGTACCACGGTTGGACTTACGGACTGGATGGCGCATTGAGAGGCGTGCCGGAGTTTGAGGGCGTCCGCGACTTCGATAAGTCCGCGAGCGGACTCGTCCCGGTCGCGATGGACGTCTGGGAGTCGTTCGTCTTCGTGCGATTGTCTCGAACAGGCCCGAGCCTGCGCGAGTTCCTGGGTGATCTCCCGCGGCGCGTCGAACCGCTGCGGCTCTCGGGATTGCACTTCAGCGAGCGTCGCGTGTACGACCTCGCCTGCAACTGGAAGGTCTATGTCGACAACTACCTGGACGGCGGCTACCACGTGCCGCTGATCCATCAGGGACTTGGCAGCGTGCTCGACTACGACCAGTACGGCATCGAGACCTTCGATCGTTGCTGCCTTCAATCAAGCCCGATGGTTTCCGGCGGGGAGAGCGAAACGGCCAGCGTGCGCGGCGGCGAGCGCGCATACTACTTCTGGCAATATCCAAACTTCATGCTGAACTGCTATGAAGGCATCACGGATACGAACCTCGTCCTGCCGCTCGCGGTGGATCGGACGCGGGTCGTGTTCGATTTCTACTTCGCGGAAAACGTATCCGAGCGCGAACGGAGCATCGCCGTCGCCGAGCGGGTGCAGCGGGAAGACATCGACATCTGTGAATCGGTGCAGCGCGGACTGGGCAGCCGCGCGTATCGCGCGGGTCGCCTATCGGTGCGACGCGAGGCCGGCGAGCACCTGTTTCACAGGCTCCTGCACGCCGATCTGACGCGGTACGTCGCCGATTCCAAGAGCGCCGGACGGAACGGCGCCGACGCGAAATGTCCTGGGACTTCAGATTGAGGAGCTGTCGTGTCATCGAAGCCCCGAATGCTGGCGTTTGGCGGAAGCCTGCGGCGCGGATCGTGGAATAGCCGGCTCGTGCGCATCGCGGCGAACGGCGCCACAGCCGGCGGCGCCGATGTGACCCACATCGACCTGCGGGATTATGCGCTGCCGGTGTTCGACGAAGATCTTGAGGCGGCGTCGGGCTTGCCGGACAGCGGGCGGAAGCTCAAGGACCTGTTCCTGGCGCACGACGGATTGTTGATTTCATCCCCGGAGTACAACAGTTCGATCACGGCCGCCCTCAAGAACGTCATCGACTGGGTCTCGCGGCCGGCGGCGGGCGAAGCCCCGCTGGCGTGCTTCGTCGGCAAAGTGGCCGGAATCATGTCGACCTCGCCAGGGGCGCTTGGCGGACTTCGCGGGCTCGTTCATCTGCGAGCGATCCTCGGGAACATCCAGGTGCTCGTGTTGCCCGATCAGGTCGCGGTGCCGCGAGCCCACGAGGCGTTTGATGATCACGGTCAACTTCGGGACTCCAAGCTCCAGGCGGCGGTCGAAGGGATCGGCCGGCGAGTGGCCGAGGTGGTCGCGCGGCTGATGCGCTGACACCGCGAGCGAAACTCGCTCAGGGCGCTCCGGCTGCGCGAGGGCGCACCGGCAGCGAGACGACTTCCCCGGCGATCTCAGAAGCGCCGGCGACGGCTGTCACCGGCTGGCCTGGGCGGACGTGGGCCGTCTTGAGGTATCCGAGGCCAAGCGGCGACTGGATCGCGTACGACCAGCACAGGCTCGTCAACCGGCCTCCCTCGGCGTCGCCGACGTTCAGCTTCATCGGGGGACCGGGGGGGGGGACGGCGCTCAGCCGCACGCCGACGAGTCGCCGGGCGAGCACGCCGTGCGATCGCAGGCGCTCGATGACCTCTTGACCGAGGTAGCATCCCTTGTGATAGCTGATGCCTCGCTCCACCTGAAGCGTTTCGGGGGGAATCACGTCCTCGTCGATGTCGGAAAATGACGCCGGAATGCCCGACTCAATGCGAAGCGTCTCGACCGTTTCCGAATCGATCCGGGCCAACCCGGCCGGACGTCCAGCGTCGAGCAAGGCTGACTGGAGCGATCCAGCCGCGGCCGGGGAGACGAGGATTTCCGCGCCTGCGAGCCCAGCGAAGTCGTGACGGATCAGCCGGCCCTCGTGGCCGTCCCAGGTTATGCCGACGTGCTGGAGCTGCGCCATGGGTGTCAAGTTACCAAAGCCCAGGCGACCGATGACATCGGCGGCTGCGGGACCGACGACCGCTAGACGGTCGAAGGCGGCTGTTCGATCGGCAAGCACGACGTCTTCGGTGATGATGTATCTGGAGAGATGCCGGCGAGCGGTATCGAGCCAGCGACGATCCAGATCGAGCCAAAGCCGGTCCGTCAGCACCAGTACGTTCAAGTCGAAGACGACGCGCCCCTTGTTGTTGGGGGCAAAGGCGTAGTTCCCGTCGCCAGGATGGAGCGTCTTGACGACATTGGTGACGAGGTTGTTCAGCCAAACGCCGCGGTCGTTCCCCGTCGCCTCGAGCAGTCCGCGATCGGAGCGGCTGCAGAGGCCGGCCGCCTGAGTCGCGAGGCGATATTGATTCTCGATCGTGCTGGAAAATTGCATTGGCGGTACTGTAGTTGTCGTCATCAACGCGGGTCAAACGGTGGCTCGGCGATTCGGACGCCGAGCGACGAGGAGCGGCGAACATGGCGAGCCGATTGGCGGAGTTTCGTGAATTTCGCGAGCGGATGAATCGACGGATTCTGGAAGCGAAGAACCTCCAGATCAATCGGTTTTTCACGCTCGATGGTCAGGCCTATCAAGCGGGGGCCTTGGACGCCCGAACCAAGGAGTTCGCCGGGCTCGCGGCGTCGATGGTGCTGCGATGCGACGATTGCATCGCGTACCACGTCATACGCTGCAAGGAGTTGGGGGCTTCGGACGATGAACTGATGGAGATTCTGAACGTGGGGCTGGTGGTCGGCGGCTCGATCGTGATCCCGCACCTGCGCCGCGCGGTGGCACTGCTGGATGAGCTGAACAGCTTACCCGGTGGGGCCGAGAAGCCCGGTACGTAGGCGGGGCCTCGGCGGCAATTTGGGGGCGATTCCAGCGTTTGGCCTACGGGTGCGCCAGGTCCGCTCCGGGAAACCGCGGGTCTGGCTTGTTCGCCACGTTCCTGATCGCTATCGTAATAGCGGTGGTGTCGGCAATCCGCGAGCCGTCCGATAACTCCAATGACTTTGCACCCGGGCGCATTCCTGCTCGGGTTGGGTTCAAGCAGGAGGTCTAGCCCAGTGCTGGTTACATGCGTTCGGCGCACGCGGGGCGTGCTCGCCCTGATCATGTCATATGGCTTGGTGGGGGTGGCGGTCGCTGAAGATCGACCGATGGTGATGTCGCCGCTGCGGCCGGTCGCGGTCGGCCCGGACGGCATTGCTCGGCTGGCGGTTGAGCCGGCGTTGCTCGAGGACCTCCGCACGAATCATCAGATGGCCGTGGCCGGATTCCCGATGCCGGATGGATCGAGCGTGGTTCTCGAGCTTGAGCGATTCGAGATATTCGCGCCCGGCGCGACGGTCATCATCGCCGGCGCTGACGGCGAGCGGCACGTGGCGCCGCCGGATGTCATGCTGTTTCGCGGACGGGTCGCGGGCGACCCCGATGCCCGCGTGTTTCTGTCGATCTCCGAATTCGGCACCAATGGGTTCATTCGGTCGCCGCAACGCACGGTCATCGTTGCGTCGCCGCCCGCCGGTCAGGATGGGCCGGTCGTCACGTACGACCCGGCGATCGCTCCGATGAACCCCGGCAACGCGCCTCCGTTCGTGTGCGGCGCGACGGGTGAACCGCTGACCGGTCTTGGCGGCGCGACGCCGGATGACGAACCGGCGCCACGGGCGGCGGAATGCCGCGTGGCGGAAGTGGCGGTCGAGACCGACTGGCAGTACACGCTGAACGACTTCGGCGGCAACGCGACGGCGGCTTTGGCGTACATTCCGACGCTGATTGGGGCGGTCAGCGAGATTTACCTGAACGACATCGGCACGCGTCTCGAGATCACCTTTTCGCGGGTGTGGTCGTCGGACGTCGATCCGTACCCGTCCACGGGCTCGTCGGTGAACGCGCGGCTGGGCGAGTTCAACTCGGTCTGGTCGACGGACATGAACCACGTTCATCGCGACGTCGCCACGATGCTGACGGGGCTGTGCGGCCCGGCCGGAGGTATTGCGTTCCTGCCGAATCTGTGCGGCGGTGGCGGCAACAGCGTGTCGGGCTGTCTGAACGGCACGTTTCCGTACCCGCTGGTGAACAACAACAGCGGCAACTGGGACGTGGTGGTCGTGGCGCACGAGTTGGGCCACAACTTCAACGCTCCGCACACGCACTCGACTTCGCCGCAGATCGACGGGTGTGGCTCTGGGAACTGCAGCGGGGCAAGTCAGGGCACGATCATGTCCTACTGCCATACCTGCGCGGGCGGGATGTCGAACATCGCGCTGACCCTGCAAACGCGGATCATCAACGAGTTCATGCTGCCCTATGTGGCGACTCTGACGTCCTGCATGCCGGTTCAGACCGACACGTCGATCCAGACGCAGCCACAGGGCGGCAATTTCCTCGAGGGCTCCACCATTCAGCTGACCGTGGGCGCCACGGGCGGGCCGCCCATGAACTACCAGTGGAAGAAGGGCGGCGCGAACCTGGCCAACGGCGGTCGATTCAGCGGGGTCAACACGGCCACGCTCCAGATCACGAACGCCCAGTTCGGAGATGGCGGCGCCTATACGGTGCTGTGCACCGGTGGCTGCAATTCGGTCTTGAGCGCCCCTGCGCAGGTCAACGTCACCGTGGCGCCGCCGACCATCACGCTGCAACCATCGCCGGTCACGGTGTGCGCCAACGGGACGGCGGAGTTCCTGTGCTTCGCGACCGGAACGCCGCCTCGCTCGTTCCGCTGGTGGAAGGACGGTCAGGCGCTCAACGATGAAGACAATCTCAGCGGGACCTCGACCGCGCAGCTCATCATCTCGCCCGTTGCCCCGGGCGACGCGGGAGAATATGTCTGTGTCGTGACGAATCCGGGCGGCCCGACGCCGTCGAACCCGGCGGCCCTTACGGTGTTCCCGTCCGGCGGCGGCGACGTGAACGGCGATGGATTTGTGAACGGCGACGACGTTCAGGGGTTTGTGGCGGCATTGCTCAACCCCGGTACCGTCAGCCAGGCATCGTGTGCGGCGGACGTGGATGCGAGCGGAACGATCGACGAAGACGACGTCCAGTTGTTCGTCGGTCTCCTCTTGTCCGCTCCCTGAGGCGCTGGCGCAAGACCGCTCGCCACGGTCGGTGTTCAGCAGCTTCCTGAAAACAACATCGGCCCGGGTCCATCTGGAGCCGGGCCGATGCGCTCACTGGGGACCAGGGATTTGAACCCCGACTAACTGGTCCAGAGCCAGTCGTGCTGCCGTTACACTAGTCCCCAGGGTGCACGCCACGCAGCCGTTCCCGCGACACTCTGGATGATCGCTGGTGCGTGGGGCAATTCTGCTTCGAGAATGTATGGCGGCAGGGGTCGGGCGTCAAGCCGGCCGGCGGCGGGCGCGCCTGGCGGCCAGGCACCCCATCGCGGTCACCGGAAGCACGATCGGCACAAAGTCGACGCCGCACAGCACGGGTCGAACGCCGATCGAGCCGCCGACGTCGAGGCTCGAGGCGGGCGGCCCCTCCTTCACGAACGTGATGCGACCGAGCGGCGCAGTTCCGACGCACGGGCCGGGCTGATTCACGCGATAGGTGGCGTAGCTGAGGCCGCCGTTCAGCGTGCTCGGCAGGAAGATGAAGGCGAGCGGATCGCCGCCGGCCGGCACGATCGTCCCGTCGAACGGGTATTCAAAGAACGTGATCGACTGGCGATCGAAATTGGCGACGGTCAGTCGAAACGGCGTGGCCGCGCCGGCACGGACGATGACGGTCTGGTCACTGGCGGTGGCGCAGCCGCGCGAGCCCCCGGACTGGGCCCACCCCGGAACCGACGACAACAAGAGCACGATGACCGCGAGAATCGCGGTTTGATGCTTCCCCATGACTTCTCTCCCCTCCGCCAGAGTCTATGCCCTTCGGGTCGGCCGAGTCTCGCTGGACTGTGTCGCAGGGGCCCGACGCGCCGATCCATTGCGAAGCCTGGTCGCGGGGAGTGCTTGGTTCCTTGACCACTATCGGACGCAGTCCTATCTTTGAACCTGCCGAGCGCGCCCGGAGGCGCGGCGGTTCATAGCTCGAAAGGAGCGGCATCGATGGCAGTGCGAGTAGGCATCAACGGTTTCGGCCGCATCGGGCGCATGGTGGCGCGGGCGATGGCGATGCGGGGCCGGGAATTCGAGATCGTGGCGATCAACGACGTGGGGCCGCCGCCGAAGGTGCACGCACACCTGTTCAAGTACGACACGGTGCACGGCGTGTTCAACGGCGAGGTCGGCCACAGCGAGAACACCCTGGTCATCAACGGCCAGAAGGTCCGCGTGTGCGGCGAGAAGGACCCGTCCAAACTGCCTTGGAAGGAGCTGGGCGCGACGATCGTGATCGAGTCGACCGGCGTGTTCACCGCGAAGCGCGACCCGGCCAAGGGCAAGGCCGGCTACGACGACCATATCACGGCCGGCGCAAAGAAGGTGATCCTGTCGGCCCCGGCCAAGGACACCATCGACGCGACCATCGTCATCGGCGTCAACGACGAGTCGTTGAAGCGCGAGCACACGTTCGTGTCGAACGGCAGTTGCACGACGAACTGCCTCGCCCCGCTGGTCAAGGTGCTGGCGGACAACCCGCAGGTTTTCGGCGACAACATCACCGGCATGATGACGACGGTGCACGCCTACACGAACGACCAGCGCATCCTCGACCAGGTGCACGGCGACGACCTGTACCGGGCGCGGGCAGCGGCGATGAATATCATTCCCTCGACCACGGGCGCCGCGAAGGCGATCGGGCTGGTTGTGCCGAAGAAGTCGATCCAGCTTGACGGCTTTGCGTTCCGCGTGCCGGTGATGGACGGCAGCGTTGTGGACCTGACGGTCTCGCTGGAGAAGGAAGTCGAGGTTTCGCAGGTCAACGACCTGTTCAAGAAGGCGGCGGCCTCGCCGAGCCTCAAAGGGGTACTGCAGTACTGCGAGGAGCCGATCGTCTCGGGCGACGTGATCAATAATCCGCACAGTTCGATCTTCGCTTCGGCGCAGACCATGACCGTGCCGAAGGGCAAGGGTCGAGTGCTGAAGCTGGTCTCGTGGTATGACAATGAATGGGGCTTCAGCGAGCGGGTCTGCGACCTCGCCGTCCGACTCGCGGCCATGACCTGACCGAGTCTTCAAGCGCTATGTGCGGCCGTTGGTCGATCGACGTCCAGCCGCCTTTCATTCGCCTGAAGCGCGCAGCTGAGTTGGGCCCGCGGCCGTCGTTCCCGACCCTGGGTCACGGGGACCGGCCATGCGAGATCACTCCCTTGCTGTTATTGGCCGACTATCTTCGACGCGAGCTGATCAGGCTGCCCTTGGCCGCGCGCACCAAGTGGGATGCCATCGGCGAACTCGTCGACCTCATCGCGGCCACGGGGCGAACGCGCGACCGACAGCGGTTGCTCGAGTGCGTACTGGCTCGTGAGCGGCAGCGGACGACGGCGATCGGCCGGGGATTGGCCATTCCGCATGCCAAGTGCGACGCGTGCGATGAGCTGGTGGTGGCCTTGGGCGTTGCGGCTGAGCCGTTGCCGTTCGACGCGATCGACGGCCAGCCGGTGCGGCTTGTGGTGCTGCTGGCCAGCGCGGTGGCTCAGGCCAGCCTCCAGATCCAGATATTGGCGCGGGTCAGCCGCCTGGTGCTGAATGAGGCGGCTTTCGAGCGAGTAGTCTCCTCGCCCGACGCCGATTCGATGATCGCCGCCATCCGGCAATTCAACAGCGCGTGAGGCCGCGATTGTCTCCCCGGGGTGGCAGCGTGGACCGTCCCAAGCTCCGACCCGTCGAGCGCGTACATGCCCCGTCGGGGGGCGATGGCACCATCTCGTTCCGCGATCCGACCGGTCTGGCGACTGCGGTCCTCTCCTTGTCAGCCCCGGCGGTGTACGCCGTTTCGCTGATGGACGGGACGCGTTTCCGCGAGGAGATCCAGGCGCGATACATGCTGCGCACGGGGCGCATGCTCTTCAGCGACGAGTTGGACCGGCTGATTGCCGAATTGGACCAGGCCTGCTTCCTCGAAGGAGCGCGGGCGGATCGCGCCCGGGAGGCGCGACGAGAGGCCTACCGCGCGGCGCCCTATCGCGCGCTACGCAGCGCCGAAGCGCCCGCGGGCGACGCCGAATCGCTTGGGCAGCTGGTCGATCAGATACTCGCCCCCGAGGACACGCCGCGTGACCGGATCGTCGGCGTGGTCGCGCCGCACCTCGACTACCCACGCGGCCGGCCGTGCTACCGATCGGCCTACGCCGAACTCGCGGAACGCACGGCGGCCCGGCGTTTCGTGATTCTCGGCACGAACCACTTCGGCGAGTCGGCATCGGTCGTCGGCACGCGCAAGGATTTCGAGACGCCGTGGGGCGTTGTCCCGCACGATGCCGAGTTCATGCGGGCGCTCGACGCGACGCTGGGCCATGACCTGTGCGAGATGGAAACGGACCACATCCGCGAGCACTCGGTCGAGCTTCAGGTGGTGTTGCTGCGGCGAGCGCTGGGCGATCGCCCGTTCACGATCGTGCCGTACCTCTGCCCGGATCCGTGCGGGCCGACCGGCACGAAGCCCCGTCGCGGCGATGGTCCGGACCTGCGAGAGTTCGCCGAGGCGTTGGGACGGCTAATCGCGTCGGATCCGACGCCGACCTGCGTCGTGGCCGGCGCGGACCTCAGTCATGTCGGTCCGTACTTCAATGACGACCATCCGCTGGATGTCGACGGGCTCGCCAGGCTCCGAGTCAGCGATCTGGCGGCATTGCGGCTGCTCGAGTCGGGCGACGCCGAGGGCTTTCGGACGGCCGTTTCCGCCACCGACAACGCGACGAATATCTGCAGCGTGGGTTGCATATACGCGGCGGCCGTCGCGCTGGCGGGGCGGGCGCGGGCCGTTCGACGAAACTATCACCAAGCGGTGACGCGCGAGCTCGGCAACTGCGTGACGTGCGCCGCGTTCGACTTTGTTCCCGCGTAGTCTCGGCCTACCTGCGGCGTGACGGGCGCGGCTGCGGCGGCCAGAACACAAAATCGTCGGAATCGCCGTTCCTCTCGTCATCCCAGCGCGGCGCGTGCAGGCCGCCGTCGTCGATCCCGTTCTCCGACGCGGTGTAGATGATCGGGCCGTCCGGGCCGACCCGGTAGCCGAAGTTTCCTCCGGTGAACGGGTCAATCCGGGCTGCTCCTGCCAGATCAGGCGGCAGCTCGTCGAGATTGGCGGGCCAGCTACCCGTTTCGGACTTGTAGATCTGGACCGCGTAGGCAAGTTGCGTCGCTCGCATGGCGGCTTCAGTTCTTGCCCGCAGCTTGTGGAAGCGACCGAGAGGAGGCAGCAGGAACGATTCGGCCGGGCGCTCCTTCAATCGCTGCTGGTTCGCCTCATCAAGCATCGCGGCGCGGACTTCCGGGTAGCCCCGGCGCATGAGCGTGGCGATCTCGGCGCAATAGTCGCGGAAGGATGCGGCGGTTTGAGCCGGATCCGATCCCAGCATCTCCCGAAGCTGAGCTGACTCGGGAGGCTCCAACGACAGGATTTCCGCGACGCGGTCGATCCGCGCGGCATCGAATCGAACGGCGCCGTCGGGCCCCGGCCGCGCGGTCGCGAACTGCACGATGTCGAGCGCGACTGCCAGTTCGCCGGCGACGACGCCGGCGGGGTCTCGAGTCGTCGGGCCGCTGTCTCGAAGCACCTGCAGCGCGGTCGGCAGTTGCTCCGGTGGGATCACACCCTGAGCGAGTGCTTGCCGGGCGACCTCACAGGTCCGGCCGATCTCGGCAGCGCCGACGAGCTGCTCGATGAGCGTGAAGCCCTGGTTGAGGTGGTGGGCCGAACGAAGCGCGGTCGCCCATGAGTCCATCATGGCGTGCGGGTCGACGCGCCCGTCATCGGCCCGCCAGCCGTTTGCAAGCACCTGCTTGACGATGGCGCGATGCGCGCTGAGATCGGGCAGAAGGGCGGTCAGCAAGAGCGGGTTCTCGCCGTCCGCAGGATCGAAGCGAACGAGGGAGCCGAAGTCCGCGTGTTGGGTCGCCTCGCGGTAGCGCGCGAGCAGTTCGGACGATTCCTGGTAGACGCGTTCCCACTCCGGGTAATCGGCCGGTGACCACGGCCGCGGTTCGCCTTCTGTTTCCGCGGTGGAAAGCATGTTCACGCGCGGTGGGACGGCAGACACCGGGCGACCGGTTTCTTCCCGCCGCACCAGGATCGCCTCGTAGTACGGAGCGGCATTATCGAGCTTTCCGGCCGCGCCGCGTTCCAGGATCCATGCGGCGTAGTCAATCGGCTCACGGAAGTCTGGTGGCGGTGGCAAGATTTCATCGACCGAACGGAGTTCCTCCGGCGGCGTGCTCGGCGGCGTTCTGAGCGGACCCACGTCCGCGCCGGATGGGATGCCCAGCTCTGATTCGATGCCAGGCTGATCGAGCTCTCTCGCCTTCGGCATCGCCATTGGCCGGCGACCGCCTGCGGCGCCAGCCCAGCGCTCGGCGCTGCGAGCGCGCGGCCCTGATTCCACGACCAGCAGCAGCCACGAATCTCGTTCGAGTTGAGTCGCGGCGATGCCGCGAATGTTCGCGAACGCGGGCTTTGTCGCGAGAGCCCAGTTGGTGCCGTCGCTCGACGCCAGGAATCGCGCCCCGCGTTGAGTTGCGATGAACACGCCGTGGGGCGCGGCGGTCAGGGTTGCCGCCGTCACGTCCAAACGAACGTCGGGAAGCCGTGAAAACCGCAAACCGTCCGCCGATACGGCGTGCACCAGTACGGTCGGCTTGCCCGTCATGCGGGCGAACAAGTGCGTGTCGGAATCCACCTGGACCGCGGTAGCGTCGAACAAGTTGCCGTCCGGCAACGCCAGTCGCGGCTCCGGTTCGAGTTGGAACCTCCGACCATCCGTCGACGCGGCCGACGCGATGGCGGATGTCCGGCCGTCTCGATCCATTGTGAAGTAGAGCCTGACTCGGTCGTCCGGCAGCGCGATGGCACTTGGCTGTCTCGGCCGGCTGACAACTCGCGAGAGGCCCTCGATATCGACGGGCCGTGGCGGAGTCCACGTCTTTCCCATGTCGCGGGACTCGGCGGAGGCGATGCAGCCGAACTCGGCCTTGCGTTCGAACGAGTAGTACTCGAAGAACGCCGCCAATGCGCCGTCCTTGCGTCGGCAGATCGTCGGCGCAGCTGCGTGCGCGATCGGCTCGGATCCGCTTGGCGCGACCACTCTGTTCGCCTTGAGCGTCAGGCATGTGAGCGAATCGTCCCACGGACCGTTGAAGCTCGGCACCCAGCCGGGCCGGGCGGCTCGTTGCGTCGTTGGCGCGGACGTCGGTTGCGTCGAGGGTCCGGCGGCCATGACGGAGATCGTCGCGCAGACGAACGCACCCAGGCTCGCGAGGGGCGCATGGGTCATGATGGCGTGCTCCCGTATGAAGCCGCGTCCGCCGGCTGGTGCCGCGTGGGACGGTAGTCGGTCGAGCGCGGTTACTTCAGTTCCACGGTCCAGTAGGCCTGGTCGAGGAACTGCTTCCAACTCGCGTAGCGCCCGTCGCTCAGCTTGACGCTGATGACCGGGTTGCGGTGCGGCTTGCGCGGCTTGGTCTGCAAGTGCATGTGGGCTTCTTCAGGCGTCCGGCCGCCTTTGCGAATATTGCACTTCAGGCAGCAGCACACGATGTTGTCCCAGGTCGACTGCCCGCCGCGGCTGCGCGGGACGACGTGGTCGAGCGAGAGTTCGGTGGTGGGGAACTTCCGGCCGCAGTACTGGCAGCGGTTGTGGTCGCGGGCGAAGATGTTCCGGCGGTTGAACTTGACCTCTTGCTTCGGCAGGCGGTCGAAGATGGCGAGCCGGATGATGCGCGGCACGGCGATGTCGAATCGGACGGTTCGAATCCAATCGTGGGCCTGCGGTTCGAAGTTGCGCTTGAACTCGCTGACCTCGCACCAGGACTCGAAATCGTAGGAAAGGTACTCGCCCTCCTCGATGTGGATGACTTCGGCGAGGCGGCGACAGAGCAGCGAAAAGGCCCGCCGCGCGTTCACGACGCGGATGGCGAGGTAGTGCCGGTTCAGAACCAGCACGTTGCAGTTGATCGCTGCGCTTCCCGCCACCATGCTCGGCTTGAGACTCCCGCTAGCATGCGGGCCGGAAGTCGCTCCACTTCCGGCCCGACCCTTCTAATTGTAGATTCGAATCATGCGATCCGCAAGAACTTCGACGCGGGACGGCTGACAGCTGGCGCTTCTCGCGTTGCGGGCCAACGCCCTCGCGAATGGACGCACATCGCCGGATCGCGGGGGACTTTCAGGCTTGGACGGAGCCCTGGGAAAATCTTAACGCTGGCATGATGTGGACATCCTCTGCACCACCGAGCTTGCCGAGGTCTGCGCAGCGCGTTGTCCCGCGCGAGTCGAGACCGGCAGCCGACTGAATGGATCTCGGACGAAGGCTCCCTTCGGGCCGCGCCGTCTGGGATGAGCGGTCGTGCCACGGGTTCGGCCGATCTGACACGCGGGCCGTTGACAGGTTCCGGCCACCGCCGTCTAATGTCGTCCGCCAACGAGCCGGGGCCGTAGCTCAGTTGGGAGAGCGCTTGCATGGCATGCAAGAGGTCGTGGGTTCGACTCCCATCGGCTCCAATTCACCTTCCCTACCTCCCCTAGTCCGCGGGGCAGGCCTATAGCGGGTCCTGCGGCATTTGCCCCGTCCGATTGCGGGATTCCGCGCCATGCGGGTCGCCCACGGGTTTTCGAGGCCGACGCTCAAGCCGGACGCGGCTGGCACGCGAATGGCTAGGTGCATCCGGGCAAAGTCCGCGCGGACTGAGGTCCGTCGGTCGGAGGTCCGGAGTGCGCGAATTCATCACCGGAAACGACGCGGTTGTGCGGGCGGCGATCGCGGCCGGCTGCGACTACTTCGCGGGCTACCCCATTACGCCGGCGAGTTCCATCCTCTCCGGCATGATCGACGCCTTTTCCGGCACGGGGAAGATCGCGATTCAGACCGAGGACGAGATCGCCGCCATCGGTCAGTGCATCGGGGCGGCCATGGCCGGCGCCAAGGCGATGACGGCCACGTCCGGGCCGGGGCTGAGCCTCTATAGCGAGAATATCGGCCTGGCGCAGATGGGCGAAGTTCCGCTCGTCATCGTCGACGTGCAGCGAATGGGCCCGGCCACCGGCGGCGCCACCGCCACGGGCGAGGGGGACGTGCTCTTCGCAAGACACGTGACGGCCGGCGGCTACCCGCTGCCGGTCTTCGCCGCCGCCGACGTCGAATCGGCGTACCGGCTGACGTATCGCGCCTTCAATGTGGCCGAGCGGCTGCGAACCCCTGTGATCGTGCTCTCATCCAAGGACATCGCTCTCACCAGGCAGACCGCCGATCTGGACGCTGTCGAGCTACCGGCCGCGATCTCCCGCCCGTTGGCGGCGGAGAGCGCCGAGTTCCGCCCGTACGCTGTGCAGCACCCGGAGGACGTCCCCGCGTTCGCCCCAGTGGGCGGGCGTCAGCGCGTGCGATTCACCGGCTCGATCCATGATGAGAACGGCGTGCTGACCATCGACCATCTCAAGATTGAAGGCAAGTTGTCTCACCTGACGGCCAAGATCCGAACGACCACGGAGTGGCTCGAGGATGTCGTCGATGACCTCGACGGCGAAGCGGACACGCTGGTGATCTCGTACGGCCAATCGGATGGCGCGGCGCGCGAGGCCGTGGCCGAGCTGCGCGGCGCACGCCGGCGCGTGTCGCATCTGACGTTGTACAGCCTGTGGCCGATTCCGCTGTTCGCGCTGCGTCGGGCGATCACGCCCAGCGTGCGCCGGATCATCGCGCCCGAGTTGAACATCGGGCTCTACGCCGATGAGCTGCGCCGCGCGGCGCCCGGTGTCGAGGTGGTGTCGATCACGCGGTTTGACGGTGGGCTGATCAGTCCGCGGGCGATTGTCGAGCGGATCAACCAGAAGCCGTGCGGCTGAATTCGGAGCGCCATCGGATGTCGATCCTGACCGCGCAGCGAAAGGACATGGCTTACTGCCCCGGCTGCTCTCACGGGCTCGTGCTCGAGCAGCTGGATCGAGCCATCGCGCGGCTTGGCCTTCCCAAGGAGCGAATCTGCATCGTCTCCGACATCGGTTGCATCGGCATCGCCGATCGCTACTTCTCCTGCCACACGTTTCATGGTCTTCACGGGCGGTCGATCACCTACGCCGAGGGCGTCCATCGCGTGCGCCCGGACATGCTGGTCGTCGTGCTGATCGGTGACGGCGGCTGCGGGATCGGGACGGCCCATCTCGTGCACGCGGCCCGGCGGCGGGCGGGCATCAAGGTGATCGTCTGCAACAACTTCAACTTTGGCATGACGGGCGGCCAGCATTCGCCGACAACGCCGGAATGCACCTGTACGACGACCACCCCGGACGGCGCCGAGGATCAGGCGTTCGACGTGTGCGAGACCGTGGCGGTCAACGGCGCGTCGTACGTCGCTCGCCACAGCGCCTTGGACCCCGCTTGCGTGGACTCGCTCGAGGCAGCACTCCGCGCGCCGGGCTTCTCGCTGGTCGACCTGTGGGAACTGTGTGTCGCGTACTTCATGCCGAGCAACGAGCTGAAGCCGCAGGACCTGCTCGCGCTTTCGCAGCGCACCGATCTACCGTTCGGTGTCCTTCGGCAACCGACGGCGGCCCGGTCCACGCGCCCGGCCGGACGTGCCCTGCCGACCGCCGGCGCGGCGGCGCGGCGAGCAGCGAGCGAGCCCGCGCCGCGCTTGTCCTGGCCCGGCCGGACCGAGATCAGCGTGGCTGGCTCAGCCGGTCAGCGCATCCGGTCGGCGGTCTCAACACTTGGCGAGATGGCGGTCGCCGGAGGGTTGTTCGCGGCCGAGGTGGACGACTTCCCGATCACCGTTCGCCGCGGTCATTCCGTGTCGAACCTGGTCATCTCGCCCCGGCCGATTCTGTATCCAAGCGTGGACGACCCCGATCTGCTCCTACTGCTGTCCGCGGATGGCGTGGCGCGGGCCGGATCCGGACTGGCGGGGCTGCGTGCATCATCGCTGCTTGTCGCTGCGCGAGATCTGGACGTGCCCACAACGGCGGCACGCGTCGTTCGGTTCGACCTGGCGGGACTTGAACGCCAGGTCGGCAAGGCCTCGGCCGCGGTTGCGGCGCTGGCATTCGCGGTTCGAACGTCCGGTTGGGCACCGTCGAACGAACTTCAGGCGGTGGCCGAGGCCGCGGTACACGGCGCCTATCGCGGGGAGACTCTGCGCGCCTTCGCAACGGGGCTGCATTGGACTTCGACGCCGTAACCAGCACGCGGCGGCGTCGATCGATGGAGTAGGGACCGACCATGATCCACGAAAGTGTTCTCGACAAGTCGATGAATCGGCTGCTGGCGACGTTTGGACGATCTGCTGTCGTTCGCCCGCCCGCCACGATGGCCGAGGTCGCGGAGTTGGAGGCGGTCGTCGGCTCGCTGCCCCGCGATCTGGTGTTTTTCCTCACGACGTGCAACGGGCTGCGACTGGAGGGCGAGTCGGCCCCGCCCGAACGGTCCCTGTGGAGTATCCACGACATGTTCCGCGCCATCCGGGACCCGGACGAGCCGACGCTGCCAAGCGGGCTAATACCTGTGCTCGGCGAGGGAAAGCATTGCTGCGATGCCGTCGTCGTGTCCGGGCCCACTCGTGGAGCCGTTGTCCGCTGGGATGCTTCGGCGGTGGGGGCGTGCCTGCTGGCATCGTCCTTCGGGCACTACTTCGATCGGTGGGTACGATACGCAACGTCGGTGTTCGAGTCAGGAGGCGGTGGCCGGCTGGTCCGGTTCGATCCAGCCTTTGTCCATGCCGGCGACGCCGGGTGTGCTCGCCTTGGCGAGGACCCGGCCGTGCGGCAGTGGCTGCACGAGCTCGATCTCGCCGTGCCATGCGGCGACGACTTCGAGTAGTCGAAGTTTTTCTTGGACGAACTCCAGCCGCCGGGGCGTGCGATTGATACCGGCGGAGCCGCGCGGTTATAGTGGAGGTGGAGGGGATAGGAGGCCGTCGGCTTGATTCTGACGTCACGTCGTGGCGCCATCCGCGCCTTGCTCGTCCTCTGCGCGATCGCTCTGCCAGCCCATGCGCGCGCCCAGCTTCGCGTCGCGACATGGAACATCACGTTCTACGGCGGCGGGCGTACCGCGGACATTCAGAACACCGTGTACGCGACCTTCGAGGGGCGTTCGCTCAAGCCGGACGTCATTCTCCTGCAGGAAATTACGACGGCCGTCGGCGTGCTGGCAATGCGCGACGCGCTGAACACCGCGCCGGGAAGTCCGGGCGACTGGGAGGCCGCGCCGTTCGTTGATGGACCCGATACGGAGGGGGCGTTCGTCTATCGAACCGGCCGAGTCGCGCTGCTGGGCAATTACACGATTTCCTTCGGGGCTGGTGTGGCGACGCAGCCTCCCAGGAACACGTATCGCTATGACTTCCGACCGGTCGGCTACACGTCCGGCGCGGCATCGATCGGCGCATACTGCACCCACATGAAGGCGGGTTCGACGTCGGCTGATCAGTCGAGACGGTTGATCGAGGCCCAGCGAATTCGTGATAACGCCCAGGGCGTCGACACCGGTGGGCCGGGCACGGCCCTGCCGGCGGGGTTTCATTTTCTTCTGGGCGGCGACTTCAATATCCAGAGTTCGTCCCAGGCGGCGTATCAGAAGCTGGTGGGCTCCGAACCAGATAACAGCGGGCGCTTCTTCGATCCGATCAACACGCCCGGAAGCTGGAACAACAACGGCGCGTTCCGGTTCGTCCACACGCAGGACCCGATCGGCGCCGGCGGCATGGATGATCGTCACGACCAGATTCTCGTGTCAGCGGGACTGATTGACGGGTCCGGACTTGACTACATCGGACAGCCGACGATTCCCTACAGCACGACGACCTGGAACGATCCCAACCACTCGTACCGCGCGTGGGGCAACGACGGCACGAGCTTCGATGTCAGCCTGGCGGTCGCGGGAAACGCCATGGTCGGCCCGACCATCGCGCAGGCCATCATCAACTGCGCCAATGGGGCCGGTCACCTCCCGGTGTTTCTGGATCTGACAGTACCCGCGCGCGTCGACGCACCGGCCGTGATCGACTTCGGGACGGTGCCCCAGTTCTCGACGGCCGAGCAAGTGCTGACGGTGTCGAACGCCGCCGACGTGGGTCTCTGGACAACGTCCGGCATTGCACCATTGAACTACACATTGAACGCGTCGCCCGGGTTCACCGCTCCAGGCGGCACGTTCGCCGCGCCGCCCGGCGGCAGCGCCATGCAGTCGATCTTCATGGACACCTCGACGCCGGGACCGAAGACGGGTTCGCTCGCGGTCTTATCGGATGATCCCGAGGAGCCCAGTCGCCTGGTCAATCTGGTCGGGCTGGTCGTCGTTCCGTGTCTGGCGGCCGATGCCAACTGCGACCTGTCGGTGACGCTGGCGGACGCCGTGCCGTTCGTCGAATTGCTGCTGGGGACCGGGTCGCCGTGTGGCCCGTGCACGGGCGATCTGAATGAGGACGGTTTGATCAACGGCGAGGATGTCCAACCATTCGTGGCCGCGCTGCTGACGCCGTAGCAGCGAAGCCCGGTTCCCGCTCTACCCTGACGAATGGCCGGGATTGAGCCCGCCACGCTCTCCTTGCGGTTGCATCCGGTGCGAGTGGCCGGCGTCTGAGCCGTTTGCGGCCATCATTCAACTGTCTCGATTCGGAAAGTGGCGGTGACGACACCGGTCACGTCCTTCTCGATGGTCGTCGTGTCGTACATGCCCTCATAGGACGTTTCGGTCGAGTACGGCTGGGTAATCTGGAGCACGCCCATGCTGGCGGAACGGACCTCGGCCACGCGCCCGCCGACATGGCGGGCGATGGCGTCGGCGCGTGCGCGGGCGTCCTTGCTGGCGGCCTCCAGCAGCTCGACCTTGAGCTTCGGCAGGTCGCTGTAGTAGTACGCCGGTACGTCGGACATTACCTGCACGCCGTCCTGGATCAGCGCGGTCACGCGGCTGGAGGCGGCCAGCACGCGTTCCACGTCGGTCGTCGTCACGACGGCCTGGCGATGAAGCGAATACTCAAGAATCTGGCGGGTATCGTTGCCTTTCTCGTCCCGGACGAAGTGCTTGATGGTCTGGATGGCGCTCAGTTCGATTTCTTCGGGCCTGAAGCCTTCGCTGCGAAGGAACGCGGACACCCGCTCGACGCCGGACTCGAGGACGCCGTAGGCCGGAGCCAGCTCGCGCGCTTCGCCCCAGACCTGGATGCTCCAGACGGCCCGGTCGGATCGAATGCGATGCCGGGCCGACCCTTTGACCGTCAACGTCTGGTCGTGCTTGAGGGGTACCTCGCCGCGGGCGCGGTAGGCCCGCGCCGCCACCGTCGTGCTCGTGACGAAGCTGATCCCGATGCCGATGAACACCACCACGAGCGTGCTCGTGATGCCGAAGCGGACGTGATACTCCACAGACGCTCCTCCCTGAGCCCGGTGCTGGTCGGCCCCCAGCTGATCGCCGATACTGCCGGACTTACGATGTCCCCGGCCGCGAGGTTCGGCGCGATGCACCCAGATTTGCATGGTATTGGCGTCATATTTGACATGGATGGCGTGCTGGTGGACAGCTTCGAGCCGCACCGGCGCAGTTGGCAGCTGCTGGGGCAAGAGATCGGCCGGACCGTGACCGACGAGCTGTTCGCGCAGACTTTCGGGCGCCGCAGCCGCGAGATCATCGAGATCTTGTTCGGCGCCGGTCGTGGCGACGCGGAAATCCGCCGACTGGATGGCCGTAAGGAGGAGCTGTATCGCGCGCTGATCCGTGATCACGTGCCCCTGATGCCGGGCGTTGGGGCGGTTCTTCGCGGGCTGAGCGCATCCGGGGCGAAGCTGGCGGTGGGCTCGTCCGGTCCGGAACAGAATGTGGCCATCGTGGTAGAGGCGTTGGCCGACGCATGCCGTTTCGACGCCGTGGTCTGCGGCGCTGACGTGACGCGCGGCAAGCCGGATCCGCAGGTCTTTCAGATCGCCGCGGAACGACTCCGGCTGCCACCGAGCGCATGCGTCGTCGTCGAGGACGCTCCAGTCGGATTGGAGGCGGCCCACCGAGCTGGAATGCCGACCGTTGGTCTCCGGGATGCGCGAAACAGTGCCCCGCTGAGTGCCGACGTGGTCCTCGACACGTTGGACGCACTCTCACCGGCTCTGGTGTGGAAGCTCGTGTGGGCGAATGGGTAATTACTGGGTGGTTTTGCCCTACGAGCCGGTCAAGTTTTTGTCAGCGGGTCCAGATCAGGCGTACGATCGAAGCGTAACTCTATTGTCCACAATATATTGAGTCAATCACGACGAACTCGGTAATGATTGGCGGCTCTGGCGCGCTGGTTGCATTGGGTAAAGCGTCGCCCCTTTGTTCCCTTGAGGGGTTGCCGGTTCGTATTGGGGGTCCGGTCGGGTATCGATGAACGAGCCCGAGTCGACCCGACCGAGACCCTCACCGGCAACAGCGCGTTCCAGAGTTACACGCCATCGCCGCCCGACGCCGACGGGCATCGTCATCGTACGGCCGAGGTGCCTCGACGCGAACGTTGGCGTCGCGGAGGCGCGTCGTCCAGCCGTCCGGCGTCGTGGGCGGCGATGATCCGGCGGACGATTCGCCGTGCGCGCCGGCAGGCTTTCCGCGTGCCCTCGCTGAGGCGCTCTCCGAACTCGAAATCGCTGGCTCGGATGGCGATGAGAAACGCCGTCGGCACGCGATAGCCGAGAGCCTCGGCCAATGCCAGCAATTCCGGCGGACTGCAATGATGACTGGCCATGGGGAGGTGGCGACCGGCTCGGACGCGCCGGCACACGACGGCGGCATGATGCCCTCCGATGTACGCATCCAAGAAGATCGCCAAGCGGCAACTGGCCAGATCCTCGACGAGCTCGGGACCCAGTTGATGGTATTCGTCTAGCGCGACGTCGCTGCGTTGCAACCGCCGGCGAAGGGCGTCCAGCACTCGCAGGGCGGCGCCGTCGTCGCTCCGCCCCTTGTTGCCCCAGGCGATGACACGGATCGGAGCTTCCATGGGGCGCTATCCTCGCGCGACGCGGTCGAGGACCGCGCCGGCTGAATCGATCAACTCCACGGCCATCGGCATCTGTCCGACCGCGTGCGTGCTGCATGACAGGCAGGGGTCGTACGCGCGGATCGCGGCCTCGACCTTGTTCAACATGGGCTCGTTCAGTTGGTCGGATCGGACGTATCTGCGCGCGATGTCGAGAACGGCGCGGTTCATGGCCCAGTTGTTCTGGCCCGAGGCGACGATCAGGTTGACGGCAACGATGCCGCCGTGGTCGTCCACCGTGTAGTGGTGGAAGAGCGTGCCGCGCGGGGCCTCGATAACACCCACTCCCTCTGGCACGATGCGATGACTCTCCGCAATGAGGTCCAGGCCGAGGATATCGGGATCTTCCAGAAGGCGCTCCGTCCGTTCGAGACCAAAGAGGATTTCGATGAGTCTGGCGTAGTGGTAGTAGAGCGAGCCTTCGACCGGTCTTCCGGGAGACGCGGCACGTAGCTTCGCCAGCTCGCTATCGGCTTCCGGCGTCCCGGCGGACTCGCATAGATTGAGGCGAGCGAGCGGGCCGACGCGATAGGAGCCGTCGGGGTATCCCACGGTTCGGTAGAACGGGAACTTCAGATACGACCAGTCCTCCGTCGCCTCGGCGATGAGCGACAGGTACGCGGCCGGGTCGTACATGTCCTCGCGGATGTCGCCGGCGGCATCCTTGATTCGCAGCAGGCCGTCATAGTGTTCGAGGCGGCCCTCCGGCGTTACCAGACCCATGTAGTAGCTGGGGAAGACGGCGAACGTTCGGACGAATTCGGGCTGGGACTCGAAAAACGCCATGAGCTTGCGAAGACCGTGACGCGCGGCGTCGCGGGCCTCGGGAAGCCTGGCGAGCAGGGCATCGCGATCGTCCACCGACAGTGCCCGGTTCATGCCGCCCGGAACGCACACGTCGGGGTGAATCTTGCGCCCGCCCACGGCGGCGATGACATCCTGGCCGAACTGTCGCAACCGGATGCCCTTTCGCGCGGTCTCCGGATTCTGGGCGATCAGGCCGAAGATGTTGCGGCGTTCGGGCGGGGCGTCGAAGCCCATCAGCAGGTCCGGCGCGGACAGATGGAAGAAGCTGAGCGCATGTGATTGGATCAGCTGCCCCATGTGCATCAGTTCCCGCAGTTTGTGCGCGATGGGCGGCGGTCGCACGTCGCAGATCATGTCGATGGCCTTGGCCGCCGCGAGGTGATGGCTGACCGGGCAGATGCCGCAGATGCGCTGCGTGAGCGTCGGCATCTCGGAGTAGTGGCGACCGTGGCAGAAACGCTCGAAGCCGCGGAACTCGACCACGTGGAAGCGCGCGTCGGCCACCTGCCCCACCTCGTCGAGATGAATGGTGACGCGGCCATGGCCTTCCACACGAGTGATCGGGTCTATCCGAATGATCCGCGTCATGACGCGCGCTCCGATCGTGCCTCAGTCGTACTGTAGCGCCGCCGGCCGGGTCGGCGGGGCATCCGTCAACAATCCGCGGAGCGCTTCCCAGATGGCGGCCGGTGACGGCGGGCAGCCGGGAATCCACGCGTCCACCGTGACGCACTCGTGAATAGGTCGCACCTTGGGCAGCAGTTTCGGGATCTCCTCGCCCGGCACCTCGCCCAGGGCGGTGCTGGGCACGTGGATGTAGGCGTGGTCAAGCACGTCGGCGACCTCGAACTGGTTCCGCAACATGGGGACGCAGCCGAAACCGGCGCAGTCGCCCAGCGAGACCAGCACGCGCGCCTTGTTGCGGACTTCGCGCAGCACCGCGAGGTTCTCTTCGTTGGCAACCGAGCCCTCCACCAGCGCGACATCGCACTCGGGGAATTCCTTGATGTCGGCGATCGGAGACGCCACCACGTCGGCCAGTGTCGCCAGCTCAAAGAGCCGGTCGTCCAGATCCAACAAGGACATGTGGCATCCGGAGCACCCGCACAGCCAGACTGTCGCAACCCGCTTTTTCACGTTCGCGCTCGCTCTCAACTGGCCGTCAGCGCCTCCAGGCCTGTCAGGTCAACGCCGTCGTCGCCCGGTCCGCTCGGCACCATGTGATCGTCGCCGACATGGCGAATGGATGCCGGCAACATCGGCGGCGACCAGGTGAAGCTCAGCCCCCGCCAGCTGCGGGCCAGCGTCGAGACGAAGTGTATCTCGTCGACGCAACCGTCCGGCGGCGGCATGAGTCGAGACGCCTTCTGTACCCGGCCCTCGAGGTTGACAAACGTGCCGGCGCGCTCGCTCCATGTCGCCGTCGGAATCGCCGCGTGGGCCACGTCGAGCACGTCGCGCTCGCGAGCCACGAGCGCGACGACGTACGTCACGGCGCGAAGCTTGTTGAGCCACTCGCGCGGCCAGGCGAGGTCGTCGTCGCCGAGGACAACGAAGGCCAGCTCCGCAGTCTGCGGATTCAGCGTTTCGAGATTCAGCTCGGCCGGGCCTAGGAGGCGAGCGCCGGCCGAATTGCCGCCGATCGGCAGTTCCATCAGCCGCCAGCGACCGGATGGCGTGCGGCGCTGCGTGGCCTTGACGAGATTGAGCGCGCTGACGAGTCCGCCGGGGCCGTGCCGGGACAGCCCCCGGCCGCACAGGATGACGGGCCGCTGAGCCTCGCCGTAGAGGCGGGCGGCCTCGCGCAGCGCGTCGGCCGGCACGCCGGTGGCGACGCGAATGTCGTCATCGGTGAGCTTCTGAAGGGCCTTGAGCAGCGGGGGCGGGATCTCGCAGCGAGTCCGCCCCGCATCGACGAGGTACTTCAGGATGGCGGCCAGCGCCAGGGGGTCACGTCCGCGCGGAACCGGCAGCCACAGATCCGTCCAGTCCACCAGCCAGGTGTGGTTCGGGTTGATTTTCACGAGCTTGGCGCGGCGTTGAAGCACGGCTCGTCGCACGTACGACGCGAGCACGCCGTGCGAACGTTCGAGGTGGCAGCCGATCAACAGGAACATGTCCGCGTCGTCGAGGTCGTTGAGGCCGGCGAGCGGCAGCGCTTTTTCCGGCGGCCCAAGAGCGGCGCGGATCGCCTCAGTGTTCATGCCGTCGAGCATGGTCCATCGCCGACTGCCGACGACGTCGGTCATGAACGACACGAACGCGGTCACGGTCTCGAGCGGAAGCCGCGGGCTGAGCAACGTGATGACTCGCGATGGGTCCTCGGCCACGCGCGGACTGTCCAGCCGCCGGGCGATCTCGCCGAGCACTTCTTGAAGCGGCCGCTGGGTCCACGTTCGGCCGTGCCGCGCACGGATTTCGGGCAGACGCGGCTGCTGAGGATTCACGAGGGAGAATCGCCCGATCTCGCACAGGACGCGGTTGCCGTTCGGGCCGCCGGACGACCGCAGTTCGCCGATCTGGCGATGCCTCACGGATGCGTGCATGCGGCAGCCGACGCCGCACCCCGGGCAGATCGTCTCCGTGAACTCCCGCTTCAGGCGTCCCTGCCAGTGGGCGGATCGCTTCTCGAACAGGGCACCAGTGGGGCAGACGGTGACGCAGGTGCCGCAGGAAACGCACGACGACTGCCCGATCGGCACGCCGCTGTCGGCGATGAGCATCGTCAGGTGGCCGCGGTTGTCGAGGTCGAGCACGTGCGCGCCGACCCACTCGTGGCACGCCCGCACGCAGCGGGTGCAGAGGATGCAGCGATTGTGATCGAGGGTGAAGAGCGGGTGCGAATTGTCGACCGGCAACTGCGGGAACAGATAGTCGTAGCGCACGTGGTCCATGCCGTGGGCATAGGCCTGCTGCTGGAGCTCGCAGTTGCCGCTGCGTGGACAGAACGGGCAGATGTGATTGCGCTCGCCGAAGATCAACTCGAGTGTCTTGCGGCGCAGGTCGGCCAATTGGGCCGTGTCGGTCCGAACGACCATGCCGTCCTCCGCCGGCGTCGTGCAGGCCGGGACCGGCCGCCGCTGACCGTCAATCTCGACCAGGCAGAGCCGACAGGCACCGACGTCGGGCAGGTCGGGGTAATGGCACAGCGTGGGCACATGGATGCCCTCGGCGCGACAGACGTCGAGCAGCGTGCGACCGTCGTCGGCGACGATCGCGCGGTCGTTGATGCTCAGATGGATGTATCCGCTGCTCATTGTTTCAGCACCGAGTCGAACCGGCAGACATCGAAGCACGAACCGCACTGGATGCACCCGGCCTCCTCGATCCGGTACTTGCGCTGACCGTCGAGCTTGAAAATCGTTGACGTCGGGCAATTCCGCGCGCACAGGCCGCACCCGGTGCAACTGTCGATCACGATCGAGAACTTCAGCAGTTTGCGGCATACGCCGGCCGGGCAGCGGCGCTCGCGCACGTGGGCCTCGTATTCGTGGCGGAAGTGGCGCAGCGTGCTGAGCACCGGATTGGGTGCGGTCATGCCCAGTCCGCACAGGCTGGCGCGGTGCACGGTGTCGCAGAGATCGGCCAACCGGTCGACGGTGTCGCCGCGGGCCGTTCCCTCGCAGATTCCGGACAGCATCCGCAGCATCTGGTGCGTGCCGACGCGGCAAGGCGGGCACTTGCCGCAGGACTCGTCCACGCAGAAATCCATGAAGTAGCGGGCGACGTCGACCATGCACGAGGTGTCGTCCATCACGATCAGGCCGCCGCTGCCCATGATCGAGCCGATGCTCTGGAGCGAATCGAAGTCGAGCGGCGTGTCGAGGTGCTCGGCCGGGATGCAGCCGCCGGACGGACCGCCGGTCTGCGCGGCCTTGAACGGCCGCCCGCCGCGAATGCCACCGCCGATGCCGAACACCAGTTGCCGCAGGGTCGTGCCCATCGGGACTTCGACCAATCCGGTGTTGCAGACCGCTCCAGCGAGCGCGAAGACCTTGGTACCGGTGCTGTTGGGCGTTCCGATTCCCGCGAACCAGTCGCCGCCGTTGCGGATGATCGGCGGCACGTTGGCGAAGGTCTCGACATTGTTGATGATGGTCGGCCGCCCGTAGAGCCCGGCGTCGGTCGGGTAGGGCGGGCGCGGACGCGGCATGCCGCGATTGCCCTCGATCGACAGCATCAGCGCAGTTTCCTCGCCGCAGACGAAGGCGCCCGCTCCGACGCGAATCTCGGCGTCGAACGAGAAGTCGGTCCCGAGGATTCGCTGACCCAGAAGGCCGAGCCGCCGCGCGTCGTCGATGGCGATGCTCATGCGCTGGATGGCGAGCGGATACTCGGCACGAACGTAGATGACGCCGTGCGTCGCCGCCGTGGCGTACGCGGCGATCAGCATGCCTTCGAGCACGCGGTGGGGATCGCTCTCCAGCACCGAGCGGTCCATGAATGCGCCCGGGTCGCCCTCGTCTCCGTTGCAGATGACGTACTTGGTCGGTCCCGGCGCGGCGGCCAGCATCTGCCACTTCCGGCCAGTCGGGTAGCCGCCGCCGCCCCGCCCGCGCAAGCCGCTGCGTACGACCTCGCTGACGACCTGGTCGGGCTTGAGTTCGGTCAGCGCTCGAGCCAGGGCCATGTAGCCGTCGCAGGCGATGTATTCTTCGATCAGCTCGGGGTCGATCAGACCCTCGTTCTCGAGGACGACCTTGACCTGGCTCTGGAAGAACGGCAGCTCGCGCAGCGACCGGTAGGGCGGCGAATCCGGACCGGCTCGGTGCAGCTGCTCCTGGACCGGCCGTCCGTCGCAGAGATGCTGGTCGACAATTCGGCCCACGTCCGCCGCCGTCACGGTGCGGTACAGCACGTCGTCGGGCACGACGTGGACCACCACGCCGAGGTCGCAGCAGCCGATGCAGCCGGTGTTGACAACGCTGACCGATTCGTTCAACCCGCGCTTGGCAATGGCCTCGCGGAAGGCATCGGCGACGGAGGCACGGCCGCAACTCGTGCACGGGCCGCCGGCGCAAACGAGAATCTCGCGGACGGGCCGGCCGTCGGCGGCGACTGGATGGGCCTCCATGCGACGCAGCGCGATGCGTTCGCGGCCGGCGTTTCGCAGCTCGTAGAGTTCCTCGGCGATCACTTGTAACGCCCCAGGATCTTCTTCAGCCGATCCGTCCGAAGGTTTCCATGAAATTCCGTCCCGATCATGATGACGGGCGCCAAACCGCATGCGCCGACGCAACGCACGCAGCGCAGGCTGAAGCGGCCGTCCGCGGTGGTCTGGTCGACGTCGATGCCGAGCTCCTTCCGCAGCCCTCGCAGAATCTGGTCGGAGCCGCGGACATAACAGGCCGTTCCCGTGCAGACGCGCACCGGATGCTTGCCCTGCGGAACCTTGCTGAAAAACGAGTAGAACCCGATGACGCCATAGGCGTGCGCGACCGGCAGTCGCAGCCGGCGGCAGATGAACGTGACCACGTCGGGCCGCATGTAGCCGAACACTTCCTGGGCGCGGTGCAGCACCTGAATCAGCGCATCGGGGGCTCCTCGATAGAAATCGATCGCGCCGTTCAACTCGTCGAAAAGCGATTGCTCGTACGGGACCCGCACCACTCCACTGCGGCTGACGACACGATCGACGGCGGTGGCGATGTTCATGATGGCAACCGGCTCCGTGACATCCGTTGGGATCAGCTAGGGCAACGGGCGTGCCGCGCCGAGCCGGCGTCCGACGGCTGGAGAAGTCAGGCGACGATCGGATGGCGCATCTTGGAATTGGCGTCCCACATGCGAGCGCGCGATTTACCGCAACGAATTGGGGAGAAATCCGCACGGCCCGGCTATGACGATCGAGGGTGCGTTAAGACCGCCGGTCGAGTCGGCGGTACTGGATGGCTTCGGAGACGTGCTCTGGGCGGATGGCGTCCGTGCCCTCGATATCGGCGATCGTTCGCGCGACTCGGAGAACCTTGTCGTGGGCGCGGGCTGAGAGGCCCAATTCGCTCATGGCCTGGTTCAGAATGGCCTCCCCGGACGGATCGAGCGGGCAGTGCTGGCGAACCTGTCGTGGCCCCATGCGCGCGTTGAGCACGGTGCGACGTTCGCCGAAACGGGCGCGCTGTCGTTCACGGGCGCGCATGACCCGCGCGCGCAACGTGGCGGAGTCGGTGCCGCCGCGTCCGCGTCGCATTTCGACCACGGGAACGGCGGCTACGGAAACGTGGATGTCGATGCGATCGATCAGCGGACCACTGACGCGGGCGAGATAGCGCTCCACCTGGGCCACCGAACACTTGCACGACCTGCGCGGATCGGACATGTAGCCGCACGGACAGGGGTTCATCGCGGCCACGAGCATGAACTGCGCGGGGAAGCGAATGGCGCTGTGCGAACGCGCGATCGTGACCGCGCCGTCCTCCATCGGTTGCCGCAGGGTCTCGAGAATCGACCGTTGGAACTCGGGGAACTCGTCCAGAAACAGGACGCCATGGTGGGCGAGCGAGACCTCGCCGGCCTGTGGAACGGAGCCGCCGCCCACCAGCGCGGCGCTGCTGGCCGAGTGATGCGGCGTTCGCACCGGGCGCGTGGCCATCAGCGACTGACCGGGCGCGAGCTTGCCGGACGCCGACCAGATGCGGGTGGTCTCCAACGACTCGTCCAGCGTCAGCGGCGGCAGAATGGTCGGCAGGCACTTGGCCATCAGCGTCTTGCCGGAGCCGGGCGGACCGATCATCAGCAGGTTGTGTCCGCCGGCGGCGGCGATCGACAGGGCGCGCTTGCAGAACTCCTGCCCCCGAACATCGGCGAAATCCACGTCGTAGGCGGCAGCCGCGGTGAACGTGGCCTCCAGGTCGATCGCGGTCGGTTCGAGCGGCAACTGGCCGGTGAGGAAGCCGACCGCTTCGGTCAGCGACGAGACGCCGATGACTTCGAGCCCGTCCACGACGGCGGCCTCGGCCGCGTTCTCGCGCGGCACGATGACGCCCCGGTACTGCTTCCGCCGCGCCAGCATGGCGGTCGAGAGAGCTCCCTTGACGGGGCGCGCGCGCCCGTCGAGCGAGAGTTCACCGGCGACCATGTATTCGCGCAGCGCGTCCGGCACCTGTCCGTCGGCCGCGAAGATCATGCCGATGGCGATGGGCAGGTCGAAGGCCGGCCCCTCCTTGCGGATGTCGGCTGGCGCGAGGTTGATCAGGGTCCGCTTGGCGGGCGGGTCGTAGCCGCAGTTGACGATGGCCGTGCGAATGCGCTCGACACTTTCCTTCACGGCGGCGTCCGGCAGACCGACGATCTGCGTCGTGGCGAAGCCGCGCGTGGCGACGTTCACCTCGACCTCGCACGCGGCCGCCTCGATCCCGATCAGCGTCGAACTCTGAAGCCGGACGAGCATGGCGGCGGGCATTTTATAGTCGCGCGCCGGGATGGCGAGGGCGCTATGGGGATCGGCGCGGCTCAGGCAACGACCGGGAGCGGCCTACCGATCTTGATGAAGGCGTCGGTGTACTGGTCCCGCAGATAGTCGCGCCGCGGTCCGCCGTGGATGTGGTCCCAAGGCAGGACCTCATCCGGCCGCCGCTCGCGATGGGCGTAGAAGGCCGGGTCGACGCCGGCCTCCTCAAAAGCGCGAGTCCAGCGGTGGTAATCGAAACACTCGTCCCAGCCGTCAAACCTTGCGCCGAGTCTCCACGCCCGTTCGATCGCCGGACCGAGCCGACGATCACCGCGCGCGAACACGGCTTCCATCACCGACCGCGACGGTTCGTGGGTCTTGATCCGCACCGCCTTGCGGCGTCCGTCGCGCGAGAGCTGGGCGAGCATCCGCCGGGTGTGCTGGAAGTATTCGAGGGTCGGCTGCGCCGCCCATTGGAAGGGGGTGAAGGGCTTCGGCACGAGGAAGCTGACGGAGGCCGTGACCCGCGCGGGCGCGCCGCCCGCCTGGCGTCGAAGTTCGCTCATCTGCACGCTCAGGTCGTAGATCCCGCGGATGTCGTCCTCGACCTCGCCCGGGAATCCGACCATGAAGTAGACCTTGGCCTGCCGCCATCCGGCCTTGTAAAAGGCTCGTAGCCCATCGAACAGATTCCCGTCCGTGACCTTCTTGCGAATGGCCGCGCGCATCGAGTCGCGGGCGGCCTCCGCGGCGATCGTCAGGCCGGACTTGCGGACGGAATTGGCCATCCAGGGGATGTGCTGGAGCATCTTGTCGATGCGCAGCGAGGGCATGGAGATGTTGACGTGCCGCGAGGAAAAGGCGCGGTTCACCCGATCCGCCAGCTCGGGCAGTTGCGGATAATCGGCGGTCGAGAGACTCAGCAGACCGATCTCATCGTGCCCGGTCGCGCGGTACATCTCCTCGGCGAGGGCCACAATGCGCTCGACGGAGCGCACGCCGACCGGACGCTTGGTGTAGCCGGCATGGCAGAAGCGGCATCGCTGCGGACACCCGCGCATGATTTCGATCGCGATGCGGTCGTGCACGACTTCCACGAACGGCACGATGGGGCGCGACGGAAACGGAGCATGCTCGAAGTCCGGAGTCTGGCAGCGCTCGATCGCCGACGGAAGCCCCAGAACGCGGGGCGTCACGGCCGCAAGCTCTCCGCCGGGGCGGTAGGTCACATCGTACAAGCCGGGAGCGTAGAGCCACGGGAACGCGCGGGCCATGGCGGGGATCATGTCGCGGCGACGGACGCCGCCCGCCTTGAGTTCGCGATAGAACCGCAGGATCTCCGCCATCGACCCCTCGCCGTCGCCCATGACCACGAGGTCGAGATAGTCCGCCAGCGGCTCGGGGTTGTCGGCCTGCGGCCCGCCGGCGATCACAAGCGGATGTTCGTCGTCTCGGTCCGCGCTTCGTAGTGGAATCCCCGCCAGGTCGAGGAGGTTCAGGACGTTCGTAAAGCACATCTCGTATTGGAGCGAGATGGCGAGGATGTCCGCCGAAGCCACGGGCTGGCGGGTGTCCCACGTGAAGAGCGGGAGTCCGGATGCGCGCATGACCGACTCGGCGTCGATCCACGGGGAGTAGACGCGCTCGGCGCAGACGCCCGGGGTGTGGTTGCACAGCCAGTAAATGATCTGGCAGCCGAGGTGCGACATGCCGATCGTGTAGGTGTCGGGAAACGCGACCGCGACCCGCACGTCGGCCGCCTCCCAGTCGCCGTCATGGGGCAACTGGTTGAACTCGCCGCCGATGTATTGGCCGGGCTGCCGCACGAACGGCAGAAGCTCTTCGCTTACCCGTCGCCTCAGGTTCGCCACGTACGCCGCTCCGTCAACACGTCAGGCCTCGCCGCGTTCAGCCCGTCATGATAGCGTGGGTCCTCCGGGTGCGGCGTCCGGCCGATGTCGCTCGGCAATTCCCGCCGGTTTCTTCGCCGGCTTCGGCCGCCTTGACTCTCGCCGGGGCGCGGGGTACCATTTACTGGAACTGAACGAAGACCTGCGACAGGCCGTTGGCCGCGCGGGTTTAGGCTTGGACCGCTCGGCTTCCGCCTCCCTGTTCCCCGCCCTGCGTCCGGCCGTCGTGGCTCCGTCTCCCCTTGCTCCCCGGCCCTCCCGCCTCTGGCGTCTGCGCTTGCGCAACGCCGATATCAGTCTGAAGGTGGCGTTGCACCGGATGGGCTATCAACACGAACACATGGCGAGTGGACGCCGCCTCGGCAGCCCAGGCGTGGAGTCCGAGTCGCTTGACACCGCCCGATTCAGACCGCTCGCTCGCCAACCGCAGTCCGTACCCGGGGAGCATCAATCGACGATGAACGCCGATCATTGGGCGAGTTTGAGCTGGAAGCCGGCCGCCATGCTGCTCGCGGCCGTCATGATCGGCCTGGCGGTGTCGGCCTGCGACACCTTGCCCGGCGGTGGCGTCCTGCCGCCCGGCGCGGATACGCCGCCGACGGGGGCCATCACGCAACCGCAGGTCGACGTATTCCTTGAGAACGGCGAGACGACCAGCGTCAGCTACTTCGCGCAGTCGGCCGAGCAGCCGGCGACGCTCGATGTCTACGCGGATCGAGACGCCAACCCCACCAACGGCAACGAAGTGCCGATTCAGACCGGCATCAACGTGCCGGCCGGGTCGGCCGGAACGGCCGGCAGCCTTTTGTTCAACACGACCGGCATTCCGAATGCGACGTATCGCATCTACGGGCGCGTGAGCGACGGCGTCAATCCACCGTTCCAGTTCGTCTCCTCGGGTTCGGTCATCGTCGCGCCGGCCGGCTCACGACCGCGCCCCGAGCCGCCGACCATTCAGGTGAACGAGCCGCGTTCCAACCTCGGACTGTCGAGCCAGGATACGGTGACGGTGATCTATGCCTACACGTCCCCGTCCTCGCCCGTCACGGTAACGCTGCTGCTCGATCGGGATCGTGATCCAACCAACGACAACATCAATAACCCGGGCGATCCGGCCGATCCGAACGTACCGATCATCATCCTTCCTTCCGCACAGCGGAAGCCGACCGATCCGACGTTCGGCGCCGATCCGCCGCCTCCGGATGATCCGAACAACCCGCCGACGGACCCGGACAGCGTGCAGGTGCGCACCAATCCGCGCCAGCTTGGAACGACGGTGTCCGGTCTTCCGCCGACGCAGAAGACGTACCTGTTTGACATCGACTTCTCGCGCGTGCCGCCCCGGGCTGACGGCCTGCCGTGGTTCCTGCGAGCCACGATCAGCGACGGCATCAATCCGCCGTCTCATGCGTATGCCGTGGGTTCGCTCACCATCGCCTCCGCCGCGGCCGGTACCGTCGATCTGGGCACGGTGGGGTTCCAGACCGCCGGCGCGAAGTTCGTGGGCTTCAGCCAAGGAGAGTGGCTCGGCACCGAGATCTTGGGCGTGACCGACATCGACAGCGACACGGTCGATGACTTCATGCTCGTCTCGCGGTACGGCAGTCCGCGCAACCGGCCGCAGCCGGGCGCGGCCTACCTTGTGTTCGGCCGCCGCAAAGTGCCGTTCCCGCCGGATACCGACGGCGACGGTCGGCCGGACGTGCGGGACTCGGCTGGGAACGTCGTTAACTTCCCACAGCCGCCGCTATTCATCTTCAATCCGGCGATCGCCGGGAACGTCAGTCCTTACGACTCTCGCGTCGTCGGCCGGTTCGGCGGCACCATCAGCGTCAACAGCATCGGAGCGCTGGTCGCGGGTTCCTTCTACCGCGGCACCACCTACACGATGCCGAAGCCGCTGACCGGCACGCAGCCACCCGCGACGCTGCGCGACGTCGACCACCCGGGCTTGGCCACCGCTGGCCTGACGTCCGTGACGCGCGTCAACCTGACCGGGCTGGACACCGTCGGCGAGCAGGACATCCCGATCCCCGACTTCATCTTCGGGCTGCCGTTCGTCTCGACAGCTCGTGAATACCTCGATGACGATCCGTGCGACAAGGACCCGCCCGACAACAATTACGGTGACGGTCTCCCGAACCCGATCTCGGGCCGGGAAGCGAACGACGATCTGGCATTCAACCAGACGCGGCCGATCGACACGGGGCTGGTGATCGTCGTCAGCGGCAGCAACGACATCGCCAACCAGTTTCGACAGTTCGTCGACGCCGGAATCGCGGGCCAGTTCGATCAGAGAGGCGCGGTGGACGACGAGGGCATCATCCGCGGGGCTGCGAATACGCCGGATGGCGTTCGACTGCGCGGATCGTGGTTCTCGCTCTTTGAAACCTTCGTCTTGGATTCGACTTCCGAGTTTGGCGCTCAGGTGGCGGCGCTCAACTCGCTTGACAACGACACCGATCCGGAATTGGCCATTTCGGCGCCCGGACAGTCCGGCCAGTCCGGAATGATCTATCTATTCCAGGGGCAGGACTTCCGCGCGGACATCTTCCACGGTGATTCGGTGCTGTCGCTCCCGAGCTATGACCAGATTGACTGCGCCATTCCGATTCGAGGAACCGTCACCGTGCCGGCGTACGCCACCATTGCCGCCGCCACATTCGGCGATCGGCTGGGTTACCCCGCGCCGGCAGGGGACATCAACCAGGATGGCACTCAGGACGTCCTGTGCGGCGCGCCCGGCGCCAGCCGCGACGGGTTCAATCAGAACGGGGTGCTCTACGTGCTGTTCAACCCGGCCGGCGGATTCGGCACGACGCAGTTGCCGCTCGTGAATCTCAATGCGCTCGTCGGACAGTCGCCTCCGCGGCTGGAGATTCATGGCATTCACAATGACGACCGCGTGGGCGAGGTCCAGGCCGCGATCGGAGACGTGAACGGCGACGGGATCGCCGATATCGCGTTCGGATCGCCTTCCTACGACGACGACAATCGCGGGAATGTGGACGCCGGGTTCGTCGGCGTCATCTTCGGCAATCGGCAGTTGACCGGCGAACTGGGCTTCGTGCCGGAGCAGGTCGGAACGCCAAACTTGCCCGGCGTCCGGTTTTTCGGCGCCCAGATCGGCGCTCGGGCGGGAGCGAGCGTCGCCAGTGCCGGCGATTTCAATCGCGACGGCTTCGACGACTTCCTGATCGCCAGTTCCGGCGAAAGGCGCATCGGTCCCGACGGGCAGGAACGCAAAGGCGTGGCTTACCTGATTCTGGGTGGTCCGCAGCTGGTTCAGAACGGGCCGTCGTTCAATCTCTCGGAAGTGGGCAGCCCGCGCCTGCCCGGCATCGTGTTCCTGTCACCCTACGTGGCGGGCACGGAGGACGAGGCGGCGGTCGAGACGGTGCGAGGGATCGGCGACATCGACGGCGACGGTTTCGACGACGTGGCCTTTGGGTTGCCGAGGGCGGATTTCGTGTTTCCGAACTCGCCCAACCAGCGGCGTCGGGACGCGGGAGAGGTCCGCATGGTGTACGGCAGCGCGATCTCCCGCTGAGGGCGGCGGTCGAGCGCGGGAGTGAACGCGGGTCCAGTCGTGGATCCGCGGGGAGCATGACGCGGTGAATGCGAGGTCCTGCCTCATGAGAACAGGCGTCACGCGCGGTCGGTCCGATCGCGTCGCGTGGTCCGCGCGCGTCGCCGGCGTGGCGCTGCTTGCGACCGTGCTGATCTCGGCCAATTGCCAGACGAACTTCAACCTGCCGCTTCCGCCAGGCGGGACCGGCGGGCCGCCGGCCGCACAGGGCAACCCGGGCGCGGGCAATGTCGCGCCGGTACTCACGTTTACCTGGCCGGCCACCAACATCACCATCCAGGACGGGACCATCGTCGTTATTCAGTTCACGGTCACCGGCAGCAACCCGACGCGCGTCAGTCTCGTGGCCGACCCGACCACCGACTCAAGCAACGGCGACGAGATCGTGCTGGCCACCGGCATTCAGACGACGCCCTCGTCGTTCTCCGGCTCCTTCGCGTGGAACACCGTCAACTTCCCGCCCGCCACTTACACCGTTCGCGGCGTGGCGGACGACTCGGTCAACGCGCTCGCCCGCGCGAACGCGGCGGGGCTGGTGACGATCCTACCGCGCCCGGGCAGCCCGCCCGGCGGCGGGGGTGGCCCGCCGCCGCCCGCTCCCAACGAGCGGCCGCTCATCTTCATCACCGCGCCCACGCAGGATCTTGTGATCGATGCCGGACAGGTGGTGCGGGTGGAGTTCACACGCATCGATCGCGACAGCAACACCACCGTCAGTTTCGTGGCCGACCCGGACGGCGTGAACGGCAATGGCAACGAGGTGCTGATCTTCGGGCCGCAGCAGTTCGCCCCGGGCGTCTCCACCGAGAGCTTCTTCTGGGACACCACGGGGCGCGCCGCCGGCGAATATCGCATCGTGGCGACCGTGACCGACGATACCGTGCCGGCCAACGGTCCGGTGACCGCCGAGGCGATCGGCATCGTTCGCATTCTTTCCGGCGGAACAGGCGTGCCGTCGCAGCCGCCGTTCATCTTCCCCGATTCGTTCATCGTCAACGGTGTGGTGCGCCCAGGGAATCCGCCGATCATTGAAGCCATCAACCAGCCGGGTCTTCCTCCGGCGCAGATCATCACGCTTCCGCAGCCCGACCGCGGCGTCCGAAATGGCGACGAGGTCGAGGTTCTCATGGTGCTTCGCAACTCGGAGGTGATCGAGACGCTCGACGTCCGCATCTTCATCGACTTGGACCGCGATTCGAGCAATGATGACGGGCCGACCTACTTCGGCAATCCCGCCGACCCGGCACGGCCGCAGCAGTTGATCCCCGTCGGTGGGTTCTCCATCCCCGGCAACGGCTACACGGGCGGCATTGCCTTCCAGCCGTTCCCCACGCTGTCGGACCTGTTCTTCTTCCCGTTCCGGTTCCGAATCGACACGTCGGTCATTCCGATCCGCACGGAGCGCGACGCCGCCGGCCGGCCGCTGCCCTACACGATTCGCATCATGGTTGACGACGGTCACACGGACGGCACGGGCCGCAAGGACCACCTCGTCAGCGCCTACTCCGCCGTGAACCTCTACGTGCAGGGCCTTGCGAACGGGGCAGTCGATCTTCGAGATGCCGGTAGTATCGTCTCGGGCGCGCGTTTTCAGGGCTTCTACGCGGGCGACTATATGGGGTCGGGCTTCGCCGCACTGGGCGACGTCTTCCAGGAAGTGACGGCCACGCAGCCGGCCGACGACTTCGCGATTATCGCCCGCTATGCGACGCTGCGGAATTTCAGTCGACCAAACGTCGGCGCGGCGTTCGTGCTTTCCGGCCGGTCTAATTCGGTCGATCAGGGACGCTTCGCGGGCATCATCAGCAGCGCCGCCATCGGGCAGGAGTTCGCCGGCACGATCATCGGCGGAAACCGGCCTTCAATCCTGACGCCGTTCCAGAACCCCCTCGGAATCTCGGGCAGCAGCCCGCCCGCGTCGCTGGTCGATCCGCGTCATCTGAACGTCTTCTGGAGCGGTATCACGAGCTTGACTCGCATCGCCGATGTCACTGGCGATCAGTTGCCGGACTTCGTGGTCGGCGTGCCGTTTATCTCCGGTCTGTACGACAGCTACGACGACGACCCGTGCGACCAGGACATCATCTGCCCGCTCGCCACGCCGTACTACTACGCCGACACCGCCGCGCTGGCGCAGGGGAGGCCGCTGAGCGATTCGACGGCGGATGATCTCGGCTTCCTCTGGACCAATCCGATTACCGGCGCCACCAGTCCGATCGACCAAGGCTATGCCTTCGTCATCGAAGGAACCTCCCTGGCGAGCCAATCGTTCATCGATCTCCGCTGGGTCGGCCAGCAGCCGAGCCAGACCGACCAGACCCTGCCGGTTGACGACGAAGGCGCGACCGTCCCCAGCCTGATCACGCCGCTTCCGGCCGGCATCCGGTTGCGCGGCGGGGGCTTCCTGACCTCGCCGCAGGATGATCCGCCCGTGCGTTCTCAGAACGAATTCGGACGGACCGTGGCTGCCACGCCGAGTCTGAACGGAGTCTTCGGCGTCGAAGACCTGATCGTCTCCGCCCCGGGCACGCGCCTGGAGCGCGGCGCGGTCCATGTTCTCTTTGGACGGGACGGCTTCGGACGCGCCTGGACGGACACGAACGTGACCGTGGAGGATGAATCCGCCGGCGTGCGGAATCTGTCGCTGCCCAACATCCTCGGTCGAGGCGGTGACTGCGTACCGACGTGCGGTCTGGGGCAGCGCGGTCAGCGCACGCTTCCGGTGTTCGATTTTGTCAACGTCGTGACGCCGTATCTCCCGGAGCGGCTCTTCGTGGTTGGCGCCGCGCCGGGTGATCGCCTCGGGTTCGGCGGGACGGCCGGCGACTTCCGCCAGATCGGTCGCAGCGACCTGCTCTGCGGCGCCCCCGGCGCCGATTCGCTCGGTCTCTCGAACAACGGCAAGGTCTACATCCTGTTCAATCCCGCGGGCGGATGGAGCGGGCCGATCGTGCTGCCGGTTGGTCCTACGCCGAATGATGGCGTGCCTCGTATCGAGCTTCTGGGCACCCATGCGAACGACAACTTCGGCGGCATGCAGAAACTGGTCGGTGATATGAACGGCGATCTGATTCCCGACATCGCCTTCGCCGCGCCACTCTTCGACGACGATCTGACGGTCATGGGCGAAGTGTCCGTGGATGCCGGATTCGTCGGCGTGCTCTTCGGAAATCCGCCGGCCACCGGCGAAGTCGCATTCCGGGTCACCGACGTGGGCACGGCCAACCTGCCGGGCGTCAAGTTCACGGGCGCCGTGGCCGGGGCGCTGGCGGGCGCCACCATCGACGCGGCCGGCGACTTCAATCGCGACGGCTATGCCGACTTGCTGATCGCCGCGCCCGGCGAGGTTCGCATCGTTCCGACCGAGGTCGGCGGCGTCATCGTGAATCAGGCGCGACTCGGCGTGGCATACCTCGTCTTTGGCGGTCCGCATCTCGTGAACAAGACGTTCAACCTGTCGAAGGTCGACAGTCCCGAGCTGCCCGGCATTGTGTTCATATCTGCCTACGTGCAGGGCTCGCTTGACGAGGCCCCGACGGAGGTGGTCGCGGGCATAGGCGATATCGACGGCGACGGCTTCGACGACATCGGGATCGGCGCGCCGCGGGCGCCGCTGCTGTTCCCCGGCAATCCGGGTCAGCGACGCGACAATGTCGGCGACGCTTACATTATCTACGGGAGCAACTTCGGTCGGAATCGCGTGCCGTAGCGGCCCGGCGTCCGGCGGGAAATTTGAATATGCGACGATCCAGACTTGCCATCTCGATTCTCTCGGCCGCACTCGCTCTGGCTGCATGGGGACCGGGCTGCCAGACCGCGCCGCCGCTCTCTCCGTCGCAACCGGCGGGCGACAACGGCTCCGGCAGCAACAATCAGCCGGGACCCAATCCCAATCCCCCGATCCAGCCGCCCGTCGGCCAGCCGACTTTCTCGTTCACGCAGCCGACGGGCGCCGTACGCGTCGCCGTTGGTGGCGTATTGAATATCGCCTGGAACGCCGGTGATCCGGCCGGGCTGTCGACCGTGGTCGTGGCCCTCGTTCCGCCGACCGGGCCAGAGACGGTGCTGTTCTCCGGCCAGGTTCCAGCGGGAGTGACCGCCGGGCAAGTTGCGTGGAACGTATCCGCGGCGGCAGGGGCAAATTATCGGCTTCGCGGCTCGGTGCGCCGCGGAGCATTGACGCTCGTCCAAGTCTGGGCGACAGGATCGATCACGATCGACCCTCCGGGCGGGCCGGCCCCCGGGATCGAGATCGTCAGTCCCAACGCGAACCAGATGGTAAAGCGCGGCGATCTCGCTACGATCCGCTGGCGGAATGATGATTCGGCGAACGCGGTGGTCGACGTCACGCTGACGAAGGATGGCCGCGCGCAGACGCTGGCGAACGCCCGCCCCGCGAACGCTGACGATGAATCGAAGGCGGTCGCGTGGGACACGACGCGATATCCGGCCGGCCAATACACGGTCAGCGCCAAGGTGCTGTCGCCGGATGGCACCGTAATTGCTAACTCAACGCCGCAGCCGTTGCTCTTGGCCGCCAACCAGCCGCCGGCGTTCCGCTGGGTCTTTCCGCTGGTGCCGCTCACGATCAACCCGGGGACGCCGATCCGGCTGACCTGGGAGGCGACGGACGCGGACAGCACCATCAACGTGCTGATCGAGGCCGTGCCGATCAGCGGCGCGGGACCGTCCACCCTGGTCGCGACCATCGCCAACCCCAGCGCGGTATTCGTGCGTGATTTCGCCGACGTTCAGACGTCCCAGTTCGACAACGGCGGCACGCAGATCGGCGACTATCTGCTTCGCGCCACGGTGGCGGACGGTGTCAATGCCCCGGTCGAGGTGCTGGCGCCGTTCCCGGTGTCCATCGTGACCCGTCCGGGCGCTCCGCCGCCGCCCCCTCCGGCGCCGCTGCCGACGCTGGTGATCGACCAGCCGTCGCTCAATCGCACGATTGGTCGCGGTCTGAGCCGCTTCATCACCGTCCGCTGGCGGGCGACGGCCGCGAACTGCCCCGACATGAGCGGTCGATGCGACAGCCCGGCGCGGCTCACGCTCTACGCCGACCCGCAGGATCCCTTCAATCCGTCCGGTCAGCCCAACGGCGACGAGCGCGCCATTGGGTCTCTGCTGCTCAGTTCCGGCGAGACGCAGGCGACGTTCAACACCAGCGGCCTGGCCGAAGGCAACTACACCGTGTTCGGCGTTCTGGAGGACTTCAATAACCCGCCCGTGCTGGCGACGGCGCCGGGCAAGATTCGCATCGTGCCGACGAATCAGGATGAGTCGAATCAACCGCCGATCGTCGAAGTGACGAGTCCCGGAACGATTCGGGCGCTGACCGACGGCCAGGTGCTTCGGGTGGTCTTCTCGGTCACCGACGTTGATGCCGCGGATCGCTTCCGTGTGCGCATCACCCTCGACAAGGATCGCGTCTCCGGCAATGACGTGTTCATCTCGGGAGACCCCGTCAATTCGACCGCCATCCGGCTGACGGAGTTCATTCTGCCGACGGCCAGCGGGTTGCCGACGGCCATTGACATTCCCATCAACGAAGACGTCGTGCCGCCGAACAGCGAGTCGAACGCGCTCGGCGAGCAGTTGCCGTACAACGTTCGCGTGGACGTCAACGACGGCTTCGTCAATCCGATCAGCGGGCTGGAAGAGCACGAAGTCGCCGCCTACGCGCCGGGCGGGCTGGTGGTGCTGAAGCAACTCACGCGCGTCGAAACGCGCCTCGCGGACCTGCGGCAGGTGGGCCGTTCAGTGAATGGAGCGGTGTTCACCGGTTTCTCGCTGAACGATCGATCGGGCCGATCGATGGTCCGCATGCCGCACGCCCCCTGGCTGCCCGGGATTCGCAGCGATCGCGCCGATGAATTGCTGATCACTTCGGAGCGTGCGCCCGTTTACATGATCATGGGCGGCGTTTCCGGCATCAATCGCTCGGGTGTGCTCGAGGTCGGGCGATACGCCGGGCTGTATTCGCTGAGCAGCGTCGCCGTGTTCGCGCCGTTCGGCGTGCCGGGTATCCGCTTCGGAGGCATCGGTGAAATCACGTCGGTGACGCCGGCGTTCCTGAATCGGGCTAACGCCGGCAACACGACGCGATCTCTCTCACTCATCTTCGGCGCACCGACCACCGCTGGACTGCTGGACTACACGGACGATGACCCGCTCGACATATGCGACTGCAACTCGATCGATCCGCCGCCGGCGCCGCCGCTGCCGGTCTACAATCTCACGCGTTACGTCAGTGAGCCGGCACTCGCGGGCGCTGGGACGAATGATTGCCCGCTGTTTACCGAATTCGGCGATGGTCTGCCGAATTCCCGCTCGGATGCCCAGAACGGTCAAGAGTTTGACGGCGTCGGCGCGGTCTGCGTGCTCGGAACGAACGAGGATGAGCTGTTCGGATTTGCCGCCAATCCGCGACGCATCGCGGACAACCCAATGAACGGCGTCGAGGGAGATCCGGACTACATTACGGCCACGCAGGGTTACGTGCTCTCCGTCGAGGCCAACCGGTTCTTCGACAACAACAACATCGTGGACGGCCTAGTCGAGCTCGAGCCGATCGGCGGTCGGGCGCCGGATGCGCCGGAGAACGCACTGGGGACTCGCATTCGGGGCGCGTGGTTCTCGCTCGTCAACACGTTCTATCCCCTCCCGGCCTTGGCGCAGCAGTACTTCTTCGCCGCCGACTTCGTTCGCGTGGGAGCCTTCACGCTCATCGAGCAGCGCAACGACTTCGGTCGGCGGGTTGCGATGCAAGTGGACGGCCAGGGCTTTCCGCTGCTGATCTCGGCCCCGAAAGGCCGCGGGTTTACGCCGATGGCGATGGACCGAGGTGAAGTCTGGGTCTTCGGCTCGGAGGATTACGCGCTGTCGGCTGACCTGGATGTGCGGTCGCTTCCGCAGTACCTGCAAGCCCCCTCTCAATCGCGCAGTCAGCGCGTGTTGGACCGCATCAACATCAACCGAGTCGCAAGCGGAATCGTCGTCTATCTGGGAGATTCCCCAGGCGACGAGCTTGGCAATGCCGGTCCAGCCGGGGACGTCAATCAGGATGGCAATCCGGACATCATCTGCGGCGCCCCCGGTGCGACGCGCGGCGGACGCGCGAATTGCGGCGTCTTCTATGGGATCTTCGATGACTCTCCGGGAATCGGGACGGGAACCAGCCCGCAACCCCTGCCGTCATCGATCGTTGGGACGTCCACTCAGACGCCCGGGTTCGCCATCCTGGGCAGCACAGCGGGTGACCGGGTCGGCACCGCGCATGACCGCGCCGGCGACTTCAACGGAGACACGGTCGATGATGTCATTCTCGGGGCGCCGCTCGCAACGACCAGGGGACGCGATGGAATGGGCGCGCCCACGCAGACCGGGCTGGCGGCGGTCGTCTACGGGGCACCGACGCTGACGGGTGTATTCCTGACGGACCAGCTCGGAGTTCTTCAGGCGAACGGGACGTCCACCATCCCGAGCATTAAGTTCATCGGTCGCGCCGCCGGCGATCAGCTCGGTGCCGCGGTCGCCCTGGGTCGCGACTTCAACGGCGACGGACTGCCGGAACTTCTCATCAACGCCCCCGGCCAGGTCTGGCCCGCGGCGAACATCACCTTCATCGCCACACCGGCGGACGGCGATGCCGTCGTCGTGTCCGCAGCCGGCGTGACGCGGACCTACGAGTTTGACAACAACAGCGTGGTCAACCCTGGTGCAATCCCCGTCAACATCGCGGGAGTTTCTGCGACCATCACGGTCGAACGCAATCTGCGGCAGGCGATGGAGACCGAGACTGAGCTGGTTCGCAAGTTCGTCATCAGCGGCCGCGAGCTGAACGTGAGCGCGCAGCGCTTCTCGACCAACATCCTGGCGCTCGACCCGACGGCCGCGTTCAACGTCACGCTGTCCGGCGCCGGCGTCGCAACCCGCCTTGAGGTGGACCTGACGGTCGCGCGGCGGGGCGTGAGCTACATGATCTACGGGTCGAGCCTTCTGCCGATCGCCGCGACCTACGTTCTGCCGGATGACGTTCTGGTCACCCGGCCGGGCGGCCCGTTGCTCAACGCCCGCATCTTCATCGGTGCCAGCCCATCCAACCCGGTGGAGTCGGTCGCCGGCATCGGCGATTTCGACGGCGATGGCTTTGCCGACATCGCCCTTGGGGCCCCGGACGCGCCCGCGCGGTTCGTGGATGAGCCGGGACAGCAAGTCCCGAGCGCCGGGCGGGTCTACGTCCTCTACGGGGAACGCGGAAACTAGGGCCCATTTCATCGAGCTCATGGCACGGCCGGGGCGGCGCAGCCGAGCCGGGTGTGCTACCATTACCGCCGTGAGCACCAGTTTCGAAGTCATCGTGATCGGGGGCGGTCACGCCGGGGCGGAGGCCGCGTGGGCCGCCGCGCGGCTGGGAGCGCGGACCGCGCTCATCACGTTCTCTCGCGATGCCATCGGCCGCATGTCGTGCAACCCCGCCATCGGGGGCATCGGCAAGGGCCAGATGGTGCGCGAGGTCGACGCCCTCGGGGGGCTGATGGGCCGCGCGACCGACCAGGCCGGCATTCAGTTTCGAATGCTGAATCGCCGCAAGGGACCGGCCGTCTGGGCCCCCCGGGCACAATGCGATCGCGAACTCTACGCCCGAGCCGTTCAGGATCTGTTGGGGGGCACGCCGAACCTGACGATCCTGGAAGGCGGTGTTGACGAAATCCTCGCGGACGATTCGCGGACGCGCCGTGTGCTCGGCGTTCGGATGGCCAACGGCCGCGAGTTCCGGTCGTGCGCCGTCGTGGTGACGACAGGCACGTTCCTGCGCGCGTTGATGCATTGCGGCGAACGGCAGACGCCCGGCGGCCGGCTGGGTGAGGCATCGGCGGAGGGCCTGAGCGGTTCGCTGGCGCGGCTCGGCTTGGAGCTGGGTCGTCTGAAGACCGGAACGCCGCCGCGGGTCCATCGCGATAGCGTCGACTACGCCGCGCTCGATGAACAGCCCGGCGATTCCGATCCCACGCCGTTCTCACTCATGACCGATCGGCTGCGGCAGGCACAGGTCTCTTGCTGGGTCGCGTGGACCAACGCCGACGGCCACGAGTTGATCCGCGTTAATCTGCATCGCGCGCCGATGTACTCGGGGCAGATCCGGAGCCGTGGTCCCCGATACTGCCCCAGCATCGAGGACAAGGTCGTGCGCTTCGCATCCAAGGAACGGCACCAGGTATTCCTCGAGCCCGAGGGATACGACAGCGACCGCATCTACTGCAACGGCATCAGCACGTCGCTGCCGCCCGACGTGCAGGAGCCGTTTCTCCGCCGGATTCGCGGGCTCGAGCACGCCCGCGTTCTGCAATGGGGCTACGCGGTCGAATACGACTTCGTCCCGCCGCACCAGATCAGCCCCACGCTAGCGGTGAAGTCCGTCGCCGGTCTTTTTCTGGCCGGGCAGATCAACGGAACCAGCGGCTACGAGGAGGCGGCCGGGCAAGGGATCGTGGCCGGCATCAACGCGGCCCGCTGGGCGGCCGGGCGCGAGCCGGTCGTGCTGCCGCGCGAAGGCAGTTACATCGGCGTGATGATCGACGACCTGACCACCAAGGGCGTCGACGAGCCGTACCGCATGTTCACGTCGCGAGCCGAGCATCGACTGACGCTCCGATGCGACAATGCCGACGAGCGACTGACGCCGCTCGGCCGAGAGCTCGGTCTGGTGGACGACCGTCGATGGGAGCGCTACCAGGCGACGCAGGTGATCGCGGCGGCATTCGCGGAGTGGCTGGAGGAGCGACGCGCCGGCGACCGTCCGCTGGCCGACGAACTGGCGGAGCTGGACGGCGACCTCGCGTCGGCGCCGGCCGTGCGCGAATGGATCGAAGCGAGCGGTTCGAGCGGAGCCGCCGGTCTCGGCGTGCTGCGCTCCGCATTGCAGGCGGCGGTCTCTCGCGTCAAGTATGCGGGCTACGTCCGGCGGCAGGCCAGGCATATCGATCGGCTTCGCCGGCTGGAAGACCATCGCATTCCGCACGACTTTGACTACGGGGCCGTCCCGCACCTCCGCCGCGAGGCCCGCGAGCAGCTCGCGAGGCACACGCCCCGGAGCCTCGGGCAGGCGCTGCGCATCAGCGGTGTCAATCCGGCCGACGTCAGCGTGCTGATGATCCATCTCCACGGTCGTCGGCGATAGAGCCGCGAATGGTCGGCACGTGAAATCCGTTGCATAATCGTACGCCCTCCGGCTGCCGCTGGAGGCGTCGTTGCGCCGCAGAACGGACGTGGTCGGAAGGAGCGTTTGCCATGCAAGGTCGATTCATTCCATCCTCTCTCATCGTCGTGCTCGCGTTGGCCGGCTCCACTTCGGCCGGCCAGCGGCAATACGACTTTCAACGTCGCGAGCTGAAGAACGGCTTGACGGTCATCACGCTCGAGGATCGCTCCTGCCCGATCGTGGCGGTTCAGGTCTGGTATCACGTGGGCAGCAAGGACGAGGATCCGGAGCGGCAGGGTTTCGCCCACATGTTCGAGCACATGATGTTTCGCGGCACCGACGTGCTCGGCCCGGAGGAGCACTTCAGCCTGATCCGGCGGACAGGCGGCGACTGCAACGCCTTCACCGCGTTCGACAACACGACCTACATCAACGAGCTGCCTTCGAATCAGCTCGAGCTGGCCCTGTGGCTCGAGGCGGAGCGGATGGCGTTTCTCAAGGTCGATGATGAGTCGTTCTACAAGGAACGGGCGGTGGTCGAGGAAGAGCGCCGTCTGCGTTCCCTCAACGCGCCGTACGGCACCGTTCTGGAGAAGTTGCTGGCGTCGCTCTTCACCAAGCACCCGTACCGATGGTCTCCGATCGGTTCCATACCACATCTTCGGGCCGCCACGATCGACGAGTTGCAGGCGTTCTGGGACACGTTCTATGTGCCCAACAATGCGACCCTGGTCATCGTCGGCGACATCCAGCATGACAAGGCCCACGCGCTGGCCGAGAAGTACTTCGGCTGGATCCCGCGTTGCCCGACGCCTCCAAAGATCAAGGATCGAGAGCCGCCGCAAACGGCCGCGCGCAAGCTGACCATTCCCGAGAAGAAGGGCCCGGTGCCGATCGTCGGCTATCTCTTCCGCGCTCCGCCCACGGGACATCCGGACGAATTGCCGCTGGAGATGCTGATGAGCGTGCTGGGCGGCGGCGAGAGCAGCCGAATCTATGTGGACCTCGTCAAGAAGCAGAAGACGGCACAGGCCGGATTGGCAGGCGCGTTCGCGCTGGAGGATGACGGCGTGGCAGGGGCGGGCGCCATCCTGATGCCGTGGGGGAACAAGAACAAGATTCTCAAGACCATCCGGCAGCACATCGAGGATCTGCGAAAGGAGCCGGTCACGCCGCGGGAACTCGAGAAGGTTCGCAACCAACTGCTGCGCGAGGAGGTCACCAAGTCGCTGACCGTCGCCAACAAGGCTAATCTGCTGGGCCAGTACCAGACCATCGAGCGCGACGCCGAGAAGGCCAACAGGCGGCTGGCCGAGATTCGCGCGGTGACCGCGGACGACTTGCTCCGCGTCGCTCGCAAGTACCTGACCAAGGAAAACCGCACGGAGGTCCGGGTGGAGCCGCAGTTCGCGAGCATGCTGGGCTCGCTGGTTTCGGGATCGAAGGAGGACGACGTCGACGAAGGCGCCGCTCCCACCAGCAAGCCGGCCGAGAATCGCATTGCCAGGCGCGGAGGGGTCCGGGCCGAGCTGAAGCGACCTGCCGGGTTTCCGGAGCGTCCGCCGACGGCCGACCTGCTCGAATCCGTTCCGAAGGTCGTGACCCAGGAAACCGTGCTCGAGAACGGGCTGAAGGTAGTCTGCGTGCCGAACAACGAGGTGCCGTTTACCACCATCACGCTGGGACTGCTTCACGGCTCGTGGACCGAGGAGAAGCCCGGAACCGCGGCGATGGCCGCGCAGCTCATCACGAAGGGCTCGGAGAAGCACTCGGCCGAGGAGATGGCCGAGGAACTCGAGTTTAATGCCATCTCGATTTCGGGCAGCGCGACGCTCGACGTGGCCAGCGTGTCGGCCTCCTGCGTGAGCGACAAGTTCGACAAGGCCGTCGAACTGATGGCCGAAGTCGTGCGGACACCGAAGTTCCCGAAAGACGAGTTCGAGATCGCTCGCAAGCAGGCGCTGCTGGGCTTGATGATCTCGACCCGAACGCCGCAGTACCTGGCGGATCGTGAGCTGCGCCGCCGCGTCTTCGGCGCGCATCCGTACTCGCGGACGTCAACTGGTGAGCCGGATGACGTGCGCGCCTTGGGGATCGACGACGTGGCGGGGTGGTGGCGAACGCACGTGCGGCCGGACCTGGCCGTGCTCTACGTCGCGGGCGACGTTCAGCCCGGCAAGGCCTTCGAGACGGCGAAGAAGTACTTCGGCGACTGGAAGGTGAAGGAACCCAAGCCTGAACCCAAGCTGGCCGCGGTGCCGGCGCCATCAAGCACCCGCATCTTCCTGATCGACCGGCCCGGGTCGGTCCAGAGCGAAATCCGCGTGGGCCACGCCGCCATCACGCGCAATGACCCCGATTATTTCAAGGGCCTCGTGCTTTCGCAGATTCTCGGCGGCGGATTCAACAGTCGCCTCAACAAGGCCATTCGAATCGACCGCGGACTGACGTACGGCGCCCGGGGCGGGCTGTCGGCCGATCGATTCTCCGGCCGATTCACGGCGAGCACGTTCACCAAGACGCCCAGCACGGCGGAGGCGCTGAAGGTCATCCTGGACGAAGTGGACAAACTCCAGGCATCGCCCGCCGATCCGAGCGAGGTCGAGGACGCCCGATCGTACCTGGTCGGCAAGTTCGCGGGAGACCGCGAGACGCCCTCCGCCACGGTTGGCGACCTCTGGCTGATCGAGTACTGCAAGCTGCCGAAGGACTACTTCGATCGCTACCTTTCCGGCGTTCGGAAGACGACCAACGACAACGTACTGGACGCGGCCAACAAGCTGATTCGCCGCGACAAGCTGACGATCGTCGTGGTGGGCGAGGCCCAGAAGATCAAGTCTGATCTCGAGAAGATCGCACCCGTCGAAGTCATCAAGTCGTCCGAGAAAGACGAGAAGCCGTCGGGCGACGAGGCCGCCGCCCCGGACGACAAGGACGATGGCGATGATTGATCAGTGATGTCCCGTCCTCGTACAGGCGCACGGCACCATCTGCGGCCGTGCTGCATCGGCGGCGGCTTCGGGTTATATTGGCGGTTTCTCGGGTGACTCCTTGGCGTAGAACGCGACGCCAAGGCGAGGGATTGGACCGAATCGGGCGGAAGAACCCGCGGCGCAAGCTGAAGACCACGAAGCAACCTGACGGACGTTTATGGACGAAGAACAGCGACGAGCGGAACGAGACGCGGCCATCATCGAGTTTGTCGAGCGATTCGCCCCGGGCGACAACAAGGACCTGATGGCTTCCATGATCACCTCGGTCTGCCGATTGGCGAAGGACAACGCCGGCCGCGGCGAACTGAAGCTGATCAACCAGGCCTTGGGCGAGTTGCGCTACGCGTTGCGAGTGTTCGCGCCGTATCGCGACATCCGCAAGGTGAGCATCTTTGGATCGAGCCGCACGCCGGAGAATCACCCGGACTACGAGCAGGCCGTCAAGTTCGCGGAGCGTATGCGGCGCGAAAGCTGGATGGTCATCACGGGCGCCGGCGACGGCATCATGAAGGCCGGCCACGGCGGGGCGGGGCGCGAGGCGAGTTTCGGCGTCGCCATCCGCCTGCCGTTCGAGCAGCGCACCAACACGATCATCGCCGATGATCCGAAACTGGTGAATTTCAAGTACTTTTTCACTCGCAAGCTGATGTTCCTGAAGGAGGCATCGGCGGTCGCCCTCTTTCCCGGCGGCTTCGGCACCCAGGATGAAGGCTTCGAGGTGCTGACCCTCGTGCAGACCGGCAAGACGCCGCTCATTCCGATCGTGCTGGTGGATGCGCCGGGGGGGACGTACTGGCAGCACTGGCGTACCTACGTCACGGCCGAGTTATTGCGGACGAACATGATCAGCCCGGAGGACATGCACCTCATGCGGTTGACAGACGACGCCGACAAGGCCGCCGAGGAAGTGCTGCGGTTCTACCGGCGATTCCACTCGATGCGATATGTCAATGACACACTGGTGCTGCGGATGCTGACGCCGCTGCCGCCGCGAATCATCGACCAGCTGAACGAGCAGTTCGCGGATATTCTCGACCACGGGACGATCCGACCGGTCGAGGCGTATCCGGAAGAGTCGGACGATTTTCCCGAACTGCCGCGTCTGGCGATGCGCTTCAACCGGCGCAGCCACGGCCGGCTGCGGCAACTGGTGGATCTGATCAACGCCTATGACTTGCAGCCCGCCCTACAGACGATCCGATCCGGCACGACAGCCTGACGCGCCCTGCCACGGCGCTACATCCGCCGAAGGACGCCGATCACCACGCCCTGGATCGTCAGGCGATCGGTGTAGATCGGGGCGTAACGCGAGTTGGCGGGCTGAAGCCGGTACCGGCCGCGCTCACGGTACAGGCGCTTCAACGTCGCCTCGCCGCTCTCCAGCAAAGCGACGACCGTCTCTCCATTTTCGGCCGTTTCGCGTTTCTCGCACACGACGTAGTCGCCGTCGCAGATCTGGTCGTCGATCATGCTGTCCCCCTTGACCTGCAGCACGAAGGTTCCGCGGCGCGAGGCAAACAGGGTCTCCAAGTCGATGGACTCGGGGTCCTCGATGGCCTCGATCGGCGAGCCGGCGGCCACGCGGCCGACCAGCGGCAGCACGCTGGGGCGGTCAGATGGCAGTCGAACGGGACCAGTCAGCTCCAGGGAGCGTGCCTTGTGCCGGCTGCGCTGGATGAGACCGCGCTGCTCGAGCGCGTCGAGATGTTCGAACACGGTGACCTTGCTGATGCCCAAGTAATCGCCGATTTCCTGCAAGGTCGGGGAATAGCCATGCTTCTCGCTGTAGTTGCGGACGTAGCTCAGGATTTCTGCCTGGCGCGGGGTGCCGGGGGTCTTGCGACGCCGGTTCGATTTTCGCGGGGGCATGTTCGTGTTCCTCGTGTGGCGGCCACGGCGTGCCTGACAGTCCGTCCGGACCAAGGATGACAGGCGCGAGCCGCCCGGACTCCGTTACGATGCGGACGGTGCTCGACGAGCCGACCGGGGGGTCGTCACCTGGCACGACAGTCGCGTGCGAAGGGGCGCCCGAACCCCGCGGGCCCGGGGACCACGAGGTCCGAAACTCGCCTCCCGGACCGAACAGGCACACCGGCCAGTCGGCATCGTCCATGATGCGCACCGTGCTTCCATGCTTTCGGCGAACACGCTCGACGGCGATCGGTATGTTCGCCTTTTGTTTGCAACCAAAGTATAACCGAACATCGGGCGAACGGCAAGCCGGCCTGCATTTTTTCCGGCCGATCGCGCCTGCGGATATGATCCCCACGACGTGCGATCGGCATACTCGGGAGGCGACGATGGACGGCTCAGAGTTCGTGGTCGTGACCGGAATCGCGATTCGGACGGCCGCCGGAGGTCCCATGCAGGAATTGCTGGAGGCCGAAATGCTGGAGGGCCGCGGCCTGCGTGGTGATCTGGAAACGAGCGCAGATCGGGGTCTCACGCTGTTGTCCGGTCGGCAGTGGGCCGAGGTGACCCGCGAACTGGGCGTCAATCTGCCTTGGCACACGCGCCGCGCGAACATCCTGTTGGACACCGTCGGGCTCGCTACGTGGGTGGGCCGAACGATCCGAATGGGCGACGGGCTCGTGCACATCGTCGGCGAGACCCGGCCCTGCGAACTCATGGACCGCTTTCATCGCGGATTGAGGGCGGCCCTGACGCCTGACATGCGGGCCGGAGTCCACGGGCGAGTGCTGAAAGGCGGACGGATTCGGGTGGGGGACCGAGTCGGGCCGCTCGAATCCGCTTGACACTCTTCGGGGGATGCCCTAGCGTAACGGGCTTGTGGATGTGAGGTTACGCGGCCCGCAGCGGCGTCCCGAATGGGGCGCGTTGGCGTCAGAGTTGACGTCCCGGGCCGGAGCAGGTGCAGCATGGTTCCAGCCAGACGCAAGTCCAAGGCAACGAAGCGGGCGCGGCGTTCACACCACGCCCTTCGGCCGGTCAATCTGGTCGAGTGCCCGCGATGTCGGGCGGCGAAGCTGCCGCACGCCGCCTGTGAGGGTTGCGGTTACGTGAACAACAAGGTTGCCCTTCGCGTGAAGACCGAAGAGGCCTAGGACAAACGTCGATGCGTGTCGCGATCGATGCGATGGGCGGCGATTTCGCGCCGCGCGAAATCGTTGCCGGGGCGCTCGAAGGACTCTCGTTCCTTGGCCCGGACGATGAATGCGTCCTGATCGGCAGCGAGCAGGCGATCCGCGAACATCTGCCTGCCGGCGGGCTCGATCCGCGCATTCGCATTGTTCACGCCAGCCAGGTCATCGAGATGGACGATGTTCCGGTGGAGGCGCTTCGCCAGAAGAAGGACTCGTCCATCATGCGCATGGCGGTGATGGGCGCGAACAAGGAAGTTGACGCAGTCATCAGCGCCGGCAACACCGGGGCCTGCGTGGCAGCCTGTCAGCTCAAGATGCGCGCACTTCCGGGCGTGTCGCGGCCCGGCATCGCCGTGTCCTTGCCGGCCTTCAGCGGGCCGGTCACGGTCTGCGATGTCGGCGCAAACGTCGCCCCCAAGGCACATCACCTGCTCGAATACGCGCAGATGGCCACGATCTACGCCGAGGTGGTGCTGGGTATCAAGAGCCCGAGGGTCGGCCTGCTCTCGATCGGCGGCGAAGAGGTCAAGGGCAACCAGCTCGTCAAGCAAACGCATGAGCTGATCCGGCAGGACAGCCGGCTGAACTTCGTCGGCAACGTGGAAGGACGCGAGCTGTTCCAAGGCGCTGTGGAGGTAGCGGTGTGCGACGGATTCGTCGGCAATGTCGTCCTCAAGCTCACCGAAGGGCTGGCTGACGGGCTGTTCCGCACCATTGAGAACGAACTGGCGGCCGAGGCGCCGCAACTCGTGGACGCGTTTAAACCGGTCGTTCGCCGAATCTGGGCGCGACACGATTACAGCGAATACGGCGGCGCGCCGCTGCTCGGCGTCGACGGCATCTGCATCATCTGCCACGGCAGCAGCGATCGCCGCGCGATCAAGAATGCCGTGCGGGTGGCCCGCGACTGCGTTCAGCGCGACTTGAACGGAATTTTTGTCCGCCGCCTGTCCCAGGAGACGGCGAATGCCTAGCCCCCTCGGCGTGAGGATCGCCGGGTCGGGCTCGGCCATACCTCCCCGCGTGCTCGATAACGCCTGGTTCGTCTCCCGGCTCGACACCTCCGACGAGTGGATTCGCGAGCGCACCGGCATCGTCGAACGGCATGTCGTTTCAGAGGGCGAGTCCACCGCGACGCTCGCGACCGAGGCTGCCCAACGGGCGTTGGAGAATGCCGGGGTGTCCGCCGGCGAGATCGATGCCATCATCGTCGCCAGCATCACGGGCGAGTGCCCTTTTCCGGCAACCGCCAATTTCGTTCAGGAGGCGATCGGCGCGCGAACCATCGCCGCATTCGACCTGTGCGCGGCCTGCAGCGGGTTCATCTACGCCTTCGTGACGGCCGCGCACCTGCTCCAATCGGGCGCCTATCGAAACGTCTTGGTGATCGGCGCCGAGACGCTGACCCGCATCACCGATTACCAGGACCGGACCAGTTGCATTCTCTTCGGAGACGCGGCCGGTGCGGTGATCCTTCAGCCGACCTCGGACGCGAGCGGCCCGGCCATGCTGCACCATCGCCTGCATAGCGACGGGTCGGGCGCGTCCTTCCTCTGGGTGCCGGCCGGCGGCTCGCGCCTGCCGGCGTCGCACATGTCGGTTAACGAGCGTCTGCACTACATGAAGATGCAGGGCCGCGAGGTCTATCGATTCGCGGTCAAGAAGATGCTCGAACTGGTCGAGGACACGCTGGCGGAAGCCGGTGTGCGGTCGGATCAGCTGGCGATGGTCATTCCGCATCAGTCGAACAAGCGGATCATCGATTCCGCCCGGGAGAAGCTCGGCATGCCCGAGGCCAAGATGTACACCAACATCGAGCGGCTCGGGAACACGTCCGCCGCATCCATCGCGCTGGGCATCGATGAATGCCGGCGAGACGGGCGCATCAAGCCCGGCAATCTCGTGTTGCTGGCGGCGTTCGGGGCAGGATTGAGCTGGGCATCCGCATTGATTCGGCTCTAGCAGCCGGAAAGGGGATCCAGGTTTCCGTGGGCAAGACGGCAATCATTTTTCCGGGGCAAGGCGCGCAGCACGTCGGCATGGCGAAAGACGTCGCCGACGCGTATCCCTCCGCCCGGCGCACCTTTGAGCAGGCGAACGACCTGTTGGGCTTCGATCTGGCCGACATCTGCTTCAACGGCCCGGCCGATCGACTCGACGCCACCGACGTTTCGCAGCCGGCGATCTTCGTCGCATCGGTCGCCATGTGGCGCGCCGCCGAGGAGGCCGGCGTGACCGATGTGCTGCGACCGGCCGCGGCCGCCGGCCTCAGCCTCGGCGAGTACACCGCGCTCTGGTTGGCCGGCAGCCTGACCTTCGAGGATGGTCTGCGGCTCGTGCGGCTTCGGGGCCAGTTCATGCAGGCGGCGTCCGAGGCCACGCCCAGCGGTATGGTCTCGGTCATGGGGCTCGGGTCGGAGCAGGTCGATGAACTTTGCCGGGAAGCCGCAGGCGCGGACGTGCTCGGACCGGCCAATTTCAACTGCCCCGGTCAGATCGTAATCTCTGGTGCCAAAGCAGCTTGTGAACGAGCCCTGCCTTTGATCGATGCCCGTGGCGGACGAGGTACCGCGCTGCGCGTGGCGGGGGCGTTCCACTCTCCCCTGATGCAGCCGGCGGCGGAACGCCTGCGGCAGGCGCTCGCCGACGCGCCCATGCAGGCGCCGCGGATGCCGGTGGTATCGAACGTCACCGCCGACTATCATCGTGGCCCTGACGAGATCCGAGAGTTGCTCTACCAGCAGGTCGCGCGGCCGATTCGATGGCAGCAGTCGATCGAGCGGCTGGCGGCGAGCGGCTTTGATCGGTTTGCGGAGGTCGGCCCGGGCCGGGTGTTGACGGGGTTGCTCCGCAAGATCAACCGTGCCCTGACCGGGCTGAACTACTCGACGGTCGAGGCGTTCGGCGGGGCAGGCGCCGCGCGATAGCCGGCGGACACAACGGCGGACGAAGCTGATGGCTGACCTACAGGACCGGGTTGCGATCGTAACGGGCGCCTCGCGCGGCATCGGGCGAGCCACGAGTCTCGCACTGGCGCGCTCCGGCGCCACCGTGGTCGCGGCGGCGCGCAACTCGGAGCGGCTCGGTTCGCTGTCGTCCGAGGCGGCCGACCTGCGATGTCCCGGCCGCATCGTGCCGCGCTCGCTCGACGTGACCGACGCGACGTGTGTCGAGAAGTGGGTCGACGACGTCGCCACCGAACTCGGTCGTATCGACATCCTGGTCAATAACGCCGGCATCACGCGCGACGGCCTGTTGATGAACATGACCGATGCGCAGTTTGATGAGGTGCTGACGACCAACCTGCGTTCGGTCTTCTGGCTGACGCGATCGGTGGCCAAGTACATGGTGCGGGCGCGATCCGGGCGGATCATCAACATCGCCAGCGTCTCCGGCCTCATGGGCAACGCCGGGCAGGCCAACTATGCCGCCGCCAAGTCGGGCGTCCTCGGCCTGACCAAGACCGTGGCAAAGGAGCTCGGTCGGCGCGGCGTTACCTGCAACGCGGTCGCTCCGGGTTTCATCCGGACCGACATGACCAACGTGCTGCCCGAGAAGGTGAAGGAAGGCGTGCTGACGCTGATCCCCCTCCAGCGATTCGGCGAACCGGAGGAAGTGGCGTCGGTGGTGGCCTTTCTGGCCTCGCCGTCGGCCGCGTACATCAACGGACAGGTGCTCGTGGTCGATGGCGGGCTGCACATGTAAGCCCGCGGCGACGGGCGGCCCGGGGGCGGGCCGCGTTGTCATCGATCCCGAATTTCGGTATAAGTTCCGGCCCGACGGTGAGAGCGGCGCGGCCGCCGCTGGCAGAGTCGCCTGCTCCGTCGGCCGTGAACGAGGCAACATTCTGGTTATTGCCGTAGGAGGCCACTGGCGTGCCAACCCTCGATGAAATCCGCGAGAAGGTCACCGCGATCGTGAGCGATCAGATGGGCGTCGACAAGAAGGAGATCACCATGGAGACCTCCTTCGTCCGCGATCTGAACGCCGACTCGCTCGACACCGTCGAACTCGTCATGGAGTTCGAGGACGAGTTCGAGCTGAGCATTCCCGATGACGAGGCCGAGAAGATCCAGACCGTCGGCCAGGCCGTGGAGCACATCCACAAGGCGCTCGAGAGCAAGAAGTAGCGCCAGCCGCTCCAACCGTCGGATCAGCGAGGTCATCGGCATGTCGCGACGCCGCGTCGTTGTCACCGGGATGGGACTGGTGAGTCCCCTTGGCAATCAGGTGGACGCCTTCTGGGAACGTCTGCTGGCCGGCGAGAGCGGCGTGGCGGACATCCAGCGGTTTGACACCAGCCGCCAGGCCGTGCACTTCGGCGGCGAGTGCCGTGAGTTCGACCCGGAGCCAATCATCGACAAGCGCGCTGCCAAGCGGCTCGATCGCTTCGCCCAGATGGCGATGTATGCGGCCCACTACGCGGCCGTCGACAGCGGGTTTGAATTCAAGAGCGCGGCGCAGCCGGAGCGCATCGGCGTCATCATCGGATCGGGCATCGGCGGTCTGTCCGAGATGGAGGATCAGCACCTTCGGCTGATCGAAAAAGGCCCCGAACGGGTCAGCGCATTCACCATTCCGAAGCTCATGGTCAATGCAGCGAGTGGAAACATCTCCATCATGCTCGGGGCCCAGGGTCCGAACACGGCCGTGGCGACCGCCTGCGCCTCGGCCACCAACGCCATGGGTGACGCCATTCGTTCAATTCAGCGGAACGAGTCCGACCTGCTGATCACCGGCGGGAGCGAGGCGGCCCTCACCCCGCTGGGACTGGCCGCGTTCGCCGCGATGAAGGCCCTGTCCGAGAGGAATGATGCGCCCGCCAGGGCCAGCCGGCCGTTCGACAAGGATCGCGACGGCTTTGTCATGGGTGAGGGCGCCGCGATCTTCATCTTCGAGGAGCTGGAACACGCCCGCCGGCGAAACGCCCGCATCTACTGCGAGGTGCTCGGATACGGAATGAGCGCCGATGCGTGTCATATCACGCAGCCGGATGAGGCCGGCCGCGGCGCCGCCAAGGCCATGCGCACCGCCGTCGTCGATGCCGGGTTAAACCCGTCTGACATCGATTACATCAACGCTCACGGGACCAGCACGCCGCTGGGCGACATCGCCGAGACGAAAGCCATCAAGTCTGTCTTCGGCGGGCATGCCGGCAAGCTGGCCGTCAGCAGCACCAAGAGCGCCATCGGCCATCTTCTCGGCGCGAGCGGCGCGGTGGAGCTGGTGGCGACGATTCTGGCCGTGCAGAACGGGGTGGCCCCGCCGACGATCAACCTCGACCATCCCGACGCCGCGTGCGACCTGGACTACGTGCCGAACAGGCCCCGGGACATGCGCATCGACCGGGCCATGAGCAATTCCTTCGGTTTCGGCGGCCATAACGCCTGCATCGTGGTCGGGCGGTTCCGCTGACCATCTCGCCGAACCCGCCGCCGCGATTAGCACCTCGCGGCCGGCTCTCGCTAAAGTCCGGGTCGTTCGGGTCCGATAGATTTCGCAGGGAACTCCGCGCGGCCACGTCGCCGAGCGCGCCGGGGGCGTGAAGTCATCATGTTCTCGCAGAAGGAAATCGACGACGTACTGGCCGAGGCGGAGGACGCGGTCAATGATCTCGTCCACTCGACCGGCGCAGCGACGGCGCGTCGGGGCGGCGTTGTGTCTGCTCGCGCGTCCGTGCCCAGCGCCCCGGCCGCGCTCGCGAACGCTCCGGAGCCCTGGCGCCGCCTGCTGCGTTTGCGCGTGCCCGTCATCGTGCGGCTGGCGAGCCAGCGCATGCCGGTCGCCGACATCCTGACGCTGACGCCGGGCGCGATCCTCGAATTCGACACGCGGGTTGACCAGGAGCTCGCGCTGCTGGTGAATAACAAGCCGATCGGCACGGGCGAGGCGGTCAAGGTCGGCGAGAACTTCGGCCTGAAAGTCCGCTTCGTCGGCGACGTGCGGACACGGATTGCGACGCTGGGCGGCGCGTGATCCTCTGAGACTTCGCACCGTTCCTCGCCTCCGGATGGAGTCAACGTGATGCGCGTGGTGGTGGCGGGAGCGGCCGGCTTCATCGGGTACCATCTTTCGCAGCGCCTGCTCGCGGAGGGCCACGCGGTCATCGGCATCGACAGCCTGACCACCGGCCAGATGCGGAACGTCGAGCTGCTGCAAGCGCACCGCGAGTTCGAATTCCTCCGGGCCGACATCGCCGACACCGCCGACCCGATGGAGCTACCCGGCCCGATCGACGCCATCTACAACATGGCCTGCCCGGCGTCCCCCGTGGACTTTCGCGACAAGGCCATCGAGATCATGGAGACGTGCAGCCGGGGTGTCGCCAATCTTCTGGAGATCGCACGACACCACGGCAGCCTGTTCCTCCAAGCCTCCACGAGCGAGTGCTACGGCGATCCGCTCGTGCACCCGCAGCCCGAAACGTACTGGGGAAATGTGAACCCGATCGGCCCGCGAGCTCCCTACGACGAGGGCAAGCGGTTCGCCGAGGCGCTCACCATGAGCTATCACCGCACGCACGGATTGCGAACCCGAATCGTGCGCATCTTCAACACCTACGGTCCGCACATGCGGGCCGACGACGGCCGGGCGCTGCCCACGTTCATCATGCAGGCGCTGGCCGATCAGCCCATCACGGTTCACGGCGACGGGTCGCAGACGCGTAGCTTCTGCTACGTGTCGGACCTGGTCGAGGGGATTCTGCGACTAGCCGCGAGCGATTACGCGGAACCGGTCAACATCGGCAACGACGAAGAAATCACGATTCTCCAGTCCGCGCGCGAGGTCGTGCGCCTGGCCGGCAGCCGCAGTGAAATCCGATGCGTCCCCCGCCCGGCCGACGACCCGGAGCGCCGCCGGCCGGACCTTGAGCGCGCCCGCGCGATCCTCGGCTGGTCGCCCACCGTACCACGCGAGGAGGGCTTCGCACGAACCATCGAGTACTTCCGCGCGATTCGGTAGTGCGGATATCGGACTCGGTCGCGGACTGCGGCGCGCAATCCCCCATCTTTCAGCCGGGCGAGGGCACGGCGACTGGTGCGCCGTCGGGCAGCTGAAATGCCCACCCCGATCGCAACCGCCCCTCAGATCAGTTTCCCCACGACGGCGTTGATGCGCCGTAATCCCTTCGGGCCGAGGCTCAGCGTCACGTCGATTAGCCGGCCGAGATTCGTCAGGAACTCGAGCATGTCGTTGAGACGCTCGCGGAAGATGCGGGCCTCGTTGGCCGACTCGCCCTTGAGCGAGCTGGCCTCGCGGGCCACGATCTCGAGGCAGCGGCGGATGGTCTCGACGATCGGCTCGACCTCGCGGCGCTTGCGCTGCCGCACGATGCTCTCAAACAGACCCCAGACGTCCGGCCGGGCGACGAAGTACTCGCGGCGTTCGCCGCGGCGATGCACGCGCTCGATCAAGCCCCAGTCCACGAGCGACCGCAGGTTCATGCTGGCGTTCCCGCGGGAAATCGCCAGTTGCTCCATGATGTCGTCGGTGCAGAGCGGACCGGGCGAGGCGAACAACAGCGCGTGCAGCTCGGCCATGGTCCGGCTGATGCCCCAATACGCGGCCATTTCGCCCCAGCGGCGGACGAACATGGCCTTGGACTGCTCGATGGCGGCGGGCATGTGGCGGGTCCTTTCCGTCATTTCAAACGCAACTGAAAGAATGATAGTCGGCAACTCGTCGGCCGCAAGTCGGGGTCGGCCGCGTCAGCGGGGGGGCACGGTCGCGGAAGCGGGCGTGCGGATCGGCGGACCGACCAGGAGCGCGTACCAGACGCGCATGGCGTCGGCGGCGATGACGGCCGTCAATGCCAGCATGATCGCGGCCAGCACGGCCGCCAGGCGGAGCAGGAGGACCTCACCGGACGGAGCCGCCGCGGACTGGGTCCACCAGCCGCGCACGCTCTGCACGCCGGCGGCGAAGACCGTGACGAGCACGAACGCGAACGGGACGGCGGTGCAGAGGGCATACGCGCGCCGGGCGGCGTGCTTGAGCAAGTAGGTTGTCCCGACCGCCAGCGCGATGGTCGCGAGCAACTGGTTGGCGATGCCGAGCATGCGCCAGAGGGTGTCGAGGTTGCCGAGGTACAGGAGGAAGCCCCAGGCGAAACAGACCAGCAGGCTCATGCTGACGTTCAAGCCCCAGTGCGGCTGACGTTCGGATGGGCCGAGGCGCGCGGCATCCGCGTCCGGAGCGGCGGATCCGACCAGCGCCTCCTGGAAGACGAAGCGAGCCACGCGCGTTCCCGTCTCGAGCAGCGTCAGAATGAACAGCGCTTCGAACATGATGACGAAGTGGTACCAATAGGCCATCAGGTGCGACAATCCCGGAATGGACGTGAAGACCTTTGCCATGCCGACCGCCAGCGTCACCGCGCCGCCGGTGCGGCCCGCGAGCTTCTCGCCGGTTCCATGCTCGAGCTGCGCCAGCTCCTTCGGCGTCAGGTCCCACTGGCTGTGTTCGCGGTGGGACTCGAGCAGTGCCGTGTAACGTTGCACCTGCGCGGGGGTCTCCTGCGGCACGTTGATGGCGAAATAGTCTCCCGGTTCGAGCGCGCAGGCGGCCACCAGGGCGGTGACGGCCACGAAGCCCTCGACCACCATGGCACCATAGCCGATCGGGCGAATGTCCGATTCCCTGTTGATCATCTTCGGCGTCGTTCCCGACGCGATCAGGGCATGAAATCCGGAGATCGCCCCGCACATGATGACGATGCATACGAACGGCCACAGCGCGCCGGAGATCACCGGACCGCCGCCGGACACGAACGGCGTCGTGGCCGGCATCTTGAGCGGCGGCGCCGCAACGAGGATGCCGATCGCGAGAACGATCATGACGCCGATTTTCATGTAGGAGCTGAGGTAATCACGCGGGCACATCAGCACCCAGACCGGCAGGATCGAGGCGAGGGCCGCATAGACGGGCAGGGCGATCTTGAGTGCCGTCGGCGAGAGCAGCAGAGAGGATCCCCACGAGGAGTGCGCGAACGGCTGGCCGAGGAATACGCCGAGCAGGACGATCGTGACGCCGATCGCCGAGGCCTCCGCCACGCGCCCCGGGCGGATGCGGTACATCCACAGGCCGGTCAGCAGCGCGGCCGGGATGGTCACGAGGATGGTGAACATGCCCCACGAGCTCTCGGCCAGCGCCTTCACCACGACCATGGCGACGCTCGAGAGGGTGCAGACTATGATGAACAGCGTCGCGATGGAGGTTGTGAGCCCGGAGAGCGGACCCAGGTTGGCGCGGGCGATCTTGGGCAGCGTCAGGCCGTTCTGACGGACCGAGGCCCAGAGAATCACGAAATCGTGCACGGCGCCCGCCAGGCAGGCGCCGATGACGATCCAAGCGAAGCCCGGAAGAAATCCCCACTGGGCGGCCAGAACCGGGCCGATCAGCGGTCCGGGCCCGGCGATCGCGGCGAAATGGTGGCCGAACAGGACCCACTTGTTGGTCGGGTGGTAGTCCACGCCGTCCCGCAGTCGGTGCGCCGGCGTGGCCCGGCGGTCGTCGAGGACGGCGACGCGCGCCGCGAGGAATGCCGAGTAGTATCGGTACGCCACCGCGAAGGCCGCCAGCGCCGTCACCACCAGCCAAAGCGAGCTCACGAGCGAAACTCCGGCGAACGGCCCGAACCGACGCCCGGCTAGGACGCCTGCGGCTGAAGCAGGCGGTCCGGCGGGCCAGACTCGATGTTGCCATTGGTGACGTCGAGCGCCGGGCTGGGCGTGCCCTGAAAGCGGCGCGCCGCGAAGAATTTCGAGACGATGTCGCGAAGCGACTGCTGGATGCGCTCGGGCTTCTGCGTCGCGCTGACGATGTGAAAGCCGAACTCCTGGGCGAGTTGGTTGTATTCGCGCATCAGCATGGTCTGATAGCGCTTGAAGCTGTTGTACGGGTCGGCGCCCATCGCCATGTCCATGCCGAACTCGAAGTAATCGATCATCCCGCGGGCGATGACGCGCCGGATGAGCGTGGCGACGTCGATTTTCAGGTAGAGCACGAGATGCGGGATCGGCGCGAAGCCGAACAGGTCTCGGACCCAGCGCCGGTCGACGCCGCGAACCACATCGCGGGCGAAAGCCGTGAAGACGTAGCGGTCCGCCAGGACCACGAAACCGCTCCGCAGCGCGGGGATGATCTCCCGTTCCAGCCGATCGGCGAACTCCGCCGCGTAGAGCAGCGAGTACGTCAGCGGGTTGAGCAGACGTCCCTGCTTGGCCTCCGCGATCGTGCGGCCGATCAGCGGGCTGCGCGTCCACCCGGTCTCAACCACGCCGTAGCCCTGCACTTCCAGCCAGTTGCGCAGCATCACGATCTGCGTGGTGCGTCCGACGCCATCCGTGCCCTCAACGGTGATCAGCACGCCGGGGTAGTCGGATGGCGGCAGGTAGGGGAGTCCGGCGCCGAAAAACTGGAGCGGTGCGCTCATGCGATCCTCGGTTTGCGGGAGTAGCTGGAGAGACGCTCAGTGGTGACGGCGCGGACGATCCGCTGCTGCTCGGCGATGCTGTGCGTGGCGTCCATGACAACGAAATCGTTCTCGGAGGACATCCGATCGTACTCGTCGAGGATGCGGCCCTGGAAGATCCGGAAGCTCTCGATGGGGTCGACGTGGAGTCCAAGGTCCATGCCGGCCTCGAAGTCCTTCAGCACCTGCCGCGTCTGCGTGATCCGGCGCAGGGCCGTGTCGATCGGCACCTTGAAGTAAAACGCAATATCGGGTTTCGGCGCGAACTGGTAAACCCTCCGGACCCACTCGCGATCGCAGCCGCGCACCACGTCACGGGCAAACGCGGTGAACACGTACCGGTCGGCCAGCACGATCATGCCAGCCTTCAGCGGCGGCAGGATGTTGGTCACCAGCCGGTGCGCGAAATCGGTCGCGTGCAGGATGCTGAAGGTCGTCGGCGTCAGGCTGCGGTTCTTCTTGCCGCGCTTGGTCGTCTTCTTGACCAGATCGGCCGAGTTCCACTCCGTGAAGAATACGAGGTATCCGAGCGACTCGAGCCAGCGCTGCAGCAATCGAATCTGCGTGCTCTTGCCCGATCCGTCGATGCCTTCGACGATGATCAGCCGACCGGGCCAATCGTGGGGCTTAAGAACCAGCCCGGTCTCGGTCTGTGTCGCACTCATCGTCACCGGGAGCCTCCCGCGGCTCGGGTCGTTCCACGTACAGGTCCAGCGGGCGCCCGAAGGCGTCCTCGAAGGCGGCACTTTGCCGCTTGGCGGTCCACAATTCAAGCTCGACATCCTTGTCGCTCCGCACGCCGATCCGGATGCGGTCGGCCTGCATCTCGCACGACACGGCCTCGACCACGGAGTAGTGCGTGCGATCCAGCGCGTTGGCGAGGCGAAGCATGGGAATCATCGACCGCAACGCCCGGCGCTCGTCGGCGGCCAAGCTTCCGAAGCTGTAGTGGCTCTTCTTGGGCCGGCCCTTGCGATGATAGCGCGCCAGGTTGGCGATCAGTTCGATTTCCTGGTCCTCGAATCCCTTCAGGCCTCCGTTGCGGATCAGGTAATAGGAATGTTTGTGGTGTCCCTTGTGCGAAATCAGGTACCCGATGTCGTGCAGCAGGCAGGCGAACCGCAGGAGTTCGCGATAGCGCGCGGGCAGTTCGTGCAGCGCGCCGAGCTGGTCGAACAGGCTGGACGCCAGCCGGGCGACCTGTTCGGCGTGCGCGGCGCGGTAGCCGCATCGTTCGCCGAGCTCGATCACGCTTCGCGTGCGTGGATCTGGCCACATCGCACGGGCGACAAGGTGAGCACGCTGCCGCGCCAGGTGGTCCAGGATGATCCCTTCACGCAAGGCCATGTCGCAGAAATCGAGTCCCGGCAGATCGTAAACCTTGAGAAGCGTATGGAGCAGCATGGTGCCGGGGATGATCGAATCAACCCTCGCCGATTCGAGCCCGTGCAGAGCGCGACGCTCCGCCCGTGTCAGGCCGGCCAGTTCGGCGAGCAGGGCCTTGAGCTCCGGGCGGGTCATGCGGAGTTGGTTGGTGGACTCGATCTCGCGCGTGCCACGCCGGTAAGCCAGAACGGTCGCGATGTTTTCAATCGTTCCGGACGTGCCGATGCACCGCACCGGACGGCGCGACCCGATCTGACGCAGCACGGGGCGCAACTGGGACTCCATGTAGCGACGCAATGTCTTCAACTCGCCGATGGTCGGCGGATCGCTTCGAATGAAGAGCTCCGCCAGTCGGCTGGAACCGAGCTTGACGCTCGTGAGAGCCAAGGGCTGGTCGGCCGTGCCGATCAGTACCTCGACGCTGCCGCCACCGATGTCGACGATGAGGTTGGGATGATCGCCGAGATCCACGGTGTGCCGGACGGCCAGGTAGATCAGACGCGCCTCTTCCTCCGGCGAGATGACATGCAGCTGGATGCCGAGCTGATCCCGAACACGCTCGACGAAGTCGCCGCCGTTCGTGGCTTCGCGGACGGCCGCCGTGGCGACGGCCCGCAGTCGGGTCACGCCCTTGAGCGCCGCCATCTTGGCGAACCGCGTCAGGGCCGCGAGACCGTCGTTCATGGCCCGGTCCGTCAGGCGATGATCGGAGAATCCGCCCTCGCCAAGGCGGACCATGTCCTTGTCGCGGCCGATGATACGAAAGGTGCCCTCGGGCGTGATCTCGGCCATGACCAGATGCACGCTGTTGGAGCCGACGTCGATGGCGCCAAACTTGGCAGGGGGCGGCTTCCTCACGATGCGCGAGCGTTGATGCTCAATGTCGACGAGATCGCCGGAATCCGGGGAGCGGATGGAGTGCGGCGCGGGTGCATTCGAATCGTTCAACATCTCCGCCGTTGGTGGCCGCGGTCGGCCGTGCCTTCTTACGCCGATGCCTCGATGCTCGTGTCCGTCGACGTCGATTCGTTCGACGATGTGCCGAACCATGCGCACGTCCGCAGGGCCGATTCCAGCAGCGGCCAGCGCTCCAGCACGGCCAGTCGCTGCCGCTCGGCCGCTTCGACGCGTCGAGCCGCGTACTCGAGCAGACTGCGACCCCAGGTCGTTTCGCGCGTCAGCACCGTTCGGCGCGTGGCGATGCTGGCAATCAACTTGGCCGCCACGAGGTGGTCGTTCCACTGGCCCAGCATGTCCTGTGCATCGGTCAGTTGCTGAATGAGACCCGCATCGTCCGTGGCCTCGATCCGATGGCCCAGTTCAAGCGCATACCGGCAACGCTTCACGCGGATCCGGGCGTCGTGCAGATCTCCTGACTGCGGTGACCGCGGATCGTGGGCCAGAAGGCCGGAAGCCAGCCGATCGAAGCGTGCAGCCAGCCCGTCCACGAGGGCGTCCTGATCGTCATCGAACGCGTCGCGATAGTCCCGCAGCAGCCGGCGCACGGCCCGGACGCAGTTTGCAACGCTCAGCCGTTCGACCCTGCGAATAGCGCGGGCCAGCGCCCGTTCTCGCTGCTTGGTCAGCATCCCCTCGAGTTGGGCCAGCGTGCCAGCGTTCAGATCCAGCGGCTTCGCGAGGGACATCTGCAGGACATCCAGGTCCCGCACTCGCCGGAAGGCCGCCCGCGTTCGTCGTAACAGGCGGCGAGCGTGTCGGACGTCGCGGTCCCGCAGCCACGGCCGCATCACCAGCAACGGCTCGTTCAGGCGTCGTGAAGCCACGCGCAAGGCGTGAACCGCCTCGACCTCGCCCGAGGCGATGGCGATGCGAGTCTGTTCCGCCAGCCGCTCGAGCCGATCGTTCGTGTATTCCAGCAACTTCGACGAGAAGGAGCCGTCCGCCGCGCTGCTCATGACGCCTCTCCGCTGTTTGGATAGCGGACCCCGCACTAGCCGAACCACGCCGCGTCGGATGCAGGGGTCGTCTTTTCTGTAGTATAACCCGTGCCGAGCATCCCCGCGAGGAGGCGTACGCGGGCGGCCACGCGGGACGGACGAAGCGCGCCGACGAACGACTATTGAGTTCGCTCTTGAAAGGACTTAGCCACTACTTCCGGGCGCGGACCTGGTCCCGCCGGCTCGCGCATCAGATGCGCCGCAGCAGGCGAGGTGGGATCAGCCAGCACAGCCTTCCGCGAATCGGATCGGCGTAGTCCGAGATTTCAATGCAGGCCACGCCGCCCTTGCGAAAATCGATCGCCATCGACTTGGTGCCGGTTGTCACCATTGACGTGAATTCGCTCAGGAAGGGCTCGTGGCCCACGAGGGCCAGACCGGCGCTGTCGGCGTGCATGCGGAGCTCATCGACAAGAGCCGGGAACGCGGCGCCGGGACGCAGCGCGTCGATCTCTCGCACGCGGCTGGTGATGCCGAACTCAGCGGCGATCAGGTCCGCAGTCTGCCTGGCCCTGAGCAACGGACTGCTCCAGACCTCGTCGATAACGATCTTCAACCGTCGCAGCGCCTTCGCGCCGCGCCGGACCTTTCGAATGCCTTCGGGCGTCAGGTGCCGACCGGCGTCATCGATCGCCTCGGGCGCCTCCCGAGGGACTGCGATACCGTGCCGAATGAGATAGATTTCCATGCTGCCCCTTCTCCGAACCACCGCGGCGAGATCAGTATATCGTCATACCCGCTGGGAGTCGTGTCGCTTTGACCGCGGCGACGCTGCGCGGATGCGTTGACTCTGAAACCTCGGTTCGGTAGCGTCATTCCGTGTCGGCGGCGGCGCCGTTGACGAGTACCCCGTTTTGCCCGCCGTTGTCGGGAGCTGCTTCGCATGGAACCCACGGTGAATTTGGACTCTTCTCAGGGCAACGTCGGCTCAACCGGCGTCTTCAGCTCCGCCGAGCGGCATTTCGACGACGCCGCCTCGATCTTGGCGCTGACGCCCAACCAAGTGGCCATCGTTAAGCGGCCGCGCCGCAGCGTGATCGTCAATCTGCCGGTGCGGATGGACGACGGCAGCATCCACATCTTCGAGGGGTTCCGGGTCCTTCATAACAAGGCCCGCGGCCCCGGAAAGGGAGGCATCCGGTTTCACCCGGACGTCCATCTCGAGGAGGTGCAGACGCTCGCGTTCTGGATGACGTTCAAGTGCGCGGTGGTGGGAATCCCGATGGGTGGCGCTAAGGGAGGCGTCGTCTGCGATCCGTCCAAGCTTTCGGATCGCGAAATGGAGAATCTCACGCGTCGCTACGTCGCCGAGTTGTTCGAGGTGCTGGGGCCGGATGTGGACATCCCCGCGCCCGATGTCGGAACCAACGCGCGGGTCATGGGCTGGGTGATGGACACATACTGCATGCAGGCACACCGCCATCTGCCGAGCGTCGTGACCGGCAAGTCCATCTACCTCGAGGGGTCCGCCGGCCGGGACGGCGCCACCGGGCGCGGGTTGCTCTACTGCGTAAGGCGCTGGGCGAAGCACAGCGGCCGAGCGGTTCGTGGCCTGTCGGTCGCGATTCAGGGATTCGGCAACGTCGGGAGTTGGTCGGCCAGGCTGCTGGCGGAGGATGGGTGCCGGATCGTCGGGCTCTCCGACATCAGCGGCGGGTACGTGGGCGGCGATGATGGCATCGACGTCGCGGCAGCGATCGAGCATGTCCAGCGGCACCGGTCGCTCGCGGGGTTCGAGAGCGTCGCGCGCGTAACCAAGCTCAAGAATCCCAAAGAAGTCTTGGAGCTGCCGGTCGACGTGCTGGTGCCGGCGGCGCTGGAGAACCAGATCACGCGGGAGAACGCGGAGCGGGTGAAGGCGAAGCTCATCGCCGAAGGCGCGAACGGTCCGATCGACTACGCATCCGACCGGGTGCTGGCGGATCACGGCGTCACCGTCATCCCCGACATCCTGTGCAATGCCGGCGGCGTGACTGTTTCCTACCTCGAGACAGTGCAAAACCGGATGGGATACTACTGGTCCGAGGAGCGCGTCAACGCGGACCTGGAGGAGATCATCAACCGGGCATACGACCATGTGCACGAGACGGCCGCCACCTACAAGACCACGCTTCGCAAGGCGGCCTACGTCGTCGGCATTCAGCGCGTGGTCACCGCGTCCGACCATCGCGGGCTCTACGCCTGACGGAGCCGGACGGCGTCCCGGTCAAGGTTCAGCGAGATGATGACGGAGGGCGTCCTCGTCCAGCCGGTGTCGTGCAATCTCGGCCCCATCGAGCAGAATCACCGGCACATGGTCCCCGTATCGGCGGGTGAGGTCCGGATCGGAGTCAACGTCGATCTTCTCAACACAGACGTTCTCGCGTCCCGCGATCGCGCGTTTGAGGACATGCCAGGCGCTGTCGCACAGGTGGCATGACACACGGCTGAGAAACGTAATACGTCGCACTGTCGCCGCGACTCCCGGGTGCCGATTCCTAACGCGGCGAATCTTCGGCGATCTGACCCTGACGAGCCAACGCCACCACCTCCGGATCAGCGATGCCCGCCGCCAGTGCCCGTCTCGCAAGCCGGATCGCCTCATGTCGGTGTCGCGGTCGGTCCGGCCCGACGTCAGACAGGTAGCGGTGCAGCTCGATCAGCTCCCCGAGGACATCCGGATCGTCGGGCGCTATGGTGAGTGCATCCCGAAGCGGGTTCTCGGCCTCCTGACTCCGTCCGAGGCGTCGAAGCATGACTGCGATGTTAACCAGTGCGACCGGGTCGCGCGGCTGCAACTCGAGCGCGCGTCGAAAGCAGGCCAGTGCCGACTCGTGATGCCCGAGGTCGCTCCGGACAACGCCCTGCTGGAACCAGGCCGACGCGAGCTTGGGCTGGCGGTTGCAGAATTGCTCCCACAGGCCGAGCGCATCGCCCAGCTTGCCCTGCCGCTGGTAAATCGCGGCCAGATTGTGCACCGCCCGGTCGTTCGCCGGCTCGAGCGACAGGACTCGCTGAAGCTGATCGGCCGCATCCGTGGTGCGGTCGACGCGGCAGAGACACGCGGCGTAATTGAATCGCGCCGTTGCGTCATCCGGCGCGAGCCGGATGAGACGTTCGTACTCGTTCAATGCCTCGGTCAGCCGGTTCTGGCGTGTCAACGCCGCGGCGCGCAAGGCGATGTCCGCGGCGGTCGCCTCGCCACGCGCACGCTCCAGCTCGACCAATGCTCGCTCCGCATCTCCCCGCCGCAGGGCGTCGGCGCCGCGCGCCCTGGCCGCCTGCGGGGTCGAGCCGATGTTCGCGCGAGCGATTGCGATTTCGTCATCGAGCGTCTCGGCGACTCTCCGCAGGCGCGGCATCCACCGCTCCGGCTGCGACGTCGCCGGGGCGACGCTCGCGGCAGGCGGCGACGCGTCCTTCGGCGATGCGCCGTCCACGGTGACGCCAACGGATCGCCCGCGACGCGAGGCCAGGAGCGGCTCATAGCGCTCGTCATGCCAGTTGGTGCCGGAGGTCGCTGCGAGATTGACCCACCAGACGCCAGCAAGCAGGGCGATACCGCCGAGGGTCAGGGCGAGGAAGCGTCGTTCGGGCACGGGCGGATTCTGGGGATGCGGCCGAGCAGCGTCAACCCGCGTTGGGCGCGAAAAAAAATGGAGAGCATGATCGGACGGATGAGTAGAACTCCGTCCGCTGCTCTCCGACGTTATGGCTTCCCCGCCGGTGGCCCCGGACAGTCGATCTCGACCGCCGACGCACAACCGCCCTGAGCGTAAACCCTCCGATTGATCTTATATCGACCAGCTTCGCGCCGGACAAGACCGCGTTGCCGCTTTCGTCGTGGGCCCGGCCCCGACTACCATGCCTGCATGATGACGGCCGTGGAAGCCCCGCCTCGTTTCGCCATCGTCGGCACCGCCGGCCACATCGACCACGGCAAGTCGACGCTGGTCAAGGCATTGACGGGCACCGATCCGGATCGCCTGCCGGAGGAAAAAGCCCGGGGCATGACCATCGACCTCGGCTTCGCCCATCTCGACCTCCTCGGCTTGCGACTGGCGTTCGTGGACGTGCCTGGTCATGAGCGATTCGTCCGCACCATGGTGGCTGGCGCCTGCGGCATCGACATGGCCATGCTGGTGGTCGCGGCGGACGACGGCGTCATGCCGCAGACGCTGGAACACATCGAGATCCTCGATCGCCTTGGCGTGCACCGCGGGGTCATCGTCATCAGCAAAATTGATGCCGTGTCCGCGGAGCGCGTCACCGAGGCGGCGGGCGCTGTCAGGATCGAGACCCGGGGGATGCCGATGTGCGACTGGCCGGTCGTCGTGGTTTCGGCCATTCGCGGCGACGGACTCGATGAACTCCATGCGACATTGAGACGCATCGCGGAACGGCTGCCGGCGAGGGTCGGCTCGAGCCTGTTCCGCATGGCGATCGACCGCGTGTTTTCGGTAAAGGGCCGTGGAACGGTGGTGACCGGATCGGTCTTGCAGGGTCGCGTTGCGGCCGGCGATACGCTGGAACTGCTGCCGCGCGGCGCGCTCTGCCGGGTTCGTGAGGTTCAGTCGCATGGTGATCTTGCCGCCGCGGTCGAGGGGGGGCAGCGGGCGGCGATCAACCTAACGGGCGTCGAGCGGGAACAGATCGAGCGGGGCGACGAGCTGGCGACGCCCGGGGCGCTGGTGCCGACGCGTTACGTCGACGTGCGGCTTCGCGTCGGTGGACGGCACGCCGCGCCGCTTCCATCACATCGTCGCGTCCGAGTCTGCCTGGGAACCCGGGAGGAAATGGCGACAGCCGTCTGCCTCGAGTCCTCCAGTATCGCGGCCGGTGAGTCAGCCCTCGCCCAGCTTCGCATGGCTCATCCCGTGGTGGCCGGCTATGGGCAACGACTAATCATTCGTGAGGAGAACGCGGCCGGCACGGTGGGCGGCGCGATTGTTCTTCGCACGGTAACGACCCGTCTGAGGCCGGCTCCAGACGTGGTGGATACGCTGCACCGCATGGAATCGGACGATCCGCTCGTACGCCTGGACGCGGTGCTGAGGCAGTCCGGTCTGAAACTGCCAACGGCAGTGCGGTTGGCTTCGCTCGCGGGGCTGGAGCCCCGTGCCGTCAAAGCCCGCTTGGAGACGCTCAGACGAGACGGTCAACTTTCGAGGGTCGACGGCGATGAGATTCCGGTCGCGGCTATCGAGGACTTGTGCGGGCGCGGCTTGGCGCACTTGGAGCGGTTTCACCTCCGAATGCCGCGGGCGCCCGGCCTCCTGACCGATCGTTTCGTCGGCTGGCTTGAGCGACGTTCGTCGTCGGCGATCGCACGCGCCGCGTTGGCGCGCCTGCGGTCGCGCGGCGAGGTAGTCGTCCACGGCCCTTATGCGGCGCTCGCGCCGTTCCGACCGGCGCTGGCGCCGGATGACGCGCAGCTCGTTCGACGACTGGTCGACGAGTTGGCCGCCGCGGGTATCGACCCGCCTGAGTTTGAGCGGCTCGCCGTCGTCGCCGGATTGACACCCGCCCGCGCAGCGGCGCTGCGCGAGTGGGCGCTGAGCGAACCGGACGTAGTCCCGATCGCCACGCACCTGCTCGCGCATGCCTCCGCCGCCGAGCGCATGCGGGAAGTCGTTCGCGAGCTGGGTCGAGGCGGTCGGAAGTTCCGACTTGCGGATGTCCGCGACGCGCTGTCGCTCTCGCGCCGATGCGTGCTCCCCTGGCTGGAGTATTTCGACCGCACGGGGTTCACCCGGCGGATCGGCGACGAGCGCATACTGACGGAGAAAGCCTCGTGATCAGGCCGTCCAACGATGAAAGCCTCGATCGGCGCGCCGCGCTGCCCTCCATGACAGTGCTATTGGAGTCGGCCGGCGGAGATGCGCGGTTCGCAGGCGTGCCGCGACTCATCCTGTCCGAACTCCTTCGATCGGCCGTGCAGGAGGCTCGCATCATGGTCGACGGGGGAGCTGGCGTGCCCGCAGCGGCCGCACTGCTCGATCGCGCGGCGGCGCTGCTGAGACTGCGGCGGCGCGGTCGCCTGCAACCGGTCGTGAATGCAACCGGCGTCGTGCTGCATACGAATCTCGGTCGGGCGCCGCTGGCGGCCGCCGCCATCCGCGCGGTCGGAGATGTGGCCGCGGGATACTGCAATCTTGAGTACGACCTTGCCACGGGCGAGCGCGGCGGACGCGGAGCACACGTCGAATCGCTCTTGCGCTCGCTGACTGGTTGCGGGGCCGCGCTAGTCGTCAACAACAACGCGGCCGCGACCGTCCTCGTCCTCGCCGCGCTGGCGGCGGGCCGGGAGGTGCTGGTCTCGCGCGGTCAACTGATCGAGATCGGCGGATCGTATCGGTTGCCTGAGATCATGGCCGCCGGTGGAGCGGTGCTTCGGGAGGTTGGGACCACCAATCGCACCCGATTGACCGACTACGAACGGGCCATCAGCGCGCAAACCGCGATGATCATGCGCGTCCATCCGAGCAACTTCCGCGTGGTGGGTTTCTGCGAGTCTCCCGACGCAGCGTCACTGGCGACGCTGGCGAGGTCGCGGGGCATTTATTCTTACGACGACCTCGGCAGCGGCGTCATGCTCGATTCGGCCGCGTGGCGGGCGGCTGGCGAGCCGTTCGCGGCGGAGTCGATCGCCGCCGGGAGCGACGTGGTCTCGTTCAGCGGTGACAAGCTGCTGGGCGGCCCGCAGGCGGGCATCATCCTGGGTCGCGAGGAACCGATCTCACGGATTCGGAGGCACCCGCTGGCAAGGGCTGTCCGCCTCGACAAGCTCTCGGCGGCGGCCCTTCAAGCCACGCTGGAGTTGTATCTCTGTCCCGATCAGGCGTGGAGCGAGATACCCGCGCTCGCCATGCTGAGCGCGAGCCCTTCCGCTTTGCATGCTCGGGCGACTGCGCTTGCGGCACGGCTCTCTGCGGCGTGCCCGGGTGAGTCGTTTGCGGCGGCCGAGGCGGAGAGCTTCGCCGGCGGTGGATCGCTGCCGGCCTGGCCGATGGCGACTTGGGTCGTCCATTGGAAGCCGGCCGGGCAGTCCGCGAACACGGCTGCCAGCGGACTTCGTGCGCATTCGCCGCCCGTCATCGCCCGCGTTCAAGACGACGCCGTGTTGTTCGACCTGCGGTCGGTTCGGGACGGCGATGAGAAAACGATCGAAGCCGCCATTACAGCGTGCGCTGCCACGGCGGCTTCGAGGTAACGATGGTGCTACAGCGCGATCAGGGCGCCGGGTCGAGCCGGTAGATTCCGGTCTCGCACAGCACGATGATGCGGCCACCATTGTCCAACACAATGGCGAACGCGCGTCCCGCCTCATTGGGCGCGGTCCAGACATCTCCCCACCCGACCACGAATCGATCCCTCACGTAGTCGACGCGGCCGACCTTGCCGGGAGATGGCGGCCCGATGATCGGAATGACCGGGTCGTTCGCGGTCTGCGTGTACAGCACATTGCCCTGCAATTCCGCGGGGTAGAGCGGACTGCGAAGAACGATGATCCCGCCCGGGCGCGGCAGGGGGCTGGCCGCCGCGAAATCGAACGCGGGCTCTCGGGCGAGAATCCCGACGCCCTGTTCAAAGGCCGTATTGTGGACTCCTTGAGCGCCCGGGTATCCGTAATTCACGTTCGGCTCAACGATGTTGAGTTCATCGCTGACGATATTGCCGCGATCCAGCGCCCAGAAGATCTCCGCGACGGTGTCCCACGCGAGGCCATACGGGAAGCGGAAGCCCCAAGCATAGATCGTGCTGCCGGCCCGTGGGTTGTCCATCGGAATGGTCCCGTCGAGATTGCTGCGGTGGATCTTGCCGGCCGGATTGTTGGGGTTCAGGTCGAACGCCGACAAGCGCGTGTTCCAATCGCCGTGGCAGAAGTAGAGCTTGCCGTCCGGCCCGATCCCGATCGGGCCGATGCCCTGAAGAGCGGCCGGGATCGGAAAGCCCGGATCGCTCTTCGGAAACTGACACAGGACCGTCTCCGCACCCAGGGTCAGATTGTCGAACGGGAACGACGAAACGCGGCTTTCCAGCGCCTCGGCTTCCGCTGTTGTGTCGGCGTTGGTCGTGCTGCGGACGTACGTCAGGAACATGCGCGCCGGGACCACGCCGTCCGGCGTGAAGCAGATGCCGATCAGCCCGCGGTCGCCATCCGAGTTGACCGGCAGGTCCAGCACCAGTTCGGGCGCGGCCGGGTTCGTCGTGTTGAGCCGGCGCACGCGGCCGGTGATCCGCTCCGTGTAGTAGAGCAGCCCGTCGGGCCCGATGGCCGCGCACGTCGGAATGTCGTTGATCGGAGTCAGCAGGACGCCGACGAGCTGCGGATTCAGGTTGGCCGGAAGGACAATCTTGAACGGCGACTGCGGAAATCCTGGAGCATTGAACTCGGCATCAATCGGAGTCGGCGGCGGGTTGGTGATGATGCTCGTGATGACCTGACCGCCGACGTCCAGGATTGCTCCCAGCGGGCCGCCGATGATCGCGCCGCCGCCCAATCCGGGGATGCCGCCCAGGAAATTGCCGCCGAGCCGGCCCAGCCGGCCAAGGACCTGACAGCCGGTCGATGACAACGCGAGCGCGACGACGCAGAGACACACGAGACGTCGAGACCATGATGCGGACACGAGAATTCCTCCATGCTGCCGCGGCAGCGCGGGGACCGTCATTCGACGGCGCCGACGCTCCCGCATCGTCAGTGCGCGAGGTTTGGGAAGCCTATCGGCACCGGCGGGGGGGAGCAAGGGACGTCCACTCGAAGCGAATCCCGATCAAGCCCGCTCGGAACGCAGCGTGTCGGCCGCCGCCTCTGGAGGTACCGGGTTGATAAACAGCCCGCACGCAAGTTCCACACCGCCAAAGCCTCCGACGCGCGGGATGATCTGCACGATCAGGTGTCCGTGCTCATCGCCCGCGCGACCCTTCGGAGCGTTGTGGAACATGAGGTTGTACGGCGGATCGCCCAACCGCGACCACAATCGCCGCAGCGAATCCTGCAGTACGCGCGCCAGCGAAGCGACAGCCTCGTCGCTCATGCAGCCGACATCACGGATGCGGTTTCGGGGCAGAATCCACAGTTCAAACGGCGCGGCGGACGCCCAGGGCGCGAGCGCCACGAAGTCGTCATCTGTCGACACGACGCGCTGGTCCGCCGCCAGTTCCTCCTCGAGCAGGGCGGCGATCAGCGGCCGCCCATGTTCCGCGGCGAAGGCTTCTTGTCGCGCCAGCACCGTTTCGGTCGCCGCTGGAACGACCGAGGTGGCGAGCAGTTGCAGGTGCGGATGGTCGATCGTGGCGCCCGCCGCGCGGCCCTGGTTCTGGAATACGCTTGCATGTTGTACGTCGCGGGACTGCATCACGACCCGGTAGCGATGTCGAACGGCGTCCAGCAGCAAGCGCGCCTGGCGATCATCGAGTTCAGCAAACCCGCGCCGATGATCGGGCGACATCACGAGCACCTCGTGCTGGCCGGTCGCCGGCGCGCCGACGCACAACCTTGAGCTCGCCGTGCGAGAGGGGGCGGGCCTCGTGCCCTTCGGAGCGAAAGCGATGGATTCCGGCGTGGGCGGCTCCTTCGCATCCAAGCGGGCAGCCGGAAACTTGTTGGGGAAGACCCGTACCGACCAACCGGGCGTGTCGGGCGCGCTGCCATCGAGACGAAAAGCGAACGTCTCGGGCGGTGTCTCGCGTTCACGACCCGGGCAGAACGGGCAGTCGTCGAGCGGCGCGGTGCTCGCGGATGCGGCCCGTGGCGGTTGAGGGCGATCGCCGCGCGCGGGGGCGATGACCACCCACTGCCCCGTCAACGGATTCTGACGAAACTCGGACATGCGCGCACACTGAATCGCTTCGAGTCGACAACCAGGCGGCGATCATAGGGCGGGAGGGAGTGAACGCCAACGCCGCGGCTACGAGCGTTTCCGACGCGCGGCGCAGACGTCCGCAACCGGTATAATCGCCGCCGCTGGTGAGCGAACGGCTCGCCGCGCTGGGAGTGTCCGATCATGTCTATCGAAGCTGTTGCCGTGCTGGGAAGCGGAACCATGGGCCGGGGCATCGCGCAGGTCGCGGCCAGCGCCGGACTGCGAACCTTCATCTACGACGCCGCTGTCGCCCAATTACGGCTGGCGTCGGGCGAGATTGAGAAGAGCCTCGGCAAGCTCGTGGAGAAGGGTCGCCTGACGGCCGAGCAGGCCGCGAACGCCAGGGGATTGCTCGTCACGTGCGAGTCCCTCGACGCCGTCAAGTGGGGCGACGTCGGCCTCGTCATCGAGGCGATCTACGAAAACTTCGACGCGAAGTCGTCCCTCTACAAACAGATCGCGCCGCGACTCCGGGCCGACGCCATTCTGGGAAGCAATACCTCGAGCATCAGCATCACCAAGCTGGCCACGGTCTCCGACCGGCCGGCGAAGTTCATCGGCATGCACTTCTTCAACCCGGTGCCGCTGATGGCCCTGGTCGAGGTGGTACGCGGCATGGCCACCGATGACGCCACCTGTGAGACTATCGAGGCGACCGCCCGGCGCATGGGCAAGACCCCGCTGCGCTGCAACGACATGCCGGGGTTCGTCTCCAATCGCGTGCTCATGCCCATGATCAACGAGGGCGCCTACGCCCTGATGGAGGGCGTTGCCGATGCCAAGACCATCGACGAGATCATGAAGCTTGGCTGCAACTTCCCCATGGGCCCGCTGACGCTGGCCGACTTCATCGGCATCGACGTCTGTGTAGACATCATGAACGTCATGCTGAGCGGGATCGGCGACCCCAAGTTCCGCCCGTGCCCGCTGCTCAAGAAGATGGTCGATGCCGGCCGGCTGGGTCGCAAGTCGGGCCGCGGTTTCTACGAATACGCGGCGAAATAGCGCTCTGCGGCGCCCGTCGCCTTCGCGGTCGAGAACCGGATCGGCGGTATCGATCAACCGGCGCGACGGCCACGAATCGGCGAGCGGCTCGTTCCACCGGCACGGCCGGTTCATGCTACACTCCGGACTGGCGGCCCGCGCCGAGCCGCGGCAGGAGCAGCGAGCATGTCCACCACCGTCGCTTACACCGGCGGAAAGCCCATCGGTCGTCTGACCTTCAGCAGCCCCAAGGGCGTGAATGTCATCTCCACGCCGTTTCTCAGCCAACTAGATGGCGCGCTCGCCGACGCGGAGAGGGACGATGCCGCGCGGGCGGTCATCGTTACCGGCGAGGGGAAGACGTTTTTGGCGGGCGCCGACATCGCGGAGATGGCCGCCAGTGCGCCGGATGCCGGCCGGGATTTCGCCCGGCTGGGCAAGCGCGTCTTCGATCGCCTCGCCGCCTTACCCGTGCCGACCATCGCCGCCATCAACGGCGCCGCCTTGGGTGGCGGATGCGAGGTGGCGCTGGCGTGTGACCTGCGCGTCATGGCGACCACTGCCAAGATCGGCATGCCCGAGGTCAAGCTCGGGCTAATTCCAGGCTGGGGCGGCACGCAGCGATCGCAGCTGCTGCTGGGCGCCGCCCGTGCCCGACGACTTGTCTTCACCGGCGAGCCGATCGACGCCGCCTTGGCGGTCGAGATCGGACTTGTCAACGAGGCGGTGGAGCCCGGCGAGTTGCCGGCCGCCTGCGAGCGGCTCGCCGCGCCAATCTTGGCCGCCGGGCCGCTGGCCGTGCGACTGGCGAAGCGCGCCATGGTTCGCGCCGAGGCGGAGCGGTTGAAGCTCGGCATGGCCGAGGAAACCGCCGCGTTCGGAGAGGCCTTCGGCAGCGAACAGGGTCGCGAGGGCTGCCAGGCCTTTCTCGACAAGCGCCCGGCGAAGTGGTGATGATCGAACGACCATCTCCAGCGGTTCATGCTTGACGCGGCTGCCGGCGATTCCAGGCGCGGCTCTGGCGTCATGCCGGTCCCCTCACGCGACAATCGAGCCGCCGATTTGCTAGAATGCGGGCGAACCCCGAACGAGGAGCCCGCATGGCGGACACGCTTGAACGATCGGCGATCCAGCACGGCGAGATCGGACCGCATACGACCATCTCCGGCCGGACTCTCGAACTCCACTATGGCCCCGAAGACGTGGCGTCGATCCACCCGGTGGAGGATATCGGCGAGCCCGGGCAGTTTCCGTTCACGCGTGCCGTCCACCGCGATCTGTACCGCGGCAAGCTCTGGACGATGCGGCAGTTTGCGGGTTTCGGCACCGCCCGCCAGACCAATGAGCGATTCAAGTTCCTCCTGTCGCGCGGACAAACCGGCCTTTCGACCGCCTTCGACCTGCCGACGCTGATGGGTCGCGACAGCGACGACCCGCTTTCGCTCGGTGAGGTGGGCCGTTGCGGGGTGGCGATCGATACCTTGGCCGACTTCGAGACGCTGTTCTCCGGAATCAACCTGGGCAGTGTCAGCGTCTCGATGACCATCAATGCTCCTGCCGCGATCCTGTTGGCGTTCTACATTGCCACCGCCGACCGGCAGGGCGTCGCCCGTGATAGATTGCGCGGAACGTGCCAGAACGACATCCTCAAGGAATTCCACGCTCAGAACGAGTTCTATTTTCCGCCGCGCGAGTCGGTCCAGCTGGTCGTCGACACCATCGAGTTCTGCGCCGCCGAACTGCCCCAGTACAACCCGGTCTCGGTCAGCGGTTATCACATTCGGGAGGCGGGCAGCACCGCCGGACAGGAGCTGGCCTTCACGCTCGGCGACGGTCTGCACTACGCCCAGAAATGCGTCGAGCGCGGCATGGATGTCGATGCCTTCGCTCCCCGCCTGAGTTTCTTCTTCAACAGCCATAACGATTTCTTCGAGGAGATTGCGAAGTTCCGGGCCGCGCGGCGACTCTGGGCCCGCTACATGCGAGATCGATTCGGCGCCAGGCACGATCGTTCGTGTTGGCTGCGTTTCCACGCCCAGACGGCCGGATGCAGCCTGTACGGCAAGCAGGTGCACAACAATATCGTCCGCGTCGCCTACCAGGCCATGGCGGCCGTGCTGGGGGGCTGCCAGAGCCTCCACACCAACAGCATGGACGAGACCTTGGCGTTGCCCAGCGAGCACGCCGTGACCGTGGCGCTGCGAACCCAACAGATTCTGGCCCACGAGACTGGTGTCACGAGCGTGGTCGACCCGCTCGGTGGCAGCTACCTCGTCGAGCGGCTGACCACCGACCTGGAGGAGGAGGCGGCCGAGTACATTCGCCGCATTGACGACATGGGCGGCATGGAGGCGGCCATCGAATCCGGTTACATCCGCCGAGAAATCGCCGACGCGGCGTTTCGATACAGCCAGGCAATCGAGCGCGGGGACAAGATCATCGTCGGAGTCAACGAGTTCACCGAGGACGATGGTCCCCCGGTGGACATCCTGCAGATCGGCCACGAAACGGAGCTCGAGCAGGTCGAGTCGCTGCGGGCGATCAAGTCCGACCGGCGGCACGGCGAGGTCGCCGCCGCGCTGCAACGCGTCACCGCCGACGCCCGTGGCGGCAAGAACGTGATGCCGTCCCTGATTGAGGCGTCCAAGGCGATGTGCACGGTGGGCGAGATGATGAAGGCGCTGGAGACAGCGCTCGGCCGCTATGACGGCGGCGCGCTTTGGTAATCAGCGCCGGAAGCCGCGCTGTACGAGCTGCCGATCAGCTCAGCCGCTCAACCTTCCGCCAGCGGCCGGCGAACCACAGGGTGATGTGGTAGCGACCAACGGATTCAAAGCCGGCCCGCTCAATCCCGTGAGCCGAGGAGCGATTGCCGTCATCGGTCCAGACGAAAACGTTCGTGGCGCCGCGCCGCATGGCTTCGACGACCGTGTGCGTCAGGAGCCGGCCATAAACGCCACGGCCGCGATAGTTCGGATGGACCCAGAATGGTCCAAGGCAGACCGCATCCTCAGCCAGCCAGCCGAATTCTCGTCGAAGTGGCGCCCACTGCTGAATCCAACCATAGCCGATGATGGACTCGACGCCCGGCAGGACCGCCAGCACCGCGCCGTTTCGACGCATTCGACCGGTCATCACATAGAGCTCAAACCGTCCGGCGGCGTCCGCCAGTCGCTCGAGCACGTTGTCCGGGATGCCCGATGCGGCGTCGTAGGTCGAAATGCCCGGATCGAGGCTGTGCTCGGCCATGTCCGGCGTCGCGCGGTAGATTCTGTAGGTATGATCGCGTCGCGTGACCCACGAGATCACGCGCTGGGCGGCGTAAGTCCAACGCTGCCATTGCTCGCCGGCTTCGTCCGCCTCTCCCGCCGCCAGGCCCGGCGCCCCAGCGCCCGTGGCGCCAGATCGGGCGAGGCCCGTCCATGCCGCGCGCACCCGGGGCAACGCCAGCACCGCGAGGAACCAGATTGCACCGAGCGTCAGCCCGCGGTTGTTGTAGGTGATCCACGTCGGGAGATTGGATGGAGGTGAGAAGAGCGGATCGAGCAGCGTGAACGCGGACGTCACCGTGGCGGTTGTCATGGCCATGCTTGGCCGAGGGAGCAACACGGCAATCGCCACGAGCGGGATGTACGCAATCGCGAGGGTAATGCCCCGCGGCATCTGCGAATCGAGCAGGAAGATAACCGCGCTCACAACGAGCAGGATACGGAAGATGGTTCCCGGCTTGAGGTTGGTCATTTCGGTGACGACCTGCGCGTGTGCAGTCCCGTGTCGGTTTCTCGCTCGCCGCCTCCCATTCTAGCCAGCAGCGGGGCGATCGCAAACCGAATGTAAACGGCTTGGCCCCAACTGCTTAACGCCGCTGGTTTGCTGGTATTGCGGGGGAGCGATGGAGAACAGCAATGAGCCCGTTGGCCAGCGCTTGCTTGAGCCCGGCGTCGGCCTGCTCCCAGCGACGCTTCGCTTGGAACGCGAGGTCTGGAAAAATCCGCTTCAGCGGATAAGGCATGACCTCCACGTCGTAGAAGTGCTCGCTTTCCAGTCGCCAACCCACCGGTTCGAACACGTCTCGCACCCGGCGGACGTCATAGGCTTCCCGGTGTACATCCGCCGGGCCGATCGGTCGGCCGTTCAGCCGCAACCAGCCATGCCATGCGCAGGTCAGCAGGCGCAGGCGGTTCCCGAGGATTCGGTTCAGGCTGGCGGCGTGCGGGAAGGTGATAATTGCGCTCCCGCCCGGCTGAACGCCGTCCGGCGGTCGCGTCACCCGCGCGAGCTCGGCGGCGGCGGTCTGTGGATTGTCCAGATACTCAAACACGCCGGACGCGATCACCAGGTCGGCGGTTTCGTCGCCGAGCGGCAACGCGTACACGTCACCCAGCGCGCAGGTCGCGTCGCTGCGGGGCCGGTAGTGCCGGAGAATGGCGTCGCGCGTCTGGTCGACCATCGCAACGGAAGTGTCGAAGCCGCGATATCGGTAGCCGTGCTCCGCCAGGAATCGGATCAGATTTCCGGTGCCCGGTCCGATTTCAACTACCAGCGAGCCGGGTGCCGCAAGGCGCGGGATGAGCGCCTCGATTTTCATCTGCCGCCGGATAAAGCTCCAACGAACGCGGGGGTCGGAGACGTCGGCGTAGAGCCGCGCCCAGTAGCCGTTGCTGCCGAGTCGGTCGAAGTGCTCGCGAGCCACAGATTCGCTCGCGCCAATCGCGGGGGTACCCATGCACGATGTATCGTCTTGCGGAGCCGCGGGTCTGAACCGCGTTGGCAAGTTCCGCCGAGGTCGGCTAGGCGGCTCGTCCCGCCGAGCGCTTGAGCCAGTCGCCAATGGGCATCGACACGACGAAGATGGCCGTGGCAAGAAGAATCATGCTGGCGCCGGCCGCGGTGTCGGCATAGTACGAACCGATCAGGCCGCCGACGCCGCTGACGAGTCCGAAGGCCGCGGACCACCAGACCATGCCTCCGGCCGAGCGGGCGACGTTTCTGGCGGCGGCGGCAGGTACGACCAGCAGCGCGGTGACAAGCAGCAGCCCGACGCTGCGAATGCTGAGCGTGACGACCAGCGCGAGTATGAGGGCGAAGCCGTGCTCGTGAGCCATGGTGCCGATTCCCCGGCTGCGCGCCAGCGGTTCGTTCAGTCCGATGAGCATCAGGCGGTTGAACGACAGCGCGAAGTACACGATCACGACCACCGCCAGCCCCGCCGTCAGGATCACGTCGGCGGGACCGGCCGTGACGATCGATCCGTACAAGAATCGCTCGAAATCGCCGCGGAGGTTGTGGCGAGAGATGAACGCAATTCCGAGGGCAATGACGGCCGCGAAGAACACGCCGATCACGGTGTCGGACGACAGGTCCGTGCGACGCCGCACCGAGGAGATGCCAAGCCCAACCCCCAGGCCGAACAGCACAAGCGTTGTCGGTGGCAGAATGCGGTCCCACGCGTGCACGTTCGGGAACCAGCGCGCGAATACAGGAATCAGCAGGTAACCGAGCACGACACCCGTGAAGGCCGAGTGGGAGATGGCGTCGGAGAAGAACGCCATGCGGTAGTTCACCACCTTGACACCCAGCGCCGCGCAGAGGGGGGCGAGGAACGCGACGATGAGCAGGGCGTCGAGCATGAATCGCGACTGCGCCCAGTCGAACGGCAGCGCGCTCTGCACGAACCGATACAGGGAATCGATGGTGATGCTCATGACATCCGAGAGCACAGATCGGACCGCCGCCGCCGCTCCGCGACGACACAACTATTTCGGAAGCTACACCGACGCGGACCACACTGCCAGCCCGATGGCCGAGTCTGAAAATGTGCGACGCCAGTCGGCACGACACGGCCCTTGCTGCGGCCGATCCGTCTCATCGAATCATCGCGTCGGCCGCAACGAGACAGCCTTCGAAGTTGACTCTGTGACCCGGCGATACCGCGTCGTGTGGATGGGCGGGCAGTCATGCATCATCGAGCATGATCGTGCCCGTGATGGTCGGGGTGCTCCGCCGCCGCGTGGCTGTGGCCGGCGCCTTCGTGGGCGTGGACGTGATGCTGGAGCTCGGCCAACGGCCCGTAGATCGCCCGCAGATTGGCCTCCGTCAGTGTGTCCTTGGTGCGGCCCTGGCAGAAGACGGTCTGGTTGATGCACACCACATACGACGCGTGGGCGTTAACGACGCTCAGGTCGTGCGACACGAGCACCATGGTGCACCGCGTCTGGCGCTGAAGCTGTCCCAATACGTCGCAGAACATGCCGATACCGGCGAGGTCGACCCCGGCCACCGGCTCATCGAGCAGCAGAATCTCCGGCTTGCTCATCAGCGCCAGCGCCAGCAGCACCCTTTGCAGTTCGCCGCCGGAAAGCCGGCCCAGGCGGCGATGGAGCAGGCGGCCCGCGCCGATCTGCTCGAGCGCGGCCGCCGCTTGATCGCGGGCGTCCCGGCGAACGCCCAGCCACAGCGGACGAGCCTGAATTTGTGATCCGAGCAGGTCGAGCACGCGAATCGGCGCGCCCCGGTCGAACTCGAGCGTCTGTGGCACGTAACCGATACGAGGCGCGCGGCCGGAAACCGGCGCGATGTCCACTCGCCCGGCAAAAGGAATCTGCCCGAGCAGAACCCGCAGCAGCGTCGTCTTGCCGGCGCCGTTCGGTCCGATCAGGGCCGACAGCTCCCCGGCGGGAAAATCGGCGTGGACTCGGTCGAGGATCACCTGTCCCGCGACCTCAACCCGAACGTCGCGCAGGCTGATGGCCGGCGCCGCGACCGCCGTCCCGTCCAAATCGTTCATCACTGGAGGCTCTCGATCAGCACGTGCAGGTTGAACGCCATGCGGCGCTCATAGTAATCCGCAGCGGGCGGTGTCGTCGCGGCGTTGATCGCGTCCAGTTCCCGGACCGGTACGCCGGCTTCGCGAGCCACCAATTCGGCGACTCGCGTGTTCGCTCCTGATTCGCTGAACACGACCGGCACGCCGGACTGCCGAATCAGCCGGACGACGCCCGCGATCCGCGCCGACGATGGCTCCCGGCCCGGGACGGTCGATATCGTGGCGACGATGCGCAGATCCAGGTCACGGGCCAGGTAGGCGAACGCGTCGTGCGTCGTGACGATCGTGCGGCCCGAGAGGCGAGCGCGAGCCTGTTCGATTTCAGCGAGCAGCGCTTCAAGGCGACCGACGTACACGGCGGCGTGATCCCGAAACATCGCGGCCTGCTCGGGGAACGCCGCGCTCAGCCCATCCGCGATGTTTCGAACTTGTCGAATGGCCTGCCGCGGGCTCAGCCACACGTGCGGATTGGCCGCATGCGGGTGATGATCGTGGTGGTCGTCGCACTCGGCGTCAATCAGATCGCAGTCGCGCCATGCCTCGATCTGAATCGCGCGGGGGTTCAGCTTTCGAGCGGCGTCGCCGGCGAACGCCTCCAGTCCGCCGGAGAAGACCAGGACGTCTGCTTCTGAAATCCGCCGTGCGTCGGCCGACGTCAGTTCATAATCGTGCGGGCAACCGGCCGTTGGCGGAAGCATCAGTTGAACATCGAAGCCAGGCGTGTCGCCCACGACGTTGAGCGTAAACACATAGACGGGCAGGAACGAGCAAACGATCCGCCGCCCGGCCGTAGCGGCCGTCGGACCCGGCGGGGGCCGATCGCACGCGGCGACGCAGCCGGCCGCCAGCAGGCAGGACATCAGCAGGGGATGGCTCGCGACGGAAAGCGTGGGTGGGGAGGCCATCTCACGGCCTCGTGGCCTGCTGGAACGCGCCGTGGCCGGCGTGGAAGCGCTCCTGGGCGTGCCGATCGAGCTTGAAGAACCGCTCGGCAAGGTGCACGACTTCGCGATTGAAGCGTTCGATCTCGCCCGGATCGAGCTGCTCGGGAGGAATCGGCAGCAGCTTGGACCAGCGCGTCGGCGGCACCAGCGTGATGGACGTTCGAACCGTGGCCAGATCGTGCTGCCCGCCGCGATAGGTGTCCCAGCGGCGAAAGACCTTGCCCGACCGCCAGTACCACTCGAGCGTCGAGCGGCGTCCCGTCAGCGTGTCGGGATTCCAATCCTGCGGGCCGGCCAAGGTTTCGATCAACACCGGCAGCGAGATTTCGGCGTGGCCGCGTTCGTGCGCGATGCGCTCAATGACGGCGGCCTCGTTGCGACGAGCGGCCCGAACCACCAGGGCCTGGTCCACGCTGAACGTCAAAGGTGTCAGCAACGTGGCCTCGAGCCGCGTACCGCGCCGCGAGGAGGACTCGCCGCTGTCCGGATCGGCGGGGATCTTGTGGATCGTCATCAGGACGCGGGCCAGGTCGTTGGTGACGAATTCGTGGTAGTGAATCCCGACGACGTCGCTCATGTCGGGGGGGAACCAGCTCGGCCAGACCTGTTCGGGGACCTTGAGTACCGGCGCGCCGGCGATCAGCATTTTCGGCACGAATGTCGCTTGCGAACGCCACGAGTCCGCGTCGCGCCCGATCGGGCGGGCGGTGAGAATCCAGGGCACGCTGTCCTGAGGTTGCGGGTTCTTGCGGGCTGAGTACTCCCAGTCACCCAGGCGAACGACTCTCCCCGGCAGCGCGCGGTTCATCAGACCGCGCTCATCAGATTCCGCCGGGGCAAGATCGACGGGAACTTGCAGCGGTCGGCCGCCGAGCCCGGCCGTGTCCGCCGGCTTCTCCGATCTCGCCGATTGCGCGCCGGCCGGTTGCGCGACCAGCGCCCAGGCCGCTGCCACCGAAAGCACATGCCGCCAGAATGCGTCCATGCCGAAAGCTCGAGCGGGTCCGCGACGATCGACTCGCCCGGCGCTCGTACCGAACCCATGAACATGATACGCGCGTGATCCGGCCCGGCCAAGCAAACTTCGCGGCGCGCTCCCGAAGCAGCGGTCGCGCACGAATTCATCGCGTGTGGGGGACAGGGGTGCCTCTTTGGAGCAACAACGATGCCGGGACACGACGGTGGTCAGGCGGCGATTCGGCGCCACCGTACCGGTACTGCCCACGAGCAGTGCCGGCCGCTCACTGCGTCGTGGACAACGATGAAGCGCGGGGGCTATTCTCGCGGCGTGGTCCGTGAAGACCTTCTGACCGATCTGACGCCGCCGCAGCGCGAGGCCGTGACGCACACGTTCGGCCCTCTTCTCGTGCTGGCCGGCGCGGGCAGCGGCAAGACGCGCGTCATCACGCGCCGCGCCGCGTATCTGGCGTCGACCGTCGCGCGGCCGGACCAGATACTGGCCATCACGTTCACGAACAAGGCCGCGGGCGAGATGCGCGAGCGCATCCGTTCGCTCGATGTGGGCGGCGGGATGGTCGTGTCCACGTTCCACTCGCTGTGCGCGCGGCTGCTGCGCGAGTTCGCCGGGCGGGTGGGTCTCGGACCGAATTTTTCGATCTACGATGAAGCCGACCGACTGGCGGCCGTGCGCGAGGCCACGGCGGCCTGTGATCTGTCGGCCGATCACCTGACGCCGCGGAGCGTCGCGTGGCGGATCAGCCGCGCGAAGAACGAGCTCGAAACGGTGGAGTCCTTCGCCGAGCGTCACGGCGACTTCGTCGGGCGGCAGATCGCTCGCATCTGGGCGGCATACGATCGTCTGCTCCGGTCGGCCAATGCGGTCGACTTCGACGACCTGTTGGCGCTGGTGGCCAACCTGCTGGGCGAGCATGCCGATGTGACCGCGAGCCTTTCCGACCGCTTTCGGTTCCTGCTGATCGACGAGTACCAGGACACGAATCGCCCGCAGTATCTGATCGCGACACGGCTCGCGGCCGCGCACCGGAACATCTGCGCGACCGGCGACCCGGACCAGTCCATCTACGGCTGGCGCGGTGCGGACATTCAGAACATTCTCAGCTTTGAGCAGGCGTACCCGGATGCGCGGGTCGTGCGGTTGGAGCAGAACTATCGCAGCACGCCCACCATCCTCGCCGCGGCCGGCCGGCTGATCGCGCACAATCGTCGACGCAAGGCCAAGGAGCTGTGGACCTCCAACGCGTCCGGAGATCCGGTGCGCGTGTGGCGCTGCGACCATGAGCACGATGAGGCCGACCGCATCGCCCGCGACGTGGCCGACTACATCGCCCAGGGCGGCCGGGCCGGCGACGTGGCGATTTTCTACCGCGTGACAGCGCTGACGCGCGTGCTGGAGGAATCGCTCCGCCGGGCGCGGGTGCCGTATCAGATCGCGCGCGGGGTCGAGTTCTACGGGCGAGCCGAGATCAAGGACGTGCTCGCTTACCTTCGCCTGATCGCCAATCCGGCCGATGACGTGGCCCTGCTGCGCGCGATCAACACGCCGCCGCGCGGCATCGGCAAGACGACGCTGGCGCGCCTGTCGGCCGCCGCCCGCGAGCAGGGCGTTCCGATCGACACGGTCGTAGCGAACGCGGGACGCCTGCCGGCGGTGAAGTCGGCGGCGCGGCGGCTGGCCGAATTCGCCGAATTGCTCGCGGCCATGCGGCGACTTCCCCGCCGGCCCGTCAAGCCGCTGATGGACGCCATCCTGCGCCTTTCCGGCCTGCAGCAGGCGTTGCAGGACGATCCCGATCCCGAGAAGCCGGCGCTGGCCAACGTCAATGAGCTGGTCTCGGCGGCGACCGAATACGACGCACAGTTCCCGAGCGGCCCGTCGAGTTCGGCCGACGGCGAGTCTGCCACGGGGCCGGAGGCGGTCGAAGGCACGCTGGAGGGCTTCCTTGAGCAAGTGGCACTCGTGAGCGATACCGATCGGATGAACACGGCCGGCGGCTTCGTGACGTTGATGACATTGCACGCCGCCAAGGGGCTGGAATTCCCGGTCGTGTACATCGTCGGCCTGGAGCAGGAGTTGCTCCCACATCGTCGGGCGTTGATGGGCGAGGGCGACGTGGAGGAGGAGCGGCGCCTGTGCTTCGTCGGAATGACGCGGGCGATGAAGCGGCTGACGCTGACCCACGCCGACTATCGCAGCGTTCGGGGTACGAACACGCGGACGCTGGCGTCCGACTTTCTGCGAGAGCTGAGCGGCGACGACGTGGAGCACTCCGGCCCGCCCCCGCGTCGCACGGATGGATACGACATCGCCGACGCGCGGTCGTCGCAGCGAATAGATCCGGACGAGTGGTTCGTGGGGCGTCGGGTTCGACACCCGATCTACGGCGAGGGTGAAGTGAGGCAAGTGGACCCGCGCGGCGCGACGCTCTGGGTGGCGGTGGAGTTCGACGACGTGGGAGAGAAGCGGTTTGCCGCGCACGCCGCGCCGCTGCGATTCGTGTGAACCCTTCGGGAATGGCTGGCGTGGAACTGCGCTTCGGAACTGCCATGGTGCTGGCGATCGCCGTGCCGTCGGCCGCAGAGAGACCGCCCACCTCCGCGCCTTCCACTCAGACGGAGGCCGCACGTCCGGTCTATTCGCAGTCGCTGGCCATCGGGACGCGCCTGTCGCCAGACCCGCCGGAGTACGTGCGCTCGGGGGCGCAGCTCGCCAAATGGCTGCGCGACCCGCGCCCGGAGCGCTTCAACTGGCTCGAGTTCGGCATCGAGCACAACACGCGCTTCGAGCATCGGCAGAACTTCTATCCGGCCGGAAATCTCAATGACGATCGCTTCCTGATGCGCAGTCGAGCGTACCTGGGCCTTCGCGAGATTCTGGATCCGCTGCGCTTCGGTCTCGAATTTCAAGACGCTCGCGCGTTCGGCAACAGCTTCCCCGAAGTGACGCGCGACGTGGATGAGAACGAGATTCTCCAAGCGTTCTCGGAGTTCTACCTGAAGAACGCCGTGGGCCGCGAGCACGCGCTCAGCTTGCGGGCGGGACGCATGTCGTTTGATCTCGTGAACCGGCGCCTGCTCGCCCGCAATGCCTTCCGAAACTCGACCAACTCGTTCGACGGGTTTCGGCTGCGGGCCGGCGATGAGGCCACGCCGTGGGAAGTAAACCTGCTGGCGGTGCAGCCGGTCGCCGAACGCGTGCGACAGTTCAACCGCTGCGACGAGCGCGGCTGGCTGTACGCCGTCACGGCGGACCTGCGGTGGCTCGATCCCGGTATCCGTTTTCTGCCATATTACTTCGTGAGGCACGCCGATGGGCACGATCGCACCGTCACCGATCAGGAGTTCCACACCATCGGCCACAATGTCTTCGGGCAACTGGGTACCAGCGGATTCGACTATGACCTCGACGCGGCCTGGCAGTTCGGCGAACGGCGGCAGCGTGAGGTACGCGCGTGGGCGCTGCACGCGGAACTAGGCTACTCGTTCGAGCTCGCCCGGCGGCCGCGAGTCGCCGCGTTCGTCGATTACGCATCGGGTGATCGTCATCCCCTCGACCGCATCGATGAGCGCTTTGACCGCCTGTTCGGCGCATCGCACACCATGTACGCGCCGACCGATATGTTCATCCGCGAGAATCTGATTCAACCCGGCCTGCGATTCACGTGGCGACCGATCGAGAAGCTGACGATCGAAAGTACCTATCGCGCCTACTGGCTGGCGAGCGATTCGGATGAGTGGCGGCCCAATGGCATCCGCGACCCGAACGGCCGCAGCGGCGACTTCATCGGCCACGGGCTGGACGTGTTCGCCGTGTATCGGCTGAGCCGGCAGGTGACCATTGAGATCGGCTACGCGCACCTGACGGCCGGGGCGTTCATTCAGAATGCCGCGCCCCGCGCGGACGATTCGGACTTCTTCTACGTGCAGACGACGCTCCGACGGTGATGCCGACTCGGACCGACCCGCGGCATGGGTGCGAGCCATCCGCCGCCGCGACCGACCGGGCTTCCGAGATCGCTACTCGACCGACGCGCTGCCGAACTCGCCGCGCGGACCGGGCGCGGTTACGCTGAGACTCCATGCAGCAGGTTGCCGTCATCATGGCCGGCGGATCGGGAACCCGACTATGGCCGCTCAGCCGTCGCGATCGCCCCAAGCAACTCCTCCGACTGCTCGGCGGCAAGAGCCTGCTCCGACTGTCCTACGAGCGGCTGCAGGCCAGGTTCTCGAACGATGCGATCTGCGTCATCGCCGGCGAGGAGCATCTGCCGGCCATCGCCGAAGAACTGCCGGAACTGCCGCCCGCCAACTTCGTTGGGGAGCCCTGCGGACGTGATACGGCCAACGCCGTGGCCCTGGCCGCGGCGGTCGCGCACGCGCGCTGGCCTGGCTCGACCATGAGCGTGTTCACCGCGGATCACGTCATCTCGCCGGCGGAGCGATTCGCGGATGCGGTTCAACGCGGACTCGCCGAGGTACAGGCGCACCCCGGCGCGCTCGTGACCTTCGGCATCGTTCCGACCGGGCCGTCGACCGCCATGGGATACATCCGCCGCGGTGAAGCACTCGGCGCCGGCGTTCATCGTGTGCGACAGTTCAAGGAAAAGCCCGACGGGCCGACCGCCCAGGCGTATCTTGCCAGCGGGGAGTATTGCTGGAACAGCGGCATGTTCGCCTGGCGCTGCGAGACGATTCTCGAGCACATCCGCCGGCGTCTGCCCGAAACGTTTGAGATCGTGACGAGCGCCGCCTCGGAGTGGGGCTCGGAGCGGGCGCGACAGCGTCTGGCCGAGGGCTACCCGCGCCTCCAGCGAATCTCGATCGACTTCGCGGTCATGGAGCACGCGGACAACGTGCTCGTGGTGGACATGGACGTGAACTGGCATGACCTCGGCAGTTGGACGGCGCTCCGCGCCGTGCAGCAGGCCGACGCCGCTGGAAACGTCGTCTCCGGCGACGTCGTCGGTTTGGACGCACACAACAACGTCTTGGTCTCCGACGGCGACCACCTGTTGGCCGCGTTCGGCGTTTCGGACCTCGTCATCGTCCACAGCCGGGACGCCACCCTTATCTGCCGCGCGGCGGATGCGCAGCGACTCAAGGAACTTCTGGCCGAGGTCGAGCGGCGGCACGGCAACCGCTATGCCTGAGCGAGCTCGACGCGTGCTGGGCATCGACTACGGCCTGCGGCGCATTGGCCTGGCCGTCGGCGACGTCCAGTTGCGAATCGCCAGTCCCCTCGACACGCTTGAGGCGACCGGCCGCGCCGCGGACGACGCGCGGCGCGTGCTCGAGCGAGCCCGCGCGGAGCGGGCGTCGCTGCTGGTGGTTGGATTGCCGCTGAACATGGATGGCTCGGCCGGACCTCAGGCGGAGCTGACCCGGGCATTCATCGCCGCGCTGCGCGCGGCGGGAGCGGAGCACGTGGTCGAGGCCGACGAGCGGCTCTCCAGCTATGCGGCCGACGAAGCCATGCGGGCGGCTGGGCTGACCCGCCGACGGCGGAAGGCCGGCCAACGGGACCGGCTCGCGGCTCAGGCCATCTTGCAGGGATACTTCGACTCGTCGGGGTCTGATTCCAACACGGCGTGATCGGGCGGCGTCAAACTTGACGCTGGCCGATCAACCGGCGGCGGCATAGACTAATATGGTGCGTGCCTGACGGCTGTGCCCGGCTTCACATCCGTTGCCATCATGAGACAGCTCGAAGCCACCATCGGTCCGACGATCCGGCAGCCGCACGAGGCTGAGATCGACGCCCAGACGGTCGTGGCCTTCTGGCGCCTCGGTCGGGCGCTTGAAGCCGACATCCCGCGCGACCGCGAGGTGTTCGCGCTCGGGCGTTGCCTCGGAGCAACGACGGGCGTTCCCTCGGTCCTGCTTGCATACGACGAGTCGGGCGACCCGGCGTCATTCGCCATCTCGAAACTCATGTATGGCGGGGACCAGCCGATGCTGGACGCGTACTGGCAGTCGGCCGCGGACCCGGCCGTCTTTCAGCTCGCTCGGGCGGTTTTCCGATCGTGGCCGAATGGGCCGGCCCGATCGGGCGATCATCTCGAAGGTGGGATTCTGGTTTTCGACGTGAGCGAATCGCAGGCGCGCCTCGCCGGGATCCGCTTCGCCGTTCCCGAGTAGGCGTCGCCGCTTCTCGACGCATCACGTGTCGGACAGGCAACATGCGCCTTTTCGTGCTTGAGAGCGACTCTCTCGTCAGCGACCGCACGTTCGGGGAGCAGGCCATCCTCATCGGTTCGGACGCCGATTGCACGATGACGCTGCGCGACGCGGGGGTCGCCCCCCGACATGTGCGGCTTGCCCCGGGATCATCGGGCGACTGGGAGGTCGAGGTCCTCGATCGCCTCAAGCCGACGCGCCTGAACGGCGAGATCGTCAGCGGGACGCGCAAGGTGCGCGACCACGACGAGATTGGCGTCGGACCGTTTCTGATCCGCGTTTACCTCTCGCTCGAGACGCGAACGGCCGGGGCGGGGGCTCGCTCGACGTCCACCGAGCGCGAATCGCCGCTACCGCCTGGCAGCATCGTGCGAGTCCGTGGCGGCGTCCAGCGGTTGCCGATCGAGCGGCTTGCCGAGCTGGCCGGCCTGACGACAGACCTGTCGGGAATCGCTCAGACCGAACGTCTGCTCGAGCGAGTGCTTCGGGAGGCGGCGGCAACTTTTCGGGCCTCGACCGCCGGTATCTCTCTCCGACGACGAACCGCAACGTCACTGGAGACGTTTCGGGCCGTCGGCCCGCAGGGCGGTCCGGTCGAGGCGCCCGCGCTCATGAAGCGCCTGCACGCGCGCTGCACGCGCTCGATCTACGAGGTGTGCCTGCCCGACGCGGGCACGCCGGGGTCGGTATCCGCCATGGCGGTGCCGCTGGTATCAGCGCGCGGGGCCATGCTGGGCATGCTCTACGTCGAGTCCGGGGGCGAGGCGCGTTACGACGCATCGACGCTGGATCTGTTGAGCTGCTTTGCCGCCGCTGTCGCCGCTCCGCTCGAGTGCGCCGTTCGCGGCGAGACACGGGAACACTCAGCCGCGCTGGATCACGCGCACACGCTCGCCCGGCAGGTCCAGGATCAACTCACCATCCGCGCCATGCCGGAATGGCCGGACATCCAAGTGGCGGCGCTGCGTCGGCCGGGCAGCGCGCGACCGCGCGACCTCTACGACCTGCTGCGCCTCGCGAACCGGACCGTGGCGATTCTGTTGGCACAGGTGTGCGCACAGGGTGCCGCGTTGCCACGTCTGATGGCGGAGGTGCGGGCGGCGTTTCGCGCGGCCTGCCTTCATGCCGACGGCCCGCACGTGCTGGCCCGCACGGTGAATTGGCTTGCGGCCGAGGCCCACGCGGACTGGTCGGTCGAGCTGGCGTGCGTCTGGGTGCCCTCGTCCGACGACGCGCTGCGATATTGCGTGGCCGGCCAGGGACTCTCGCTTGCGGTGGTGGATGGCGTCGGGTCGGTCCGCGCGCTCGAGGCGTGCGGAATGCCGCCCATTGGGCGAGCCAAGGGCTTCGCGTACACACAGAAGTCCGGAAGCCTTGCCGGCGGCGAAACGCTCGTCCTGGTGACGGATGGCGCGGAGCATCTGCGGTCGGCGTCCGGGGCGGCATTCGGTCGGGCGGCGACGATTGCGTGCCTGCGCGAATCGGCCGGGCTCTCGTTGAATCAGGCGCTCTCCGAGCTGTCGGCCGAGTGGGAGGACCATGTCGCGGGCGGGCAGGCCCCTGAAGACGCGACGGTCGTGCTCGCCCAGCGGCGCGGGTGATACCGCGACGGCGTCAGCGGTCACCGCTTCATGAGGGACATGACCACTTCAATCGCGATCAGGATGATGATGATCCACTCCAACGCTTCCATGCGGAGGTTGATCTGGCGATCGGACATCTTCGAGTAGACACTGTCCAGCGTTTCGATCTTGCGGAGAATGGCGGCGTCCCACTCCGCCAGGTGGAATCGCTGCGATGCCAGCTTGTAGACCCGGGCGAGGTATTGATCGCCGACCAGCTTGAACGCGTTGCTCACACCTTCGAACAACACCGCCGCGTCCACCTGCATGCGTCCGATGCGGCGCAGGTCGGCGGCTCGAGATCCGAGCAGCCCGAAGCTCGGCCAACCCGGCTTTAGCAGTAGTCGGTACGATTCATCGAGGCCGTCGTCGAGCTGCTGGTCGAGCACGCGCATTTCGAGCAACTCCACATTGGCCGACTCCAACACCTTGCGCGTGTCGGTAACGTCGGCGCCCACCAGCAAGGCCGCGTTCCAATCGATCAGAGCCAGGTCGATCGGCGAGTAGCTGATCCGGCAAGACATGGCGTCGGCGATCTCCTGGCGTGAAAGCGGATCGGTCGACGATCGCAGCACCTGCGCGATCGCGGGCGCGGCCGCGTCGCACCACGCTCCCACGTCAATGGAGGAATCCGGCTCGTCAATCTCGAAGATCGTGTAACTCTCGCTGGCGCGGCTGACGGTCGGACGACGCACGGCTACGGCGGTCGTCTCGACCAGCGACGTCACCAGCCCGCGGGCCGCGGATTGAAGCTCAGCATGTTCATACAACTGGTCGCTCAGAATGGCGAGTTCGGCCAGTGTCGCGTCGACGGGCATCGTGTACATGACCGACACGGCCCCGAAATCGTAGAGCACCGCTTCGACGGTCGGTTCCGACCGCGCCAGACCCAGGTCGACGACCTCCGCCGTGAGGGCGATCCGCAGCGGTCCGGGCTGCGCGGCGACGCCGGCGGGGGCGCGTCGCTTGTCGCGAAGGGTGTCGCGGCGCTTTGCGACCGAGATCAGCCGTTCCGCCTCGGCCAAGTCGACCGCGATGCCGATGTCGTACGCGAACAGCACTCGACAACGCCCGCGAACACGTGCATCGCGGCCGGGCGGCGATTCCGACGGAGGGGTGTCCAACATGCCGTCCGGATTATGGACCCGGTGCGCGAGGGGGTCGAGCACCGATGCCGACCGCGCCGGCCGCGTCGCGCACGCGCCGTTTCACCCGCCGCAGGAGCAGCCGGGCCCAGACGAACTCGGTTGCGAGGATGGCCAGCCCGGCGACGATCGCCGCGATGCCCGGCCCCGGCGTAACGAGCATGACGATGCCGAGTAGGAGCACCGTGCCGCCGATGACGGCGACGACCAATCGCCTGGCGGTTTTGATCAGCATCGGCGGTATATGTGCGCGCTCATGGGGCGGGGGTTCCTTCCGATCGACGGGATCGTAGCACCGACGCCAGTATGCCGACCGCGAGCACCGTGCCGATGACGGCCAGCGACGCCACGTGAGGAATCTCAACGTGGGCGGAGATCAGCATCTTGACCCCGATGTATGCGAGCAGGAAGACCAAGCTGAATTTGAGGTACTTGAACTTGTCAAGCATGGCCGCCAGCGCGAAGTAAAGCGACCGTAGCCCGAGGATGGCGAATACGTTGGACGTGAAAACGATGAAGGGATCGCGCGTGATCGCGAAGATCGCGGGAATCGAATCGATCGCGAACAGTACGTCGGAACTCTCGATTACCAGCAGGGCGAGGAACAACGGGGTAACGCACCGCCGTCCGTCGACGTGCGTGAAGAACCGCTGGCCGTCGAACCTGGAGCTGACCGGGTAGATGCGGCGTGCCAGCCGGACCAGTGGATTTCTACCCGGGTCCATCTCGCGATCGTGGGCCAGCAGCATCTTGATGGCCGTCAGGATCAGCAGCACGCCGAATACATAGATGATCCAGTGGAAGCGGTTGATGAGCACGGCGCCGGCCGCGATCATGACCCCGCGCATCAGCAGCGCGCCGACGATGCCCCAGAACAGCGCCCGGTGCTGGTAGATCGGCGGCACGCGGAAATACTCGAAAATCACCGCCATCACGAAAATGTTGTCGAGGCTGAGCGATTTTTCGATCACATAGCCGAGGAAGAACTGCATTGCGGCCTTGGCGCCGTCCTCAAGATGCGCCGGCTCGAGTCCCAGCCCGAACACGTGGTGTTCATAGAGGAAATATACGGCGACGTTGAAGAGCAGGGCGGCGACGACCCACAGCACCGTCCACCCGAGCGCTTCTCGCACGCTGATGACGTGCGCCTCGCGATTGAATACGCCCAGGTCGAGCGCCAGGAACAGCAGGATCAGCAGAACGAATGCGGCGTAGAGCCAGGCGATCACGTCAGGATCCGACGGTCAGAGGTGAGCGGAGGCGTCGCGTCTTCAACCGGGCAGGAGACTCGCGATTCGCGGCATCGCGTAATGGAGCGACTCTTCCTCGGCCGTCCATGTGCCGATCACGTACGCGCCCTTCGGTGGCAGGATGTTGGTCAGTTGCCACGACGGGCTGTCGGAGGTCTGAATCTGCTGCTGGAGCTTGCGATGAGCCTCGCGGGCGGCCGCCGGCGACGGGTAGCGAATTACCCAGACGGTGTTCGGCTGCCGCGCGTGCGGCACATCGTACTGGGCGACGCACATCAGCGTGTCGGGGCCGAGCCCGCCGAGACGCGCCGTGGCCTCGATGTCGGGCGGCGGACTGCTGCCGAGCGCGGCCTGCGGGAGGCTGGCTGGATGTCGCACGATCCACAGCCGGCCGGGCATCCGCGACTCGGTCGGCATGGCGTGCACCAGCGCCGGCTCGTCCTCGCGCTGAATGCGGCTCGCCACGTGTTGAGCCAGCCGGCGCAGTTCTGCGACGGCCCCGTCGGACGGTACGTCGATCGAGGCCTTCAGGTACACGCGTCCCTGCCAGGTGTGGTACGTCACGCCCGGCCCCGGTTCCACGCGGGTCAGGCCGCCGCATCGTTCCGACCGAGGCGAGCTCGAAGCGCACGTCACCAGGCCGTAGGCATCCTCTGGCGCTGCGGTCTCAATCGCGAGGACGTGCGCGACCACTTCCTTGCCGTCCACGGTGCAGGCGTAGGCACAGGACGCCGCCGAGCGCAGTTCAAAGCGAGCGAGCTTCGCGGCCAGTTCCGACGCCACGAGCTTCGCGAGTTCTCCGGCAGGCACGACGGTAATCGGTTCGCGCTTGACCCATGAGCCGCACTCGCCCGATCGCGGCAGGTAGCCCGGCGCGTTGGCGGCGTCCTTCGCGTCCGCACCCGCCGGCTGCCGCCCGGCCGCCGCGATCGCGGGCGACGGTATCGGCCCGGCTTTCGCGGGAGCGGGAGGCGGTGAGTCGGGCTTGGGTCGAAGGGGAACCGGCGACGCTTGCGGCGCCTGACCGCCGACGGTCGGCTGCGTTACTGGCGGCGGGGGGGGCTCGTCGCGATGACAGCCCACGGCGAGCGCCCACAGCGCTGTCACCAGGCAAGCTGCAATTCTCGGAGTCGTTGGACCGTCGCCCAGACGGATGAACATGGAGGTTCATGCTCCCGCCGCGAGCTGCGCCGCGCGGCTGAACGAGTCGGATTTGTATTCTAGGCGACGCGTCGTCGACGTCAATCGGTCGGCCGCGCGGCGTCCCGCGCCTTGACAGCCCACTTATACTCGATCAGGTCGCGATCCGGGTGAATGCCAGGGGCACTGCTCATGATCATCACGATCGACGGTCCGGCTGGGTCAGGAAAGAGCACCGCCGCCCGAAAGCTGGCCGCTCGTCTCGGCGTGGCCTATCTCGACACCGGCGCGATGTACCGGGCCGTTGCCTTGAAAGCCCTGCGCATGGGCGCGCGCCTGAGCGACGGGCCCGGTCTCGTTGCCATCGCCCGGGACGCCAGGATCGAAGTGCTGTGCGGACCGACGCACACGCGCGTCATCCTCGATGGCGCGGATGCGACCGAGGCCGTTCGCAGCATGGCGGTCAGCGGCGCGACCAGCTACGTGGCCCGCGAACAGGCGATTCGGGAATTGCTTGTCCAGCGACAGCGAGAGATCGGGCGGGAACTGGGGTCGCTGGTGACCGAGGGTCGAGACCAGGGCAGCGTGGTCTTCCCCAACGCGGATCTGAAGTTCTTCCTCGATGCCAGCATCGAGAGGCGGGCCGAACGCCGCTACCAGGAGCTGATCGCGGACGGCGAAAACGTCACCTTCGAGGAAATACTTGAGAACCTGCGCGAGCGCGACGGCAATGACGCCCACCAATGGGCGCCGCTGCTCGAGCCGGCCACGGCTATTCACATCGACACCACGCCGTTGACGATCCACGAGGTCGTGGAGCGCATGATGGAGGAGGTTCGGCGGCGAAGGCAGGCCCTCAACCTGCCGCTCCCGAACGTGTGAATGCGCCGTGCGGCTCTACTACCGCATCATGCGCTTCCTGTGCCAGGTCGTGTTCTTCCTGCTCTGGCGCGTGCGCGTACACGGCCTGCCCAATGTGCCGCGGGACGGCGCCGTCCTGCTCGCGTGTTCGCATCAGAGCTTCCTCGACCCGGTGCTGGCCACCATGGCGTTGCCGCGCGAATGCCATTACATGGCGCGCGATACGCTCTTTCGGAATCGCTGGTTCCGCCTTCTGATCGAGTCCCTCAACGCCTTCCCGGTCAAACGAGACAGCGCGGACGTCGGCGCGATCAAGGAGATCCTGCGCCGGCTCCGCGATGGGAAGCTGGTCGTGACGTTCCCCGAAGGGACGCGCACGGTCGACGGCGGCCTCCAGCCGCTGCGCGAGGGCTCCCTGCTGGTGGCCAAGCGGGCGAAGGCCGCGATCGTCCCAACCGTGATTTACGGCGCATTCGAATGCTGGCCGCGGTCGCGGCGATTTCCCCGCCCGGGAGCGATCCACGTGGCCTACGGAAGCGCGATCAGGCCAGCCGAGGTCGAGGCTGCATCGGTCTCAGATCTCGCCGACCGGACTAGCGCGGCGTTGCGAGCCATCCACGCCAAGATCGCACATAAACCATGTTGAGATGAGTGGTTATAGTCGATGGTCCGAATTCGATGCCTCGCAAATGTGAATCTGCGCAATGCCCAATTGACTTGGCGATCGCCGCCGTGGTATAAATGGCGGTAATCCAGAACGTTGGGGTTTACTACGCGGCCGCCTCTTGGTCGCGGTGAATCTGAAATCAGGCGTGAACCAGGAGTGGGGAGGAGAGGGAACATGATGTACGGAAAGCTTGCGTTCCGCAGTGCGGCGTTCCTCACTTTGGCGACGTTTGTCGCCGGCTGCGGGAACAACGCGTTACCGAATCTGAACCCGAACGGCGGGAACAATCCGCAGGGCAGCCAAGTCTCGCAGGAGCGGCTGAACGCGGCCCGGCGGCTTGACAACGCGGTCACCTTCCGCGTCGACGTGGTCCAGTTGCCGTTCCCGCTGGTCGGCCCGTTCTCGCCGTGCGACCCGCTCGGCGCGCTGCCCGGAAACTTCCCTTGGCCGTCGCGGATCGGCGGGCCGGTCGACGTGACCGTGAACTTTGCCTTTGAGTACTCGTACCTGCGGACCGTCGCCGACACGGACTACATCCTGTCGATCCGGTCGGGCGCCGATCCAAACGCGGCGTTCTTCTCGCAGCTCGAGTTCAACTTCCGCGCCGTCAATCCTCGGGTGATCGGCCACCCGCCGGGCACCGACTATTCGCCGCCGCAGGCCCGCTTCCCGTCGAACGACAAGATCAACATCGAAAACCGCAGTCTGATCAATATGACCGGCGGCGACGTGGCCGTGATTGTGCTCGGCGTGAAGTTCAACACGCTGAACCCGCCGAACACGTTCAACAACACGCTGGCCTACGAGCATTTCCTCGGGCCGCGCGCCTGGTTGCTCTTCCTCCGCGACAACGCCTTCCAGAGCGGTCGCTTCTACGCCATCCAGGGCTCGTTCAAGGGCGCGCCGCGGGCGGGCCAGACGCAGTACGACATCCCGCCGCCGCAGCCACCGCTGGGCGCGTTCCAGTCGGTGCAGCTGAACGGCGATCAGTTTGACCTGCTCTCGCAGCCGGTGCGGATCACGCCGCCTTTCACGGCCTGCGACGGCGTCCCGGCTCCGGGCTCGCACTACGCGTTTTTCGATGTCTCGAATCTGGATCGCTTCGGCCTCCCGGCTCCGGGCTTCGGTGGATTCGTCTTCGTCATCCGACGCAGCGCCTTCGTGGGTCGGCAGCTCGTGCTCAACCCGAACTCGCCGAACCCGATGCTCCTGGCCGATGGTGACTTCGGCCCGCTGAACTCGGGCTACGACGAGGCCTTCATCCCGGACATCTTCCCGAAGCAGCCGGCGCCGTTCATGGCCGGCCCTCCGGGCGTGCATGAGCTCGGCCTGTCGGTCTTCTTCATCCACACCTTCAACCCGCCCGGCCCCTGACGCCGGTCGGTTGAAAGGGTAAGACACTCGGAAGGGCGTGCCCTGCGAAGGGCACGCCCTTCTGCTTTCTTGGCCCATCGCCCGCGATCGCGCGGCCAATTCACGGAAAGCGATGTCGCTCGCGGGAGGGCGGGCGTCGGCGGATACCGCAAGAGGATGAGCAACCAGGTCACCCCGGCCGACGTTCGCGAGGCTCTGGAAGAAGGAAGTCCAGACGGCCGTGTTGGTTTCGAGACGTTCGGCAGCGAACTCAACCGGCCAGAAGCGCCCTCGCGTGATTCTGCAAATCGACGCTGACGATGGCGATTCAAGGCATCAACATCGCAGCCTCCAGCCTTGGGATCTCTCCCGCGTCGATCATTCCGGCGGGTTTGAAATCCGCCGCGCGGCGAACGGACGGATCCGTCGAGCCGGCGACAAGGGCGCCAATGAATGGCTGGAGGTCGTCGCCATTGGAGAGAGCGTCACTGGTCAAGTCTCGCGTCGGGGGCAGGGCCGCGCGCCGAGCGGATTCCTGCGCGGATGGGGCCGAGTCAGTGCCGACGATGATCAGCACGTCGGCCGAAAGGCCGCGAGCCTCGACCAGCGTCCAGCCGGGTCGGTTTGCTGAGTAGTTGTCAGCCAATACGGCAGCGAGGTCTCGTGTGCCGTTCATGGCGTCCCGGATGAACGGCTGCCGGCCCATTCCGGTGTAGCCGATACCCACGACAACGGCTCCGTCGGCAGACACGGCCAGCGCGGTGGCGTTGGTCAGCCCGCCTGACCGCCTCCGGCGGTCCGGCGCCACCCGCGGCCAAAGCTGCCAGCGACGATGCTCTGGCCGACAATGACGCTGCCGTCGGCAACGACTCCGAGGGCTTCGCGTTGGAATTCTCCGCCGGCAGGATTGCCCGATCCGATCGCTTCGCCCCCGGACGCCCGGCGGAATGCTTCGCACCCGGCAGGCGACGTACTAGACCCAGCCACGACGTGTTCGTCGGCGGAGACCGCAAGGGGTTGAGAGTATGGAATGGGTTCACTGACGCGACCAAGGTTGGTGAAGGTGGCGGTGGAACCGGCAAGGGCGAGGGATGCTCGTACAGCGGCGCCGATCAGGAGACCCGGGACGAAGTCCCGGGGCCGATGCAGTCGCGTTCAGACCCGCTCTGCGTTCACCGAGGCATGCGGTGACTCCGCGGCGTTCGGGTAACCGCTGCATCTCAGACGGCGAGTAGTGCTGCCACCATCCCGGGCACGTCACCGGGATCGATGACGCCATCCTGGTTGAAATCGGCGCGATCCAAATCGGAGGGCGACGTCGAACCCGCCATGATTGCGCCCACAAACGGCTGCACATCGGCGCCGTTGGTGGCGCCATCGCCGTTCAGGTCTCCCGGCGAAAATGGAACCAGCGCACGCCAGACTTCCGAGCGGAACTGGCCCGGCGCGTATTCGTGCGACCCGAGACCGATGACGGCGGTGCCATCGGCGGAGACGAGCGAGACGGACTGAAGCGTCCAGCCGGTCAAGTCGAGTCCTAGTTCGACCGACAGCACCGTGTGCAGGTTACGCGCGCCGTGGGTCGCGTCCCAGAGTACCGGGACGAATCCGGGCCCGATGCCGGCGACCCGAGCGACGCCGGCACTGACCCCGCTGGCCGTGGCCGATGACAGTCCTGGCCAGACAGCGGCCAGCGGCTTGAGACCATCCGTTGCCGACCAGACCGTCGGGATGGACGCCGACGGCAGGCACGGATCGGGCGGACCGCCCGAGAGCTGAACCTGCGATCCAATGATGACCGCGCCGTCGACCGAGACGCCGTGGGCGATGGAATACTCCGGAAAGCCGGGAAGGTGCCCCAGATGCGCGCTCGATCCGCCAGTATTGACGAACGCCGCCGCGAAGCAGGTGTCGGCCATCGGGGGATCGCCGACGTTGCGAGAGGCGTTCCCCGCGATGGTCGAGCCGTCGAAGGAGACGTACACGCCATAGTTTGAGTACGCGACGTCCGTTCCGTGCGGCAGCGGGATGACGGCATGACCCCCGGAGAGCGACCAGCGGCGAAATGCGCCGGATTCGTCCAAACCCACGGCGACGTCGCCGTCGCCGGAAACGCTGAGCGCGACGTAGCTATTCGGCAGCAGCGACGTGCCCGAACCCGGTGTCCACCGGAAGCCCCTCGGTGGCAGCCCCTCCGGTCCCGGGTCGACGACGTAGCCAACGGCGACCTCCCCGTCGGCCGACACGTCCGCGAGAAGAATGTACGTATAGCCGGGGGGCAGCGTGAGCGTGCCGACCGAAACAATTCCGGTCGCGTCGGCCCAGCGGTAGATCTGGTCCGGCAGGCCGCCGCCGGCAGCCCCAACCACGATCGCGCCGTCGGCCGAGATTCTCATCGGAGACCACGTGTAGCCGCCGCCGGGTAGCGGCCCGAGAGATTGAAAGGACGGCTGGATCGCGGCGGCCACTGAGCACGCAAGCAGCGAAAAAGTACACAAGCCGAGTTCACGACGAGCGAGCGACATGACACATGCCGATTTCAGTCCCGGGCGGCGCGTTTTGGGTGACGGCAGGTTTCAGGGCTGCCGGCGGCGCAGGCGGAGGGCGGCGATGCCGCCGACGGCCAGCAGGACCAGCGTGCCGGGCTCGGGGACGACGGAGAACGTCAGATACTGACCGGACAAGACCGTGAACGCCGGCGTAAAGTCGCCGCTCGGTCCGCCGATCGGCGCGCCGGCGGGCGTGAAGCGCTTGACTGAGAACGACCCGTTGCTGACGACGTACAGGTTGCTGTCCGGACCCCACTGCAGCCCCAGCGGCGTCAGCAGGCCAATCGGGCCGCCATTGTTCACGAAAATGCTGTTGAACGCGCCGGTCAGGCCGGTGTAGCGGAGGATCTGGTTGGTGCCAGAGCTGCTCACGAACAGATCGCCGCCCGGTGAGAACGACACGCCGACCGGCCGGCTCAACCCGCCGCTGCCGGCCGTCACGAAGGGCCCGACACCGATCAGCGCGCCGGTCGCGCCGTCGTACTTGTAGACCGCGTTGTTGTTCTGGCTGGCGACGTAAAGGTGCCCGTCCGGCCCGAAGGTCAGCCCCGTCGGCGTGGCCAATCCGCCCAGTCCGGGCGTGACGAAATCGCCCAGGAACGCGCCAGTCGTCGCGTCATACCGCTTGACGGAATTCGAGTTGAAACTGGACACGAACAACTCGTTGCCACGGACGATCAGCCCGTGCGGTCCGTTCAAACCGCCGCCGCCCGACGCGACGATCAGGTTCTGAAACGTGCCGGTCAGTGCGTCGAAACGATAAACCGAGTTCGTCGAGAAGCTGGCGGCCAGCAATGCTCCGCCCGGACCGTTGGCGATGCCGCGCGGGCTGTCGAACGGGGTCGGCACCGGGCCGCCCCACGTGGCGTGATTGATGTCGATGGGCGCACCAGTGGCGCCACTGTAAAGACCGACCCGACCCGTGACCGGCGCGAGGGATACGAAGAGGTCACCGAAACCGGCGGTGCCGGCCAGCGCGACGCTTGATGTCGTCGCCAGCAAAGCCGCCACCAGGAACGACAGGCAGGCGAGTCGAACGTATTTGGTCGTCACGAGACGGTCCCCGTCCTTGGCGCGGACCCCTGTCCGCGCGTTTGCCGTGAAACGCGAGCGCACCACGCGCGCGTGCCACTCTGGCGTGCGGGCGCAGTTCTTGCGCAGGCGCACCAGTTCCACGGACTATTGTACCCCCCGCGCCAGGTGATCTCAAGCGTGTCGAGACAATTCGCCGGCTCTATCCCCTTAATTGGCAAGGGGTTTTGGACTGCCCCGAATCAGCGGCCGGATCGCTTCGCGTCAGTTTCGCGGCGGAGCATGCCGTTGGCGACGACGGCGACCACCGTTGCGGCCACCACCCCGCCGAAGATGAGCAGTGCGTACCGCCCACGGACGAACAGTACCAGGCAGCCGGCCGCGGCGTAGAGCAGCGCCAGGGCGTACGAGACGAGGACGGTCTGGCGGACGGAGTAGCCGCGTTGGCGAAGCTGGTCGTAGAAATGGCTCCGATCACCCACGAACAGCGGTCGGCCGTTCAGCCACCGACGTCCGATCGCCAGGGCGGTGTCGAAGACCGGCAGGGCGAAGACCATGAGCGCTCCGATAAACCATCGCGGCTTGTCGCGTTCGGCGAACAGGAGGATGAGGGCGGCCGCGTTGTACCCCAGCAGCAGCGACCCGGCATCTCCCATGAACATCTGGGCCGGATTGAAGTTGTACCGCAGAAATGCGATGCAGGCCCCGAACAACGCCACGGCAACGGTCATCCGAACCGGGTCGCCAGTGGAACTGAAGCCCCAGATCGCGAGGTGCGATGCGATCACCAGGAACCCGATGCTGATGATGCCGATCACGCCGCTGCAAAGCCCGTCGAGGCCGTCGATGAGATTCGTCGCGTTCCCGGCTCCGAGCAGGATGAACACCGTCAGGCCCGCTGACGCGACCGAGACGAGCCATTCGGGAACGGCCAGGCCGAGGTAGGAGAGAAAGACGGCGGCGACCTGGTCGCCGACCCCGCCGAAGAACAGGATCGCGGCGGCGACCAGTTCGAGCAGCAGCTTGGTGCGCGGCCGCAGGTCCCAGATGTCGTCCACGAGCCCGGTCAGCATCATGACCGTTCCGCCGGCGAGAACGACCAGCAGAAGGCTTCGCGAGGCCGGGAATGACTGCGTGGCCCACAGCAGGGCCGCGGCCCAACCGACGTACATGCCCAGCCCGCCGAGATACGGGATCGGCCGTTCGTGCGGTTTGAGGCCTGCGTCGGGAAGGTCGTAAATCTCGCCGGCGACCGCGACCGAGCGCACCAGCGGCATGATGACCATGGTGACGATCAGCGCGATGCCGAACGGCCATAGATAGGGCTGCAGGACCTCGGTCGGTGGAAGCGGTGTATCGGCGAACATCCGTGAGGTCTGCCGGTTCCGATCGGTCAATCGCATCCGCGCCGAGACGCGGACCGGGCGACTGCGCCGCCGATGGAGCGGATCCTACTGGACCGTCCAGGTTTCGCCGTCGTCGTAGAGGTCGGCGAGACGACCGCGGCCCATCTTGGCGATTGTCTTCTCAACCTGCTCGTTGATCAGTGTGTCGAAAGTCGGCCGGCTGACCGCGCGGAAAACGCCCATCGGCTCCGGAAACTCCGGATGCGCCATCCGGGCCAGCATCATCGCCATCGTCGGCTCCACCATCTTTTCGTCGTGGAACAGCAGGTCGTCTTCGCTGATGCCGTTGCCGAGCGAGACGATCTCGGGTTCGAGACCGTTGAGACGGATGCCCTTGTCACGATTCTTGCCGAACAGCATCGGCTTGCCGTGCTCGATGTAGCAGGTCGTATCCGGTCGCGTGTCCTTCACCGTCGCGTACTCGAAGGCGCCGTCATTGAACACGTTGCAGTTCTGGTAGATTTCGACGAAGGCCGTCCCTTTGTGCGCCGCCGCTCGTTGCAGGATGTGTTCCATGTGTTTCGGGTCGGAGTCCATCGCACGGGCCACGAACGTCGCGTCCGCTCCGATCGCCAGCGAGATCGGGTTGAGCGGAAGATCGACCGTGCCGAAGGGGGAGGACTTTGTCTTCTTTCCGAGTTCGGACGTGGGGGAGTACTGGCCTTTGGTCAGGCCGTAGATGCGGTTGTTGAACAGCAGAATCTTGATGTCAATATTGCGGCGGATGGCATGGATCAGATGGTTGCCACCGATCGACAGCCCGTCGCCGTCGCCCGTGGCGACCCAGACCGACAGGTCGGGGCGGGTGGCCTTGATGCCGATCGCGACGCTGGGCGCGCGGCCGTGGATCGAGTGCACGCCGTACGTCTCGACGTAGTAAGGGAATCGGCTGGAGCAGCCAATTCCCGAGACGAAGACGAACTTCTCTCGCGGGATGCCGAGGGTCGGCAGCACCTTCTTGACCTGGGCGAGAATCGAGTAGTCGCCGCAGCCCGGGCACCAGCGGACATCCTGGTCGGTGGTGAAGTCCTTCGCGGTCAGGACCGGAAGCGAGCCTTGGGAATGCATGGAAATCGTTACCTCTTCTCAGAGAGCTGGATGATCTTTTCAAGCACTTCCGCGATCAGGAAGGGCTTCCCCTGAACCTTGTTGAGGCCGATCGAGTCGACCATCAGTTCGGCCCGAATCAGCTTGCGCAACTGACCCGAGTTGAGCTCGGGGATGAGGATCTTCTTGAATCGCCTGAGCACGTCGAGCGTGTTCGACGGCAGCGGATTCAGGAACTGCAGATGGGCGTGCGACACGCTGTAGCCCATCGCCCGGGCCCGCTCAACGGCGCTGTAGAGAGCGCCGTACGTGCCGCCCCAACCGAGCACGAGCAGGTCGCCCTCGGCAGGCCCGAACACCTCCAACGGCGGGATGATCTTCGCGATGTTGGCGACCTTCCGCGCCCGCAGGTCGATCATGAGCTGATGATTGGCCGGATCGTAACTGATGTGTCCGGCGCCGTTTTCCTTCTCGAGACCACCGATGCGGTGCTCAAGCCCGGGCGTACCGGGAACGGCCCAGGGCCGGGCCAGCATCTCGTCGCGATCGTAGGGGCGGAAATGGCCGTTCTCGGTCTTGGTTGGATGGTTGATCGTGATCTTCTCGAACTTCGACGGATCGGGCAGGATCCACGGCTCCGCGCCATTGGCGATGTAGCCGTCGGTCAGCAGAATGACCGGGACCATGAACCGCGTCGCGATGCGCACGGCCCAGATCGCCATATCGAAACAGTCGGCCGGCGAGCGCGCCGCGATGACGCACAGCGGGCATTCTCCGTTGCGGCCATAGACGGCCTGCAGAAGATCGGCCTGCTCGGTCTTGGTCGGCAGACCCGTGCTGGGGCCGCCACGCTGAACGTCGACGATAACCAGCGGAAGCTCGGTCATGACGGCCAGGCCGAGCGCTTCGGTCTTCAGGGCCATGCCCGGACCGCTCGTGCCCGTCACGGCGATCGCGCCGGCGAAGGAAGCTCCGATGGCCGAGGTGATGGCGGCGATCTCGTCCTCCGCCTGGAAGGTGCGGACACCGAAGTTCTTGTAGCCGGACAGCATGTGCAAAATGTCGCTGGCCGGCGTGATCGGATACGAAGCGTAGAAGACCGGGGTGCCGGCCAGTTCGCCGGCGGTGACGAAGCCGAGCGCGAGGGCGTCGTTGCCGATGATCTTGCGGTACTTTCCAGGGTTGAGCTTGGCCCGCGCCACGGTGTAGCGCGAGGCGAACAGCTCGGCCGTCTCTCCGTAGTAGTAGCCGGCCTTCAACGCACGGATGTTGATTTCGGCGATCGACGGCTTCCCGCCGAACTTGCTGCGAATCCACTCAACGGTTGGTTCGAGCGGCCGGTTGTACAACCACGCAACGATGCCGAGTGCAAAGAAGTTCTTGCACCGGCCAATCGCCTTGGCACCGACCTCGCCGGCGAGGTCCTTGAGCGCGTCGGCGTTCAGCTTCTCCATCGGCACGCGGTACAACTGGTACTTGCTGAGCGAGCCGTCCTCGAGCGGGCTGACGGCGTAGCCGGCCTTGGCGAGATCCGACTTGCCGAACGCGTCGTCGTTGACGATGACGATGCCGCCCACTTCGACGTCGCGAATGTTCGTCTTCAGCGCCGCCGGGTTCATGGCGATCAGCGCGTTGACCCGGTCCCCCGGCGTGTGGATGTCGTGGCTGGAGAAGTTGATCTGGAAGCCGCTCACGCCCGCCAAAGACCCGGCCGGAGCACGGATTTCGGCCGGAAAATCGGGAAACGTGGCGACGTCGTTTCCAAAGATGGCTGATGCGTTGGTGAACTGCGTTCCGACGAGCTGCATGCCGTCGCCGGAGTCCCCGCAGAAGCGAACCGACACTTCGTCGAGCTCGCGCAGCGGGACGTTTCGTTTCAGCGTGTCCATGATCGGTATTTTGACCTCGTCCCCGGGGGATTGAGACCGCTCGGCGAGACCAACGCCTCGCCGGGCATGAAGCGAACATAAGACCAATCGGGGCAGTCGATTATGGCCGCTCGCGGTTCTGAACGTCTCGCACCGCGCTCCGGGCGCCTCACACCTGTCTCGGCATTCCAGCCGTCGGAAGCTGAGCGCAGGTGCTTTGGCAGTATAGCGACGCGGAGCCGGGGGGCCAACACCCGCGTTTCGCCAGCGTCAGTGCGGCGGCTGCGGTGCGAGGCGCAGGGCGGGTGGCCCGCGCAGAAGCGGTGCGGGCGGCAGATTCGGAGCCGGTCGCTGTCGAAACTTGTCATCGAGGCGGGAATGGCGGCTGGACAAGTCGATCGGGCGTCCGGCGATGAATGCCGCCACGACGGCCGAGTCAGGCTGAAGCGGGCTCCCGGTTGAAAGAAAGAGCGTGGCCACCTTGCCGCGAGCGATCGAGCCGAGTCGATCCTCGACGCCGAGGATGCGTGCCGCGTCGATCGTCAGCGCTCGCAGGGCGTGTTGCTCATCGAGGCCGTGTGCGACCGCCATGGCCGCCTCGAGCCCGAGCAGCTTCGCGAGACTCGAGCCCCCGGTGGCGAAGCAGAAGCGAACGCCCGCCGATGCCAGCACGGCGGCGTTTCGATAGACGCTGTCCCACGGTTCGAATTCGCCGGACGGAAGGACCTGCGTGCGAACGATGATCACGTCAGCCCCGGCGCGGGCGAGCTCGTCCGCGGCCTTCCACGCCTGGCGTGCGCCGACGATGACCGGGCGAAGTTGGTAGTGCCCGGCGAAGCGCAGGGCTTCGCGGATTTCCTTGTAACTGTTGGCGTTGAAGAAGACGGGAGCGTCGCCGCGCAGAAACGGGCGCATTGCCTCGAGCCTTCGATCGACCATGGATGCCGTCATGGGGTTCACCGCCATGTACGACCGCGCGAGGCGAAGGAACGCGTCGAAGTCGTCGAGCCGAGCAGTGAACGCGTCACGCGTCTCTTTTCGTTTCGGCTCTGGCAGGGCGGACAGATCCGCCGGAAGGCTGGGGATGCTCACGAAGAGGGCCACGCCGGACTTGACGAGCGATTCCGGCATCGACCAGCCGTCGAGTTGCATGACCGCCGCCTGACCGGCGATTTCGTTGCCGCCGGGAACCACCAGCGCGGTCAGGACGCCCTCCGCCCGGGCCACCTCGATGGCGGCGGCGAACGGGTTGAACGCGGTCTCGGCGTGAAGGTCGGGCTGAAATCGCCCGATGTCCGACGTGTCCACGCTGCCGGCGACCGAGTCGATCTCAACCATCCCGAGCGAGCAAGCGGCGTTGATCAGGCCCGGGTACACGTGCAGTCCGGCCGCGTCGACCACGAGCGCCTGCGGTGGAGCAGCCAAGTCCGCCGCCGGACCAACCGCGGCGATACGACCGCCCTCGATCAACACGGCCGCATCAGCGACATCGGGACCGTCAACTGGGTGAACGGTTGCGCCGCGCACGAGGTAGACACCGTTCGGCGAGGGCGGGATGGCGAGCGGCTCGCGGCGTGGCGCCCATGCGCGCGGCGGACGAACGGCGACGGCCGGTGAACTCGTCCGAAGTTCGGCATGTTGGAAATAGGCCTCGCCGTCGATCAGCGTCAGCACGCACTTCGAGAACGCATCGAGCGGATGACCGTCAAAGACTGCGATGTCGGCCAGCTTGCCGACTTCGAGCGAGCCCACTTGGCGGTCGATGCCGAGCTGTTGCGCGGCGTTCAGCGTGACGAGACGCAGCGCGTCGTTCGGAGACAGCCCGCCGTAGCGCAAGGACTTCGCGGCCTCGAGATTGAGGTGGCGGATCATCTCCGGCGAGTCCGAATTGACCGTGGCGACCACGCCGCCCTGCACCATGCGCGCGGCGTTGTGCGGCACGGCGTCGTAAGCCTCGAGCTTGTACGCCCACCAGTCCGCGAAGGTCGACGCTCCGCAGCCGTGGCGGAGCATCTCCGGAATGACGCGATAGCCCTCGAGAACGTGATGAAGCAGGGCGACGCGCATGCCGTGCTCTTCGGTTACGGCGAACAGCCGCAGAATCTCATCCGCGCGATAGCAATGGCAGTGGACGCGGATGTCGCCGGCAAGAATCTCGCTGAGGGCCTCGAGTCGCAGATCGCGTCGGAGCGGTCGCGGGTCGCGGCCCGCGGCTCGATCGGACGAGAATGCGGCGCGATCGGCGTCGTAGCGCCGCGCGGCTTCGAACGCACGCCGTAGCACGGCCTCGACGCCCATCCGCGAATTCGGGAAACGCGACCCGCGGCGACCGAAGTTCGACTGCTTGACGTTCTCTCCGAGCGCGAACTTGACGGTGCGGGGCGCGTCGGCGAACAGCCACTCCGCCGCCGGCCGGCCGTACTTCATTCGCAGCACGGCATTCTGGCCGCCGATGGTGTTGGCCGAGCCGTGCATGGTATGGATGCACGTCACGCCGCCGGCTAGCGCGCGATAGGCACTGACGTCGCGGTGGGAGATCACGTCGCGCACCCGCACTTCGCACGTGATCGACATCGAGAACTCGTTCAGGCCGCCGTCGCTGCACATGTGAGAATGGCAGTCGATGATGCCGGGCATGACGAAGCAGCCGGCCAGATCGAGCGTCTGAACGCCCGGTGGCGCCGTGATCCCGCGCCCGATGCGAGAAATCCGGCCGTTCTCGATCAGGATGTCGGTGTCGACCAAGTCGCCATGTGTCATGGTCAGGAGCGTCGCGGAGCGGAGCAGCACGTGGCCCCCGGTGCGAAGGGGCGGCGCGCGGTCGGCCTCGATCTCGACCAGGTGGTCGGGCCATTCAATCGGCTGCGACGTGGTCGTGGCGGTGGTCGTCGGCGAACCGGTCGCCGCGATCGCGGACGTGGGTTGTGAGGCGGCGGTGGTCGGCTTTTCCCCGTCCGATCGCGAGTCGCTCTTTCGCTTGTCGTCGGCCGGGGGCAGATGGAACAGACGACCGTCAACGACCACCGCGCAGACGCTGGCTTTTTCGTCCGCCAGACTGCCGGACATGACCGTGAGGTTGGCGATGCGACCCGGCGAGACCTCACCGAGATCCGCGTCGAGTCCGACAAACGCCGCCCCGTGTCGAGTCAGCGCCGCCACCGCGGCGTCCTCGGGCAGGCCGCGCTCGATGGCTTTGCGGATGGACTTGAGCCAGTCCGCTGGCGATTCCTGCTCAAAGGTGGCGATGCTGAAACCGACGCCGGCCTCGTGCAGGCGGCGGGCGTTGTCGACTTGTTCCCCCCACAGCCGGACGCGCTCGTCAAACGCGCGCTGCGGCTCCCACGGCCTTGCCTGCCATTTCTCGTCGAACAGTACCGCGAGACGATCGGGCCCGGGGACCGGTTGCGTTGCGGGCGTGGCTGGCGGCGACGGCGGCTTGGGTTCTTCGGGCCACTTGAGGCTGAGCGCCAGCGGCACCGACTCGACCTTCAATCTTGCGGCACAGCGCCAAGCCTCTCGCCCGCCGACGATCATCGGCTTGAGCCGAAACTCGCTCGCCAGGTCGAGTACCCGCAGGATTTCGTTCTCGGTGTGGGCGAAGAACGCGACCGGCTGGCGACCCTCGATGCAGTCGACCAGGGCACTCAGATCGCGATCCATCGCGGGCCGTTCGGCGCGCGGGTTCCGCTGAATCCATGCCAGCAGGTCGCGCTGCCACGCGACGTCGAGCATCACCTGCCGAAACGCCGCAGCCGCTCCCATCAGGGTCGTCGGGTAGGCCGGTTGGTCGAATCGGCCGGCGCCCGGCTGCTCATCGGAGGCGTAGGTCATGGCGGCGTGCATGGCGACCGACGTTCGCAACAGGCTGCGTCGCAGCGGCCGATCTCCCAGCTGTAGTACCGCGCTGTTGCCGCCCAGGATCGCGGGCTTGAGGGAGATGAGCGCGGTTGTGAAGCCCGCGCGGCGAGCGGCAGTCATCGCGGGTGATTGAGGGTCGATCGATTCCTCCGCGCGCCAGTGCGGGTGGACCAGCCGACGGAAGGCCGCGACGGTCGCGGCGTGGGGGCCGTCGCGGACATCGGGGTACTCGTCCTCCACGCGGGCGCGTTCCTGGGTGGTCGGTTCGCCGCGCGTGATGCCGATGTGGGTGCATGCGTCGATGAAACCGGCGTAGACGGTGGCGCTTGCCAGATCGATCACATCCGCGCCCGGCGGGGCGTCGATCGGTTCATCGACTCGGACGATGCGTCCTCGCTCGATGAGAATGGACGCGCGATCCAGCATCCGGCCCGGTGCCGTCACGACGCGCGCATTTCGAATGAGCAGCGGGGGCTCGAACTCGGCACCGCGTGCGGTGGATGTCGTTGCCAGCGTCCAAACACCTGCAATCGCGGCGCACCGTGCGACCGTTCGGCACCGCGATGCGGTCCGGCGGACCGGTGCGCTTCGGGCGGTCATGCGGGCGCGACCTCGGACGCGGTCGTTTCGGGCGGGATGCCGGCGAGAAGCTGCCGGATCAGCAGGATGAAAACGCCTGTGAGCATCAGATTCAGGGCCAGCGACAGCACGGCGACGCTGACCATCGGACCGACGATACCGTAGGTCAGCGAAACGACCAGAACGCCGGCGCCGACCTCTCCGCGCGGGCACATGCCGATCGCGACGGCGAGACGCTCGCGGAAGTGGGCCTCGCGACGATAGCAGAGGACGGGGAACATCTTGCCCAAGTTCGAGAGGATCGTGATGGCGAGAACATGGAGGCCGAGCGTCACCCACGGGATGGACTGGACGGCCGGCGCCGCGTCGCTCGCGGTGATGGTCGTCGCGGCCGAAGGCGCGGCGTGCCGCATGCTCTCGCTGAGGGACGGCATCGACAGACCGACGAGCACCATGAAACAGGCGGAAACAATTCCGCTCGCGCGTTTCTCGCTCGGGCGCTCAAGCACGTCGTCGTGATCGCTCGGGGAGCCCGGCAGATTGACGCCCGGGCCGCGGATCATGGCGCCAAGCCCAAAGGCGGGTAGAAGCACCTCGATGTGAATCGGCACGACCTTGTCGAACACGAGGCTGGCAAGGTAGATCAGCTCAACCACTCCGGAAAGCGCGATCGAGTAGGTGAGAACCCAAGGCCAAGTCATCGGTAACGTCAGCACGTTCAGGTATCGCCAGATAAGCCAGAGGGTGACGCTAACGATCACGAGTACGACGATGAGTTGCCAGCGGAAGCCGACCAGCATCATCTTGAGTGGGATCATCAGCAGGATCGTGTCGAGATCGTCGAAGATCGCCAGGACACGCGCCTTGCGGAAGATCCAGGTCGCGGACAACCCGGCGGCCGCCAGCATGGAAAACAAGACGCCGGCCGACGTGGGCGCGGAGAAGCGCGCCACCAGCAGCGATTCCGTCCAGTGATGGAAGGAGCCCTGCTCGCTCGGCTGGCTCATCACCAGCACGAAGTAGACCGCGCAGAACAGCCAAGGAAAGCCGGCGGCCGTGGCGGCCACGATGTAGTCCCACGCATAGCTTCGCAGCCGAGTCTTGTCGAGGTGAAACTCGTAGCCCACGTGGATCATGATGAACGACAGGGCGGTCATGGTCGCCAGCTTGACGACCAGGTCGAAGCGGGCGCGAAGCTCGGGCGTCAGCAGCGGCGTGAACTGCGACGAAGCGAGCCCGGCCAGCAGCAACATGGATAGAAGAATGACGCGTTTCATGGCCTTCCACGAGGTGCGCCGTCTATCCGACGACGCCCGGTCCGTTGGTATCGATCAGTCTCGCGGGATCAGTTCGGGAAGCAGAACAAGACCGCGCAGCAATGTTGTAATCGGTCGATGGTTCCGATGGCAAGCACGGCTTCGGGTTGCAAGGCCGGTGCACGAGCGGCAACGCCGCCCGCGTCGCGTCACAGCAACAGCACGGCCGCTACGATGGCGTTGGCGGTCAACAACGGCAGCAGCGTGGCCGCCAGCAGCGCTCGGCCTGGCGTCACGGCTGCCATTTCCCGGAGGCCGACCCGCGCGACCGCGACGTACCACAACAGCCCGATGGGCGGAACGGCCGGCAGCACGGCGGCGGAGTACGCGGCCACCTGCACCGCGGTGTTCATGTCGGCTTCCGTCTCCCCGGTCATCCACAGAACCAGGTACATGGAGAAAGCGTACGCATGCGTCCAGAGGAGGAAGGCCGTGACCAAGGCCGTGAGCAGGCCCACGTACTCGATCAGTCCGCGCGCCAACGAGGACGGCGGCAGCGCAAGGGGAGAGTACAGGTACCACACCGGCGCGGCCACGAGCAGCCAGAAAGCCTGGGCGACCATGATGGCCAGTACGCCGAAACCGATCGCGGCGCCGCGTTCGCGCGCCATGCACAGGCGAAAGAAGTCCGCCGGCCGAATCGCGATGCCGGTCATACTGCCGACAAACGCCCGCACGACGCCGAGGCGAGCGCGACGGTCCCAGTCTGTGCCGACGCGCAACGACTCGCCGGCGGCGCCTTCGGTCGTGGGGTAAACGGCCATGCGTCCGGCATGGAGGCGCTGGCCGCATCGCACGCACTCGAAACTTCGGGGGTACGGCAGGCCGAAGGAATCATTGCCGAGGTAGGACTGCTGACAGGATGCGCAGAGAAACCGTACGCTGCCTGGCGGAAAGCGGTAGTCCGTTGCCGAGAATTCGCCGCCGCATTCCGGGCAGCGCCCGCTGGCGACACCGAAGAGCAGATATCCGCACCTGGTGCAGTTCATTCGCGTCCGGTGGGTGGTAACCGACGCAGTCGCCGGCGGGCGGCTACTCGCTCTGCCTCTTCACGTCAGCGCCGACGGCGACCAGCTTCTCGTCGAATCGCTCGTAGCCGCGATCGAGGTGGTACACGCGGGAAATCTTCGACTGGCCCTTGGCCACGAGACCGGCCAGCACCAGCGCTGCGGACGCCCGCAGGTCGCTCGCCATGACCGGGGCGCCGATCAATCGCTTGACGCCCTCGATGATGACGGTCGGTCCCTCTTTCCGCAGCCGCGCGCCCATGCGGTTCAGCTCGGCCACGTGCAGAAAGCGATCCGGGAAAATCTTCTCCGTGATGACGCTGTTGCCGTCGGCCATGCTCAGAAGCGTCATGAACTGCGCCTGCAGGTCGGTGGGAAAGCCGGGGTACGGCTGGGTCGTGATCGTGGTCGGCTCGAGCCGGCGCGACGAACTGACGACGACGCCGTTGGCGTCGCGCTCGACGTTGATGCCGATGGCGCGCAGCCGGTCGATGACGGCTACGAGATGATCGAGCCGGCAGTTGGCAAGCGTCAACTCGCCGTTGGTGACGGCGGCCGCCACCATCAGGGTGCCGGCCTCGATTCGATCGGGAATGACGGTCCACTCGCAACCGCGCAGGGTCTTGACGCCCTCGACGACGATGCGGGGGGTGCCGTGACCGGTGATGCGGGCTCCACAGGCGATCAGGAAGTCCGCCAGGTCGATCACCTCCGGCTCGCACGCCGCCGACTCGATGACCGTGGTGCCGTCTGCCAGCGTGGCGGCCATCATGATATTGGCCGTGCCCAGCACCGTTGACCCGAAAGGACCGCCGAGGAACAGTTCGGTCCCGCGCAGTCGCTTGGACTTGATGAGCACGTCACCGCCGGTCAGCTCGACGTCGCCTCCCAGCGTCTTGAGCCCCTGGACGTGCAAGTCGATCGGGCGGTCGCCGATCGCACAGCCGCCGGGCATCGCGACCTGCGCCATGCGCCGCCTCGCCAGAAGGGGCCCCATGACGCACACACTGGCCCGCATCTTGCGAACGATATCGTACTCGGCATGGCAGTTGCGTTCGTCCTCGACCTTGAGCCGCATCGAGCCGTCGGCCTCGCGCCGGGTCGAGACGCCGAGCTGATGGAGGAGCGTCTGCATGCTCTGGATGTCCGCCAGCTCCGGCACGCCGCGCAGCACGCATTCGCCCTCGGTGAGGATGGTGGCGGCCATGATCGGCAGGGCCGCGTTCTTCGAGCCGCTGGCGCGAAGCGTGCCGCGCAGGCGGTTGCCGCCGTTGATCAGGAAGTAGTCCACGCGCAACCCTCGGTGAAATCCTCGGCGTCCATGGCGCCGCTGAACCGCGACCGGGCGGATTATACAGACGCTGCGGTCGACGGGGAGTCGGCTTGACCGCCGGGGCGCGCGGGGCTTCAATAAGCGCGTCGCCGATGTAGCTCAATGGTAGAGCACGGCTTTCGTAAAGCCGGGGTTGAGGGTTCAAATCCCTCCATCGGCTGTCACGTCCGAGGATCGCGCTGCCGTGGTTCGAGAGCAGCGTCTGGCGTTGACCACATCACGGATTCGTCAATTGCATCCGGATGAGGAACAGGCGCCAGGTGTGCCGACTGGTGTAGGCGATGTAGTGGAAGTTCGGATCAACCGGATCGGCCAGCGAATACAGTCTCGAGTTGGAGGAGCCGGTGGCGAAGAGCGTCGGCGCGCTCCAGGTCGCGCCGCCGTCGCGCGAGACGAAGTAGAGCGGCTGGTCGTACGCGAACACCCAGACATTGTCGTCAGCATCGATTCGGACCTTGGGTCGCGTATTCGCCCAGTCGATCGCGTTGTTGACGATGCCGCCGATCCACTGCGTGCCGGTCCAGCGCTGCCAGGCCAGATCATATTGCGGCGCGGGTGACGCCTGAACGTCGACCAGCCCTTGGTAGGTCACTCCGGTTCCGGGTCGATGACGCAGGTACACGATGAAGGGGCGCCCTTCGCTGTCGACGTCGAAGGAGCGCTCGCTGTTCTGGCCGACGTCGCCGCCATACGCGCGGAAGCTCGGATCGTTGTAGAAGATGCGCTCGGTCAGGCCGCGCGTCGCGCCGCCGGCGATGGGCGACCAGGTATCGCCGCCGTCGCGGGAGACGGCGTGGTAAAGATCCCAGTTGAATTGGTGCTGACCGTTCGCGTCATTGAACAACCGTCGAATGCTCCACAGGACGTGGAGCGAGCGCTGGCCGTGCGGCTCCTTCCCAAGCGCGAGGTCGCCCTTGGCGTAGTGCTCCGAGACGGTCTCCACCAGGATGTACGGTCCGTCGATCGAACTGTCGGGGCGAATGCGGTAGTAGCAGCGCGGAAATCCGTGGTTGCCGCCGCCGTCCAGCCCGACGAGGCCATAAACCTGCCCGGCCACATGCGTGACGCCCGACCGTGCGTCGTACACGCCCATGATGTCGTAGAACTGCGCGCTCTGAGAGTTGATCACGCGACTCGGGAAGCAGCCCGGCGCGGACCAGGTCGTTGATTCCTGCAAGTCGTCAAGCGTTCGCCAGCGCGGCGCGATGCCCGCCTGACCGGTACAGGACCCGATCATCGGTGCGTACTGGTTGAGCACGTGCAGCCGGCCGAGATGATCGCGCAGCAGCGACGGCTCGGAGTGATATCCGTTGAAGGCTTGATCGGTCAGGCTGTCGACCAGAACCGCGTTTCCGAAACTCAGGCTGTTGAGATCGAATCGCCGCACCCACAATCCAGACGGGATGGCGGTTCGATAGATCACGAACAGCCCATCGCCGACCCGGGCCATGTTCGTGCACTCCGGGTTGGGAGCGTTGCCGACCGTCTGCCCGGATTCCGTGACCTGGTACTCGGTGGAAACGATCGGTGACAGCAACGGCGGCGGCCGGGTGCGGAAGGAGGCGATCGCGCTGGGCGTGAACCCAGTTCCATTCACCGCATCAATGCGCCAGAAGAAGATGGTGCCTGGCGCCATCGCACCGGCGCTGAAGATGGTTCCCAGAACGGAACCGCGGTATTCGGACGACGACCGCGTGGCGGACCGTACCGCGCTTTCATCCGTCCCCCAATACACATCGTAGAGCTCAGCGCCGGAGGCAGCGGACCATGCGAGGCTGACCGGCGTCCGAACCCGATCCGAGCCGTTGACGGGCGACATGCCACTGACGGGCGCGGGAGGCGTCTGAGACGCCGGTGGCATCGAATCGTCGCCGGCACCTGGATCTTCCACTGGTTCGTCCGGTGGCGGATCGTCGGGCGGTCCATTGTCCGGGGGCGGATCGTCGGATGGCGGGTCCCCGACCGTCGGTGCTTCGGGCGACGACGGGTCCTCGCTGGGATCATCTGAAGGGGGCGTTGCGCCGCTCGCGTCGCCATCTAGCGGTTCGTCTGGTGGCGGTGAAGTAGGCGGCGGGCCACCGCTGGACGGCCCGTCGCCGCCCGGGGATGCGTCTGGCGGAGGTGGCGGCGATTGCGCATCGAGCGAGCCGGCTGAGTCGGACGGTTCTGGCGGCGGGGAGGCGTTGCCCGGCTCCTGCGTGTGACCGTCAGCAGGCAGAGGTACCGACTGTCCGCCGCAGCCGAGACCGATCAAGCCCGTGGAGAACCCGACGAGAATCAGAACACTTGGTAGGCGCATCGCGCAGGCTCCCCTGGAGGAGCTGTGTCGGTTGATCGGGCGACACCAACTCCGACACCCACGTGCCTCCGGGGGCATGTGGACCGCGCGTCGAACGGAGGGTTCGGCACCGCGGCCTCATTCCATCATGCGATCCGCATGTTCTGGCGGCAAACGACCCCACGCACGGCGGACCGAGCGTGCGAATTCGCGGACCATGGCGAGAAGCAGCGCGTTCCTACGGAAGGGTCAATTGCAGGCGCCGGAAATAAAGCCGATTGTCGCCACGATCGTTGTAGGCCAGGTAGTGAAAATTCGGGTCCACCGGATCGGCATATGAGAACAGCCGCGTGGCGCGCCCATATGCGGACACGGTCACGGGGCCGCTCCACGACGCGCCGCCGTCGCGAGAGACGAAATAGCGCGGCGGCGCGTCCACGAAGACCCAGATGTTGTCATCCGCATCGACTCGCAGCTTGGGACGCGAGTTGACCCAATCGAAACTCGAGTCGATGGTTCCGCCGACCCAGCCGGCGCCGGTCCATCGCCGCCAGGCAAGGTCATACGCCGGCGGGGGCGACGCGAGGACGTCGACGCGGTTGCCGACCAGCACGCCCGTGCCGGGCCGATGTCGCAGGTAGGCCAGCACCGGTCGGGACTGGCTGTCCACGTCGATCGCCCGTTCGCTGTTCTGGCCGACGTCTCCGGCCACCGCTCGAAAGCGCGAGTCGTTCAACTGCACGTGCTGCGTCAGCGGAATGGATGCTGATCCGTCCGCCGGACGCCAGGTCTCCCCGGCATCGACGGAACGAGCGTAGTACAAGTCGACGTTGGCCTGACGCTGCACATCCGAATCGCTCCACTGCGCGCGGATGTTCCAGACGAGGTGCAGCGAACGGATGCCAGACGGTTCCCGTCCGAGCGCCAGATCGCCCTTGGTCTGGATGGCTGCGTTCGCACCGGCCGGAAGTTCAGGGATCCAGCCGGTGGTTGATTCAACGATGACGTACGGACCTTCGGCCTGTCCGTTCGAACGGAATCGGTAATACGTGCGAGGGAATCCGTAGTTGGGGCGTCCGTCGAGGCCGGCGAGTCCGTATGACTGGCCGACGGCGTGCGTGATGCCGGCCCGGTTGTCGGTGACCGTCATGACGTCATAGAACTGTGCGCCTTGCGTGTTCCGCACGCGGCTGGTCAGGCACGCCGGCACGGACCAGGTCGACGCCTCGAACAGGTCGGGCAGCACCCGCCAGCGCGGGGCGATTCCGAAGCTCCCCGTGCACGAGCCCACCATGGGCGCGTATTGCACGAGCGTGTGCAGCCGGCCGGCCGTATCCGCCAGAATCGTGGGTTCGGAATGGTATCCGTTCGTCGCCGGATCGGTCAGGTGGTCGACCTGGATCGGCGCGCCGAAGGCCTGCGTCGTCAGATCGAATCGCCGCACGAAGACCCGCGGCGTCCCGGCCGTGCGGTAGATGAAGAACACGCCGTTGCCGCCGCGCAGCATGATCGAACACTCCGGGTTCGGAGCATTGCCGATCGTGTGTCCGGACGCGGCGTCGGTGACCTCGTGTTCCGGGAACAGGATCGGTTCCAGCAGCGGAGGCGGCCGCGTCATGAAGGCCCAGACCGGGCCGGCCGTGACGCCGCCGGGGCCGATCGCGTCGATTCGCCAGAAGTGGGCGGTGCGATGGGGCAGTCCACTCACCGGAAATGCAGTCGACAGGGATGAGCCGCGGAACTCGGGCGACAATCGATTGGCGGCAACCACGGCATCGCGATTCGTTCCCAGGTACACCTCGTACCGCTCGGCGTTCAGCGCCGCGCTCCAACCCAGTGTGGGAGATGTGACGACCCGGAGCGCCCCGTCCGTCGGACTCGGTGAGGCTGGCGGCGTCGGAGCCGGCGCCGTCGTGAAGCGCCACACCGGGCCGCGCACGAAGCCGCCGTCATATTCGCAGTCAATCCGCCAATAGTAGGTGGTGTTTGGTCCCCACGTCTCAACGTATGACCCGCTGTTCGTGTAGCCGCGAAACGCCGGCGATGCCGTCGTGGCGGTCTCCACTTCGGCTTCGGATGAGGCGACGTACACGGCGCTGCGGCCTGTTCCACCCGATCCGCATTGCCACTCCAGCGTCGTGGCGACTGGCGTCCAGCGGCTGCCGTTTCGTGGTTTGGGCGAAAAGGCCGGCACGCCCTCCGGATTTGGCAGCACCACCTCCGCCCAGCTCACCGGCACGCAGGGAAGAAGTGCGATCAGGGCTGGAAGGACGACGACGAGTGGACGAGCGCGGACAGACAGCGCAGGCATCAGCATGAATGCTCCATTCGGGTCTCGCCCCCGCGATCGTCACCCGCAGCGCGCTGGACGCGGGCTGGCGGATGACTCGCTCATCGGCCCGCACCGCTCGCCTGGTCGAGTCGAAAGCGCACGAAGTATAACCGACCGGAGCCGCGCTTCTGGTACACAACGTAATGTGCATTCGCTTCGATCGGATCGGGATACGACCATGGCCGCCAGCCGTCACCGGCGTCGGTGCCGAAGGTTGTGGGCTGCGACCATGTGGCCCCCTGGTCCCGCGAGACGCGATACCGCATGGGATCGCCGAGGAACAACCACCACGCGCCATCTGGAGCGATCCGAAATCGGGGCCGAGCCTCGAAATAGTCGCCGGCGTCGTCGATGACGCCCCCGATCCACGCCGCGCCGTCCCAGCGCAGGAATCGCAGGTCATAAGCCGGCGACGGCGACCGCATCAGGTCCGCGCGACCGGCATACGTCACGCCCGTCCCGGGCTTGCGAGCCATGACGAGCAGCACGGGGTGGCCGGCGGCATCGACGCTGAAGGCCCGGGGAGAGTTCTGGTCGATGTCGCCCGCCTCAACGAGGAATCGCTGATCGTTCCATTGAACATGATCCGGGAGCGACACGGCGACCGATCCGTTTGCCGGAGACCATGTCTCCCCGCCGTCACGCGATACCGCGTGGTAGAGGTGGTAGTTCCACTGATGGTCGCCCTGCGCATCGCGAAACGTGTTACGGACCGTCCAGGCCACATGGACGGAGCGCGGCCCGCTCTCCTCCTGACCCAGCGCGATGTCGCCCTTGGCGAACACGTTTCCGCCCGGCGGGATCTCCGGAGGCTGGCGTCCCGCCGCCTCGACCAGCGTGTACGGCCCGTCGAAACGGCCGTCAGGCAAGATTCGGTAATAGGTGCGCGGCAGGCCACCGGCGGCTTTGCCATCCATCTGCGTCAGACCGGCGCCCTCTCCGACGAAGTGCGTGACTCCGGCGCGGTCGTCGAAGACTCCGGACACGTCATAGAGCCAAGGTCGATTGCCGGGTGCGCCGAGTCCGACGCCGGCCCGCACCGGGAGGCAGGTGATCGCCTCCCATGTCCGCGAGTTGCGCGGGTCGGGCAGACGGCGAACGCGAGGCGCCGTGGAGCTGCGCCCGTCGCACAGTTCGGCCTGCGGGGCGTGCTGAATGAAGACGAGGAGAGCCCCCGCTCGGTCGCGCAGGACGGATGGCTCGGTGTGATAGGTGCTCGAGCCGGCCTCCCCCAGATTGTCGACCTGCACGGCGCGGTCGAACGTTCGAGTAGTGAGATCGAAGCGGCGCAGGAACGTCGGGCCGCCCGTACTGCTCGCCCGGTGACGATAGACGAAATACAGGCTTGAACCGACCCGCACCATGTTCGTCGTCTCGGGGTTGGGTGTGGCGACCATGCGATGCCCGAGCTGCGCGTCGGTCACTTCGTACTCGGGCGAGACGAGCGGCTCATCGGGCGGCGGAGTGGGCGGACCCCGATAGCAATGGCCGGCCGAGGCGATCAGAAGGAGCAGTGCCCACCGCTGCGTCGGAAGGGAGACAGCGTCCGAAGCTCGACTCTCGCGCGTTCGTCGTCGTTCGTCCGAGCGCATCTTCCGACGCCTCGATTCCTTGCGGTCAATCCGATCGCTGGTTCCACTCGACGCTTGACCCGCACGGCCTGAGCGAGTAGCTTACCAACTGTCGGTGATCCGCAGGACGCGGATCGAACAGGGAATACCGGTGCGACACCGGAGCGGCCCCGCCGCTGTAACCGGAAACGAACGCCGCGAATGACCATTGGGCGCCCGCGAAGGCGCCCGAGAAGGTGCGGCCAGTAGGCGCGAGCGCGACCCGCTCGCCCGTCCGGAAGCCAGAAGACCTACCGACCGAGCACCGTTTGGACGAGGACCCTCGTGGGCAGGGTGTCGGCCATGCTTCGCGTCCATTTCCAGGCGCGTTCAGCATCCAGCCTCTTTCGGGCGCAATCGAACGGCGAGCCCCTATTGGGCTGACGTTCCGCTCGCCTGTCCCTGTCGCACGAGCGTCCGCCGCGGAGGCGCGTCGCCGTGCCCCGACTGACACGCATCTACACCAAGACCGGTGACGACGGCACAACCGCGCTGGGCGGCGGCCAGCGCGTCGGCAAAGACCACCTCAGAATCGAAGCTTACGGGACGGTCGACGAACTGAACGCGATCCTCGGCTTGGTTCTGTCGGCTGGGGTCGACGACGAGCTCCAGAGCGCTCTCGGCGCCGTTCAAAACGAACTGTTTCATCTCGGCAGTGACCTGTGCTTTCTGGAGGAGGACAAGAAGCACGTCGCCATTCCACAGATCGAATCGCGACACGTCGAGGCGCTCGAACAGTTGATCGATCGGCTGTCCGAGCGCCTCGGCCCGCTCGAGAACTTCATCCTGCCGGGAGGCACGGAATCCGCCGCTCGGTTGCACATGGCTCGCTGCGTTTGCCGCCGAGCCGAGCGGCTGGTCGTGTCGCTGTCACATGCCGAGGCCGTCGGATCGCACGTGGTGCGCTACCTGAACCGACTGTCGGACGCGCTGTTCGTGGCCGCGCGCTGGGAAAACCACCGGCAGGGCCGCGCCGATGTGTGCTGGAACAGCCGCGCCTAGGAACGAATCGGAGGGGAGCGCCCTGCGTCGTCGGCCGGCGGCGGTCGGCGACGCGGGGCCGGAACAAGGAGAAGGAGAGTAGATGCTCATGACTCCAAAACGAAACAGGTCGTGGCTGGCACTGACGGGCTCGCTGTTGATGCTTGCCGTTCCACCGGCGACCGCGGCCGACCCGTGGGCGGATGCGGTGATTTCGTATGCCCCCGGCACCAATCCAGCGCCGGGGTACACGGACCCCAGCACGGCCCTGGGTGAACCCACGCGATTCACCGGTGTCGGCGTCTTCCCGTCGGTCGTCTCCGTGTTCAATCCGCCGTTCATGCCGACCGAGATCGTCAGCATCGGTGAGGGCGGATCGCTCGTGGTGCGGTTCGACGAGCCGATCGTCGACGATCCGACGCACCGCTTCGGGGTCGACCTTCTGATCTTCTCCAACTTTTTCTTTGTGGACGCGGACTATCCCAACGGGACGATCGGCGATCCGCCGTTCTTGTTCGGTCCGAACTTCGGGAACGCCACGGTCGAGGTGTCCGCCGACGGCGTCAACTATTACCCGGTGTACGTTCGCGACGACCTGCTGTTTCCCACACTCGGATACCTTGACACCGGTCCGTTTGATGTCGTTCCCGGGCTCGTTCCGAGTAATTTCCTGCGCTCGATGAACCCGGCCATGACCGTGGCAGATTTCGCGGGACTGACGTACGCCGAGGTGCTCGCGCTCTACGACGGATCGGGCGGCGGCATCCCGATCGACATCAGCACCAGCGCCCTGGCGTTCGCACACTACGTGCGAGTTTCCGTGCCCGATGACAAGAACAACGCAACCAACCTGCGCGTGCAGATCGACGCCATGGCCGCCGTACCGGAGCCCGCGGGCTTGCTGGGCGTGATCGTCACATTCGCGGCCGTTTCGCGTCGGCGACGACACGCCCGCTGAGGTAGACACATGCCGCTGAGGCCGTCAGCGAGGTTGCTTGTTTCCGCCGCTCTGGCGTCGGCCACTCTCGCATCGACATTCGCGGCGGCACAGTGGACGCAGTTGGGCGGCAACTCGGCGCGGTCGTCGTTCGCCGAGTCGGGCCCAGGCAACGTCTCCGCCACGCTCTGGCATCAGTCCCAAGTCGGCGGAGGCGGCGCGCTCGTTCCAGACGGCGCCGGCGGGGCGATCGTCTGGAACGGGCGCGCATACGTGAACGCGCGCCAACTCTCGGGCTCCACGCACACGCACAACAAACTGGTCGCCTTCGACTTGGTCTCGGGCGACGTCCTGTTCGAACGCCTGGTGACCAAGTCGGTTTTCGACTCTCGTTCGACACCGGCGGCCGTGAACAACGATGGCGTCGTCCTGTTGGCGACCGGCAGCGCTTTGCACGCGATCGACGCCGTCAGCGGCGCGCTGGCGTGGTCCACACCACTGGCTCGCCAGGTCGTCAATGTGTCGCCGGCCGTGTGGGAGGGTTCGTCGCCGGGTCGGGCATTCATCACCGATTACGATCCGTTCGGCGGCGACGGCTGGCTGTACTGCATCAGCACCAGCCCGTTTCACGCGGACGACAACCCCCATCAGCCGGGGGACATGGTCTGGACCGAGCCCATCGGCGCAACCAGCGGCGCGACGCCTGCTTGCGACAGCGGCCGGGTGTTCGTAGCCACGATCGAAGACCCGCTCGGCACTCCGGGCGTCGGGGTGATCCGCGCGTATGACATTGACGGACCCCCGGGTGGGCGGCTGGCGTGGAAGGCCGGGGTTGCCGAGGGATTCTTCGGGGGCGTCTCCGTCTGCGATGGATACGTGTACGCGGCCTCATACGATTTCTACGGCACGGGAGACAACTCGACACTCGTGAAACTGCGCGCATCCGACGGCGCCATCGTGTGGACTGTCGCATGCGAGCGAACCGCGTCCATCCCGGTGGTTCGTGGCAACCGAGTTTACCTTTCGGCGGGCATTCAGGGGTTTGGATCCGTACCGAAGGTGCAGGCGTTCGACGATCTCGGCACACTCGCGGTGAAGGCGTGGGATACGTGGAACGATACCGGCGGCGCGTTGATGGTCGGGGGCTGGACCGTGCAACCAACGCTGGTCGGCCACGTCCTCTACGTTGGCCGCGGGCCGACCTCGGGCAACTTCTACGGCCCGGCGGTCGAGTTGTTCGCTCTCGACGTGACGCGGGCGCCAGGGCAGCCGGGGTTCGTCGTGCAGCAGCGATCAGGCTTCGGCAGCGCGCCGGCGCTCGCCGGCGGTCGCCTGCTCACGCTCGGAGCGAGCGGCCTGTTCTCGCTGGCGACGCGTGGCGACTACAGCCTCGACGGCGTTGTGAATGGTGCCGACATGCAGGGCTTCGTCAGCGCTCTCCTGAGCGCATCGCCGACGGCCGCAGAGGTCTCGCTGGGTGATTTCTCGGGCAACGGTTTGCTGGAGGAGAATGATGCGGAGCCGTTCCGCGAGATTCTGCTCGGCCGATAGCCCGCGGTCTCAGGTGGGGCACGCCGAGCCCTTCGCTCGAGGCGCGTTCACCCTCGTCGAACTGCTGGTCTCGATCGCGATCATCGCCACGCTGCTCGGCATGCTCCTTCCGGCCATTGCGTCCGCCCGTGACCAAGGTCGCTCCGCGATCTGCCTGAACAACCTGCGCCAACTCGGCTGCGGATTCCTGATGTATGCGAACGACTACGAGGATCGCTGCATGCCGTTGGCCTACTGGGCTGCCGAGCACATCGGAACCGGGCCCGCCGTTTACTGGTGGGGCACCAACGCGACCTCCGGCGTCGACCACACGCGCGGCTTCCTGTATCCCTACCTGCAAAGTTCGCTCGGGTCACGATCGGTCTTCGAGTGCCCGAACCAGCCCTGGGGAAGCTACCGGCCGCAGGGCGGCGCCAAGGCCGTCACCAGCACCTACGGCTACAACGGGTACTATCTGTCGCCCCCTCAAACGCCCGGCTGGGCCTACGAGATCCAGCATCGCCCGTGGCTCGACCTCGGTCATGTGCGCGATTCATCGGTGGTGCTGGCGTTCGCCGACACGTTGATCGACCTCGGCGGGGCGACGCCTTGGAACTCGGCGCTGCTCGACCCGCCCCAGCTGTTCGCGGGCGAGACGTGGATTCAAAATCCGAATCCGACGACCGCGTTTCGTCATCGCGGCGCGGCGCAGACGATCCACGTCGACGGCCACGCCGAACGGACGCCCGCGCAGCCGGATTGGCTGACATCGCCGTCGTACGGAATCGGCGCCATCGGCAGCGAGAATGCGCCTCGATACGTGCCGGACGCTCGTGAGTGGAGACCTGCGTCGCTCTGACCGGCGGTCACGGGACGTTTGAGCGGACAAACCCAGCGCTTCAGGCAAACTCGCTGTCGACGCGTTCGAGAAGGAAGTGGATCACGAGCAGGTGCAGCTCCTGCACCCGCGCGGCGGCGTGCCCGTCCACCGTGATCGCCAGGTCGCACAAGCGGTGGGCCGGGCTGTCCGGCGGTCCGAGCAAACCGAGGGTCCGCATGCCGATACCGCGCGCGGCGTCGAGCGCGGTAACGATGTTCGAGCTGCGCCCGCTGGTGCTCAGCACGATCAGCGCGTCTTGCGGCCGACCCAGTGCCTCGATTTGTCGAGCGAACACGACGTCGAATCCGAAATCGTTCGAGATGCACGTCAGAGCGGTCGGATCGGCGACGAGCGACAGAGCGGCCAGCGGCCGTCGCGCCCGGTGATAGCGGCCGACCAGTTCTTCCGCGAGGTGCAACGCTTCCGCCGCGCTGCCGCCGTTGCCGGCCGTCATGATCTTGCCGCCGGCGCGCAGCACGCGGACCACCGCGTCGGCGAACGCCTCGATCGCGTCCGACTGCCGCTCAAGCGTCTCGAGCGCTCGGCGGGCGTCCGCGGTGATCTGGCTGACCGTGATGCGCGGCATCGGCATGACTCAGCGCCTCTGGCCCGCCGGGACGCGCTCACCCGTCCACGCTGCGTCGGGCGCGGCCGCCGAGCACGGATCGGATCGATCGAGCCCCAGCAGCAGCGCCGCTTCGACGGCCAGCGATAGCGGCACAGACCTGGGCAGCGTGGCTCCGTAGCTTCGGGCGCGGGCGATCATCTCCCTCGCCAAGCGCAAGTGCCGGTCCCGGAATGCCGCCCGCGCGGCGGCGTGAAGCACACGCGCCAGCCGAGAGCGCGCTGCCTCCGCATCCAGCAACCCTTGTGCGTCATCGCTGTCCATGAACTGCTCGAGCACATGCGCCTTGATGGCGAGGTTTCGACGCATCGACGATTTGCTGAGCCGCTCGGGATGCAGCCGACGCAACGCCAGCGGTTCTGGCACCAGACCGAATTCATGCCGGGTGCTGATCCGCAGCCACAGATCGTAATCCTCGCAAACCGGCAACGACGGCTTGAAGCCGCCAAAGGCATCAAAGGTTTCGCGGCGCATCACGACCGTCGGGACGTGGACAAAGCTGCTTTGGAACAGGCGGGCGGTGATGCGGCCGGCCACGCAACCCTTGGTTCGCCCGGCGACCAGTCGCCCTTCGGCGTCGATCGGCTGCATCGGACCGTACCAGATGGGTACGTCCGGCCGGGCCTCCAGACAGGCCAGGAATCTTTCCAGTTTCGTCGGCAGCCACTCGTCATCGCTGTCGAGAAAGGCGATCACCTCGGCCGACGTGGCCGAGACGCCGAGATTTCGAGCGCTGCCGGGCCCTGAGTTCGCTTGCCGGACCAGCCGGGGGCGCGCCGGATGCCCCTCGATTGCGGCGGCAATGTCCTGCGCGGAGCCGTCGTCCACGACGATCGTTTCGAAATCGCGCCATGTCTGCCGCGCGAGGGAATCCAGCGCGAGCCGCAGCAGCTCGCACCGATTGAAAGCGGGCACCACGACGGCGATGGATGACCGACTCATACCGGGTGTCTCCGCCGGCGCGAGCGTCGCCGGCGCGGCGATGATTCCGGCGCAGTATCGCGAAGCGCCGAACGAATGGCAAGTGAAGCGCTTCGGCTGGTCGAGTGCGCGACTTCGAGACATAATCAAGACGCAGTCAGCAGCAGAACCTGCATCGAGCCGGGCGGGCCGTCAGCGGTTCCCCCGGCGGAAGGCGACACGGTATTCATGAGCATCGAGAAAGGTCAACGAATTCGAGTCACGCAGACCATCCACGAGCGCGCCGACGACTGGCAGGGCTCCGTCGAGGGGACGGTCGAAAGGGTCGAGGCGCGTCCGACGGGAAGTTGGTACGCGCACGGCAAGAACGACAAGCTCTGGCTGCGCCGCCTGTTGGTACGCAAGGACGATGGCGAACTGGTGCTGGTCAACGTCGATCCCCGGACGCGTATCGCGATCCTGAACTGATCCGGAGCGTGGCAATCGCTCCGAGCCACGGGAGGACGGATGGCGGGCGACGGCGCGCTGCTGGTGAAGGTGCTCGGTTCCGGCACATCGCACGGTGTTCCGATGATCGCCTGCGAGTGCGCCGTCTGCACCTCCAGCGATCCGCACGACCGCCGGACGCGACCGAGCGTGTATGTCTCGTTCGACGGCTCCGGCGTGCTGATCGACACGTCACCCGAGCTTCGGTTGCAATGCCTGGCCTGCGACGTCCGTCGCTGCGACGCGGTGCTTTTCACGCATCATCACATCGACCACATCGCCGGCCTCGACGATCTGCGGCGGTTCAACTGGCTCCAGAACTCGACCCTCCCGTGCTACGCGCGCCCGGACACCATCGCGCGGCTGCGGCAGATGTTCGCGTACGTGTTCGAGCATGACCCGGAGTACCCGTCGTACAAGCCCCGTCTGGAACTCGTTCCGATCGAGGGGCCGTTTGAGCTGCTGGGGCGGACGGTCATGCCGATCCCGCTCTTGCACGGTCGCATGCCGGTGCTCGGGTTTCGAATCGGTCGATTCGCCTATTGCACGGACGTTTCAGAGATTCCGTCGGCGTCGTGGGAACTTCTGGAAGGATTGGATGTGCTCATCCTCGACGCCCTGCGCCGACGACCGCACCCGACGCACTTCACACTGGACCAAGCCGTCGCCGCGGCCGAACGAATTGGCGCGCGACGCACCTATTTCACCCACGTCGCGCACGAGCTTCCGCACGCCGCGACCAACGCCGAGCTTCCGCCGCGCATGCAACTCGCCCATGACGGGCTGATCGTTCGCGTTGACGAATAGGTCCGGTCGGATACGCTGGATGGGTTCGCGGCCCGCCTGCGATGGCCGCGACCGGGCGAAGCTGAATGGATTTCTCCACGCTGGGCAACACGTGCGTCGCCGGACTCCAGTGGGGCGACGAAGGGAAGGGCAAGATGGTCGACGTGCTGACCGAGCACTTCGACCTCGTGGTTCGCTACAACGGCGGAGCCAACGCGGGCCACACGGTTCGTCTGGGCGAGGAGAGGTTCGCGCTCCACCTGATTCCCAGCGGCATCCTTCGGCCCGGGGTTCGTAACGTCATTGGTCCCGGCGTGGCCCTCGATCCGCCGGCTCTGCTGGCAGAAATCGACGGGCTGATGGCGCGCGGCGTGGCGGTCGGCGACAACCTGGTGGTCTCGAACCGGGCCCATGTCGTCATGCCGTATCACCGCCTGGCGGATCGACTGTCGGAGCGTTCCCTGCGCGACGACCGGAAGATCGGAACAACCGCCCGCGGCATCGGACCGTGCTATGCCGACAAGATGCTGCGCTCGGCGGCGTTCCGAGTGGCCGACCTGCTGCGGCCGGCGCGATTCCGGGAACACCTTGCGGACGTGCTCGCCGAGCGCAACCGGGTCTTGGAAATGCTCTTTCCGGAAACCGAGCGGCTGGACGCGGCGGCGATCGCCGACGAGTACCTCGCCTGTGGGGAACGCCTGCGACCATTCGTGGCCGATGCCACGCCGATTCTGCTGGATGCGCTGCGTCGCGGCCGGCGCATGCTGTTCGAAGGCGCGCAGGGCATGCTGCTCGACATTGACCACGGCACATTTCCCTTCGTGACCAGCAGCCATTGTGGTCCCAATGGGGTCGCAAGCGGCGCAGGCGTGCCCCCACAATGCTTGAAGACGGTGCTCGGCGTCAGCAAGGCCTACAGCACCCGCGTCGGCGCCGGGCCGTTTCCGACCGAGCTGAATGACGAGACCGGAGCCCTGATCCGCGAGCGCGGGCACGAGTACGGGACCACGACCGGCCGTCCGCGACGGTGCGGCTGGTACGACGCAGTCGCGGCGCGGTACTGCGTGGCATTGGGCGGCGTCACGCAAGTCGCCATCATGCACCTCGACACGCTCGGGTCGTTGCCCGAGGTACGCATCTGCAGCGGTTACAAGGTTGGAGGCCGTCCACTGGAAGCGTTCGTGCCGGACGCCGACGTACTCGAAGGCGTTGAACCGGTGTTTGAGACGCTGCCGGGATGGAGCGGCGACATCTCCGGCGTTCGGCGGCTGGAGGACCTGCCTGCCGCCGCGCGACATTACGTCGATCGCCTCGAGTCGCTGCTGCAAGCGCCGATCACGCTGCTGAGCGTCGGCGCCGATCGCACCGCGACCCTTCACCGGCCGGGCGGCGCCGTGGGAGGTGGGTGAGATGCCGACCATGGAGCGCCTCGATCCGCAGGCCGTCCTGGGCGTGTCGCCGGCGCGCCTGGCCCGGCATGTCGCCATCATCATGGACGGAAACGGTCGCTGGGCGTCGCAACGCGGCATGCCGCGCATTCGCGGGCACGAGGCCGGCGCCGCGAACGTGCGAGAAATCGTTACCGAATGTGCCCGGCTTGGCGTCGAGTGCCTGACGCTCTACAGCTTCAGTCTTGAGAACTGGAAGCGCCCGGCCGACGAGGTGGCACACCTGATGAGCCTGTACGTCCGCTACCTCGTCGCCGAGCGCGAGGAGATCATGGCGAACGATATTCGCGTGGTGCAGGTCGGCCGGCGGTTCGGGCTGCCGTCGGACGTGCTACAGGAGCTGGACGAAACCGTGCGGGTGTCGGCCGGCAACCACGGGATGCGGCTGTGCCTGGCGATCAATTACGGCGCTCGCGCGGAACTGGTCGACGCGATGCGAAACATCGCGCGGCGCGTGGCCGCCGGTGATCTCCGGCCGGACGACATCGCCGAACAGACGATCAGCGACGCGCTTTACACCGCCGGCCTTCCGGATCCCGATCTGCTGATTCGCACGGCCGGCGAGATGCGGGTCAGCAACTTCCTGCTGTGGCAAATCAGCTACAGCGAACTCTACGTCTGCGATGAACTGTGGCCGGACTTCCGCCGCGAGCATCTGCACGCGGCACTGAAAGCCTACGCCGGACGACAACGTCGCTTCGGGTCGGTGAATTCCATTTGAGCGACGTTTGAAGGATCACGGGAGCGACTTGATGAACATGGATCACAACGCCCAGCCGCACGGCGGCAGTCGACATGCGCTGACGAGGCTGCGCTTGATGGCCACGTCGGCATCGATGGTGGCCTTGCTGTGGGCGTCGGTCGCGATGAGCGCGGCCGCCGTACCGCCCATCAAGTGGGAGCGCCGCGGGGCGGCTGCCGGAACGCCGCTGGTCTTCATTCCAGCGTTGGGTGTGCCAGGTTCCCTGTGGGCCAAGGTTTACGAACGGCTCGAGAAGTCACATCCCATCTTCGTGATAACGCTGGCGGGCACCGACGGCCTGCCACCAAGTGATCCGCCGCACCTCGCGGCGACCATCAACGCCATCTCCGAGATGCTGGCAGCCGAGAAACTGAAGGATCCAGTCCTGATCGGTCACCTGATGGGAGCGAACGTCGCACTGCACGTGGCGGCCCAACACCCCGACCGCGTCGGCGCCGTGTTCGGCATTCCGGTGGTGATGGATCGCCCCGCGCGCAGCCAGCGCGCCGCGGAGGCCGAGCGGATCGTGGCGAGCTATCTCGAATCGGAACGGGACATGTGGGTTCCCAACATGACCGTTCAGATCAAGGCGACAGTCAAGGACGCCGTTGTGTCGCAGGCTCTCATCGACATGCTCAGCAAGGCCGATCGCGACACCTACGCGCGGACGCTGGGCGAGATGATGGTCGATCCGATCGAGGACATCCTCTCGAAAGTGCAGGCGCCGGTGCTGCTGAGCATTCCCATCTCGCAGATCACACGCTCGGGCAACATGGCGCGCCAGAACGAGCAGCTCTCGGTCGTGACCAAGACCAAGGTGGATGCGACCTACCTGCTTTACCCGGGCCTGCCGCGCTGCGACGTCGTACCCATGCGGAACGTCAGTCTGTTCCCGATGATCGACGCGCCGGACCGCGTGGCGTTTGCGATCGAGCGGTTTCTCAAGAAGCTCGACGATCCCAAGGCCGCGTGGTCTGACACCAAGCGACCGCCGACGACGCCCTCGACGGACGGCGAAGGTTCAAACTGAGCCTGGCGGCCGGCGTTCGGTGCACCCCGGCCTCGGAGGTCTACATGGCAACCCATTTCAGACTTGCAACGATGGTCGTATTTCTGCCGCTCCTCGCGCGACTCGGATTCGCGGCCGCACCCGATGCCGACAAGACCGATCGCATCATCCATTGGGAGCAGCGCGGCTCTGCGTCCGGTCAGGCCTTGATCTTCCTTCCGGGCCTCGGTTTTCCCGGCGCGTCCTGGGCGAAGGTCGCCGCTCAATTCGAGAAGGACCATCCCATCTTCCTGGCGACGTACGCCGGCACGGGGGGCGTCCCGCCGGCGCCGCCGCCGTATCTGGGCCGAATGGTGGCCGAGATACGGGAATTGATCGAGTCGCGCAAGCTTGAACGCCCGATCCTCGTTGGGCACCTGATGGGCACGCAACTGGCGCTGCACGTGGCCGGGCGGTACCCGGACCTCGTCGCCGGGGTGTTTGGCATGCCGGTGCCCGTCGATCGCGCGCCGCCCGAGGAACGCGAACAACGCGGCCGCGAGGTGACCGAATCGTTTCTGAAGCAGCCCGAGGAGATGTGGAAGCCGAATCTCGGCACGTGGTCCGCCAACGGCTGCGAGGATCCCGCCGTCGGCCGAACGGTGTACGCCCTCGTGTCGGAGTGCGATCGCGAGACGTACGCCCACATGCTCGGCGAGTACATGGCCGATCCGATCGAAGACCTGTTGCCCAAGGTCACGGTGCCCGTCTCGCTGCTGGTGCCGGTCAGCATTCCTCCGAACGCGGATGTGACGCGGGTTCGTCCCAGCGAGTACGCACAGCACCTGACCGACCAGACGCGGGCGCTTCACGCCGGGCTGACGCGATGCGATGTCATCTCGATGCGGCGAGCGCGCTTCTACGCGCCAATCGAGTTTCCCGAGCGGGTCGCATTCTCGCTGAGGCGATACCTGGAGAAGCTTCAGAATAAGCAGTCGACATGGTCAACCACGGTCGGCGCCCAGGCGGCGACCACCATCCCGGCTTCGCCCGGCGACGACGAGCCGTGAGCAGCCCCCGGCGGGGAGGAGGGTGTTTAATGTCGCCTGGTCGATTCGAAGCGATGCGATGCCCGGTCCGCCGTCGGCTCGTGCGATGCGCTGCGGGCCTTGTGCTCGTGATTGGATCCGTGCCGCTCACCGCAATGGCCGACGGGGCTGCGCCGCGGGCCGACGCGCCGCTGTTTCGCTGGGAGCAGCGCGGCGCCTCGACCGGCCGACCGCTCATATTCCTGCCGGCGATCGGATTTCCCGGCTCAACGTGGGCGGCCGTCTACGCCCCGCTCGAGGAGAAGCACCCGATCGTCGTGGTGACGTTCGCGGGTTCGGATGGGCTCGAATCCGCGCCGCCGCCGCTGATTCCGCGCTACGTCGACGCACTTGCCGCGCGGATCGCGGCCGACAAACTGGACGGGGCCGTCATCGTCGGTCATCTGCTCGGCGCACACGTGGGTCTGCGGCTGGCCGGTCAGTACCCGGATCGCGTCGCCGGCGTGTTCGCCATTCCAGTGCTGGCCGCGCTTCCACCGCCCGCCATGCGGGCCGAGACCGGCCGACTGGCGCGCCAGATGTACCTGGAGGGCGACGATGTCCACTGGGATTCGTCCATCCGCATGGATGCCATCCGCGCGGCCGGATCACCGGAGAGCGCCGAGCGGTTGTTGGCCCTGCTCCGCAAGGCGGACCGCGCCACCTACGCCGAGTTGATGGGCGAGATGATGTCGGACATGCTGGAGGAGTGGCTCGCGCGGATCCGTGCGCCGGTGTTCCTGCTCGCGCCGGTCACGCTGCCGCGCGAGGCCGCTCATCCCGATCTTCGCACCATGAAGCCGAGCGAATACGCGCGCGTCATGGTGGATGGAATGTGCGGCTGGTATCCCGGAATTGAGCGCTGCGACACCGGAGCCATCCGAAACACACGGCGATTCGCGATCGATTCCAACCCCGACCTGGTGCGCTATCGCCTCGAGAGCTATCTCAGGAAGCTCGATGATCCCGGCGCGAAGTGGGGCACGACTCGGCGCGACCGAACCGCCACCCAGCCCGGCGACTCGACCGTCCCCCCCGGCGCACGCCCCTGAGCGCGCCGTTCGCAGCGGCGTCGGAGATGACGAGCGACGACGGTACCGCAGCCCCTGCCGCCGCCGTCCGTTTGCGCTATAGTCCCGCGGACTGTGGAAGGGTGGCCCTGCGATCTTGCAGGGCGGTGCCCAAGGCTGGCTCGGCGCGCGGCGCAACCTGAGGTGCTCCGGCAGTGGATTCGTCGCCTCAACTTCTGTTCAATTCTCCGATCGCGTTGTTTCCCTTGCCCAACTGCGTTCTGCTGCCGCGTGCGGTGCTCCCACTTCATATCTTCGAGCCCCGCTACCGGGAAATGGTGGCGGACTGTTTGCGCGGCTCGCCATACATCGCCATGGCCCTGCTCGAGCCGGGATACGAGGAGAAGTACTACACCAAGGTGGCCGCCATCGCCCCGATCGTCTGCGTCGGACAGATCGCTCGGCACGAAGAGCTGGCCGACGGCCGTTACAACATTCTCCTGCAAGGGACCATTCGGGCGAGAGTCTCCACGGAGGATCGCACCCGCAGTTATCGACGCGGCCTGCTGACGCCCCTGCCGCCCACCGGCAACGGCGACCCGATGCTGGAGACGTCGATGCGGCGCGAACTGCTCGAAGCGCTGGCTTCACCCGGACTGGCGTCGCTCTCGCAGCAATGCAACTGGCTGGACATGGTGAAATCCGCCGAGCTTCCGATCTCGGACGTGGTTGACTACCTCGCCCAGGCGCTGGTCTGCGACGTGGCGTGCGCGCGGAAATTCCTGGAAGAAGTCGACGTCGTGAAGCGCTTCACGATGCTGCTGGCCGCCGTGAAGGAGATCTCGGATCGCGCCTTGGCGGGGGCCTCCGCCAAGGTCAAGCACTGGCCGCGAGCCACGCCGCAGAACTGACGCCTGCGTCAGATCTGCGTGAGGCGCTCCGGATGCTCGATCAGCGTCTCAGCGATCGTCAGACGCTGCATCTCGCTGGTCCCCTCGTAGATTTCGGTGATCTTGGCGTCACGGTAGAGCCGTTCGATGCCTTCCTCGCGGCAGTATCCCATGCCGCCATACACCTGCATCGCCTCGTTCGCGCAGAAGCGGGCCGTCTCGGACGCGTAGACCTTGGCCATCGCTCCGACCGCCATGAGGTTTTTGTCGCCGCGATCCTTCAGCCATGCGCCCTTGTAGTTCAGCGCGCGGGATGCGGCGACGCGGGTCGCCATGTCGGCGATCTTCCACTGGATCGCCTGAAACTCCGCGATCGGCTGGCCGAACTGCTTCCGCTGCAGGGCATACTTGGCCGCCTTGTCGAGCGCCATCTGGGCGATGCCGATGGCCTGCGCGGCGATGCCGAGCCTTCCGCCGCCGATCGCCGCCAAGGCGATGCCGAGCCCTCGGCCGCGCTCGCCGAGCAGGGCGTCGGCTGGCAATTTCACGTCCTCGAACACCAGCTCGGTCGTGCTGGTGGCCCGAATCCCCATCTTCTCCTCGTGCTTGCCGACGGTCAGGCCGGGGGTGTGCTTCTCCAGCAAGAACGCGGAGGCGTTGCGACGGTCGCCGTCCTCCGTTCGGCAGATGAGCAGGACGACATCAGCCTCCGCGCCGGTGGTCACCCAGCACTTGGTGCCGTTGATGACCCAATGGTCGCCCTTCCAGACGCCCCGGCACTGCATCGCGCCCGCGTCCGAACCGCTGTTCGGCTCCGACAGCGAGAAGCAGTTCAGCAGTTCGCCGCGGGCCATCCGGGGCAGCCATTTCTGCTTCTGCTCCTCCGTGCCGAACTTGAGCAGCGGGTCGATCACCAGCGAGTTCTGCACCGAGACAATGACGCCCACCGACGCATCGCAGCGACTCAGCTCCTCGACCACGATGCACGACGCGAGCGCATCCATGCCCGCGCCGCCGTAGGCCTCGGGCACGCAGATGCCCATGTAGCCCATCTCGCCGAGCTTGGCGATGATCTCGGCCGGGAAACGGCCGTCGACGTCTCGCTGGCCGGCGCCGGGCAGCACCTCGTTTTCCGAGAACTCGCGGATGCTGTCGCGCAGCATGCGGTGCTCTTCATCCAGCTCGTAGCCGAACGGAATCACGGCATCCGCAACCTGCGTGTTAGTCGTGGCGGTCGTCATGTTGCTTCCTGTCGCGATGACTCGCCGGCCGATCAGGCCGAGCGCTTCTGAAACTCGGCCCGCGCGATCAGCATCCGCTGTACCTCGCTCGAGCCCTCGCCGATTTCACACAGCTTGTTGTCGCGCGTCAGCCGCTCGACCGCGACATCCTTGGTGTAGCCCGCGCCGCCGTGAATCTGGATGGCGTCCCAGCCCACGCGGCTGGCCATCTCGCTGGCGAACAGCTTGGCGATTGAGGCGGCCTGCTTGTCGCCCCGACCCGCGTCGAACGTCGCGGCGGCCTGTCGCACCAGCAGGCGCGCCGCCTCGACCTGCGTCTCCATGTCGGCCAGCTTGATCTGGATGGCCTGAAAGGCATGGAGCGGCTTCCCGAAGGCCTTCCGCTCGGCGGCGTAGCGCACCGCCTCCTCCAAGCAGCCGCGCGCCAGACCCACCGAAAGCGAAGCGATGGTGACGCGCCCCCGATCGAGCACCTTGAGCGCGTCCACGTATCCCTCGCCGAGCTTGCCGAGCAGCGCCTCCTCGCCCACGCGCACATTCTCGAGGCTGACAGGCGTCGTGTCGCTTGCACGCATTCCCATTTTGTCCTCGGGCTCGCCAACCTCGAGGCCCTTGGCGGAGCGCTCGACGATGAACGCCGAGATCGAGCGCGTGCCAGGCTGATCCGACGTCCGCGCGATGACGACGAACACGCCCGCCCGCCGGCCGTTCGTGATCCAGAACTTATTACCGTTCAGTACCCAGCCGTTGCCGTCCTTTTCGGCGCGGGTGGTCAGCGCGATCGCGTCGGTGCCGCAATGCGGCTCGGACAGACACCAGGAACCGATCAGCTTCCCCGAGGCGAGCGCCGGCAGATATTTGCGCTTCTGGGCATCGTTGCCCGCCAGCCGGATGTGGCCCGTGCACAACCCGGAGTGGGCCGCGATCAGCAGGGCGGTGCCGCCGCATTGTCGGGCGATCTCCTCCACGACGACGGTCATGGCGAGCAACCCCTGGCCCGCGCCGCCGTATTCCTCGGGCACGGTGACGCCGAGCAGCCCGGTTTCGCCCATCCGTCGAACGGTCTCATCCGGGATCCACTTGTCGGCGTCCCACTTGCGGGCATGGGGGGCGATGTGCCGGGCGGCGAAGTCCCTCGCCAGATCACGCATGGCGACAAGATCATCTGGCAGATCGAATTGCATCGGACCGCACTCTCCGTAGAAGACCGGTTCCACCGGTGAACCACATCGACCAAGGCGGTGGCGCGGGGAAGACCGTGTGAGCCGGCGAGACGGGTGGCGCCACGTGACAATCTTCAGTATTGCAGGCGGTACGGCGCAGGTCAAGGCGATCGCCGCGGCGACCGGGCCTCAGGGTGAAAGCAGGCGATTCACGAAGGGCTGAATGTCGCGGCCGTTGACCGCGCCGTCGCAGTTGCAGTCGGATGCCGCCAGCGCCGGCTGAGTCGAGAGCATCCCCGAGACCACCGCGACAAACAGCGGAACGTCGGCCGCGTTGACCACGCCGCTGCCGTCGGTGTCACCGAGCACCGCGGCGATGGGCTGGAACTCGTACGCTCCGCGGTCCACCACGGGCGCGGGGCCGACACCGCTATCCGCGACGCACGGAACGTTGGCGAAACGCGGCATGCCCGCGGCGTCGAGCGTCGCACCGGCCGGCACGAGCGGATTGCTGCCCGAATCGATTGCGGGAGACGTCGCCAGGAGTCGCAAGTCGTCGTCGATCGTGCCCAGAATGCCGTCCGGGCCGAGCGGATTGACGAACTGGGGCGGAGTGGCCGAGTTGCCGACGCCGCCGAGCGAGCCGGTCCATCCCTGCATGTAGCAGCGGTTCACGATCGCGCTTCCACCGTTGACGGTCGTCAACTGTCCGGGCTGGTCGGTTCCGCCCGGCCCGCTGTTCTCCCACAGAATGCTGTTGGCCAGTTGGCACGACGAGGCGTCACTCCATATGCCGCCCGCGCCAAACGCGGCCGAATTGCGGCTCATCGAGCAGTTGGCGTACGTCGCGGAACTCCCGCCGACGTTGTACGCCGCGCCGCCGACCCCCTGGAGCGAGCGATTGCCGCTCAGGACGGTGCTCACGACGATCGGTAAGCAGCCCGCGCTCGTGTGCAAGGCGCCACCGCCGAACGCGCCGTCGTTGCCGAAGAAGCCGCAACCATCCACGCGCGGCGAGGACGGATCGGCGTTCCACATCGCGCCGCCGAGGTTGGCGGCGTTGGCAACGAAGCGGCATTGCTGAAACACGGCCGCGACGCCGAACGTGGCCGCCGCGCCGCCACAGCAACCGGCCGAGTTCGATTGGAAAACGCATGTCGCGAAGGTAGGCGTCGCGCCGCCCATCGCCACGACCGCGCCGCCGCAGCAACCCGACTGGTTCGAGGTGAACGCACAGTTCGTCAACGTAGCCGACCCGCCGCTGGTGAAGAAGACGGCCGCGCCGGAGCCGATCCCGCCTCCGCCGGCCGTGTTTCCGACGAAGCTGCATCCGATCAGCACGGGGCTGGCATTGAACACGTACAAGCCGCCCCCCGGATCGGCAGAGTTCGACGTGAATTGGCATGCGTTGAACTGTGCGTTGGCGCCGTCGAAACAATACGCGCCCGCGCCGAACACGGCCGTGTTGCCGCTGAACGTGCAGGCGTTCAACTGCGGCGCGCACGAACCGCCGGCCATGAAGCCACCGCCGCCGTTCGTCGCGGCATTGTTCGAAAACGTGCAGCCGGTCAGCGTGGGGCTACTCCCGAAGTTGCCGAAAGCCGCGCCCCACGGGTTGGCATGGTTCGAAAATGAACAAGCAGTGAATTCCGCCGCGCTGCCGGCGTCGTTCATGACCGCGCCGTAGTTGGGCGCGACATTGGCTGTGAACGAACAGCCCTCAACGCGCGGATGGCTGGCGTGGTTCGACATGCCGCCCCCGTGCACGGACGCGACGTTGCCCGTGAAGGCGCAATCAACGAACCGCGGCTGGCCGCCGCGCTCGTTCCGAACCGCGCCGCCGTAACCGCCCCGATTGTTGACGAACGTGCAGTTCCGAATGGTCGGGTTGCCGCAGATGTTGAGCATTCCGCCGCCGCCGTCGTGTGGAAAACCGGCCCCGTCGGCGTTGCCGTCGCGAATCTGGAAGCCATCGAGCACGGCCGCCGCGTTCAGATCGCTGCCGCTGACGACGTGGTAGCTGTTGTCCGACGGGTCGCCGATCAGCCCAATGTCGCCGCTGAGAATGGTCGGGTTCAACGCGACGTTTCGCTGCGACAGCAGCGTCTCGCTCCCCGAGAATCCGCCGTAGATGGCGACGCCGTTGACAAGACGAAAAGAAATCGTGCGAACGAACAGCGGGTTCGTCACGCCGCGATTCGGCCGGTAGGTGCCGGCCGCGACCCAGATCTCCTGCACGCCGCCGCGCGCTTGCACGGCCGTTGAGATCGCGGCCTGAACATCGTCCATCGCGTTCATCCAGCTCGAGCCGTCGCCACTTCCGGCGCCGCCCGGCCGGACATAGAGCCGCGACGGCTGCGTGGCGGTCAGCAGGCTCGGGCGGAAGTTCGCGATGGTCCACGCGGTGTTGTTGTGGGTGCGCGCGTTGTCGCAGGACGACGCCGGATTGTCGCCCGGCACGCCCGTGGGACCGGGGTTCCCGAGCGGTCCGCTGTAAATGACATTCGGGTTCGAGAACTGGTAGATCACCGTGCCCGGCGGATAGGCCATGATTGTACGCCAGATGTTTCCGGGCTCTCGAAAGCCGTAGGAGTAATTGAAGAATCCGCCGGTCGGGTTGGTCAGGCGGTCGTGCTGGCAGCCGAAGTTGTGCCCGAGTTCGTGGGCGAACGTCTCGAACGGACCGTTGTCCTGCCGCATGACTGAGAAGCAGTTGCGTCCGTCGTCGTCGGTTCCCAATCCAACCAGGGAGAACGCCGCGCCGCCGGCATTCAAATTGGCGACCCAGAGCGAAACCAGATCACCGCCGTACGCATCGCGCTCCGGGTGGACGGAATCAAGGAAGCCGTCGGCCGGCTCGACCAGTCGCTGCAAGTCCGTGTTGTAGTCGCCGCTCTCGACGTAGGAGATCAGCACCTTGCGAATGATTCGAACGCGCGGCGTCACCAGACTGTCCGCGTAGGCCTGGTTGGCGATGGCGGTGGCGAGGTCGATCTTCGCCTCGATCTGGGCGACACCGCCGGCCGCATCCCGCGCCGCGGCGGTGTAGTACGCCATGACGTCGATCATCGAGCCGTCATCGGCCGCGTATCCACGAAGCAGGGTAAGCGACTCCGGGCAGGTCGCGCCGCGTGGCTCGGGCGGCCGGATCAGTTCCGCCGGACAGTTCGCGGCAGCGCCCGATCGGTCGCGCTGGCGCGCGATTCCCAGGCCGTCGGCGCCGGCCATGAGCTCAAACGAACCGATGGCTGGAGCGTGGACGGCGAAAAGAACGACCTCCTCCCGCACGATCGCATGGAAGCGACCGTGCGCCACACCGGCGAGCCGACCCACGATCGTGCCCGTGGCGGCATCGATCGCGGTGACCTCCACCTCGAACTCGGCATCCTCGAACAGGGGAAGGCGCGCGCGCTTCACGCCGCCGGCCGCGAGGAGCGCGAGCGTTCCGCGATCGAGCGACACGCCGCGCGCACGGATCACTCCTGCGGCATCGCTTGTCGATCCACGCTCCGTCGCGGGTGCGTCGAAGGCGGCATCGCACAACAGCGGACGGTAGTGAACCTTCGTCAGTGGGGCGGCGATGAGAGGTCCGGCCAGGCAGACCCCGATCAGGAACACGGCTCTTGCTGATTGTGCATGAAAGATGTGAGCGAACAACCGGCATTCCCCTGCCGGCGACGACGCCCCGCCATGCGGCCCGGACGACGCGCCTGCGTCAATACTATGCGAGTGCCACGACCGGACAAAGTCGGTATTTCCCCGGGGCCGAGATTGACTTGCCGGTAGCCGGTTCCTAAAACGCGCTCATGCTCCGGGTCGAACGGGTCAGCAAGGTCTTCGGCTCGCTGATCGCCCTCGACGCCGTCTCGATCGATTTCGCTCCGCGCGAGGTTCACGCCGTGCTCGGGGAGAATGGCGCGGGCAAGTCGACCCTGATGAAGATCCTGTACGGCCTGCTGCAACCCGACGGGGGCCGCATGCTGCTGGATGGTCGCCCGCTTGTGTTCCGACGGCCCTCCGAAGCGCAGGACGCCGGCATCGGCATGGTCCACCAGCACTTCATGCTGGTTGAGCGGCTGACGGTTGCCGAGAACGTCATGCTCGGGGATCGTCACGGCGGGCTGTGGCTGCCGAAGGCCGCCATGCGCCGCCGCGTCCGCGACGAAGCCCGACGGCTCGGACTGGAGGTAGACCCGGCTCGCCGCGTGGAAGATCTCTCGGTCGGCGAGCGGCAGCGGGTTGAAATTCTCAAGGCGCTGCGCCATCACACGACCACGCTCATTCTCGACGAACCAACGGCCGTGCTCACGCCCCAGGAGTGCGAACAGCTCTTCGTCGCCCTGCGCCGAGCTCGTGATCAAGGCTGCCGGGTGATCTTCATTTCGCACAAGTTGGATGAGGTTCTGACGCTGGCCGATCGCATCAGCGTGCTTCGGCGGGGGCGGCTCGTTGCCGGCGAGACGGCCGGTCGACTCACCGCGTCGGAACTAGCGGAACGCATGATCGGGCGCGAGCTCGCCACGCCACGCGAACGATCGCCAGTGCGGCCGGGGCCGGTGGCGCTCAGGCTGGCGTACCACGCGACTGCCATCGGGCTGGGCCGATTGCGTGATGCGCAGCTCGAAGTGCGCGCCGGTGAGATCGTCGGCGTGGCCGGCGTCGAGGGTAACGGTCAGGACGAGCTGACGCGGGAACTATTGAGAGCCGCGCCGTGCGCGCACATTGCAGGCGATCGACAGCGTGAGGCGCTCGTGTTGTCGATGAGCGTGAGCGAGAACGCGTCGCTGAAGGACCACCGCGAACGCCCATACTCGCGGTTCGGGTGGCTGCGTCGCGCGGCCCTTCGGCGTCGCGCGGGCGAATTCGTCGCCCGCTTCGACATTCGGGCGGGTTCGCTGCAGCAGCCGGTCGCCGCGCTGTCGGGCGGGAATCAGCAGAAGCTCGTTGTCGCCCGCGAGCTTGCGAACCGACCCGCCCGCATCGTGGCGGTGAATCCGACGCGTGGTCTCGACGTGGCCGCTTCACGGTTTGTGCACGAACAACTGCTGTCCGAGCGAGAACGCGGCGCGGGTATTGTGCTCATCTCGGCCGATCTCGACGAGGTCTTGCAGCTTTCCGACCGGGTGTTCGTGCTCTACGATGGAACGCTGACCGCGGCGCCTCGCAATCCCGATTCGTCCGCCACGGTGTCGCATGACACGATCGCCATCGGTCGTCTGATGACGGGGCTGCCGGCCGACGGCGGGGCGGCCGCGTGACTGTGCGGGCTGTTCGCGGCACGCTGGCGGTGTTCGGCTCGCTCCTGCCCGCCGCCGTCGGATTGCTCGTCATGCTTCTGGTCGTGGCGGCGTTCGGCTATGACGCGCGCCTCGTGGCCGGCGAGTTCGCCGCCGCGGTCTTCGGTCGACCGGACCGAATGGCGGCCGTCCTTCTCGTATCCTGTCCCCTGATCCTCCTGGGCTTGGCGGTCGTGCTGGCGTTCCGCTGCGGCGTCTGGAACATCGGCGCGGAGGGTCAGTACCTGGCGGGGGCGGCCGCGGCGGCTGCGGCCGCCGCACAGGTCGCGACGTGGCCCCAGGGAATCGCCGCTGGCTTCGTCGTACTCGCAGGAGTGGTCGGCGGCGCGGTCTGGGCCGGTGTGGCGGCCGCGTTGAAGCGCTGGCGGCACGTCCAGGAGGTGTTGAGCACCATCCTCCTCAATTTTGTCGCTGTGCAGCTTGTGACGATCCTGGTGCGCGGTCCGCTGGTCGATCCACTGAGCGTCGACCGCGATAGCACGGCCAACATTCCCGCCTCGGTAAAGTTGCCGGTGTTGGTCGCGACTGCCGGACTGCACTCAGGCATCATCATCGCCGCGTTGCTCGCACCCGTGCTGTCCCTTGGACTCATGCGGACCGTCTGGGGCTTTCGAACTCGCGTCGTCGGCGCGAATCCGGTCGCCGCCGAGTTCGCGGGCATCCCGATCGGCATTTATTCGGCAGCGGCGTTCGTGGGCAGCGGCGCGCTGGCCGGGCTGGCCGGAGTGATCGAGTTGGCCGGCAATACGCACCATCTGACCGCCGGCTTCGGCTGCGGATACGGCTACACCGCGATCGCAGTCGCGCTGCTGGCTCGGCTCCGGCCCATCGCGGTCGTGCCGGCGGCGGTGTTCTTCGCGGCGCTGGAGGTGGGCACGCGCGGGCTGCAGAAATCCCCGGACGTCGCGCTCAGCGATTTCCCCACGGTCCTGACGTGGGTCGCTCAGGGCACGGTCATCCTCATGACGGTTCTATTCAGCCGGACGCGTCTGGCCGGGACGGGAGGCGTTGCATGATGGGGCCCGAGCCGCTGGATTTCGCCCGGTTCGTTCTGGTTCGTGGCGCCGCGTCATCCGTCCCGCTGGTCTTTGCCGCAAGCGGCGAACTGATCGGCGAGCGCGCCGGTCTCATCAACATCGGCCTCGAAGGCACGATGCTAACCGGCGCGTTCGTCGCGGCGGCGGTCGCGTGGTGGACCGGCTCCGCGTGGGCCGGCGTGGCGGCAGCCGGCATGGCGGGCGCGCTGGTGGGACTGCTGATGGCAGTCTGGACGGTTGCTGCCCGGCGCGACCAGATCGTGACGGGGCTGGGAATCAACCTGCTGGCCGTCGGGCTGACCGGCGTGGCGGTCCAGCGAATCGAGCACGCATGCGCCGCGCGCAATTTGGACTTCGTCCCACCCGGCTTGGCGGACGCCGCGCCGTTCGATGTCATGATGCTCGCCGCGTTGATACTGGTGGCGCTCTTGCATGCGACGCTCCATTACTCGCGGCCGGGGCTGACACTTCGTGCCGTTGGCGAAAACCCCCACGCGGCCGATGCCGCCGGCGTTCGCGTCGGGGTCGTGCGTACGGCAGCCGCCGTGTTTGCCGGCACGATGACTGGACTCGCGGGAGCGTACCTGTCGCTCGGTCTCACCACGCGCTTCCAGGAGGAAATGACCGGCGGACGGGGTTTTCTCGCGCTCGCCCTCGTCATCGTCGGTCGCTGGTCTCCACCGGGCGTGCTGCTCGCCGCGCTCGTATTCGGCTGCCTCGACGCCCTCCAGCAGACATTGCAGCCGACCCTGGGTGAATCGGTGCACCTTCTGTATCCGGCGTTGCTGGCGCTGCCGTACGTTCTGACATTGATCGCGCTGGCCGGATTAGCGGGGCGTGCGCGCCCGCCGGCGGCGCTGGCCCAGCCGTTCGAGCGCGAGTAGTCAGGGGCGCTTGAGTCGTGACCAACACCCGGATCTATGTGTGCCATGAGTCGCAGGACTCGGTCTATGCCGAAAGGCTATCCGATTGGCGACAAACGAACGTCGACCCTGCCGTGTACGACCAGCGCGAGCGATTCGCCCCGGATGACCCGGCCGCTGAGTCCCTGCGCGCGGCGCTGCGCTCGGCCATTCGCGACGCCGATGTCATGGTGTGCGTGCTGTCGCAGGGAACGGCCCGATCGGCGTGGATCGACTGGGAAATCCGTCAGGCCCGCGCCGATGGCGCGACCATTCCGCTGGTCGGCGTCGAGCTTCAGGAGCATGTGAGACACCCGCCGGCCATGGTGGGCGTCGGCGCCATCTTCACTCCCTTCCGGCGCGATGCGATCGAGCGCGCCATCCAGTGGGCCGTCAGCGAGCGGCCACTGTCCGGTGATTTCTCGTTGCTGGATGAGTGAACCGGGTGGGATTGGGGCCCGCGAGGAGGGGGCTATCTCCAATATTTCGGGCGTACAGCGCGCCGCGTGCATCGCGGTGCAGACAGGTCCATCGGCCGCTCGCCTGCAGGTGGCGATCGAACGGAGCGCCTGAGATGACGAGCGCGGTGGCGGCATCGTGCTCGATCGACCACGCGTCGATCTGCCACGGGCGATCCCGTCCTGCCTCGACATACTCCCGAATCGCATCGACGCCGTACAACTCGCATCGATCATCGATCCAGACACGCGCCCGCGGCGCCGCCCAGATCAGGAATCCGCCGAACGACATGTCGTTGATGACACGGGCCGCTGCGCCTCCCTCGGCGACACGGTCGCGGAGCGGATCCAGCGCCGCCATCGGCCAATCGGCCGGGCCGAGCCGAGCCCAACCCGCACCGATCACCGGGACGCGAGCGCCCGCCGCGATCAACGCAACCGAGAGCCCGACCGCTGCCACGTTGGGAAGAAGAGCGGCCGCGCGCGCGAGCGGCGGCCGGTATCGCATGGTCATCGGGAGCCCAACGCCGCGGCGTGCGAGCAAGACATCGGGAAGAACCGCGAGCACCGTCATTGCGAAGAGCGGCCCGTGACGAATTCGTTGGACAGCCAGAAGCAGCCACACGATCGGCAGGACCCAGGTCACGCGGAACAGGCCGCCGCGAGCTCGCGCTAAGGCCAGCAGGTACACGCCCGCCAAAGTCACGACCATCCAGCCTTCGGGCGTGCGCAGCGACAGCGGGGCGTGTTCGACGATCAACTCAGGCAACTCGTTGCCGGCCGCGAGCTTGGCCCAAACCCGAGGTAGCTCCAGACCAAACGGGGTGCTGAGAATCGCGCCTGCGCACGCCGCCACCACGACGATCGCCACGGTGACGAATCGGATGGATCGCACGGGGGTCTCGACGCGAAACCTCGAGCCCAAACGTCCGCCGAGAACCACCCAACCGGCAATTACGAGCACGAGCGACGCAAGTCCGCCCAGCGCGCTTCCGTGCGTGTTGGCCCACGCCAGCACGCATACGGGCAGCCAGGCGAGCCGGGCGAGCGACGCGCGGCCCGCCTCGACATCGGATAGCACCGCCACTGTCAGCGCGAGCAGGGGCAGAGCCACGAGATGCGGACGGGGCATGAAGTGATAGCTGCTTGCGCCGATGGCCAGCACCACCAGCGCGACGGCCGTCGGCCAAGCAGTTCCCAGCCGGACGAGCCGCGCGGCCAACCAAGCGTACGTTGCGGCGATCATCACGCAGGCGCCGAGCAGGAGGCCGTCCAGGCCCAGGCGCCGCTCGACCGCGCCCATCACGCACTCGCCGAGCCATTGATGCGCAATCCAGGGCTCGCCCGCGTGCCGAATGCTGAACGGATCGACCCGGATGATCTCGCCGCGATCAAGCATGAGTTGGCCGACCACGCAGTGCCAGAGCGTGCCGGGATCGCGGAACATCCGTTCGCGACCGGCCCACATGAGTACCAGCCAGACCCCGACAAACACGCCGGTGCCGGCCGACCAGAAGCGGAATCGAGCTTGGCGGGGCACATCCATCCCTTAGCATATCGACCATGAAGACATGGGCCGGCATCAGGAACGGACGGATTCGCGGTCGGCGCGGATTGCACGACGTGGTCTTCTCGGACGACGGCCGGATCGCCGCCGTAACGCGGAAACACCGATTCCCGCGCGGCGCGGCCGTGTTCGACGCCGGTGGGGGGCTGCTGACGCCGTCGTTCGTCGATCCGCACCTGCACCTCGACCTGGCCTATTCGGCGGACCTCGTGCCCGAGAACCGCAGCGGCACGCTGCTCGAGGCCATCCGGCTCTGGTCGGCGTTCAAGCGGCGCCTGCGACCGCGCGACGTGACCTCGCGCGCCGTGCGGGCCATCCACGCAGAAGTGTCGTTCGGGACCGGCTCCATCCGCAATCATGTCGACGTGGGCTCGACGGCCGGACTGCGCCTGTGCGAAGGCGTGCTGGCGGCGCGCGAGAAATGCCGCCACCTGTGCGATGTACAGATGGTCGTCTTTCCGCAGGACGGCATTCTCCGCGATCGCGGTGCGCTGGACCGGATGCGGGAAGCCATGCGGATGGGATGCGATGTCATCGGAGGCATTGCGCACTTCGAGCGAACCGAGTCCGACAGTCGCCGCCACATCAACCTGTTGTTTGAGCTGGCGGCCGAATTTGATGCGCCAATCGACTGCCACATCGACGAGACCGATGCGCCCGAGTCGCGCTGCGTGGAGTACCTGGCCGCGGCCACGATCGAGGCGGGCTGGCAAGGACGCGTTACCGCCAGCCATGTTTGCGCGCTGGCCAGCTACTCCGACGTCCATGCACGCAAGGTCATCGACCTGCTGCGCGAGGCTCGCGTTCACGTCGTCACCAATCCGCAAGTCAATCTGCACTTGCAGGGCCGATACGACCGCTACCCGAAGCGGCGTGGTCTGACCCGCGTCCGCGAACTGCTCGCCGCCGGCGTCAACGTCGCCGCCGGCCAAGACTGTATTCGCGACCCGTTTTATCCGATGGGCACGGGGCAGATGCTCGATGTCGCCCACACGCTGGTGCATGCCGACCATCTGTCCAGCCCCGCGCTGATCGAGGAGGCGTTTGAGACGATCACGGCCCGCGCCGCGGCGGTTCTGGGACTGCGGGACTATGGACTGCGACGCGGCGCGTTCGCCGATCTGGCCGTGCTGCCGGTCGAGTCCGCCTCGGAAGCGCTGCGGATTCGGCCGCGCCCCTCCGCCGTCTTCAAACGCGGCGTCATGCTGCGGGTGGATGGCGAGCCACGACTTCTGGGACGCAAACCCACATCCGCCGCTTGAGCGAAATCCCGCGTGTGTCTCAAGGCCGACACCGCACCATCCGATGACGCTGACGAACCACGAGTCGACAGAGGCCGACGGCCCGGGCTCGGTGGGCAGTCGGGTCATACCGACCGAGGGCACGCAGCGGGCCCCGATCGTCGCATCCGGGGCCGGACGGAGACCGAATGCCATGTTTCGCAAGGGATTCACGCTCGTCGAGTTGCTGATCGTCGTCATCATTCTGGGCATTCTCGCGGCCATCGTCGTGCCGCAGTTCAGCGATGCCTCGACCGACACGCAGGTCAGCTCGCTGCGTACGAACCTTCAGACTCTTCGCGGCCAGATCGAGCTCTACCGCCTCCAGCACGGCAGCTATCCGACGCTGACCAACTTCGTCGACCAGATGACCAAGAAGACGGATGCCGACGGCACGGTCAACCAGACCACCGGCAAGTTCGGCCCGTACCTGCAGGCGATCCCGGTCAACCCGCTGAACAACAGCGCCGAGATCACCAGCAACACGTCTGAAACGGCCAAGGGCTGGTACTACAACCAGGACAACGGCCTCTTCCGGGCAAACGACGGCAAGACCATCAACGGCATTGCGACCAGTACGTACTGATCCGGCCGCGACGCCCCGGATCCGCAGCGTGTAACCTCATTCGGCCGAGGGCCGGATGCCGACCGGCGTCCGACTCTCGGCCTTCGTATTTCCGGTCGAGGACCGGTTCCGGACAGGCACGCCATGATCGCGCGGAAAAGACAATCGCGGACGGCCTTGAGCCTGGTGGAAACCCTGCTCGCGGCGACCATCCTGGCAACCGTCGCGGCCGCAGCCGCGCTGCCGTTCTCGGCCGGTCTCCGGCAGGTCCAGCAGGCGGCTCGCATCGAGCAGGCGGCCTGGCTGGGGGCCGCGCTGATGGATGAGATCCTCGCGCACCCGTTCGACGACCCCGATCAGCCGGGTGTCTACAACCTCGGCCCGGACGCCGGCGAGAGCGATCGGGCTTCCTTTGACAACATCGACGACTACCACGGCTACAGCGAGGCGCTTACCGGCGCGCGATCCGCGTCGGGTTCGCCGTTGACCGCAACCGGCGCCGCCGGCCTGTATCGTACCGTGACGATTCAGCATCTCGACCTGCCCGGTCAGGCCGTCACCCCCACGAAACTGTTCATCGAGATCGTCGTGAGCGTGTGGGATGGCACGACGAACCTGGTCTCGTTCCGGCGGTACGTCACCCGTGCGTACTAAACGAAACGACAAGACGTCCGGCGGCCGGGATCGCCGCGCTCGGATCGGAATGACGCTGGTCGAACTGCTCATATCCGCCGCGCTTTTCAGCGTCGTCGCGGCGGCTGCCACGACTCTGGTCTTTGCGGTGTCGCGTTCCGCGACGCTGGTCGACGACGACATGGCCGCGGCGCGGCGCGCCACCGCCGCGCTCGAGCGCCTGCGAGAAGTCGTCCACGAGGCGCGCGGCGTCCGCGTGGACACGCCTGGAACGATCACTGTCTGGCGCGCCGACGATTACCCGGCCGCCGGGATCGAAGGGATCCCCGGCGATGAGCAGATGCAGGTCTCCGAAATGCTGCTGATCACGTCGGAAGACGTGAAGGACACTCTCGTGTGCAAGCGCCTTGATCCGTCGCTGCCCGCGGTCTTGAACGTCGTGCTCGGTCCACTGGACGTGATCGGAGTCAACCTGGCAACAATCCTCGCGAATCCAACGTACGCGCCGTACGTGCGGACCGAGGTCTGGGCCGATCGGCTTCCAACCGTGCAGTTCGGCGCCCGCACCGGCACGTCGGGCACTCGTCTGCTCACCATCGACATGCAGGTTCTGGCCGGCACCGAACCCCGTGTGTATCACGCCGCGTTCGCGCCCCGGACCGCCGGCGACTACTCGAACACGTCGCTGTGGTCGGCGGATACGGTCCCCTCCGGACGGAAACGGCGCATTCAGGAGTTGAAGTGGTGAGGGGGCGTCGATGTGCCCAATCGACGAACGCGCGTCCGCGCCGATCAGCCTTCGCGTTGCTGGTCGTGCTGGGCTTCGCAACCCTCGTCGGTATCCTGAGCCTGTCGTTCGCCAACCGGACCGCTCCCAACGTGTATCGCGCATCAAACGTCGTCGCACGAACGCAAGCCCGATTGCTGGCTGAGTCCGGTGTGGCCTATGCCGCGCGCCAGTTGATGACGCCGCCGTCCGGCGTCCCGGCATGCGGCTTCTGGACCGGTACGCCGGCAGGTGGATTGTCGCTGGACGGAGGCCCGAACAAGGTCGTCGTCTCCGTCACGCAGAAGTCGGCGACCCGCCGGGTATACGAGATCAGCAGCGTCGCGATTGTCGTCGATGCGACCGGCGCGACGCGCGCCAGGCAGGCGGCCACGGCGCAGGTGGTGCTCCCTCCGCCCGATTCCTGGTGCATCTCGCACTGTTACCTCTCCGGCAAGACCCAGAGTTTCCCGCTGTTGACCTACTTCCTGGGCGACATTCACGTCAACGGCAACGTGACGTCGCTGGCATGGAGCCAGGGCGTGGTCGCGGCAACCGGCAACATCGTGTGGCCGATGCTGCCGCTCCACGGTCCACCGGCCCAATTGCAGCCGACATCCGCACCACGGCCAATTCCGGCGTTTCCGATCCCTGGATTCCAGCCCTACACGCTCGACGGCCAGACCTACTACGCCGCATCCACCTACCCAACTCGCGATCTGCCGAAGAACTCGCCGCTCTGCGAGGGCGGCATCATCACCGCGACGAATCCGCTGGGCATCCTGATCTCCACGGCCGGCGCCGCCGGCAACCGAACCATGAGAGTCTTGTCCGACGTGAATTTCATCGGCACGCTGATCGTCGACGGCGATCTGGTCATCGACGCGAGAGCGACCATCACGTCGGTGCAGAACATGCCGGGCGTCATCGTGTCGCGGCACGTGATCATGTCGTCGAACGCGGACCTGACGCTGGCGGGCGGCATGTACGTCGGCGGCGTGATCAGGAAGGAAGTGCAGGAATGCAAGATGACCATCAGCGGCCCGGTCATCAACGCCGGGAGCATTGGCGACGCCACTGGTTCGGCTTCCTTGGCCATGCAGCTCCAGAGCGTTCCAACACTAGTGCCGAATCTTCCCGGTCGCGCGGATCGCGAGCCGTATACATTGATCAACTGGTCTGAGAACTGAAACAGGTGTGAAATGTTGAATCGAACGACGACCCTGCATCCAGATTCCCCCAGCCGTTCGGTGATCTGGGCCGTGGCAGCCCTTCTGGCCGTGCAGCTTTGGATCGTCGGCACGCGGCCGGAGTCGTCGGCGTCCGCGCAAGTACCCGACACGGCGCTTCAGCGGAAGCAGCAGCTCGACGAGCAGCGGCGGACGAACGAGTTATTGACCCAGATCCTCGACCACCTGCGGAACAAGCCCGTGAAGGTGGAACTCGCGCCACCCGATAAAGACGAGGGGGTCGCGCCGCGTCCCCTGCGACGCTGAGCTGGCGCCGACCCGTCTCGAACGCAGCGGGGGATGCATGAACGTCACGCGCCGATATCTTCCATGCCAATGGCGGCCGCGTGTTCGGTCGGGGCGAGCGTTCACGCTGATCGAACTGCTGGCCGTCGTCCTGATCGTGGGAACGCTGGCGGCGGTGGCGCTCACGCGATTCTCGCTTGGCGCGAACCGGGCAGAGTCGGCCGCCCACGATTTCGCGGCCGACGTGGCGTTCGCCCAGGCCGAAGCGGCCGCCCGTCCCGATCTCGGATGCATCCTCAAGCTCGATCCCGTTCAGCATCGCTACTGGCTCGCCCGTCCCTCGGCACCTGATGTTCCCATCTCCCATCCGATCACGCGTCGGCCGTATGTGGTCTCGCTCGGCGCGCTGGCGACCGGTGGCGCGAAGGACGTTCTGATCGACTCCTACTCCTTCGGCGGCGACACAGCGGTCGCATTCGATGCGCTCGGCGGAATCGACCAGGCGTCGGATGCGGAGATCACGCTCCGCTCCGCTGGAGTCGCATGGACCGTGCGCATTGCCGCCGCGAGCGGCATCGTGTCGATCGCTCCCACGGAGGACAAGGACGTCGAGCCGGGCGGATTCACGGATCCCCCCGATCTCAAAGAGGGAACAATCGACCCGCTTCTGAAGTAGGCACAGGGCATGATGCATCGACGCCGCGAGCAATTCGGTCCGATCGCCATCGATCTCGGCGCCAGCCGGGTCAAGATGGTCCAGCTCGCGCTGCGCGATGGTCAGCCCACCGTGCACGCCTGGGCCGAACTGTGCCCCCCAGCGGAGTTGGATGCGGTCGGCCGCGACGCATGGCTGCGCACGGCCCTCGTCGAGACTCTGCGGCAGCGCGGATTCCGTGGGCGACGTGCCGCGACATCGCTCGGACCCGGTGAGTTCGAGCTCAAGAACATCCGCCTGCCGTCGATGCCCCCGGACGAAGTGCAGCAGGCCGCGGTGTTCGAGGCCCAGGATCGCTTCGGGTTGACGCCGGAGCAGGCCGAGTTCCGAACCCTTGTGGCCGGGCAGGTCCGCCACGGAAGCGACCTGCGCGAGGAAGTCATTGTCTTTGCCGCGAAGCGGGCCGAGATCGAGCGGCGACTCGCGCTACTCGACGCGATCGGCCTCGAGACGGTCGCGATCGACGCGGCGCCGATGGCGACCGGACGATGCTTCGTCCGCTTTCTTCGTCGCGCCGAAGATGCGGCCAGCGTCAACGTCTTCCTGGATGTCGGCTGGCGCGGCACCGGACTGACCGTCACCCGCGGCGCCGAGGTCTGCTTCGCCAAGCTGTTCGATGTCGGTGGCGAGGCCATGGCGCGGGCCGTTGCGGCTCGCCTCGACATGCCGCCGGCCGAAGCCCACTCCCTGCGAGTTCGCATCCTGCAAGCTTGCGCCGGCCGACGAACCGACGCCGGACCGGCGGGGATTCAGGCGGAACTGATCGAATCCGTCGCCGACGCAGTCCGACCCGCACTCGATCAACTCGCTCGGGAAGTGCATCTGTGCCTGCGCTACTTTTCGGTCACGTTCCGAGGCCAGCGCCCGGATTGCCTGACGTTCGTCGGCGGGGAGGCGCGCGAGCCGACCCTGATCCCGGTCGTCGCGGACGGCCTCGACATTCCGTGCACCGTCGGCGATCCGCTGCGCGGACTCGACGGCACGTCCGCCATCGTCAGTCGCTGCGGTCGCAGCATGCAGCCGGCATGGGCGGTGGCCGTCGGCCTGGCGCTGCGTGATCTCGTGTCCGCGCGGACGCCGGTCCCGCAGGCGGGAGCGACGTCAGATCCCCGCGCTCACGCGGAGGCGGCGTCATGATCGAACTCGACTTCATTCCCGCTGAATGCCATCGGCGGCGTCTCGAGCGCCGGCGGTGGCGCCGCTACGGGCTGCTGCTCTCGCTCATGGTCACCGTCATGGGCGCGTGGAACTTCGCTCAGGCCGAAGCCACGCGCCGCATCGCCCGTCAACTCGCGGAGGCTCATCGCCAGCAAGAGCAGGTGCGCATTCATCGTGCGGGGTTGGAGCGGCTGATCGCCGAACGCGATTCGCTGCGCAGCCGTCAGGGCGTGGTGGGGCGGCTCGGCCGGACGGTCGCCATGGATGCCGTGCTTGCGGAACTCTCGCGCCTGATCCCGTCATCCGTCACGATCCAAGAGCTGGCATTCGATCGTTGGGCGGCGACTTCACCCGCGACGGCCGCGCCCGGTGTCTCGCCGACTACGCGCCCAGCCGACGGGCGCCGTGGCGGCTCCCTGCGCCTCGCGGGTTTGGCCGCGGATGAGTCCGCCGTCAGCGACCTCGCCGCGGCACTGGCCGGGTCGCCGTTGTTCGCGGATGTGACAGCCCAGCCCCAGCAGGCCGCCGACGGAGTCCAGTCCGGGCGAGTCGTGTTCGAAACGACGTGCCGAGTCCAGCTCCATGAAGGGTCCGGGCGATGAAGGCAGCGCGAAGCGGAATCATCGCCTCGATCATCGCGTTGGCGCTGACGGGAATCTTCGTCGCCGTGTTCGCCGTACCCGGCCACCGCCGGATGCGCGAAGCACGCCGTGAGTTGCACGCCGTGCAGGCCGATGTCCAGTGCCAACAGCTGGTCACCGCCGGCCTTACCGACCTCTGGCGCGAAGTGCGCGACTTGTCCGACCAGACGGCTGATTTCGATCTGGCCGTCCCCGCCAATCACGAATTTGCGGAAACGCATCGCCGGCTGGCGCAGGAGGCGGTCGCCTGCGGCCTGCGACGGCGCGCGATTCAACCCGGGCGCGTCGTGCCGCTCGCGGGGTTGCAGCGGGAACAACTCAATCGGTTGCCCCGAGAAGTCATGGTGCAACCCGTCGTGGTGGAGCTGGAGGGGTCACTCGGATCGCTGTTGGACTTCTTCGTCCGTCTGAACGAGTGGGAGCGGGCACACTCCGTCGAACGCGCCGTGGTTCGCCGGGTCGCGGCCGAATCACAGCAGAAAACCCGGTCGGCCGCGCGGCGGTCGCCAACGCTCGCGTGCGAATTGCTCATCCATACGTATTTCCTGCCACGCGCGAGCGGCGAAACGCTCGCACGGAGAGATTGAGGCCGGACCGTGCTTGAATCGCTGACCGGATACTGGCGAATGTTTCTGGCGCATCTGGCCATCGATCGGCGCAAGACGGCGGCGCTGGCGCTGCTGACTCTCGTCTTGGTGGTTGTGTGGGGGCGGGTATTCCTGACGAGCAACGAATCGGTCGTCGCCCAGGCTCCGGCGGAGCTCGCCAGCTCGATCATCGCCCCGCAGCCGGCCGAGTCCGTGTCCGCGGCGGTGACGGTCGCAGCGATGACGGTTGAGCCGGGTACACCCGACGCGGTCGACCTCCGCCCCGTTGCCAGAGTCCTGGCACGGGATTTCTTCGCCGGCGAGTGCGGCCCGGCCTCGCCAACCACGCGACCGGCCGAGTCGAGCAAATTCGGGATCCTTGAGCGAATTCGCGCGGCGGTGCACGAGAGCCGCCAGGAACGTCAGCGCCGCTGCGCCCGAATCGAAGCCGAGGCCTCGAAGCTCGTCCTCCAGTCAACCATGGTCGGCGCGCAGGAACTGGCGGTAGTTTCCGGACGGACGCTGGTTATCGGCGATGAAGTCGACGGCTTTCGACTCGTGTCGGTCCGAGATCGAAGCGCCGTTCTGGAGAAGGACAGCCATCGCGTCACGCTCAGCATGCCTTAAGACGTAAGCCCCCGGGCCGGATAACCGAAAACGAAGACAGCCGCGCATCGCCCGCGTGGGACGGGTGTTGCGCAGCGCGCAGGCGCAGCCGGTCGATCGCGACAGGCGGCGCGGGAGAGCGCCACGCATGACCCTTCGCCCGATCCAACATGGACGCGGCGCACGCATCGTGCTCCTCGGCCTGACGCTGGCGCTGCTGGCCGCGCTGGGCGTGCCATCCGGAGCACCGGCATCCGACCTGCGCTCCGCCGGCCGCACACCTGCGCCGAGTCCGACCGCGATCGGCGGCCTTGATGACATCGTGTCGACGTTGGCGCGGGTGGCGGAGCAGATGCAGGCCCGCTCGGCCTTACCGGGACAGGCGGCGGCGCCCGAGTCGCCGGCGCAACCCGTCACGCTCCGCGCGGACGCCCCTGCCGATCCCCCGCGACCGCCTCGCGGCGAGGTCTCCGTCAGTCCGGCCGGCATCGTCGATCTGCACGTCTCGAATATGGATGTCACCGATGTGCTGCGTCTGATCGCCGACCAGACCCGCATGAACATCGTGGCATCGCGCGGCGTGCAGGGCGCCGTCTCGGCCAATCTGTACGGCGTCACCCTCGACAAGGCACTGGACGTGATCCTGTCGGCCAACGGTTTCGGATTCCGCCGAGAGGGCGAATTCATTCGCGTTTACACCGGCGACGAACTGGCCGCGATCGAGGCCCGCGAACGCAGGCCCGCGGCCCGCGTCTTTCGACTTCGATATGTGACGGCCCGCGACGCCGAGCCCGTGCTCGCACCGCTGCTCAGCCAGGTCGGCCGCATGGCGAAGACGACGCCGGCCGGAAGCGGCCTCGCCTCGTCCGCCACGACCGGCTCCGGAAGCGCCGGCGACGCCGGGGGCGACTCGAGCGCGAGCGGCGAAGCGCTGGTGGTGGTGGACTACCCGGAGCATCTCGACCGCATCGCCGACGTGCTGCGCGAGTTCGACGTCCGTCCCCGGCAGGTACTGGTCGAGGCCACGATCCTTCGCGCCGAACTGAACGAGAACAACGCCCTCGGAATCGACTTCACGACGGTTGGAGGAATCGACTTCTCCGCGCTCAACAGCGTCAGCCCGGCCGCCCAGTCGATTTCGACCGGTCTGACCCCCAACGCCGCTCTCCAGAACACCACGTTTACCGCGCGGACCGGATTCAATCAGAACGTGCCATCCGGCGGATTCACGTTCGGAATCATCAAGGACCAGATTTCGCTCTTCATCCGCGCGCTCGAGCAGATCACGGACATCACTGTGCTGGCCAACCCCAAGATTCTGGCGCTCAACAAGCAGCGCGGCGAGGTCATCGTCGGCCGGCGTGACGGTTACCTGACCACCACCGTGACCGAAACGACCGCGGTCCAGACCGTCGAGTTCCTCGAGACCGGCACGCGCCTGCTATTCCGGCCGTACATCTACGACGACGACCAGATTCGAATGGAGATCCACCCCGAGGATTCCACCGGCGGTCTGACGGCCGCGAACCTGCCGTTCAAGCAGACGACGGAAGTGACGACCAACATCCTCGTTCGCGATGGGCACACGATCCTCATCGGCGGGCTTTTCCGCGAAGTCAGCAGTGCCATCCGCAGCCAGATGCCGCTGCTCGGCAACATCCCCGGAATCGGGGCCATGTTCCGCAGCACCAATGACGCACTCAGCCGCGAGGAAATCATCATTCTGCTGACGGTTCGCATCGTGAAGGGCGAACCGGAGGAAAAGCTGGCCGAGGAACTGCGGCAGGATTCCGAACGGTACCGGGTCGGACAGCGGCGACAGGCGCGCTGGTTCGGCCGCGAGCGCATCAGCCAGGCGCATTACCACTGGGCGCTCGACCATCTCGAGAAGGGCGATACCGATCGCGCGTTGTGGGATGCGAACATGGCTGCGCGGCTCGACCCGCAGCAGGTTCCGGCCGCGGAGCTTCGCGAGCAACTCCTCGGCCGTCGATCGTGGGACGAGGAGTGTTCGTCGCTCCGACACACGCTGCGGAACCTTATTCGGGAGGGCAGCGGGAAGCCCGAGGCTGACTTCGGGCGACCGGCGCCGCCATTCCGAATTCCGGAGGGCTTCGAGGGCCCGGCCGGGGCGACCGATGATGACGACCACGCCGACAATTCTCCCGGCGGACACGCGCCGACCAAGCTGGAGCCCGAGCCGTGACGACCTTGCGCCGCTGGGGCCTGCGGATCGGACTGGTCGCCGGCGCGATCATCGCCACCGGCTGCGCCGGCGGCGGCATTCTCGACCGCCACTTCGCGGTCGACCGCAAGGCCGAGGCCGAGCGATCGTGGCGAGGGGTGCGCCAGAGCGTGAAGTTGCAGCTCGTCGAGCAACTGGTCGACGCCGGTAAGTTCCGCGACGCGCGCATGACGTTGAACGAAGTCATCGCCGCTGGCGACGATGACGCCCGGGCCGCCATGCTGCTGGCGCGAATCGAGCTGGCCGAAGGCCGCATCGCCGCGGCCCGGCAGGCGGTCGCCAGCGCTCGAGCCGCCGGCGCGACTGGCGCGGAATTCGAGTACCTCGCCGGGCAGGCGGAGGAGCGTTTCGGCGACTTCGCTGCGGCGCTGGAAGCCTACCGCAACGCCGCGGCCGCCGACCCGAACGACGCGGACTACCTGCTCGCCCAGGCGGAGATGCTGGTCCGGCTCGATCGTCCGGTCGAGGGACTCTCGCTCGTCCGCTCCCGGCTCCCGGACTTCGCCGATCATGTCGGGCTGCGCCTGTTCGTCGCGCACACGTGCGAGTTGCTCAAGCTCGATGAGGCCGCCGTGGCCGCCTACGAGTCCGCCCTGCGGATCGCGGGCAACGATCGATCGATTCGTGAGTCGCTGGGGCTCGCGCTCGAGCGGCTCGGCCGAAATGAGGACGCCATTCGCGTCCTGACGCCGGTGGTCGCCGGTCCAAGCGATGCCTCCGCCATGACCAACCCCGCCCAGCGTGCATCACGCCCCGCCCGGCGGGCGTTCGTCCGCGCGTGCATGGGAGTTGGTGATTCCCGGCGCGCACACGCGACCCTGCGCGAACTGCTCCGTGAGGATGACGGTGATCTCGAGTCCTGGAGCCTGCTGTCGCGCGTGGCGATCGCCATCGGCGACGCTCGCCTCGCGGCCGAGGCGGCGCGCGAGCTGGCGCGCCGCGGCGGCGCTGATACCGATGCGTGGCTACTCGCGGCCCTGAGTTCGCTCCAACAGGGCGATCCCAAGTCGGCGCTGCGGAGCGTATCGGCCGCGCTGGACGCCGACCCGCACAACCCGCTGGCGTTCTGCACGCTGGCGCGCATCCAGAAGGCGGTCGGCGAGCACGAGGCCGCGCGGCGCTCGATCGAGCGTGCCCTGCGGCTCGATCCGGATTGCCAGATCGCCGCCGAGTTGCAGCGGGAACTGGCCGATGCCGGCCCGATTCTGAGCGACCGCCAAACGCTCAGCGGGGGCGCCCGATGACGCGGATCGAGATGCGACCTTGGTCGCAGGAAGACGACGTCGAAAGCACCGACGCGTCGATGCCGGCGGTGACCACTCGCTCGCCAACGCTGCCGATCCGCGCGTGGCTTCCACGGGCGCGCCCCTCGGCCGCATGGAGTCTGCCGCTGATCGGCGTCGCGATCCTGTGGCTGACCTGGTACGCCGTGGCGGCGCCGTCCGAAACTGCCCGACCTGGGCGTGTTCCCGCGGGCGTGCTCGCAGCCGTTCTGCTAGGTGCCGGGGTGTTGATGCGATTCGGACGTGGCGGAATCGGCATCGAATCCCGCGCGGATTCAAATGACAGGTTCGGTCTCTCGCGGAGCGGTCCGAGCGAGCTGGAACGCATTTCGGAACAGGTTCGGGAGGATCTGGAATCGGTGGAGGCTCAACTGGCGAGTCTTCGGCAAGAGCAGCAGCGTCTTGAGCTCAGCCATCGAATCTCCGAGCTCCGCCGCCGCCAGAATGAGACCATCATCGACAACATCGCGGACCCGGTTCTCGTCACGGATGAGTTCGATCGCCTCGTGCTCGCGAATCCGGCCGGCCAGGCGCTCCTCGCGGTGGCTCGCGACGCGGCGTTGCGACGGCCGCTGGACGAGTTGGGCCTCGACGCCGCGATCGTTCGATCGGTGCGCCAGTGTCGCGAAGCCGATCGCGCCCGAGCGCGCCTTCACATGGAGCAGACCATCGGCGAGCGCGTCTGGGACGTGTCGATGACCGCGATCGAGACCCAGTCCGAGGACGGCGTCGCCGCGCCGCGCGGCGTCGTCACTGTCCTGCGCGACATCACGCGCGAGAAGGAGGTGGCCAAGGCCAAGAGCAACTTCGTCTCGCAGGTGGCCCATGAGCTCCGCACCCCGCTGGCCTCGATCCGGGCGTACGTCGAGATGCTGGTGGACGGCGAGGCCACGGACGCCAAGACGCTGCGCGAGTACTACGAGATCATTCAGACCTCCAGCGAGCGACTCGCCCGCCTGATCGACAACATGCTCAACATCAGCCGGATCGAATCGGGCACGATCCGGGTCGCCAAGGAGCCCGTGTCCATCGCCGTGGTGGTCAAGGAGGTCGTGGACGTTCTGCGGCCGCAGGCCGAGGAGAAGCAGATCGAGCTCGACGAGGAGCTGACGCCGGTCGTGCACCAGGTGCTGGCGGATCGCGACATGATCTCGCAGGCGGTGCTCAATCTGCTCAGCAACGCCGTGAAGTACACGCCCGCGGGCGGTCGCGTAGCCGTGCGCATGAGCGTCAACGAGGAGTCGCGCCGCATCCAGGTGGCCGTCAGCGACTCCGGGGCGGGCATACCCGAACAGGATCTGCCGCGTCTGTTCGAGAAGTTCTTCCGCGTCGAGGCCAATCAGCACATGGCCAAAGGCACCGGCCTCGGGCTGCACCTGGTCAAGCACCTCGTGGAGACGGTGCACGGCGGGACGATCTCGGTTGCGAGTCAGGTCGGGCAGGGCAGCACGTTCACGATCACGCTTCCCCTGCACGCATAGCGACAGGAGCGAACGATGACGGATTCCAACAAGGCGACGATCCTCGTGTGCGACGATGAACCGCACATCGTCCACGTGGTCGCCGCGAAACTTCGAAACGCCGGCTATCAGGTTGAGACCGCCTCCGACGGGCAGGAGGCGTTCGACCGGGCGCTGGCCCGGCGTCCGGACCTGATCATCAGCGACTATCAGATGCCGAACATGTCCGGCCTTGAGCTCGCGGCCCGCCTGCGGGCCGAGCCGGCGCTGCACGATGTGCCCATCGTGATGCTGACGGCGCGCGGATTCGCCATCGAGCCCACCGAACTCGAGAACACCGGCATTCGCTGCGTCATGGCCAAGCCCTTCAGTCCGCGCGAGGTGCTGGCCGCGGCCCGCAAGCTGCTCGACGACGCGGCCGCGCCGGCGGCGGGGAATTGACGCGAGGCGCACCGATGCCCCAGGCCACGCTATCAGCCGCGGTCGGCTCGCAGGCAGCAAGCGGCCTGACCGCGCTGCCTCGGATCTGCGAACGCGTCTGGGCGCCGTGGCGACACCTGGGAGCTTTCCTGACCGCGTGGGATACGGACGGTCGCCTCGTCGCCGTGGATGATGAAGCTTCGAGGTTCTGGCGCGTGCTCTGGCAGGACGCCAACGCCTGGCGCAGCGCCGTGCGCGATGCAGTGGCTGGGATCCAGTCGGCTGGGCAAGTCACCGGGTCGCCGCCGACGGTCGCCGTTCCCGTCGGAGCGCCGTTCGTCAACCTGGCCGTCGTTCCGGTTGGCGACCGAGACCGGGTGAACTGCGTCATCGGGGCGGCGTTCCTCCGAGCGGAACACGCCGATGACGAGGACTGGCATCGCTTTTGCGGACGCAACCAGCTCGACACCTCGCTCGTGCGGACCTTGGCGGCGCCGGTCGCAGCCCGGTCGGCGTCCGACGTGGAAACGCTCGCGTGGATGCTGCGGGACGCGGTCTCGCGGGAAGCGACCCTGGCGCGCGGCCTCGACGAGATTGACTTGCTCGCCCGGAATCTAGACTCAACCTACGAAGAATTGCACCTGCTATTTCGCATCAGCCAGGAGCTGAACCTGGCGGAGGAGACGGCACCGGTTCTCGCGCGCGTGTGCACGGAGGCGCTCGAAGTGTCGCGAGCGCGGGCGTTGGTCTTCATTCTCGATCCGCCATCCGCGAGCGCCGAGCAGGAGGACGACGGACCGGCCGACCCACCCACCGTGCATGCCTTCGGTCCACCCCTGTTGGACGAATTGTCGCTCCGTCGTCTCGCGAGCGAGCTACGACCGGACATCCACCGCCAGCCGGACGGCGTCGTCTTCAACGGTATCTGGGGGCTGCCCCGCTTCGCATGGACTCAGCCCGCCGTACGCCATCTGATCGCGTTGCCGCTGCGGCACAGCAAGCATGAGCAGGGGGTGCTCCTGGCTCTCAATTGCGTCGACGACGGCGACTTCTCCACGCTGGACGTGCAGCTTCTTCGCAGCCTGGCGGAACGCATCAGCGGCCATCTGCACAAGCAGCGGCTGTACGACAACCTGAGCGAGTTACTCGTCGGGCTTCTGGACGCTCTGGTCGGCAGCATCGACGCCAAGGATCCCTACACCTGCGGTCATTCGCAGCGCGTGGCGTTTCTCGCTCGGCGAATCGCCGAGGCTTCAGGCATGGGCAGCCACGAGGCCCAGCGTGTCTTCCTCTCGGGCCTGCTGCACGACGTCGGCAAGATCGGCGTCCCAGACGCCATCCTGCTGAAGCCCGGACGACTGACGGCCGAGGAATTCGAGGTTCTCAAGCAGCATCCTGAGATCGGCGCGAGGATTCTGTCGCACGTTCCGCACATCCAGGACCTGCGGCCGGGCGTCATTCACCATCACGAGCGCATGGACGGGCGCGGCTATCCGCACGGGCTCGCCGGCCGCGACATTCCGCTGGTCGCCCGCATCCTGTGCCTGGCCGACAGCCTCGACGCCATGACGACGACCCGCACGTACCGATCGTTTCTGGCGCCGAGCGTGGCAATCGCCGAAGTGCGGCGGTGCTCAGGAACTCAGTTCGACCCGCGCCTCGCCGAGGCGTTGCTCGGCATGGACCTGCCTGCCGTGCTCCGGGAAGCCCACGAATTTGCCGGCAGCAGGCTCCCCGAACCGGGCAGTACGGAGACGGCGCCGTCTCAGGCGGGCCGTTCCCGCTCCACCTCGCGATCGGGGCTTACGAGGGACATCTTCGCCGCGCAGGTGACCACATGGTGACAGCGACCAACTACGGCGACGTCACCGTTCTGACCGTCAAGGGGGAGTTGACGAGCGACTCGCTGCAGGACTTCGTAGACCAGCGCGACCAGGCTCTGGCCGCGAACCGCTGTCGCTTGGTGGTCGACTGCCACCATACCGACGCCTTTGACTCGGCGGGGCTGGAGACCCTGTGCGCCACGCGTCGTGCCTGCGAGCAACTGCGGGGCACCCTGAAGATCTGCTCGCTCGACGAGGTAGGGCGGAAGATATTCGAGATCACGCGGCTTGACCGGAAGTTCGAACTGTTCGACGACCTCGAGTCCGCTGTTCGCAGCTTTTCCTAGGAGACGACCGCCGGGGTCCAGCTCGGCGTTTGAATCGATATGCAATCCACGGCGCCCGCCACCGCCACGCGCAAGCAACTGGGCCAGATTCTGCTGGCTCACGGGCGCATCACGCGCGAGCAGCTCGACCACGCGATCGAGGAACAGCAGGCCCGCGGACACGGCCAATTGCTGGGCGAGGTGCTCATCGAGCTCGGCTACTGCAAGGAAGAGCAGATCATCGAGTCGCTGGCCGAGGCGTACGGCGTACCCCACGCGCGCCTCAGCCCGCGGCTGGCCGATGCCCGGGTCGTTGATCTGCTTCCGCGCGAGTTCTGCGAGCGGCACCCGGTGCTGCCGCTGTTCCTCGTCGAGGGCGTGCTCACCGTCGCCTTCAGTGAGCCGACCAACGTCTTCCTGATCGAGGAGATCGAGCGGATGACCGGCGCGACCGTTCAGGTCGTCGCCGCATCCGCCGCCGACATCCTCGCCATGCTGAACCAGCACGTCCCGTCGGCCAACGTGTTCGTCATCGACGACATCATCGACAACGTCAACGCCGATTCGTTTGAGCTGATCGAGACGAAGTCGGAAGACATCGCCTCGCTGGAGGGCATGGCCGGCGACTCGCCGATCATCAAGCTGGTCAACTACCTGATCTACTCGGCCGTCAAGGAGGGCGCCAGCGACATCCACATCGAGCCGGACGAGGGGCACGTCCGCGTCAGGTTCCGGGTCGACGGGGTACTGCACGAGAAGATGACACCACCGGCGAAGATGCAGCCGGCCATCGTGTCGCGCATCAAGATCATGGCGTCGATGGACATCGCCGAGCGCCGCCTGCCGCAGGACGGTGGCATCCACGTCATGATGGAAGGCCGCCCGATCGACTTGCGCGTGTCGACGCTGCCGAACCAGTTCGGCGAGAAGGTCGTGATTCGCGTCATCGACAACGCGCGCGTCATGGTCAGCCTCGAGAAGCTCGGCTTCTCGGTCGAGATGCTCAAGGAGTTCCGGGCCCAGATCAGCCAGCCGCACGGACTGGTGCTCGTCACCGGCCCGACCGGCAGCGGCAAGTCGACCACGCTCTACGCGGTGCTCTCGGAGTTGAACACGCCCGAGGTCAACATCTGCACGGTCGAGGATCCGATCGAGTACAACCTGCGCCGCATCAACCAGTTCCAGGTCAACGACCGCATCGGTCTGACCTTTCCCGTGGTGCTGCGGTCGCTGCTGCGGCAGGACCCGGACATCATCATGGTCGGCGAAATCCGCGACGAGGACACGGCCCGCACGGCCGTGCAGGCGGCGTTGACCGGGCACATGGTGCTCTCGACCCTGCATACCAACGATGCGCCGTCCGCGGTCACCCGGCTCTGCAACATCGGCGTCGAACCATATCTGCTGGGCGCGTCGCTCGTGGCCGTGTTGGCGCAACGGCTGGTCCGCAAGACCTGCCCGCACTGCCGCACGCAGTACGAGCCGCCGATGAACGTGCTGCACATCATGGAACGCGCCGGGTTGCCCGTCACGCACCTGACGCGCGGCCTGGGCTGCCAGAAATGCCACAAGACCGGCTACCTCGGCCGTATCGGCATCTATGAGCTGTTCGCGCCCGAGGAGTCGGTGCGCCAGGCGATCACCGACGGCGCGACACTCCAGCAGCTCCGGGAGCTCTGCAAGACCGCCGGCTTCGCGACTCTGCGATCCGATGGACTCGCCAAAGTCAAGGCCGGCATCACGACCATCGAGGAAGTCTTCCGTGTGTGCGCGGTCTAGGAAGCAGGATCGGCCCGGCAGCCGTCATTCCGCTGGTACTCGACCTCGTACAGGCGAATGCGAGGGCACACCGTCATGCCGCAGTTCTCATTCGTAGCCCGTGATTCGAGCGGCGCCGTCGCGCGGGGGATCATCGCGGCATCCAGCCCGGCCGACGCGGCTCGAATGCTGCGAGGTGAAGGCAAGTATCCGGTCCGGGTGGAGCCCGCGCGGTTGCGGAATCAGCCGGAGAGCCACGCGGCCACCCCGCCCAGAATCCGCGGCGGAAAGTTCCGATCCGATGATGTCATCTACTTCACCAGCCAGCTCATGGTCATGCTTGAGACCGGCGTGTCGCTCGCCGAAGCCCTCGCGGGCTGCCGCAGCCCGAAGAACTCGCCCCGATTCGCCGCCGCGTTGGATGACGTCATCGAGCAGGTGGAGAGCGGCAATCGCTTCTCGGTAGCGCTGGCCGCGCATCCGCGCATCTTCCCCCAACTGCTGGTCAGCCTGGTCAAGGCCAGCGAGGCCAGCGGCCAGCTCGCGCTCATGCTGCAGCGAGCGTCGGACTATCTCGTCGACCAGCGCGAACTGCGTAAACGCATTCGCGGCGCCGTCACTTATCCCATCGCGATGCTGATATTCGCCGCCGGCGTCACCATCTTTCTGATGAGCTTCATGCTTCCGAAATTCGCGACCATCTACGCCGGGCGAGAGCAGGCCCTGCCGGCCGCCACGCGAATCCTCCTCAGCACCAGTGACATGCTCCGGGACGGCGGCATCTTCATCGGGCCGGCGGCCCTCGCCGCCGTCGTCGGCGCTGTCATCCATTTCCGGCGACCCGCCGGCCGTCGCCAACTGGACTGGCTCAAATTGCATCTGCCCGTCTTCGGCCCCATGTTTCATCGCAGTTGCATGGCCCGCAGCATGCGCACGCTGGGCACCATGATCAGCGGCGGCGTCTCGGTGCTGGACGCGGTGGAGTTGACACAATCCGCCGCTGGCAACCTGACCTACGAGCGGCTGTGGCAGCGCGTCGGCGAGGAGCTCCAGCACGGCCGGCAGATCTCCGACGTGCTCGCCGAAAGCCCGCTGGTTCCATCTCCGATCACGCAGATGGTCCGCGCGGGAGAACGCAGCGGCAAGCTCGGTCCGGTGCTCGAACGGATCGCAGCGCACGCCGCGACCGAACTAGCCATCAGCATCAAGGCCGCCACGGCCATGATCGAGCCGGTCATCATCACGGTCTTGGGCGCGGTCGTCGGCGGACTTGTGATCGCGTTGCTGCTGCCGATCTTCACGCTCAGCCGGACGATGCACCCCTAACGCCGCCGACGGTGTCGAGGGAGCGCATGCGCACGCCTGCCCAGAGGAACCCGAGACTGGCCGCCACCAGCGGGACCGTGAAGCTGCCCGTGGCGACGTACAGCGCCATGCCCAGCCCCTGCGCCAACAGTCCGCGCACGCCGACCATCGTCGTGTGAATCGCGAGGTAATGCGATGTTCGCGACGGATCGGGCGAGAGCGCGATCGGGCCGAGCGTCCAAGTCAGGTTCACGCCCACCATGCCGATGGCATAGAGCAGACTGAACAGCGCCAGCCCGTCGAAGCCGCGGGCCAGCAGCAGCCCCAGGGGATAGAGCGTCAGCCATAGAAACGAGTACCGGGCCACGCGCATCGCTCCGACCCGATCGGTCAGGTGTCCGACCGGCGCAAGGAGCAGGATCATGACGACTTGAAAGATGACGATGGTTGCCAGGCTGTACTGGCTGTAAGTCAGGCGGAGGCGGTCGGTGGCGAGCGCCGGCAGCAGAGCCGTGCAGATCATCCAGCCGACGCCATACGACATGAACGCCAGCTCGTACGCGGAAAAGCGCGGGTCCTCCTTCAGCGTCCGCGCCATCTGCCGCAGAGGCTCCCACCAGGCGGAACCCGGTGGAGACGCTGGCCGCATCCGCTCCTGAAAGAGCAACTCGCGGCTGATCCTCCACACCAGCAGCAAGCCGGTCAGGTGAATCAGCGCCAGACCCGGCAGGTAGAGGCGGAAGGCATCCGGGTTCCTGTCGGACAGCGCGCCGACGATCAGGCCGGTGGCGAGCGTGGACAGCATCGCGGCGGTGGAGACCACACCGAACACCCGGCCACGCACCAGCGGCGCGTAGCAGCTCCGCAGCAGGTCGCCCGTCAGCGGCGGAATGCCTGCGTTCCCGAACGCAGCCAGCACCCAAAGCAACATCGACGCCTCAACGCCGCGAACGGCGCCGATGAGTCCAACCGGGACGCTGTGCAACAGCGCCACGGCCAGCAGATAGCGACCGGTCCCAACCCGCACGTAATAGTGATTCCAGAAGATCGAAAACAACTGCATGACCGGAATCGCGGCCGTGATGACGGTCGTCTGCCAGTTGTTCGCGGCGAAGCGCTCGCGTGCCAGAAAGGGCAGAAATGCCACGACGGCCGGCGATATGCCCAGACAGGCCGCGGCCACCAAGTGTCGTCCGAGAATTCTCCCGCTCTCGGGAAACGCCACGACCTTCAGAAACACGTTGGAAGCCGCCTCCGGACCCCGCCGACATCCTCATGGCGAGGGGTGCGGATTGTAGATGGGCGCGGCTGCGACGCGTTGTCGCTCGATCGATTGGTGCAATCGAAACCGGGCCTGGCGCGTATAACCCTCGGCCGAATCAGTTGATGGCGGGCACGGGGCGAGACGATCGCGCCCAACGTAACCTGTTTTCCGCCCGCGAGTTGGGTACAATCCGTCCGGAAATCGCGGCCGACGCGGCGCTGGGCTTATGGCCACCTTCTCATATACAGCTCGCAATACGGAAGGGCGCACGGTCACGGGCGTGCTGACCGCCGACTCGCAGCAGGCCGCTCTTCGCATGCTCGACGAGCAGGCCCTATTCCCGGTTGCGATTCAAGAAGGCGGCATGGCCAATCGGTCCCGGATGACCGGCGGGCGGAAGCGCATCCGACCGGGTACGGTGGCGGTTCTGTACTCGCAGATGGCCGATCTGCTGCGGGCCGGCGTCCCGGCGCTGCGTGCGCTGGACGTACTCTGTCGACAGACGCCGAACGCGGCGCTGGTCGAGATTCTGCGCGAAGTCCGCGACGACCTGTCCGGCGGACAGACGCTGGCCGACGCCATGTCCAAGCATCCGAACGCCTTCAGCGAGTTGCACGTGTCGATGGTCCGTGCCGGCGAGAAGGGCGGCTTTCTCGAAGACGTCCTCGCCCGCATCGCGGCGTTCACCGAGCGACAGGACGAATTGCGGAGCAAGCTGACCGGCGCGCTGATCTACCCGTCCGTGCTGGCCTTCGTCGGGACGGTCATCGTCATCTACCTGCTGGTGGGCGTCGTTCCGGAGGTTCGCAAGTTCCTGCGTGGCGACCTGCCGTCGATGACTCAGGCGGTGTTCGCCCTCTGCGACCTGCTGCGCGACCACGGCACCGCGATGGGCGGCGTATTGGCGGTGCTGGTCATCCTGACGGTCGCGCTGATCCGCAGTCCCGCCGGGCGGGCCTACTTCGATCGCTTCAAGCTGAAAGCGCCCAAGATCGGCGAAATCGTCACGCTGGTGGCCGTGTGCCGCTTCTGTCGAATCCTCGGCACGCTGCTTCACAACGGCGTGCCGATCCTTCAGTCGCTGAAGATCGCGCGCGATTCGGCGGGCAACAGAATCCTGCAGGAGCACATCGATGCCGCCACCGAGTCCGTTCGAAAAGGCGAGACGCTGGCGGCGCCGCTCGGACGATTCGGCTTGTTTCCGCTCGACATCGTTGACATGATCGCCGTCGGCGAGGAGAGCAACAACCTGGAGAACGTGCTGATCACCATCGCCGACTCGTACGAAACTCGAACGGCGCGGAAGATCGACCTGGCGTTGCGGCTGCTCGAGCCGATCCTGCTGATTCTGCTCGCCATGGTCGTCGGTGTCATCGCGGTGGCGCTGCTGCTGCCGATCCTGACCATGAGCGGCGGCGCCTAGAAGTCATGAATGGACTGAACCGAGTTCGAAAAGGAGACACGGACATGCACTCGAAACGGAACCCCAACTTGCGGCGCACGGCGCGAAGCGGCTTCACGCTGCTCGAAATCCTGCTGGTGGTCGGCCTGCTGGCCCTGCTGGCGGCGTTCGCCATTCCCAATCTGCGCACCTCCGGCGAGAAGGCCAAGATCAAGCTGGCCGAGGCGGCCGTGAAGTCCAGCGGCACCATCAGCCAGATGATCGACCGCTACCATTTCGACTGCGGCCGGTACCCGGAGAATCTCAAGGAGCTCTTCGAGAAGCCCTCGGACGACGCGTTGGCGAAGAAGTGGGGCGGCCCCTACATCAACGACCTCGAGACGCTCAATGATCCGTGGGGCAACGAGTACCAGTACAAGGCCCCAGGTACGCGCAACGACCGCGGCTATGACCTGTGGAGCAACGGCCCCGACGGCCAATCCGACACCGACGACGACATCCGCAATTGGAAGACCGACTGACGCGAACGCCGACGCGGGCAAACGCGCCCGCGCGGTAGCGTGACGTGTCTGGGCGATGAGACCGCTGCACTTCAACCCGGAATCGTCTGATGAGCGCGCCGGCCGTCCGGTTCGCGCCGCGCGCGTTCGCCAGCGAGTCGGAGCCTTCACATTGCTGGAGGTCGTGCTCGTCATCGGCCTCATCAGCATCATCGCCGCCTTCGCGTGGCCCAATCTCGAACGTCGGCTGCGCCGGTCGGAACTCCCGGAATCCGTCGACCAGTTTCGCTCGCTGCTTCACCTGACGCGCGCTCAGGCGATGCTCGAGAACCAGCGCTACCGCATTCGCTTCGAACCGAAGACTCAGCACCCGATCATCGAGGCGGAGACCGACCCCTTTGCCGCGCCCGGCCGGTACGAGCCGGTCAAGTCCGACTGGTCGCAGGAGGCACGGCTGCTGGGCGACGTCAACGTCCACGCCATCCGCGTCGGCCGGCCTGACTACACGCTGCCACTGGACGACGAGCGCTCGGAACTGGACGCGGCCGAGGAGAGCGCCGCGACCCAGGATGACAGCGCGAGTGCGACCGGCGACGTCGGCGCGGGCGGCCAGTTCGCCAACATCGCCGGCGCGCAGGCTTCCGAGGAAGACGTCCCCATCGACGAGTCGCGACCGCCCATCATTTTCGAGCCGGATGGATCGAGCGACTGGCTCACGATCGTGCTCGCCAACCGGCCGATCGACCAGCCGCTCGACGATGACACTGAGCAGGAGTGGATTGAATTGGACGGCCGGACAGGATTGGCGCGTCGCCGCGATCCGCTGACCGACGAACAGATGGCGGACGCGTCGCTGCGCATTCCACGCTCCAAGCTCCGTCCGCCGGAGGCCATGTTCGGCGCGGCCGTGGGCGATCGCTCCATGAACGTCTCGCAGCAGCAGCAAGGTGGCGGTGGGGGCGCGTTCGGCGGCGGGACTGCCGGCGAAGGCGCGCCATCCATTCCCGGCCTCGGCGGGATTCCGGGACTCGGCGGCGGCCTGCCGTCGATGGGCGGCGCGCCGCCGTTCGGGCAGTCGCCAACCGGCGGCGGAGATCCGAATCAGCCTCGACCGCCGCGCGGTCCGCGTCGCGGGAGCGATGATCGCCGGCCGGACCCACAAGGCGAGAGCGCTCCACCGACGCCGCCACCCCCGCCGGTCGACGAACCACCCGAGGAGAAGGAGCCGCCGCCTGCCCCGGAGCCGCCGAGCGGAGAAGAGGATGAGCCCGAAGATTCCGACCCGACGACGCAGCCCGCTCCATCCAGCTGACCGCCGCGCCCGCCGAAACCGTCGCCGCGGCGCGATGCTCCTGGAGGTGGTGCTGTCGGTCTCGATCCTGCTGATCGCCATCGGCATCTGCGGCTCGGCCGTTCGCAACAGCATGCTGAGCGTGCAGCGGGGCGAGGAGATCACCCGCGGCATGTTGCTGACCGAGTCGATTCTCAATGAACTGGATACCGGGGTGCTCCTGCCGGAGGAAGAACAGAGCGGCAACTTCTCGAACCTGGGATTGCCGTCCTGGAACTGGGAGCTCCGCATCGTCCCGGTCGAGCAGGAGCCGGAACTGCTCCGCGTGACCGTCTCGCTTTTCGAGCAGGGCCTGGGGGGCGGCCTTGATGATCGTCGAACGCTGCTGACAACCAGCACGCTGCGGGCCAAGCCGCGCACGCTGAACCTCAAGGAGGACTTCGGCCTGTCGGAGGAGCAGACCAAGGTCCTCACCGAGGCGATCCCCGGCGGCTCGCAGATGCTCGATCCGGAGAACTTCGATCCGCGCGCGCTGGCCAAGCTCGACATGGACACGTTGATTCAGATGCTGCCGCTCATCATGCAGGCCCTCTCGGCGCAGGGAGCACCGGGGCTTGATCAACTCGGACAGGGCGGCGAGGGCGGCGGACTGCCGCAGGGCATGATGCCTGGCGGGCAGCAGGGCGGCGACCGAGTTAGCCGGCAGCCGCGAACTCCGGGTGGCGCGCCGCCGTCCCGCGGAGGCGGTTCGTGATCCGGCGTCGCGGATTGACGCTGCTCGAAGTCATCATCGCCATCAGCCTGATGGTCCTGCTGATCGCATCCATGTTCGCCTTCTACAACATCTCGCTCAGCAACAGCGAGGCCGGACGGCGGAAGCTCGATCAGGGGGAGCTGGCGTGGCTGACGCTGCTGCGCATCGCCGAGGAAGTGCGCGCCGCGAACGGCTTCGTCCCGTCGCTCGGTCCGGGCATCCGGGGTCTGCGGCAGGAGATCACCCTTCAGACGGTCACGCTGCCGGATCGGAAGCTCTTCATCCCGCGCGCCGTCGAAGAGCGACCCTTGCCGGCCGAATGCGACGTGCGCGAAGTGCGCTACTACCTCGGCATCGATCCGGAAGAGACGGAGGACTACATCGACCCGACCGACCCGGCCGGCGTCGTCAACGCGCCGCGCACGTTCGGTATCGTCCGCCGCGAGGTCAAGACCTTTCGCCAGGTCGCCCTTCAGACCGGCCAGCGCGAGGAGTACGACGTCGAGTTGCTGTCGAGTCAATTGCGCTACCTGCGGTTTCGGTACTTCGATGGAGTGGACTGGGTGGACGTCTGGCAGCCGCCCGGCGGCGGCATGGGCAACTCGCTACCGCAGGCGGTCGAGATTACCGTCGGATACGACGCGGAGCCCCCTCAGGACCCGAACGAGCTCGATTTCGACCAGGCCGACCTCCAACCCTCGCTGCCGGAGCCGTACCATCCCCAGCGCTACTCGCTGGTCGTCCGTCTCAACCAGGCTGACACCTTCTTCGGCTCCCGAATCTTGCGTGCCGGTCGCCGGGCCGCCAGCGGCGCGTCCGGCGGCGGGTCGGCGGGGGGCGGGCTTGGCTCCTGACGCCGACTGCAGCGCCCCGCGAAGCCACGGGTACAAGGAGGCGAATGGTGGCGCGATTCGACCCAATTCGAACCTGGGGCAGGGGGGGACCGCCCCCAGATTGCGCCCCCGCTGATAGACCTGAAAACCGCGATCGCCCTCGGACGGGTGCTCAAACAGGGCTGATACTCGTCGTTGTGCTCGTCATGATCGTGCTGCTGGCATTGCTGGCAGCGGGCTTCTGCTTCGCCGTCCGGGCCGGCCTCCGCGGGGTGTACGCACGGCAGTATCAGTACCAGGCCCGGATCGCGGCCGAGGCGGGAATTCAGCGGGCCATCGTTCAGCTCCGCAAAGGCCGCGACAACCCTGAAAACTGGTACGACAACCGGGCGGTCTTTCGCCAGGCTTCGGTGGAACGGCTCGAGGGTTCGGCGACTTTCCAGCGATCCGGACTGTTCGGTAATGCCGGTGACGAGGGTGAGACGTCCCCCGCACAGGCTGACCCGGCGTGGCGCTTCACGCTGTACGCGGACAACCTCGACGACGAGCGCAGTCCAACGGTCCGCTACGGCCTGACGCCTGAGACCGGCAAGCTCGACGTCAACCTCGCCAACGAGGACCAGTTGCGCCGGCTGATTTTCGAGGCCGTGCCAGAGAGCGGCTTCAACAACCAGCAGATCGATCGCGAATCGCTCGTGCAATGCCTCCTGGATTGGCGCGAGCCCGGCCAGACCCCGCGTCCGCTCGGGGCCAAGAGCGACTATTACCGCACGCTGCGGCCGGGCTATGCCTGCAAGGGAGCACGGCTCGACACCGTCGAGGAGCTCCTCCTGATCAAGGGCTTCACGGCCTGGGTCGTGTACGGAGAGGACTACAACCGCAACGGCCTGCTCGACGTGAACGAGGACGACGGCAACGCGAGCTTCCCGCCTGACAATGCTGATGGCCGCCTTTTTCGGGGACTGGCGCCCTTGCTGACCACGTTCTCGCGCGAACTCAACACCAACTCGCTCGGCAAGCCACGTATCAACCTCAATATGCAGGATGTCGCCGATCTCGAGAAGCAGTTGAACGAGCGCGGTGTGGATGGCAAGCTCACCGACTACATCCTTCGAATTCGTGCCGGCGGCCTTACCTTCAATAGCGTCATGAACCTGCTGCCGGTTCCGCCGCCGGACGAAGAGGAGATCGCCGCGACGCAACCGGACGGTGAAGAAGGGACCGCGACGCAGCCCGATGACGAGGGCGATGATGATGCCACCACGCAGCCCGGCGAGGAGCCCGCTGCGTCCCAGCCGACCACCCAGCCACGGACGTCACGGCGTGGACGCGATTCACGCCGCCAGCCGACCACCCGGCCGACCACGCAACCGCGTGAGGAACTGAAGAACCTGACCGACGAAATCCCGCCCGGAACGATCGCCGATCTGCCGGTCATCCTCGACCAACTGACGACCGATCCGCGCCCGATCATGATGGGCCGTATCAACATTACCACGGCGCCCCGAGAGGTCCTGCGGACACTGGCGGAGCTGGACGCCGAAACGGTCACCGCGATCCTCTCAAAGCGGGGGGGTTTATCGGGCGATGATAAGCGGACTTGCGCGTGGCTGTTGAGTCAGGACCTCGTCAGTGAGCGGAAGTTCCGGCGCATGCTGCCGCGGATCACGGCCGGCAGTTCGACGTTCTCGATCGACGCGGTCGGCTTCGCGGACCACGTCGGCGTCGTGCGGCGGCTCAACGCGGTCATCGAGATGCGCGGGCCGATCGGCCAGGTGCTGTACTACCGCGACCTGACGCCGCTGGGCCCGGCTTATCGCCCGCACGGAGAGGAGATTCGCAGCGTTGTTCGCCAGGCTGGGAGGTAGACGACAGCTCGCGATCGACTGGGATGCGCAGTCGCTGCGCATCGTCCAGTTCCGCTCGCGCGCCGGGCGCATCGACATCGTCAAGGCGGTGTCGGTGCCGATCCCGGCCGACGTGCGACTCGACGATGCCGAGTCGCTCGGCGCCTTCCTGCGGCAGGCGCTTGATCAGGCCCGCATCCGCGACCGCCGCGCCGCCCTGGCGATCCCGCGCGAGAAGGTCGTCCTCAATACGTTGTCGGTCCCGCCGTCCCCGCTCGACGAACTGCCCGCAGTGGTTCAGTTCCAGATTCAGAAGGAACTGCCATACGCGGCCGAACAGGCCACGATCGACTTCACGGTCCACGGAGCGTTCGATCCGAAGGCGCCGGCCGAATTGCTCGTCGCCGCCGTTCGCAACGAGGTGATCGAGTTCCAGCGGGCACTGGCGAAGGAGGCCGGGCTGGCGATCGAGCGCGTCGGCCTGCGGCCGCACGCCAACCTGGTCGCGTTCTCCGCCGGGGCGGAGCAGGTCCAGCGCGGTCTGTGCCTCGCGATCGACGTCGGACCGGCGCTGACCGAGATCAATGTTCTGCGTGACGGCGGGCTGGTGTTTTCTCGCTCGGCGTCCGTCCGCGTCGACGGCGGCGCGGACGCGGCCGCCGGCCCGGAGGTGCTCGACAGCCGCATCGTCGGGCGCTCGGTGTCCGACCTGGATTCGCAGACCGCCGCGGCGCAAGACGCGGTCGCGGCGCTGATGGTCGAACTGACGCGCTCGATCGAAGCGTATCGGGCCACGGATCCGGCCGCGCATCTCGACCGCATCATCGTCGCCGGCGCCACCGGGGTGGAGGCGCTGCTGGCCGAGGCGCTCCACGCGCGACTGAATGTCCACGCCGAACTGTACAATCCGGGCGTCGCGCTCGATCTTCCCCCGCAGCGGGCCCGCGAGCTGCGCGGCTTTTCGGCCGCGATCGGACTCGCGCTGGCGTACCAGGCGGTCGGTCCGCAGCAGTTCAACTTCCTGAGTCCCAAGCGCGCCGTCGCGCCTCGTACCCGGCAGCTTCGCCGGGTGCCCACGGCGGTGATTGCGGCGGGCGTGGTGGTCGCGGCGTACCTTGTCTTCCGGACCTACGCCCTCCAGCCGCGGCTGGAGAAGATCGAATCCCTCCGCGCCGACGTGAAGGAGCTGCGCGAGGTGGTGGAAGGTCGCAAGAGCGGCAAGCTCAAGTACGAGGGCGTTCGCGACCTGGAGCAGCGCGCCGACGCGGCCACGCAGTGGTTCCGGAACCAGCACATCTGGACCGCCCATCTCGCGGCGCTGTCGAAGGCGCTGCCGTCGGACAAGGACGCCTACGTCACGCAGATCAACTTCAACAACGAGCCGCCGGCGATCGACCTTTCGCTCCGCACCAAGCAGCCATCCGTCACCGCCGCGCTGGTCGAGCGTCTCACCGCCGCCGGCTATAACGTGAGCGTCGGCACGTCGTCCGAGTCGCAGCTCAAGGACGGCTTCCAGTTCACGGACTCGCTGCGGATCGTCCTGCCGCCGGCCGGCGCCATGCGCGTGACCGGCGGCGAACGGCCGACCGCCACGCAGGGGGCACGGGCATCATGACCACGCGCGAGCGAAATCTCGCGATTGTGATCGGCGGCGCGGTGGGTCTGTACGCGATCTACCAGGTCGGCGTCGCCGTACTCGTCACGCCGCTGCGGGAGGCCGACGAGGCGCTGGCCACGCTCAAGGAGGACTACCGCAAACTTCGAAGCAAGCGCGATCAGTTGCCGCAGATCGCCTCCGATTGGCGGGCCATCGTCCGTCGAACATATTCTCACGATCCGCGCGTCACGCAGAACGCATTCCGCGACGAGCTCCAGCAGATCGCCACACGGCACCAGCTTCGCGGCGTCAGTATCCAGCCCATGACGGGCACGCGCGTCGGCAAGAGTTCGCTGTCGACCGCGTCCGCCCGGCTGACCGGCGAGGGAACGCTGCAACAGGTCTGCGCCTTCCTGACCGACGTGTACCAGCTTCCGGCCCTACTCTCAATTCCCAAGCTGCGACTCGCGCCCGTGCGCCAGCTTGGTGGGTCCGACGAGCTCAAGATTGGGGAGCTGGTGGTCGAGGCGCTCATCACGCCACCGCCCGGCGACGCGGTCGACCCCATCCGCGACGCGCTGCGGAACGTCACGACCATGCCGAGCGATCCGGCCTTCATACCGGCGAGCCTGCGCGTGGGGATGCCCAGCGAGCACGACCTCAACGTGCTGACGACTCGCAACATCTTCAAGGCCTACGAGCCGCCGCCGCAGTTCGCCGTCACCATCGACAACCAGGACCGCGAGACGGTCGAGATCACTCTGCGTTACGGCTGGAAGGGCGAGTGGACGCCGCAACCCGCGTCCTCGATACCGGGTAAGAGCAAGCGAGAGCTGCTGCCGGGATCGGGTAGCTCGGTCGAGGTCCGCGGCCGCTACCTCGATGGCAAGACCCACGGCCCGCAGACGTTCGAGTACGCGCCCGGCAAGCCGATCGTTTTCGTGGTGCCGGCTCACACGCCGCCGCCGCCACCGACGACGTTCGCTTACAAGGTTCAGAACGACGGGGAAGAGCCGGTGGATCTGGAGGTGGCGATCCTGCGAGGTTCCACCCCCAAGCTGTGGCCGCTCATGAAGGTGCCCGCCAAGCAGACCGTCGACCTGCCGGAGATGGAGGGCTCGCGCCTGACTCTCACCGGCATCTACGCCGATGGGACCCGGGCCGCGAGCGGATCATACGAAGTGGCCGCCGCATCGACCGGCGTTTATCGAATCCCACCGAAGCCGACCACCGCTCCGGTCAAGCCGCCTCCGCCGCCGGTGACGCCCGCGAACCCGGACTTGCAGGTCACCGCGCTGCTGTCCTATCCGACCAACGCTGAAATGATCGCCCTCAACGGGAAGACCAAGAAGCGCGAGGTGATCCCCTGCGGGCAGCCCGTCGACGGCGGCGTGCTCGTCAACGTCCATCCGGCCGGGGGAATCGTGCGCATGCCCGGGGACGCCTTCTATCTCTACCCGCTCGGACGCAAGTTCACGGACCGGGTTGAGCTCGACACGCGCGAGGAGTCCGGTGTCGCGGCCGCGATCGAAAGGTGGAACGAGCGATGAGCCTTCGGCGAAGTCAATCACCGCCGACACGGGGACGCCGATCGGGCGAACTGGTCGGTGATCTCCTTCCGGCTCCAATCGCCGTGACGGCCGCATGCGCGCTCGTGCTGCTCAGTTCGCTGGGACAAGCGCCGGCTCCGGCGACGACCGAGTCGACCACGCGTCCGGCGATCGAGATCTCGCCGCCGATCACGCGGTCCGACGACGAGATCCGGCGGTTGCGCGATCGCGCCAAGGCCTCCACCCGCCCGGCCGGTACCCAGCCGGCCGACGAACCGGTCGATCGGCCTCTGCCTCCGCCTCTGCCGGTAGCGCCCCCGGCGCCGCCCTTGGTTGTACCAACGCCCACGACGCAGACCACGCCGCCTCCCAGACCCATCACTGTGCCGACGCAAGCGACGCGACCGGCAACACCCGCCGTGCCGGCCGTTCCACCGGCGGCGCCCTCGGTCCCCTCCGCCACGCCGACCCACACGACCCAACCGACCACGACGGCTCCGACCACGACAGCTCCGACCACCGCCCCGGCCGCGCGCAAGTATTCGTTGAACTACTTCGACACCCCTTGGACCGACGTGCTCGATGACCTGTCCCGCATCGCGGGCATGACGATCATCGGCGACACCAAGCAGGTCACGGGTAACCTGACGTTCCGCAGCAGTCGGCAGTTCGACTTCGACGGGGCGCTGGAGCAGATCAACGAGCTGCTCCTGGCGCGGACCAGCAAGATGCTGCTGGTCCAGCGCGGCGAGTACCTGGAGATCGGGCGTCTGGCGGACCTCATCCGCAACATTCCGCCGGAGCTGATGTTCAGCACGGTGGCCGACTTCGAGCGGGCACGCCTGCGCGACCACGAGATGTGCCTGGTGGTCTACTCGCCGCCGGCCGGCTGGCCGCCGATCGACATCATCGACCAACTCGGATCTCGCGTCGAAGACTACTATGGCCGCACGGTCTTCGGCGACAAGATCATCCTAACCGGCATGGCTCGCGACCATCGCCGCTTCTTCGACGTGGTAAATCGGTTCGTGTCGGTCAATCCGACGCCGCCGAACTCGGAACTGCCGTGGAAGAGCGTGACGCTCCGCAATGCCAAGGCGGGCGAAGTGCAACAGACGCTTCGGAACATGTACCCGCCGACCCCGGTGGCGCCCCGCCCCGGTCAGGACCCCGACGCGCTGCGCGCCAAGGAAATCAATATTGTCGCCGACGTGCGGAACAACACCATTCTGATCAAGGCGTCGGAGCAGAAGACGGCCGAAATTCTGCGCTTCGTGGAAGACCTCGACGGCGCGACCAAGGCGGGGGAGACGCTCATCAAGGTCTTGGTCATCGAACATGGCTCGCCGGACGAAATCGCCAATCAGTTACGAACGATTTCCCAGAACGAGCGGCAGAAGTTCATGGGCGGCACGGCGGATTACGTCTCGACCGAAGAGCAGGAAGCCCGCAAGTGGGACGTCTTCTCTCTCCCGAACAACCCGCGGCTGGTGGTGATCGGCGGGGTCAAAGGCGTCGCCCGCGCGGAAGAACTGGCCGTGCAGCTTGACGTGGCCGAGCCGCCGGCGCGCCGCGAGCGCCTCGCGCTGGAACATGCCAGCGTGGCCGAGATCGTACCGTCGCTGACCGCCATGTTTCAGAAGCCTGGAAAGGCGCCGGGAGTGGGGCTGCCGGTATTCACGCCGGACAATGCCGGCAACGCAGTGATCGTCACCGGTCGCGGGCAGCAATTCGACGAGGCTGTTGCGGCCGTGAAACTGCTCGATCAGCCGTCGCCCCCGACCGATCGCGAACATATCGTCAAGTTGGAGCGAGCCCAGCCGACGGACATCGCCAACGCGTTGACTCAGACGGTCGGGCAGCCGCAGCCCGGCAAGCCGGGACGAGCGCCACCGCGCTTCATCGGCAACGACGCCGGCGGCTACCTGCTGGTGCGCTGCACCGATTCCGACTGGCCGCGATTCGAGAAGCTCATCATGGAGCTCGACGGTCAGGTCGCCGAGTCGACTCCGGAACTCAGGACGTTCAAGCTTGAGAAAGCCGACGCACTCGAGGTCGCGGCCATCCTGACACCCATGTTCGGCGCGCCGCTCCGAAAGGGGTTGCAGCCGCCTTCGGTCAAGATCACCGGCGACGCCCGCGACAACACGCTGCGAGTCTGGTCCACGCCCGACGTGATCGAGAAGATCGCCGCCATGATCCCGGAGCTCGACATCGCATCCGACTCGGGCCGGGTGCAAACGATCATGCTCGAGAACGCGGACGCGGCCGAGGTCGCGGCTTCTCTGACCCAGGTGTTCGGTCCGGGCGCCAGGCCGCCGACCCCCGGTCAACCGGCCGCCACGACGCCGCCGGTGAAGATCACCGGCGAGTCGATGACGAACTCCCTCCTGGTCGTCGCATCCAAGAGCGATTTCGACCAGATCCGCGAACTGGCGATGGAGATGGACCGCAAGGCGGTCGACCACCGCAACATGCGCGTGCCGGTGAAGGTCAATCACCGCACCGCGAACGAAGTGGCCGACGCGCTCAAGAACCTGACTGTGCCCACGCCGGGACGCCCGGGGCAGCCTGCCGCCGCGCCGCTCAAGATCGTGCCGACCGCCGACCAGGTCGTCCTCGATGGGCCGAAAGACCTCGTCATCAAGGCCCTCGATCTGATTCAGGCCATCGATGTACCCGGCACGGATCGCGAGGTCCGGCTGTTCGCGGTTTCCGATCCGGAGGAGGCCGAGAAGGCCTTGCGGACGTTGATGGCGAGCGGCGGCGGAGGTCCGCGCCCACCCGGCCCGCCGGGGACCGCGCCCGGGCCGACCCTGGGCGAGACTCAGATTTACGCGGACACTTATCGAAAGGTCCTCGTGGTCCACGCGCCGCCGGCGCAGATCCCCAAGATCGAATCACTGGTCAAGGCGATCGAACAGGAGGTCGAGCCTCCGCCGGGCGAGACCCCCGGTTCCACCGCTGGTCAGTGGACCATGATCAAGCTCAAGTTCCGCGAGGCTCGCGACATCATCTACGACCTCGAGGACATCTACACCGAGAGCGGCAAGAAGGGCGGTCCCGAGTTCCGCGTCGGCCCGGACGATCGCATGCTGCTGGTGAAGAGCAAGCCGCGCCTCCTGCCTGAAATCGAACGGATGGCGGAGATGTTCGACGTGCCCAGCAGCGATTCCGCCAAGAGCGCCGGCGTACTCATCAAGACACCAAAGGAAGGGCTCTCGGCTATCGCGGCCGCGCGCCTCATCGCCACGCAGTTCCAGACCGAGACCGGCCGGCCGGTCGCGGTCGATACGACGCTAGCCGATCGCGCCTTCGAAGTGATCGACATCCACGCCGAGGAGCCACCGCGCGACGCGGCCAAGAAGCCAGACGCCAGTCCGTGCGTACTGCCGGGCGCGCTGCGCGACATGCTCGCGAGTCTTGCACTGGCACAGGATGAGGAGCCGCTCGCGACGACCAAGGCCGCGCCGGAGCCGCCGGCCAAGGCCCCGCTCCAGATCGTGGTCACCGACGACGGCAAGCTCGTTTTCAAGGGTGACCCCGGCGATCTCCAACTGATCGAGACCCTCCTGAAGGATCTCGAGGAGCAACCGGCCACCACCCAGATCAAGGTCTTCCCAATCAAGTACCGCGACGTGACCGAGGTCGGCCAGACGCTCGAGCTCATCTTCAACGAGCGCGCGGCGGCGCCGGTCGTGCAAGTGCCCCAGCAGGCGATGCCGCAGCCCGGACAGTCGGGTCAGCCCGGGCAACCGGGCCAACCCGGCGGCGGGCCTCGGGCAGAGCAGGGCGGGGGGGCGGCCGCGGCGATCGGGGCGTCTCGAGATCAGCGCCGTCAAGCCCGAACGGCCGCCGCCGGCGGCGCTCAGCGCATCCGCGTCACGGCCGACGCCCGCACTCGGCAACTTTTCGTTCGTGCCTTGGCGGCCGACTTCCCGCTGATCGTTTCGGTGTTGCGCATGCTCGACGTGGAGATCAACACCACGCGCGACATCAAGTTCTTCCAGCTTCGGAATCTCGACGCGACGACGACCGCCCGCGTACTGCGCGAGACGCTCGGACTGGAACAGCGCGGCGCCACCGGCGGACGACGCTTCCAACAGCAGCCCGGCCAGCAGATGACCCCCGAGCAGATGCAGCAGATGCAAGCCATGCAGCAGGCCGGCATGCAGCCTCCGGGAATGCCGGGGCAGCAACCCGGACAGCCGGGCGCGAGTACCGGCGTGCTGGCGTCGCCGGACACGACCACGATCACGGCTGAAGAGCAGACCAATTCGATCATCGCGTCCGGTACGCCGGACACGCTCAAGATGATCGGCAACATCATCGAGACCTTGGAGAACCAGAACAACCAGCTCCAGCCCACCCTCAAGCGGGTCGAGTTGAAGTTCGCCCGCGCCGCCGAAATCGCCAACACCGTTCGCGACGTGGCCGGGCGCCTGAGCGCTGGTCGACAGGGCCGACAGGGCGGCGGGGGTGGTGGTGGCGCCGCGGCGGCTTCGATCAGCATCAACCCTGATACGCGAACCAACAGCGTCATCCTGGCCGGGGCGGCCAAGGAGGTCGAGCGCGTCTGCGAGATCATCGAGGATCTCGACGTGGACACCGGCGCCAAAGGCCAGGTCGAGATCTTCACGCTCAAGGGCGACGCCAACGCGATGGCGAATGCCCTGAAGGAGATGTACGCGCGCGGCGAGCGGGGCGGCGCATCCGACATCTCGATCGCGGCCGACGCCACCACGTCAACGCTGCTGGTCCGCGCGCCGGACCAGGTTCGCAAGGAGATTGCCGCCAAGATCGAGGAAATGGAGGGCCGCATCCGCGAAACCGCCACGCCTCGTACCATCCGCCTGCAACTGGCGGACGTCGACAGCGTGGCCAAGAAGCTGGCGGAAATCTTCTCCGAGCGCGGTCAGCGCGGCGGGGCCAAGCTGAAGATCACGCCGGTCTCCAGCGCCAAGTCGCTGGTGGTGCAGGCGCCGGACGACCTGTTCGCCGAGATCGAGAAGGCCGCCAAGTCGATGGACGTGCAGTCGGTCGATCTCGACATCCGCCGGTTCACGCTCAAGCACGCCAAGGCGGTCGAGGCGGCCGAGAAAATCAAGGAGTTGATGACCCAGATCGTCCAGCAGATGGGACGCGGCCAGGGCAGCGACATCAATCTGGGCCTGTTCGCGTTCACGCCGGACGCGCTGACGAACTCGCTGCTGGTCACTGGCAACCCCATGACCTTCGCCGTGACGATGAAGGCGCTCGAATCCATCGACGTCGAGCCCAGCACCATGACGCGCCGCGAAGTGCGCAGCTATGTGCTCAATCCGAACGTCAATGCCGCGCAGGTGGCGAACAACATCAGCCAGCTCTTCGCAGGCCTGGCGACCGGCAAGGACGGCATCCCGCCGCCGAGCGTCGCGGCCGAACCCAACAGCAACATCGTCCTCGTCACCGCCACCGAGCCGCAGCACAAGGAGATCCAGGAGAAGATCATCAAGCCCATTCTGGACACCGTCGCGCAGGAGGCCAAGCAGCACCGGGTCGCGCTCAAGAATGCGAAGGCCGATGAAGTCGCCAACACGCTGCGCACGTTTTTCGACCAATGGCGCAGCGGCCGCGGCAACAAGCCGCAGGACCAGATCACGATCGTCCCGGATGCGAATGCGAATGTCCTCCTGGTCACCTGCACCGATGCGGTCCTGGCGCTGTTCAACGAACAGCTTGCGGCGCTCGATGTCGCGCCGGCCGAGCGCGTTACCCGGACCTTTACGATCAAGTACGCCGCGCCATGGACGCTGGCCGACATCATCAACCAGCAATTCCAGCAGCGCAGCCGCAACCCCAACGACCAGGTCGTCGCCCGTTTCGAGGACGGCACGTCCAGCATCGTCGTGCTCGCCAGCGAACGGAACATGGAAGTCATCGAGAAGATGATCGCCGATGTCGACGTCCCCGGCGCGACGTCGCGCGACACGCGCTTCATCAAGCTCGAGAAGGCCCGGGCCGACGACGTCTCCAACGTGCTGAACCAGGCCTGGCAGGCGCGGACCAAGCCGGACCGCACCACCGGGCGCTACCCCGTGACGGTCACGCCCGATCTCGTCAGCAACTCCCTGTTGGTGACCTCGTCCGAACTCGATTACGAGGAAACCGTCAAGATGGTCCGGTCGCTGGACGTCGAGCCGCCCGACGCGAATCTTCGCGAGACGCACACCTACCAGTTGCGGTTCGGCGATCCGTGGTCGGTGGTGAACGCCATCAACAACGCCTTCCAGCCGCCGCCGGGCCGCTCACCGTCCGCGCGTGACGTGGTTCGCGCCGCGGCCGACCCGCCCACCGGCAACGTCATCATCTCCGCCACGCGCGAGCGACACGCCGAGATCGCGAAGCTCATCGCCGAATTGGATCGCGAGACCGAGGGCTCGCGATCCAGCCGCATCCTGAATGTCAGCAACAGCGACCCGCGCGACGTGGCCCAGGCGCTCACCACCATCTACGCCCAGAAGCAGCGCACCCGCACCGGCGTCCCGCCGGTCACGATCAGCGCGTTGCAGGGATCGACCAAGCTGGTCGTCAACTGCAACGAGGCCGAGTTCGGCGAAATCAAGGAGCTGGTCCGGCAGATCGACGAGGGCGGCGATAAGTACGGCGGGCGCAGCGTGCATACGGTCACCCTGCCCGAGCAGGTCAAGGCCAAGAGCGTGGCCGAGTCCATCACCCGGCTGTTCGCCGGGCAGGGGTTTGCCGGCCAGGCCGTGAAGGCCGAAGCCAACGACGCCACCAACACGGTGCTGGTCTTCGCGACGCCCCAGGAGTTTGAAAAGATTGACTCCGAGGTGATTCAGAAGCTTTCCGAGGTGCCCACGATCGGCACGTTGAACATCTACCGCGTCAAGCTCAAGTACGCGGTGGCGAGCGAGGTCGCCCGTACGCTCCAGGACTTCTTCCGCAGCAAGCAGGGGCTCGCTCAGCAGGGCGGCTTCTTCTTCGGCGGCCAGTCCGGCGAACGGGCCATGGAAGATCGCGTCACCGTTTCGGCCGAGCCCAGCTCCAACATGCTGATCATCGCCTGCACCGAGGCCACCAAGCGCGTCATCGACGAGATCATCGCCGAGATCGACTCGGACGTGACCAGCGCCGCCAGCAATGTCGTCGAGATGTTCTATCTCAAGTACATGAACGCCGCCGACATGCTCGGAATCCTCGAGGAGTATCTGAAGGTCGCGAAGCGCACCGACACCGAGGATCCGCAGGCCGGGCTGCCATGGTGGGCGCGCGGCCCGCTGGACAAGAAGGAGGAGAAGACGGTGCTGGTCGGCGATACGCGCCTCAAGGCGCTCGAGGCCCAGAACGCGCTGATCGTGGTCAGCAAGAGCGAGTCGATCCAGCGCGTGCGCGACATGATCAACCGGCTCGACGTCCCCACCGAATCGCCCGCCAACGCGCCCAAGCTGATCGCGCTCAAGAACGCCAAGGCCTCGCAGGTCGCCCCCATGCTCAGTAAGGCGTTCTCCGACCCGGCCCGCGGCCAAGGCAAGGCCGGCTACCGCGCCCCCGTCATTCTGCCTGAGACGAGCACCAACAGCCTGCTGGTCACCGCCAGCGTGGCGGATGTCGCGCTGATCGAACGCACCATCACGGAACTGGACCGACAGATCACCGATGGCGGTCCGACCGACGTTCGCGTCGTCCCGCTGCCCGCGGGGCTGGACGTCGTGGGGCTGGCAAGGTCCGTCTCGAAGGCTTTGAACGACGCCGAAAAGGCACGTCAGCAGCAGACGTCCGACTACAAGCCCGATCTGGTGACAATCGAGGCCGACCTGCGCACCAACTCGCTTATCGTGGCCGCGTCCAAGAGCAAGTTTGACGAGGTCAACCGTTTGGTCGAGCAACTCGTGGCGCTCAAGCCGGGCGGAGGCGTGGGCGTGTCCTTCATCAAGCTCAACAACGTCCGCCCGGAGGACGCCAAGCGGCTGCTGGAAGAGATGCAGAAGAGCCGCGGCGGTCCGCGCTCGGATGTAAAGTGGAAGCGTGAGTTTGGCCCCGACCCGCGACCGGGCGCGAACGGCGCGCACCCGCGTCTGGCCGCGCTGAGCGCGGCCTTGGTCTGCGCGGCGCTGGCACAGGCGGCTCCGCCCGATCGGCCGGTCGTCAGCACGATCCGCAGGGCGGCCACCACCCAACATGCGCAGGTGACGGAACCAGCCGCTCCGAGGCCCGTGACGCCCGCGCCGCCGGCCACTCCACGATTCGAGCCGCGCCCCGAACTGGTCGCTGCGTTGCCGTCCACGCAACCGGGAGCCGGCATCATCTCCGCACAACTTTCGGGCGCTCCGATCACGATTCAGGCCGGCCCGGGCGGGATCGTCGTCATTGGATCGGACGAGGATCGCAAAGTAGTCGAGTCGCTGCTCACGCTCCTCGATCAGGAAGTGCCGCAGGCCCGGATCGAGTACGTCGAGCTGAAGAACGCCCAGGCGGTGCAGATCGCCAAGCAGTTGCAGGACGTGTATCAGAAGATCGAGCAAGGCCGGCCGCAGGGCTCGCAACCGCGCCCCGAGGACAAGGTGGCGTTCATCGCCGACGCCCGCACGAACGGACTCTACATCGCGGCGGTCGACAGCAAGATGGCCGAGGTCATCGAGCTCGTCCGCAAGAGCGACCTCCAGCCGGCCATTCCGCAGAGCGGCGTGCGCACGTTCGTGCTCAAGCACCGCCGTGTACGAGACGTTGAGCCGGTGCTCAAGCAGACCATCCAGATGCTGCTCAAGACCAAGGGCGTCACCGACACGGGCACCATCGGTGTCGAGAAGGATGAGCCCAGCAACACCCTCTTCGTGACCGGCGGCGAACGCGATCTGGAGGAAGTCGCCAAGATCGTGGATCAGATCGACCGGCCACCGCCCAAGTCCGACGACGACGCCGAGGTCATCAACTTCGGGACGTCGGACGTGATGATCGTTCCGCTGCGCGTGGCGTCATCCGAAAAGCTCGCCCCGTCGCTCCAAAAGCTCATCCAGGACGCCAGTACTGGGCAGACCCCCACGAAGGACTTCATCCGGCGCCTGCGCGTGCTCGATGATGAGGGCCGCCCGATCGCCGAGATGAACATCGACGTGCCGACCTTCATCGTCGGCGACCCGGAGAGCAACTCGCTCGTGGCCGCCAGCTCGCGCAAAAACCTGCTCGTGCTGCGCGAGGTCATCCGCCGCTTCGACGTGGAGCCGCTGCGCGAGGCCGAGGCCATCAGCGTGCGGTCGCTTCAGTTCGCCGACGCGACCGAAGTGGCGGAGAACCTCAAGAAGCTGCTCGACGAGTCGAAGAAGCTGACCGCGCGAGCGACCAAGACCGAGCCGCAGCTCGGCGTGCCGGACGGGCCGGCGGGTCCGCTCGTCCACCAGGCCGTCGTCACGCCCGATCCGCGCACCAACACGCTGATCCTCGCCGGCCGGCCGGAGGCCCTGAAATTGCTCGGAGAGATCGTCGACAAGCTCGACGTGCAGGGCGTCGGCTTGATGCCGTTCGGCATCATCAAGCTTCAGTACGCCTCGGCGTCTCAGCTGGAGCAGGTCATCGACGAGCTGATGAAGAAGCGCGAGGAGGCCCTGCCCAAGGGCTCCAGCCCGAACGCGGGCAAGAGCGAGAAGGTCATTATCAAGGGCGATCCGCGAGCCGAGACGCTGATCGTCGCCGCCCGCGCCGATCGCATGGCCGAGGTGCGCGAGCTGGTTCAGAAGCTCGATATCCCGGCCACCGCATTGGTCGAGAACATTCGCACCATTCAGCTCAAGAACGGCAACGCCGCCGATCTCGCGAAGAAAGTCGACGATCTCTGGACCAAGCGCGCCGAGCAGAAGCAGACCGGCCAGATCAAGCTGGAAAAGCCCGCCATCGTGGCCGACGAGCGCAGCAACTCGCTGGTCGTGGCCTCCAGCAAGGGCGACTTCGAGGCCATCGAGGCGCTGGTCACGAAGCTCGAGTCGCTGCCGTTCGGGCCGATCGCCGACATCCGCATCGTGCCGCTGCAATACAACTCCGCCAAGGAGCTGGCGCCCATCCTCAAGAACGTGTTCTCGGAGCGGGCCAAGCAGCGCGAGGGCGTGGATGGCAAGATTCGTCCCTCCGACCAGGTGGCGCTCGAGGCCGACCCAATTCTGAACGCGCTGCTCGTCGCCTGCTCTCGCGAGAATTTCGAACTGCTGACGAACATGCTCAAGGAGCTCGACGTCGAACGCGGCCTGGCCGGCGTCGCGGAGATGTTCATGCTCCAGAACGTCGAAGCGGCCCGCGTCAAGAAGACCCTCGAAGACATCTTCAAGGACGGCCTCTACAAGCCCGGCGGCGGCGTGGCCGACTCCTCGAGCGCCAAGGCCCGCGACAAGGTCACAGTCGCGGTCGAGGATCGCTCGAACACGATCATCGTGTCGGCCAGCCCGGAGAACATGAGCGTCGTCCGCAGCATCGTGAAGCGCATGGACGACGTGCTCTCGCCCTGGAACCTGACCAACACGCGGCTGTTTCAGATTGAGAACGCCGACGCGGTCAAGCTCGCGGCGCAACTGGCGGACTACTTCAAGAAGCTCGATGAATCGGCCCAGGTCGTCACCAAGGAAAAGACCGAAGTCCCGATCACGGTCATCGCCGACGAGCGCACCAACCGCCTGCTGGTGGGCGGAACGCGCGACGGCATCGCCCGCGCAGAGAAGCTGATCGTCCAGCTGGATGTCGTCTCCGCGCCGAGCTCGACCATCGAGGTCTACCGCCTTCAGGACGGCGCGGCTACGAAGATCGGGCCGACCATCGAACAGATTTTCAAGGAGCGCAACACACCCCGGGCGGGAGGCAGCGGCGGCACCGCGGTGCAGAGCGTGCCGGTCACCGTCAAGATTGACGAAACCAGCAACGCGCTGGTGATCAGCGCGTCGCGCGAGGACCAGGCCCTCATAAAGGCCGTCATCGCGCTGCTGGACCATCCGTCGAACATTCTCGAGCAGGTCAAGCTGTTCGCGCTGCGCAAGGCCCGCGCCGACAGCATCAAGAAGATTCTTGAGGAGCTCTACAAGAGCGGCGCGAGCGGCGGCACGGGCGGCAGCGGCGCCGGCGGGCCCATGCCCGTGGCCGTCACCACCGACGCGCGGACGAACTCGATCGTCGTGGCCGCGCCGCCGGGCGAGATGGAGAACATCGCCAAGCTGGTCGATCGGCTCGACTCGGCTACTCCCATCGACGAAGCGCAGATCGGCATTTTCCCGCTCGAGAACGCCGACGCCAAGCCGACGGCCGAGTTGCTGAAGGAGATCATGACGGGCACGCTTCGCGCCGGCGGCACGTCCGGCGGATCGTCCGGGGGCACTGACGCGCAGCGCGAGATCGGCTCCATGCTGATCTCGTTTATCAAGACCGATCCGCAGGGACGCGAGCAGTTCTACAAGTCGATCCGGGAGAATGTGCAGGTCTCCTACGACGAGCGCACCAACGCCGTCATCGTGGTCGCGCCGCCCCCGAGCGTCGCCCTCATCAAGAACCTGGTGCGCACGCTCGACAGCTACCGCAAGCGCGAAGTCTTCGTGCGCGTGTTCCCGCTCCGCAACGCCGATGCCGCCAAAACGGTCGAGCTGCTCGAGAAGGTCTTCGCGCAGGACGAGCGGTCGTCCAGCCAGTCTGACTTCCAACAAGGCCGCGAGATCGTCGTCGACGGCGGCGCAACCTCGGCCGGACTCTCCGGAGCCGGCGGCGCGGGCAAAGGCACGTTCGGCAAGCCCCGAACGACGTTCACGGCCGACGTGCGCACCAACAGCGTCGTCGTCGCAGGCTGGCCGGAGGACATCGGCGTCGCGGCCGACATTGTCGACCAGCTCGACGCGCAGGACGTCCGCGACCGCGTGAACCTCGTCTACGCGCTGCAGAACGCCGAGGCCGACACCGTCGTCACCGCCCTCGACAGCTACTTTCAGAAGCAGGCTGCCATTCTCGACAAGCAGGGCGAGGGGCTCTCGCCGGCCCGCAAGGCCGAACAGGAAGTGTCGGCCGTCGGCCACAAGGAGAGCAACCAGGTCATACTTTCGTTTTCCCCGCGATACCAGTCGCAGGTACTCGACATCGTCCGGCAACTCGATACGCCGCCGCCGCAGGTCATGATCCAAGTACTGCTGGCCGAGGTCACGCTCGACAATCGCTTCGAGCTTGGCATGGAGTACGCGTTGCAGCAGCTCCGGTTCAGCGAGACGGCGGTGGCCGGGCCCAACGGCACGCTCTCGAGCAACAGCTTCGACATCGTCGGCGGCACCGATCTGGGGGCGGCCGCGTCGAGCGGCGGCCTCGGCGGTTTCGCGTTCACCATCACGGGTGAGGACTTCAACTTCCTGCTGCGGGCTCTCCAGTCCGACTCGAAGCTCGAGGTGCTGCAGCGCCCCATGATCATGTGCCAGGACAACCAGGAGGCGTCCATCAACGTCGGTCAGAGCGTGCCGTTCCTGCGAGGCACGCAGGTGACCGATAACGGCCAGGTCAACAGCCAGATCGAGTACCAGGACATCGGCGTGAAGCTCAATGTCGAGCCGCACATTAACCCGGACGGCTTCGTCTACATGAAGGTCAAGCCGGAGATTTCGCAGATCACGCCGTCGACCATCAACGTCGGCAACGGCATCATTGCGCCCATCTTCAGCAAGCGCGACGCCGAGACCTCGGTCGTCGTCAAGGACGGCGAGACAGTCGTCATCGGCGGCCTCATCACGACCAGCGACCAGGAAACCGAAAACAAGGTCCCCGTGCTGGGCGACCTGCCGGTCGCCGGCGTGCTGTTCCGAACCACCAACCGCCAGAAGACCAAAACCGAACTGCTGATCGTGCTGACACCTCGCGTCATTCGCACAATCGAGGACGGCAGGCGGCTCGCCATCGAGGCCCGTGACGTCACGTCCGTCCTGACGCCCGAGATGAAGCAGAGCCCGCTGATGGCCGGCCTGCAAGTCAAGCCCGAGACGTTCTCCGAAGTGCCCGAGCCGCCACTGGCTCCCGGCGAGCCCATGCTCCGGCCGGGAGGCGACCAGGCGATGCCAGGCGCCCCGGCCGTCACACCTTCGGCGACTGACAAGCCGGTGTACGGGCCGTTCGCCCCGGAGTACGGTCCGATCGATCTTCGGAAGCCCGGTGAGAAGCCCATTGCGCGCGCCGCAGGCGCGGCAGCGCCAAGCGGGCCGCGCGAAACATTGATGCTGGTGCCCGAACATGCGTCGCCTCGGTGAATCACGGCTGACGCCTCGCTCGGTCTCCGAAACCGGCGGGACACGGCCGCGAGCCGGGATCCGTCATCCGTGGGCCGGCGCGCTTCTGATCGCGTCAATCCCGTTGCTCGTGATGGGCTGCATGCAGTCCCAGACCACCGGAGTGAATCCGCTGATACGGACACAGCCGCAGCCAGCGCCGAGGCCGGTGACGCAGGTGCCGGTCTACAACCCGCAGGCCGGTGATCCGCCGCCGCCTCCCGACGAGCCGAACATCATCGGCATCCGAAAGATCATCTCGCAGGAACCGTGGTTGAGCTTTAATCGCGAAGGCCTGCGCCAAGCCGAGGGATTCAAGGCCACGGTCTACCTCGAGTCCGGCAAGACCGGCCGCGGCGCATTCGGAGATGGCTCGATTCGCGTCAGTATGTACGTCGTGGATCGTGGCGCGGAAGGCGAAACCCTCCAACTCGCGGCAAGGTGGGAGCTCGATCCCGAACAATCAATCCCGTGGCGAGCCCGGCGACCGACGCAGCTCGGCTGGGGCTACGGCCTGCGGCTCCCGTGGGGCGAGGCCAACGTGAACGGACGCGAGATCGAGCTCGTCTTTCAGTACCTGCGTCGGGACGGCGTCGTACTCTCGTCGGAACCGATGCGTCTGCGGGTACCCCCCCGTGGCGTGCGCATCATCGCCCGGCAGGACGGATCACCGGCCGATCCGCCACCGCCGAAATCTTCCGTTCCGGCCGCCGAATAACCTTGGGGACGCGTCGCGCTGCCCGGCGTAAGACGGGCGGCGGGTCGCCACAGGCAAGGAGTCCGCACATGGAACCCGCCCCGATCGAACAGGCCGACCTGCGCCGTGACTACGTGGCGACGCTGACCACCGTTCGCAAGTGGCGGACGTTTTTCGTCGTTCTCACGTCATTGTGTCTGCTTGTCCACGCCGGCGCGTGGGCGGCCGTCTTCTTCAAGGCCGTCCCGTCGTCGCCGCGCGCGTCGATCCTGGCGTCGCCGAGACCGCTGACGGCCACGCAGGCCGAACCGGCCGCCGACTCGGGCGAGGCGATCTGGAACACGATCCGCGTGGCGTTGCCGACCACCGAATTCGCCGGGCGGCTCGCCGCCGCGCTGCTCTGCCTGTCGATGGTCTTCGCCACGCTGGTCGCCTTGGCGGGACGCCTGCCGGCGTCCGGTTACGTGCAGGCGTTCTTCGGGTCGCTGATCGTTCTCGCGCTGCTTGTTCCGTGGGACCGCCTGACGCCGCAGTCGCCGCGCGTGCCAGGCGTCTTCATCGACGCGGCCGTGCTCGAGGCGCTGCCCGACGCGCCCGGCTTGCCGCAACCGCCGTCGATCGTGTTCGCTCTGCTGCGCTTCGTGGCCTACCCGATGCTGGCCATCGTGCTCCTGGCCTATTCCGCGCGCTGCTTCGGTCGCAGTTACCGCGAATCGGCCGCCAGTCCGGGCGCGAGCATCCCGATGCGGGTCGTCTGAACGGCCGCGCCCGTCCGAACCGTCCCGGCAGGTCAGTCATGCTGATGGAGTCCCGCCCGTGAAAGCGCGCCGGCCCCGGCTCCGATGGTCGATGGTAGTCGCCGCGACGTGCGGCGCTGGCGTGTCCCTATTCCTCCAGTCGGCGAGCATGTACGGGCAAGCGGCGGCCGCGTTCGCGCGTGCCTGCGGCGCCGGACAGCGTTTCGATTGCGCGTCGGTGCTCTCCAGCCGATGGGGACAGCTCGGTCCGCTGCCGACGGCGACGTGGGGATTCATCTACTTCGCATTCGTGGCGCTCTGGCTCGGCATCGCCGGCCTGCCCAATCGCGCCGGTCGCAGGAGACATCTGCCGCTCGTGCTCGTGGTGTTGGCCGGCAGCGCGGCGTCCGTTTTCTACACCTGGGTCATGCTGACCGCATTGCCGACTCTGTGTCCGTGGTGCCTCGTGGCGCACGGGCTCAACGCGGTCCTGTTGGTCGGCACCCTGGTCGCGTGGCCGCGCGGTCCGGCGGAGGCGCGTCCCGCCGGCGTCGCGCCCGATCCGCCGCGCCCGTCGGGCGCGCGCATCGCCGTCGTGCTTGCCCTGTCGGCCTCGTGGGCGCTGGCGTGTGTTGCTTCGGCTACGGCCTGGTATTACTACGTCGCCGCCGGTTCGGCCCGCGGCGCATGGCTCGAGTCGGCCAACAACGTGGATTACGTCGTCTGGCGAGTCCACGCCGGTCGCCGACTCGATATCCCCATCACGCCGGACGACTTCTTCGTCGGCCCGGCGGAGGCTCCTCACACCCTCGTGGCCTTTCTCGATTTTGAGTGTCCACACTGCCGGGAGTTCGAATCCGGGCTTGCCTCGCTCCTGCGGCGACACCCCGATCGATTGCGCGTCGTCTTGAAGCACTATCCGATGTCGCGCGCCTGCTCCGATCAACTGCCGTCGTCGCACGACCGTCACCGCTTCGCGTGCGACGCCGCCCGCGCGGCCGTCGCCGCTCAGCGGACCGGCACGCGCGAACAGGCCTGGAAATACCGCCAGTTGCTCCATGCGAACGTCGCGGAGTTCGCCCGCCGACCCTACGTCGCCCTCGCACTCGCCGCCGGGCTGGACCCGCAGCGGTTCGCGACCGCGCTGGCCGACCCGGACACCGCAGCACGCATCGCCGACGATGTCGCGATGGCGCGCTCGCTTGAGATCGACGGATCGGGCGCGATGTTCCTCGACGGGCGTCGCTTGCCGACCTGGCAGATCACCACCAGCGATCCGCAGCCGCGAATAAATGAGGTGGAGACGTGGCGGCTATGGGAGAGATTGCTCGGCACGCCGCCCGAGACGGCCGCGCGGGCGGCCAGCGAATGACGCCCCCGGGCTACGAGGAGGCGAGCGGCTGCAAAGCGTCGCGGGCGCGCAATACGGTCTCGCGGGCGGCAGCCGCCGACTCGGCGGACGCGCATAGGTGTCCCATCTTGCGTCCGGGCCGAGCCTCCGCCTTGCCGTAGAGATGCAGCTTCACGCCGGGCATGGCCAACGCCAGGTCCCAGCGCGGCTCTCCCGTTCGCCACAAATCTCCGAGCAGGTTGGCGATCGCCGCCGGTCGGATCAGGGACACGTCTCCCAAAGGCAATCCGCAGACCGCGCGAAGCTGTTGCTCGAACTGACTCGTGACGCACGCATCAAACGACCAATGCCCGGAGTTGTGCGGCCGCGGCGCCAACTCGTTAACCAGCAGGCGACCATCGGGAAGCAGGAACATCTCCACGGCCAGCAACCCGACAACGTCGAGCGCCTCGGCGATGCCGGTCGCGATCCTGCGGGCTTCGGCGGCGACGATCGGTGGCACCGGAGCCGGCGCGACCGATACGTCGAGAATGTGTCGGCGATGCTCGTTCTCGGCCGCTTCGAAACAGCGGGTCGCTCCATCCAGGCCGCGAGCGCAGATAACCGACAGTTCACGCTCGAACGGGACGAAGCGCTCGAGCACGCCCTGCGGATCGCCCATCGCCCGCCAAGCGTCCGCCGCCTGTGCGGCCGAATCGACGCGTACCTGTCCCTTGCCGTCGTATCCAAAGCCGGCTGTTTTCAGAACGCACGGCGGGACGAGCTCGGCCAGCGCCGCGGTCAGCTCCGCCTCGGACGATACCGCGCGAAACTCCGGCACCGCGAAACCGGCCTCGCTCAGGAATCGCTTCTCACGCAGGCGGTGCTGACAGATGTGCAGGACACGCGCGCTGGGGCGGACCGGACGCAGTTCCGCCACGGCCTCAACGGTTCGGCTGGGGATGTTCTCGAACTCCATCGTCACGACGTCGCATCGGCTGGCGAAGTAGCGTGCCGCCTCAAGATCGTCGTAGGCTGCGCGAATCTCCTCATCGGCGACCTGCCCGGTGGGACTGTCGGGCGTCGGGTCCAGCGCGTGCACGCGATAGCCCATCCGCCTCGCGGCGATGGCGAACATGCGGCCGAGCTGACCCCCGCCGAGAATGCCGATGGTCGCCCCCGGCAGGATCGGTTTCACGACGCCGGCCCGCCCGCGGACCGCGTCTGCTGATCGCGAAACTCGGCCAGGCGGGTGCGAATGTCCGCGTGCTTGCGAGCCAAGATGGCCGCCGCCAGCAGAGCGGCGTTCACGGCTCCCGCGCGACCGATGGCCACCGTCGCGACCGGCACACCGCCGGGCATCTGCACGATCGAAAGCAGCGAGTCGAGCCCGCCCAGGGCCTGCGTCTCGACCGGCACGCCGACCACCGGCAGCAGCGTCTTGGATGCCGTCATGCCCGGCAGGTGGGCCGCGCCGCCCGCGCCGGCGATGATAACCTCGATCCCCCGTGCCTCCGCGCCAGCGGCGAACTCGAACATCAGGTCCGGCGTGCGATGCGCCGAAACGACGCGCCATTCGAACGGAATCTGGAGCGACGCGAGCTGATCCGCCGCGTGCTGCAGCGTCGGGCGGTCCGACTCGCTGCCCATGATGATGGCGACCAGCGGCGCATCCATCCGAGTTGATTCCCTCTCTGAACCGCCGGCAACCCGGACCCTGACCGCATGGGCGGCTGCCAAACCAAGATCGCTGCGACACAATAACGCCGCGTCAAGGCGCGGTCGAGCGCGGCGGAGTCCGCGTTGCGGCATCTCGGCGCGGCCCGTAGCATGGGCCGGGCATGATGCGACCCTCGAACGTGGCCGGAGTTCTGCGTGCGCTGTGCGGGTTGTTCCTCGTCGCCTGCAGCGCGGCCGGCTGCGGAGACGCTCGGTCCAGCGCGCCGCCGGTCGCGGTCGAGCGGAGTCCGTGGAACTTCCGGGGGGTCCGCGGCACGGAACTCCAGACGGCCCACTACCTCGTCCGAACGACCTGCACGCATGAGCCGCTGCTGGAACGGCTGCCCGAGTTTCTCGAAGGCTGCTGGGCCGCGTACGGCAAGTTCGTTCCGCCGCTGCGGGAGCCGCAGCAGCCGGCCATGACCTACCTCTTTCAGACCCGCCAGCAGTGGGAGCTGTTCACACAGGATTTCTCGCCGGCTCGGGCGTCAACGTACCTGCTGATTCGATCGGGAGGATACGAGGAACGCGGGGTCACCGTCTCCCACTACGCGCGACTGGCGACCACGCTGTCGCTGCTGGCGCACGAAGGACTCCACCAGTTCCTCTCGGTCACGCGCGGCGGCATCCTGCCGGCCTGGGTCAACGAGGGCCTGGCCTGCTGCTTCGAGGCGGTGGACATCGACGACCGGGGGCGACCGCGCTTCCGGCCCCGTGATAACTACATTCGTCGCAATAGCTTGCGAGATGCGTACCTGCGAAACGAAATGTTCGATCTCTCTGAACTGCTCGCCACCAACGCCGGCCGTGTGGTCGCCATGCCGACGCCGCGCGTCAGGAGTTATTACGCCCAGACTTGGTCGCTCGTGCTCATGCTGTTGGAGGCCGACGGGACTACGGCCCGCGAAGCCGAGGGATTTCGCGAGCTGCTGCGTGACCTGGGGACCGACCGGATGAGGACGCGGACCGCTATCGTCTCGGTGAACGCGGACTTCGGCGAGCAGGTGTTCCGCGCCTACGTCACCGACGATTTCGCCGGTTTCAAGGATCGGTATGGCAAGTTCGTCCGCAAGTTGCTGGAACTGAAATAGCCGTGCGCTCCAAACGCCGCCGCCCCCAAACCGCCCGCCGCAGCGACCCGGCTGGCACCGCCTACGTCAGCCCGCTGGTGACGCGGAACGCGTCCGCGGCGATGGCCGAGTTGTTCTCGCCGCGTCGCCGAGCCCTCGAATGGCGACGCGTCTGGCTGGCGCTGGCCGAATCTCAGCACGAGTTGAAACTCGGCGTATCAACGGCGGCCGTCGCGGCACTGCGGCGAGGACTCGAACGCATCGACCTCCAGGCGGCAGCCGCCCATGAGCGCCGCGTCCGGCATGACCTCGTGGCCCATCTGCTGGCCTACGCCGACGTCGCGCCGGCCGCCCGCCGCGTCCTGCACCTGGGCGCCACCAGCATGGACGTGGTCGACAACGCAGACCTCGTGATTCTGCGCGAGGCGTTGAGGCTCGTTCGCTGCTGGCTGGCCAACGTTGTCTTCGCCTTGGCGGAACAGGCCGACCTGCATCGCGACCTGGCGTGCCTGGGCTACACGCACTTCCAGCCGGCCCAGGTCACGACGCTCGGCAAGCGCATCAGCTTGTGGACTTTGGACTTCGCCCGGGACCTCGACGACATCGAGCGGCTCCTCTCCGAACTTCGGCTGCGCGGCCTGCGCGGCGCCACCGGCACGCAGGCCAGTTTCCTGGAACTGTGCGGCGGGCGCGCGGCGATGGTCGAGCGGCTCGAGGCGCGCTTCGCCGGCAAGCTTGGATTTTCAGCGTGCGAGCCGGTCACCGGGCAGACCTACAGCCGAAAGGTGGATGCCCGTGTCATCGCCGCGCTGGCGGGGGTGGCTGCCTCGGTGCACAAGCTTGCCAACGACCTCCGCCTGCTGGCCAACCTGCGCGAAGTCGAGGAGCCGTTCGAGGAGTCGCAGGTCGGCAGCTCTGCCATGGCCTACAAGCGCAACCCGATGCTCAGCGAACGCGCCACCGGGCTGGCTCGCTTCGTGATCTCCATGGCGCAGTCGGCGTTCCAGACGGCCGCCGAGCAGTGGCTCGAGCGCACGCTCGACGATTCGTCCGCCAAGCGGTTGATCGTGCCGGAGTCGTTTCTGGCCGTCGACGGAATGCTTCAGATCGCGCTGCGGATCGCCCGCGGCCTCGTCGTGTACCCACAGGTCATCCGGGCACGACTCGATGCCGAACTGCCCTTCATGGCGACGGAACGCATCTTGGTCAATGCGGTTCGAGCCGGACGCGACCGCCAGGCGCTTCACGAGCGCATTCGCCGCCACAGTCAGGCCGCGGCGCGGCGCGTCAAGCAGCTCGGCCTGCCGAACGACCTGCTCGACCGGCTGCGCGGCGACGCGGCGTTCGCCGGGCTGAAACTCGACCGCGCGCTCGACCCCGACGCGTTCGTCGGCCTGGCGCCGCGGCAGGTGACGCGGTTCCTGCGCGACGTCGTCGCGCCGCTGCGTCGGCGATACGAGGACGTGCCGCGCATGGAACCCGACATCCGCGTCTGACGGATCGCAAGGAGAAACGCCGACATGGATCATCGCGAACTGGCCGAGCGCGTCCGCGCGTCGGCTTATCTGGAAGGGGACTTCACGCTTCGGTCCGGCCGCAAGAGCAAGTTCTACCTGGATAAGTACCTGTTTGAGACGCAGCCCGACATCCTCGCCGCGCTGGGGAAGGCGTTCGCGCAACACGTCGGGCCGACCACGACGCGCATCGCCGGCGCGGAGCTGGGCGGCGTGGCACTGGCCGCGGCCGCGTCGATGGCCAGCGGCAAGCCGTTCGTCATCGTGCGAAACTCGAAGAAGGACTACGGCACCAGCAAGCTGTTCGAGGGTCGGTTGGAGCGCGGCGACGTGGTCCTGTTGGTCGAGGACGTCGCCACCACCGGCGGTCAGGTGCTCGAGGCGGCCCGAATCATCCGCGAGGCCGGCGCGGCGGTCGAGAAGATCGTGGCCGTCATCGATCGCGGGCAGGGAGCACGGTCGAATATCGAAGGCGCCGGCTATCGCTTTGACGCCATCCTCACCGCGGCGGACCTGCGACTTCCGGCGGAATAAGCTCAGCCCGTCACGATCCAGCGCATCAGCTCGGAGAACTTCGGGGCCTTGCCCTGCGACAGCAACCCGATGCGCAGCACGCGTCCGGCCGCCCAAACGCACACCAGCATCGCGGCGAGCACGAGCACGGCGCCCAGCGCCGGCTGCCACATCGGCACGGTGTTGGTGGCGGCCATGCGCGTCACCATCATCAGCGGTGTGAATGGTGGAATGAGCGAGATCCAGGTCGAGAACGATCCGAGCGGGTCCTGGATGATCCAGACCCAGACCATCATCGGCACAACCAGAATCAACATGACCGGCGTCATGAAGCTCTGGGCCTCCTTCTGCTCCGTGCAGGCCGCGCCAATCGCGACGAAAATGGAACCGTAGAGAAGCACGGCCAGCACCTGGAACAGCACGAACCAGCCTAGCATGTGCTTGGGGATCATGTCGAGCGCGCCGTACTGCCGCATGAACAACATGCCGCCCAGCATGTACACGGCGACGATGGTGATCGACACGCCGACGTTGCCGAGCAGCTTCCCCAGCATGATCTGGAACGGGTTACACGATCCGAGCAGCACCTCGGCGATGCGCTGCTGCTTTTCCTCCAGCACGCTTTGCAACAGCGGGGCGGCGGCCGTCATCACCACCATGAACATCAGGATCATCACAACCATCGGGACGAACAGCGCCGCCTCGCGTTTCGCGGGCGCGGCCTTCTTGATCTCGCCGGTCGAGGACTTCTGGAACAGGCCGCGCGCGTCGAGCCCCACCGGCGCGGTCGCGAAGGCAACCACCGCCGGGTCAAGGCCGACTTCCTGCAACCGAGCCGAGTGCACGAACTGCGTCAGTTGGTTGGCAAGCCAACGCTGAAGCTCAAACTGCGTCAGGTTCTCCGCGTAGTAGCGCACCGGTTCGCTCGCGGTCGTGACGCCGTCGGCCGATCGTGGCGCCAGGACGCTCGCCGGAATCTCGAGGAAGGCGAAGATCTCGTGCTTCCGAACGCGGTCCGACAGGGCCAGTCGCAGTTCGTCCGTCGCCTCGCCGTCCGGGCCGAACTCGATTTCATAGCGAGACTCGACCTGCTTCTTGGTCTCCGGGTCAAAGATGGCGTGCTCGTTGCGCGCGTTTGCGGCCGCGATCAGCCTGGGCGCGAGCACGCCAGTGCCGTCAAGAACGATGATGCGGCGCGTGTCGACGTTCACCACGCCCTTGAGCAACCGCTGCGCCAGCAGGCCGCCCAGCATGAAAATGGGCATCATGACCAGCGAAATGATGAACGCCTTGGTCTTGACCGTGGCCTGATATTCGCGCCTCGCAATGACGAAAACCTTACGCACGGAGCGCCTCCCGAGGTTGAGCGCCGCTCGATGCCGGCTGGGCGGCTTCCGGACCGGCGATGCGAATAAAGATGTCGTGCAGCGATGGCCGGGCGACCTCGAACTGTTCGACCGCCGTCCGCGACACCAACTCGCGCAGGATCGCCTGCGGATCGGCGCCCGGCGCGATTCGAAGCTCCTTGTAACGCCCGTAGTCGTTCACGCGGATGACGCCGGGAAGATCGTTCAACGCACCGTTCGCCCCGGGCGCTCGCACGCGGATCGTGTCCTCGCCGTACTGCGCCTGAATCTGCTCCAAAGTGCCATCCAGCACCTTCCGACCTCGAAAGATCATGAAAATGTGGTCGCACATCCGCTCGGCGATGTCCATGTCGTGGGTCGAGAAGATGATCGTCGTGCCGGCGCGCCGCATGTCGAGGATGGCGTCCTTGAGAACTTCCATGTTGACCGGGTCCAGGCCCGAGAACGGCTCGTCCAGAATGAGCAATTGAGGCCGGGCGATGACCGCCGCGATGAACTGGATCTTCTGAGCCATGCCCTTCGACAGCGTCTCGACCGGCGAATCGAGTCGATGGCTCAGTTGCATGCGCTCGATCCAGTCGCCGATCAACGCGCGATGATCGCGCAGGCCCTTCAACTCGGCATGAAACGCCAGCACGTCGCGCACCTTCATCTTCTTATATAGGCCGCGCTCCTCGGGCAGATACCCGATGCGATCATCCGCGGCATTGCCGTGATCGAGCCCCAGGACGCGTACGCGACCCTGATCGGGGTAGAAGATGCGCAGGATCAGACGCAGCGTGGTCGTCTTGCCGGAACCGTTGGGCCCGATGAAACCGAAGGTCGTACCCGACGGAACACGAAGGTCGAGGGCGTTCACGGCGACGTTCTCGCGGAACGCCTTGGTGACGCCCTCCAATTCGACGGCGTGCATCGGTATTCCTTCCAGCAACCTGTGTCAGCGAACCGAGACTGACCGGCATAACGACCGGAAGGGGATGCGCTCACGCGCCACGTCGGGACGATGGCGCTCGCATGGAGTGGCCGCAAGCCTGAAGTCGCCTGTGTGCTATGGCGCTTGAGTTCCGGGCGCGTGGGTGCGCAGGGTCAGGCTCCCATTGCTCGATTCGATGTCGATGGTCCCGCGCCCGTCGTTCAGCGTGCCCGACAGTCGGTGTCGGCCGACATCCAGATCGCTCAGCCGCGCCCCGCCGAGTTGGGTCTTCACGCCGCCGTTCGACGTCGTCATGCGGAGCCTCGCGCTGACTCGCTCCGGCACATCGACCGTGATCGATCCGTTCGACGAACGCACCGACACGTTCGGTTCCGCCGGCACTTCCATCAGTTGCAGCCGGATGGCGCCGTTGCTTGTGGAAGCGAGCGCGTTTCCGCGTCCGCCGACGATCGTGATGGGGCCGTTCGAGGTCACCGCGCGCACGCTGCCCGGACCGGCCGCATCGATCTGGATGGGGCCGTTCGACGTTCGGGCATCGACGTCGCCGGAGATGTCGTCCAACGTGATCGCGCCGTTCGTCGTCCGCACGCGGACTTCGCCGCGAACATTCTCGACGCGAACGGCGCCGTTGGACGTGTCGGCCTCCAACGCGGCGTTCAACCGCGAGACCTCCACTCGTCCGTTGGTCGTTCGGACTACGAGGCGCACGTCGCGGGGTACGACCAGGTCGAAGTCGGCGGCGTAGCCGCGCGCGGAATCGATCGGGTCGGGGAAGTTCGCGGCGATTCGCAATTCGCCCGGTTCCTGATCGCGACGAACCTCGATGTCGACACGTTCCGCATGATCGCGCGCTTCAGCCAGCGACGCGCCGCGCGCCGACTTCACAGCCTTGATGGAGACCTCGCGAGCCTGCGCGTCGCCGATGACGACGATTCGGCCGTTCTGTGTCTGGACGTTGACACGCCGGACGCCGTCGGCCGGCGCGGTGCGCGACTCGTCGACCGAGGCGCGAATCGGGTACGAGCAGCCTGTCAGCCCCAAAGCGGCCATCGCCGCCACGAAGATGACGGTTGGACGAATGGTGAAGTGGGGGCGGCCGAAACAAACAGCCGAAGCACTCATGGACGCAATCTCCGAGAGGAACCTGCGAGTCGATGCCACGCCGCGCGGCGATGACGGCAGGGGGGGATTGTACGAAACGGCTCGTAGATTTCGGTCACGCCGCCGCGAGGTAGGTAAAGGAGCGCGCCGCCGCCGACAATCTGGGTTGCGATGTTGCGCCTAACTCTTGATCCCGCATCTGGTTACAATGCATGGCCGCGGCCGGAACGCTGGCGTTTCGGGCGATCGGGGCGTGCGGTTTTCCCGTTTGACAGCGTGCCAGCGACCCTTATACTGTGGCGTTCCTAAACAGCCGAGGACACGCACGTCGCGTAACCCATGGCAAGCCGCGGTGTGGGTGCCGACGCGAAGGCGCGTCTGTACCGCTGCTGTAGCTCAGTCGGTAGAGCGCGTCCTTGGTAAGGACGAGGTCACGGGTTCAACTCCCGTCAGCAGCTTGCCAGTCCCGGGCACGTCGGACCGTGGTGCGGCGGCTCGCTCGACGGTGAGCCGCGTTCCCTGTTTCAGGAGAACCGCAGGCGCGTGAGTCGCCCGCTGGATTTCAGGCGGGTCGGCGTCGCCGGGTATCGGCTGGCAGCGCGGTCGAGTGGCGTCGGATGCCGGTGCAGCCGATCGAAGCAGACACGACATTGGCACGAGTCAAGCAGAGTGGAGGTTGGCGTTAAATGGCCAAGGAAGTCTTCAAGCGAACAAAGCCCCATGTGAACGTCGGCACGATCGGCCACGTGGACCACGGCAAGACCACGCTGACCGCGGCAATCACCGCCGTGCAGGCGTCGAAGGGCATGGCCACGTTCAAGCCCTACGACCAGGTCGCCAAGGCGTCGGAGAAGGACGGCCGCCGCGATCCGACGAAGATTCTGACCATCGCGACCGCGCACGTGGAGTACGAGTCCGACAAGCGGCACTACGCCCACGTCGATTGTCCGGGCCACGCCGACTATGTGAAGAACATGATCACCGGCGCCGCCCAGATGGACGGCGCCATCCTGGTGGTCAGCGCGGCCGACGGGCCGATGCCCCAGACGCGCGAGCACGTCCTGCTGGCCCGCCAGGTGAACGTGCCGGCGCTGGTCGTGTTCCTGAACAAGGTCGACCTGCTCGACGACAAGGACCTGCTGGAACTGGTCGAGCTGGAAATCCGCGACCTGCTCAACAAGTACGAGTTTCCCGGCGACACGACCCCGATCATCCGCGGCTCGGCACTGGCCGCGCTGCAGTCGATGGGCAAGGACGCGGCCGCCTGCAAGTGCATCCAGGACCTCATGGAAGCGCTGGACAACAACATCCCCGAGCCGGTCCGCGAGCAGGACAAGCCGTTCCTCATGCCGGTCGAGGACGTGTTCAGCATCAAGGGCCGCGGCACGGTCGGCACGGGTCGTATCGAGCGCGGCCTGATCAAGGTCGGCGAAGAGGTCGAGATAATCGGCCTGCGCCCCGAGTCGCGCAAGACCGTCGTCACCGGCGTCGAGATGTTCAACAAGACGCTCGATTCCGGCCTGGCCGGCGACAACGTCGGCCTGCTGCTGCGCGGCGTTGAGAAGGACGACCTGGAGCGCGGGCAGGTGCTGGCCAAGCCCGGCTCGATCACTCCGCACAAGAAGTTCAACGCCCAGGTCTACGTCCTCACCAAGGAGGAAGGCGGCCGTCACACGCCGTTCTTCAACAACTACCGCCCGCAGTTCTATGTCCGCACGACCGACGTGACCGGCAGCCTCAAGCTGCTGGGCGGCGTCGAGATGTGCATGCCGGGCGACAACGTGCAGCTGGAGGTCGAACTGATGACACCGGTGGCCCTCGAGGAGGGCGTCCGCTTCGCCATCCGCGAGGGCGGCCGCACCGTCGGCTCGGGCGTCGTGACCAAGGTCATCGAGTAGTCCGCGCGACCGGCTGCCAGAGAGGAACGCCCGATGGCCAAGGCGAGCAAGCGTGAGTGGGTGTGGCTGGAGTGCAGCGAGTCCGGCGACCTGAATTACCGCACGACGATCAACGTGCAGCAGGGCGTTCCGGAGAAGCTCAAGGGCGGCATGATGAAGTACTGCCCGCGGCTGCGCAAGCACACGCTGCACAAGATCAAGCGCAAGTAGCGAGCCGCCGTCGCGGTCGACGGCCTGGCCGAAGGAGCGTAGCTCAATTGGTAGAGCACCGGTTTCCAAAACCGGCGGTTGGGGGTTCGAGTCCCTCCGCTCCTGGTGCGGAACGACCAACCGGCTGTCCGGGGACGGACCCCCGGACGAACTCGGCAGGATGACCACGGCATGGCGAACAAGAACCAGCGCAGAGCGACCGTTCCCGCGACCGACGGCACGTCGGCCGCGACGGAGCCGGAGACCATGAAAGACGACCTCGATCGAGACCGCGACGACGATCGCGAGGAGTCCGCCGAGGCGCGCCGCGAGCGGTACGTCCCGACCGAGGCCAAGCGAGGTTTCTTCGAGATCTACAAGCCGACGCAGGGCTACTACACCCGCGTCGGAACGGCGGTGGCCGCCGGGTTGTTCATCCTGTGGGCCGCATCGTTCATCCACGGCAAGATGGTGCTGATCGCGTCATCGGGCCCGTCGGCCCAATACCTGCAGGTCGGCGTGACCGTCGCGTTCCTGCTGGTCGCCGGGCTGATCGGCTACCGGGTCATGGCGCACAACCGCCGGGTGAACGACTTCCTGATCGCCACCGAAGGCGAGATGAAAAAGGTCAACTGGACCAGCCGGCGGGAGATCGCCGGCTCGACCCGGGTCGTCATCATCGTGGTGTTGGCGCTGGGTGTGTTCCTGTTCGTGGTGGACCTGCTGCTGATGCTGTTCTTCTCGGAAATCCGGGTGCTTCGCATCATGCCTGACACGTTCAGCCGGCTGCTGGGAGGTCGCGGCGAATGATGAGCACCGTTCCGTCCCAGCCCGGAACTCCCGGCCGGTCGATGCGGTGGTACGTGCTGCGCGTCGCGAGCAATCGCGAGGAGCAGGTCGCCGACGCACTGATCCGCAAGGTCAAGATCGAGGGCCTCGAGACGCGCGTCGGCCGCATCCTCGTGCCGATGCAGCGCGAAAAGCGGATGAAGGCCGGCCAGATCAAGCTCTATGATCGCAAGCTCTACCCGGGCTATGTGTTCATCGAGATGGAAACCGAGGACGACGGCCGCGTCCCCGAAGACGTGTGGTTTCTCATCAAGGACACCAGCGGCGTCGGCGACTTCATCGGCTCGGATGGCAAGCCGAGCGAGATGAAGCCGCATGACGTCGAGAAGATGCTGGCCGTCGTCGAGAAGTCGGCCGAGGCCCCAACCCTGGCGGGCATGGCCGGTCTGAAAAAGGGCGACCAGGTCAAGATCAAGGAAGGGGCCTTCGAGAATTTCGAGGGCGAAATCGACGAAGTCATGCCCGACAAGGGCCAGATCCGCGTGATCGTGACCATCTTCGGACGCGCCACGCCGATCGAACTCGAGTACTGGCAGGTCGAAAAGGCGTAAGAGAGCGACGGCGGCGGGACTCAACAGTCCCGCCGGGCCGACGCGGTGCAGGTGGTAGTCGTGGCCAAGAAGAAGAAGAAGGAAATTACCGGCCGGTTCAAGGTGCAGGCCGCCGGCGGGCAGGCGACTCCGGCGCCGCCGGTCGGACCCGCGTGCGGACAGTACGGCGTGAACCCCGGCCAGTTCGTGCAGCAGTTCAACGAGCGCACCCGCGCGCTGAACGGGATGCTCGTAACGGCTGTTGTCACGGTTTACGCCGATCGCACCTTTGAATTCGAGGTCAAGAGCCCGCCGGCGTCCGTGTTGCTGAAGGACGCGGCCAAGGTCGCGAAAGGCTCCGGCGCCCCGAACAAAGAGAAGGTCGGCAAGGTCAGCAAGGCCCAGCTTGAGACGATTGCCAAAACCAAGCTGAAGGACCTGAACTGCTTCGACGTTGCGGCCGCCTGCCGCATCGTGGCCGGCACGGCTCGCAACATGGGCATCGAGATCGAGGGCTGACGCTCCAGGCCGACAGGCGCTGCGGGCCGCCGATCAGGAACCGACATCATGGCGAAGGACAAGAAGGATCCGGGTACCGACGTCTCCGAGACCTCGACCAAGCCGACCCGCGGCGAGAAGCGGGCGGCGGCAAAGGCCGGCCCATCGACCGACGAGGCGACGCGCGGTGGCGCCACGGCGACGGAATCCGCGCCGCCGAAGACGACCCGGTCGGTCAAGGGCAAGGCGAAAGGCAAGGCCGACTCCGCCGAGGAAGCCGGTCGCAAGAAGCGCCGCGGTCGAGCGATGCGCGGACTGGCCCGCAAGCACAAGGCCGCCTTGAGCAAACGACCCGAAAAGCCGTTACCGGTCGCGGAGGCCGTCAAGCTCCTTCAGGACATGGGCAAGGGCCGCAAGTTCGACCAGACCGTCAACATCGTCATGCACCTCGGCATCGACCCCAAGCAGGCGGACCAGATGATCCGCGGCGCGGTCTCGCTGCCGAAGGGCATCGGGAAAACGCGCCGCGTGATCGCCTTCGCGGAAGGCGAGGACGCCGACAAGGCCAAGGCCGCCGGCGCCGTCGAGGTGGGTTCGGACGACCTCGTCGCCAAGATCAACGCCGGCTGGATGGACTTCGACGTCGCCGTCGCACACGCCCGGCTGATGGGCAAGGTCGGCAAACTCGGGAAGGTGCTCGGTCCGGCCGGCAAGATGCCGTCTCCGAAGAACGGCACGGTCACGCCCGATGTCGCCACCGCCGTGCGCGAATTCACCGCCGGCAAGACGGAGTTCCGAAACGACGCGGGCGGCAACGTGCACAGCGTGGTCGGCAAGCTCAGCTTCGCCGCCGCCGACCTGACACAGAACATCGACGCCTTTGTCGAACACATTCGGCGGATGCGACCTTCGACCGCCAAGGGTCACTTCATCAAGCGCATCTGCGTCAGTGCGACCATGACGCCGTCGATCGACATCGTGATTCCGCAGTGATGCGAGGGAGCAGACCATGAGCCGCGTCGTCAAGGAAATGATCGAGTCCGAGCTGAAGGGCCGCTACGGTGGCATTCGCGAGGCCGTCGTGGTGAATCCGATCGGGCTGACCGGCAACGACGCCAACAGCCTGCGCCGGCACCTGCGGAGTAAGAACTACGAGATCCACGTCGTCTCGAACCGGATGTTCCGCCGCGCGACTGCGGGCACGCCGCTCGCGTCGCTGGCCGACTCGATGGATGGCCCGTGCGCTCTGGTGACCGGCGGCGGATCGGCCATCGAGCTCGCCAAGGAACTGCTCCGCATCGCAGCGGATTTCCCCAAGCTTGAACTCAAGCTGGGGCTGGTCGAGGGACTCGATTCGGCCATGCCGGTCGAAGACGTTGCCAAGCTCCGCGGCCGGCTTGAGATCATCGCGGATATCGCCGCCTGCGCGATCTCGCCGGGTCGCAAGCTGGCCGGGGCGATCCGAAGCCCGGGCGCGCGCATCGCCGGCTGCCTGAAGACCATCATCGAGAAGGTGGAGAAGGGCGAGCCGATCGCCAAGGCCGGCTGAAACCGGCGCTGTTCAAGATATTTTTCTGGCGCCGGTTGCCCCGATGAGACGCCCGCAGGGGCGGGGTTAAACCAGACCAACGGGGTCTGGGCTACCGGCCGGAATCCCGGTCCGCGAGGCTTCCAGCTCGCGGGCCATTGACGGAGACGTTTTTCATGTCCGAAGCCACCAAGGAATTCGGCGCCGACATCAAGGATCTCGGCGACAAGATCGCGGGCCTGACGCTCAAGTCAGCGCAGGACCTCGTGGACTATCTCAAGTCGGCCTACGGTATCGAACCCGCGGCGGGCGGCGCGGTGATGATGGCCGGACCGGCCGCCGGCGCGGCCCCCGCGGCCGAGGCGGCCGAGGAGCCCACCACGTTCGATATCATCCTGAAGGACGCTGGCACCAACAAGATCGGCGTTATCAAGGTCGTCCGGGCGGCGACCGGTCTGGGCCTGAAGGAGGCCAAGGACCTGGTCGACGGCGCCCCCAAGACCGTCAAGGAAAACATCTCCAAGGAGGACGCCGAGAAGCTCAAGAAGGAGCTGGAAGAGGCCGGCGCCAAGGTGGAGCAGAAGGGCCACTGATTCGGCCCCGGTTTAGTGAACGGCACGGGGCTTGCCTCAGGGCGTGACCCGGCTACAATCTGAGTTCTCACCGGACGCGGCGAAGGCGAGATCGGGCCGGCTGATGTGGACGGGCCGGCTGTCCGTGGATGGCCTTCGACGCGGAATGGTCCTTGGGTACAACTCGATCGGGTGCGTCGTCGTTGACGATCACACCGCGTAGGCTCGATATCCGGCCGGCGACGGTAGAAACCAGAGGCTTCTACCGGCGCCGGTTGTGCGCGCCGCTGGGCGACTCATGCGTGCACGCGCCGGCTTGTCGCCGGCATCCGAAGGGACGATCATGATCCAAGTCAGCGAGATTCGAGATTTTCACAAGCTCGGCGACGCAGCGCCAATTCCCGATCTGATTCAGCTTCAGACGGAATCTTACGCGCGGTTCCTCCAGGCGGAGACACCGGCCGAGAAACGCAAGAATTTCGGTCTGGAGGCGCTGCTGCGCGAAGTCTTCCCGATTTCGAGCTACGACGAAAACGTCTCACTGGAGTACCTCGACTACAGCCTCGGCAAGCCGCGCTACACGCCGGACGAGTGCCGCCAGCTTCGGCTGACCTACGGCATGCCGCTGCGGGTTCGCCTGCGGCTCTCGCGCAAGGACACCGACACCATCCTCGACGAGCGCATCTACCTGGGCGACATCCCGGTCATGATCGGCGGTGGTGAGTTCATCATCAACGGCGCCGAACGCGTCATCGTTTCACAGCTCCACCGCTCCCCCGGCGTGGACTTCATCAAGGAGGTGCTCGAGGGCGACCGGGCGCTGCACACCGCGAGAATCATCCCCGAGCGCGGCAGTTGGGTGGAGATTGAAATCACCCGCAAGGACTGGCTGGCCGTCCGCATCGACCAGTCCAGCAAGATTCCCGCCACCATGTTCCTGCGAGCGATGGACCCGCGGTACAGCAGCGACGCCTCCATCGTGCGCGAGTTCTACGAGACCAAGACGGTCCGCGCCGGCAGCCTGCGCGCCGACATGTACGCCGTCTCGGACATTCGCGCCGAAGGCGACGAGTCGCCCGAGCCCATCGTGCGTGCCGGCTGCCCCATCGGCGACGGTATCCAGCGCATCCTCGACGCGGGCATCAAGCAGGTCGAGGTGATCGACAAGGTCGTCGATCCGCTCATCCTCAACACCATGGCCGAAGACAACAGCCGTTCGCACGAGGACGCGCTGCTCAAGATCTACCAGCGCCTGCGGCCCGGCAACCCGGCCCAGCTCGACAAGGCCGTCAAGCTCTTCCACGAGAAGTTCTTCGATTCCAACCGCTACCGGCTCGGCAAAGTCGGGCGCTTCCGCATCAACCGCAAGTTCGGCCTGTCGATCCCGGCCACCGTGCACACGCTCACGACGCTCGACCTGGTGGCGTGCCTGCGATACCTGCTCGATCTGCGAAGCCAGAACCGGGTCGGATTCTCGATTCCGCGGCGGATTCCGTTCGAGTTGTGCCTGATCTCCTTCGCCCAGGAGCTGGCCGGTCAGATTCGCGGCTACCTGCGCGAGGGCCGCAAGGTCACCGATCCGAAGAAGGGCGTCGAGCTCGGTAGCCTGGATGCCATCCGCGACGGCCGCAAGAAGCTCGACCCGGCCGACGTGGTCAAGGAGCTGCGGCGCCAGTTCCGCGAGATCAGCGACACGCCGAGCGAGTGGGTCCCGCCCGACTCGCTCGACCTGCCGAAACTGCGGGCCCACCTCGGCCGAGCCGAAACCGACCGCGACTCGGATGTGACGCGCGCCGCCAAGGAATACGTCGTCTCGGTCATCCGTACCCGCTGCGCCCGCATCCTCGAGGGCATCGACGCATACATGGCCGAGTTCAAGCATCGCCCGGCCGAGATCGTGCACCTCGATTTCCTCAACTACCATCCGGTGCCGGGAGCGATCTACTCTTTCGACGAGGCCGAGGCCAAGCGCCTCAGCAGCCAATCGCTGACCAAGACCGAATCGGAGTGGCGCGAGCTGTTCGGCCAGACCAAGCAGGTGGCCTTCGAGACCGAAAGCCACATCCGCGACCTGCTCGAGTCGGCGCCGGGACCGGCCGGCGGGGCGTTCGGCTCGCTGCGCGAGTTCGGATGGCACATGTCGCGCGTGGTCGTGCAGGAGGACGACATCGACCATCTGGGCAATCGTCGCCTGCGCACCATCGACGAACTGTCGGGCGAGGAACTGCGCAAGGGCTTCCTCAAGATGCGCCGCACCGTGCAGGAGCGGATGAGCATGAAGGACCCGGCCGAGCAGCCCAAGATCGTCGACCTGGTCAACTCCAAGAGCGTCAGCAGCGCCATCGAGTATTTCTTCGGCCGCAGCGAGCTGTCGCAGGTGGTCGACCAGACCAACCCGCTGTCGCAGCTCACCCACGAGCGCCGGCTGTCCGCGCTCGGCCCGGGCGGACTCAACCGCAAGCGGGCGGGCTTCGAGGTCCGCGACGTTCACATTAGCCATTACGGCCGCATCTGCCCGATCGAGACGCCTGAAGGCACGAACATTGGTCTGATCGCCTCGCTCTCGATCTACTCGAGCGTCGATGAGTATGGCTTCCTGATCACGCCCTATCGGCGGGTCGAGAAGGGCGGCAAGGTCAACGGCCAGGTCGAATCCCTGCGGGCCGACGAGGAAATGAAGATGGTCCTCGCGCCGCCCGAGGTCGTGGCCGAGGGCGGCAAGCTGCGCGACGGCCACCAGGTGGCGCGCGTTCGCGGCGAGTTGGCGACCGTCGACGCCGGGGAAGTCGAATACGTCGACATCTCTCCGAAGCAGACCGTCGGTGTATCCGCCGCGCTCATTCCGTTCCTTGAGCACGACGACGCCAACCGCGCCCTGATGGGTTCGAACATGCAGCGGCAGGCCGTGCCACTGTTGCGAACCGAGGCCCCGGTCGTGGCCACCGGCATGGAGCGAGTCGTGGCTGCCAACAGCGGCATGGTCGTCCGCGCTCGCGCCGCCGGAACCGTGACCCATGTCGACGCCACCCGCATCGTGCTCGATAACACCGAGGAGTACGAGCTGCGCAAGTTCCACGGCCTCAACGAGCGCACCTGCCTCAACCAGGTTCCGCTCGTCCGGCTCGGCCAGAAAGTGAAGCGCGACCAGATCATCGCCGACGGGCCGGCCACGTCGAAGGGCGAACTTGCCCTGGGGCGAAACGTGCTGGTCGCGTTCATGCCGTTCGACGGCTACAACTTCGAGGACGCCATCCTGATCTCGGAGCGGCTCGTCAAGGACGACGTCTTCACCAGCATCCACATCGAGGACTTCGAGGTCGAGATCCGCGAGACCAAGCTCGGGCGCGAGGAGTTCACCCGCGACATTCCGAACGTGTCCGAGAAGGCGCTTCGCAATCTCGACGAGTACGGCGTCGTTCGCATCGGCACCGAGGTCAAACCGGGCGACATCCTCGTCGGCAAGGTCTCGCCCAAGAGCAAGAGCGAACTGTCGCCCGAGGAGAAGCTGCTGCACGCCATCTTCGGCCGCGCCGGCGAGGACGTGAAGAATGACTCGCTCGAGGTGCCCAGCGGCACGAGCGGCATCGTGATCGACACCAAGCGCTTCAGCCGCCGCACGCAGATGACGGAGGACCAGAAGAAGGAACTGCAGCGGCGCGTCAAGGAGGTCAAGCACGCCCACGACCTGAGGGCCATCGCGATCTTCAAGCAGATGATCGAGGACATCGAGAAATCCTCGGGCCAGCCGGTCATCGACCCCAACACGAAGCAAAAGGTCGGCAAGAGCGAAATCGCCGACGTCGTGATGGAGCAGATCGGCGAGCCGGGCAAGTGGGCTTTCGACCTCAAGTGGGTGAAGCCGGCCTCGGCCCGGGAAGACGCCCAGAAGATCTACGATCGCTACTGGCCGCGCGTAGTCGAGCAGATCGAGGAGCGCGAGCGCAAGATCGCCCAGCTCAAGCGCGGCGACGAGCTGGCCAGCGGCGTGCTGGAGATGGTCAAGGTCTACATGGCCACCAAGCGCTCTCTCTCGGTCGGCGACAAGATGGCCGGCCGGCACGGCAACAAGGGCGTCATCGCCAAGATCATGCCCGAGGAAGACATGCCGTTCATGGCCGACGGCACCCCGGTCGACATCCTCCTGAACCCGCTGGGCGTGCCCAGTCGTATGAACGTCGGCCAGATTCTCGAAACGCACCTCGGCTGGGCGGCGCGCATCCTCGGCTTCCAGGCGGTCACGCCGGTCTTCGATGGGGCGAAGGAGGACGAGATCCACGCCGCCGTGCGCGAGGCCAACGCCCGCGTGCGGACGATGCAGTCCGACGCCACGACGGTGCTCGAGGCCGGCGACAAGCGCACGCTGCTGGTCGAAATGCCGCTGGGCGGGAAGATTCAGCTCTTCGACGGTCGAACCGGCGATCCGTTCGATCAGCCCGTCACGGTGGGCTACATCTACATGATGAAGCTGCACCACCTCGTGGACGACAAGATTCACGCCCGCTCGACCGGACCGTACTCGCTCATCACCCAGCAGCCGCTGGGCGGCAAGGCTCGCACGGGCGGCCAGCGTTTCGGTGAAATGGAGGTGTGGGGTCTCGAGGCGTACGGCGCCGCCCACATCTTGCAGGAGTTGCTGACGGTCAAGTCCGACGACGTCGAGGGCCGCACAAAGATCTACGAGTCCATGGTCAAGGGCGCGAACACCCTCGAAGCCGGCACGCCCGTGTCATTCGACGTGCTGTGCAACGAGATTCGCGGCCTGGGCCTCAACATCGTGCTTGAGAAGAAGAAGCTGATCTGATCTTTCCGGGGCGGCCCGCCGGTCGCCCGCGGTTGGAGTGACGGCGATGAACGATGTGAGGTACGAAGTGACGTCGCGCGTGGACCCGCATGAACTGCGCGCGTTCTACGAGGCCCAGGGCCACCGGGCGCCCTCGACGCCCGAGAAACTGCGGCAGCTCGTCGAGAACTCGGTCTGCTTCGTCACCGCCCGGACGGCGGACGGACGACTGATCGGCATCGCTCGAGGCATCTCGGACGGCGTTCGCGGCTACCTGACGGAGTGCAAGCTCGACCCGGCCTTTCAGGGACCGGCCGCAGTGACCGCTCGCGACGGTCGCATCGAGGATGACCAGCGGCGCATCGCCCGCGCGATGGCCGAGCGCGTGCTCTCGGCGCTGGTCGAGTCGGGATGCGAGCGGATCGACGTCTCGGCCTACGGCACCGAGGTCGATTTCTGCGAGGAGCTCGGATTCAGGAAGAACAGCGGGCAGGTCATGATGACCTTGGACGCCCGGAACCTGGCGCTGGTGACGGTGAACTGAACCGGACCGGTCGCCGAGCGGCCGTGCCCGTGACCCCACGAGGGAACGACTTTCATGATTGAGAACGTCTACGACCGGATCAACGACTACGGCTCGGTGCGCATTTCGCTGGCATCGCCCAACGACATCCGTGCCTGGTCCTTCGGCGAGGTGAAGAAGCCCGAGACCATCAACTACCGCACCTATCGCGCCGAGAAGGACGGCCTGTTCTGCGAGCGCATCTTCGGTCCCGAGCGGGACTGGGAGTGCTTCTGCGGCAAGTATAAGGGCACGAAGCACAAGGGCATGATCTGCGACCGCTGCGGCGTGAAGGTCACGCACAGCCGCGTGCGCCGCAAGCGCATGGGCCACATCAATCTGGCCGCGCCGGTCGTGCACATCTGGTTCTTCAAGGCCATCCCCAGCCGGCTCGGCAGCCTGCTGGAGATCAAGACCGGCGACCTGGAGCGCATCATCTATTTCCAGGACTACATCGTCGTCGATCCGGGCGACACCCCGCTCAAGCGCCAGCAGCTGCTGACCGAGGACGAGTACCGTTCGGCGCTCGACAAGTACGGCAGCAACTTCCGCGCCATGATCGGCGCCGAAGCCATCAAGGACATGCTCACCCGGATCGACTTGAACGCGTTGTCGGTCACGCTGCGTGACGCCCTCACCAAGACCAACAGCAAGCAGAAGATCAAGGAACTCGCCAAGCGGCTGAAGATCGTTGAGAGCCTTCGCAACAGCCCGAACCGTCCCGAGTGGATGGTGCTCGACGTCATCCCGGTCATTCCGCCCGATCTGCGTCCGCTGGTGCTGCTCGAGAGCGGCAACTTCGCCACCAGCGACCTGAACGACCTCTATCGTCGCATCATCAACCGCAACAACCGGCTCAAGAAGCTGATCGACCTCAACGCGCCGGAGGTCATCATTCGCAACGAGAAGCGCATGTTGCAGCAGGCCGTCGACGCCCTGTTCGACAATGGCCGCTGCCGCCGGCCGGTACTCGGCTCGTCGAATCGCCCGCTCAAGAGCCTGACCGACATGATCAAGGGCAAGCAGGGCCGCTTCCGCGAGAACCTGCTCGGCAAGCGCGTCGACTACTCGGCCCGCTCGGTCATCGTCATCGGCCCCGAACTGCGCCTGCACCAGTGCGGCCTGCCGAAGCGCATCGCGCTGGAACTCTACCAGCCGTTCATCATCCGCAAGGTCAAGGAGCGCGGCCTGGCCGACACGATCAAGAGCGCCAAGCGCATGATCGAACGTCGCGACCAGCAGATCTGGGACATTCTGGAGGAGGTCATCTTCCAGCACCCGGTGCTGCTGAACCGTGCCCCGACCCTGCACCGAATGGGCATCCAGGCTTTCGAGCCCGTGCTGGTCGAGGGCAACGCGATCAAGATCCACCCGCTGGTCTGCAAAGGCTTCAACGCCGACTTCGACGGCGACCAGA
>CAZNUJ010000001.1:0-318260 GCA_964576285.1 uncultured Planctomycetaceae bacterium | reverse complement strand
AGCACCGCGGCGGCCGGCGGCGCGGGCGGCGGGTCAGGCGGCGTCGTTCGGCGGACGACGCAGCGCGTCGAGCCGCACAAGCGCACCCGCCCGAGGTTCCAGCCGGCCCGTGCCAGTTCGTTCCGCACCATTCCAAGGTCGACCACCGTCTCGCTCACCCCGGCCGGGACGCGTGCGACGACCAGTTCGCCCAGCCCGGTTCGCAGGGTGGCGTCGAAGGACGAGAGATCGGCCACGTCCTGAATCCGCACGGGCGCGGCCTCGACGGACGCCGTGGACCAGAGGCGGATTTCTTCGCCGCGGGCGGACGAGCCGACGCCGAGCGCGACCGCGCAGATCACGCACACCGCCACGGAGAACGTCAGACGAACACGTGTCATGCCCTGCTCCGCGCTGGAGACAGACTAGAAGCGCCTCAGGTTGACGATGGCCTGGAGAAGCTGGTCCGACGACTGGATCGACTGCGAGTTCAGTTCAAAGCCTCGCTGGGTTCGGATCAGCTCGACCAGCTCACGGACCGGATCGACGTTGGACAACTCCAGTTGCCCCTGCTGAATCTCCCCCAGTCCGTCCTGGGTCGGATTTCCCAGGATCGGCGGTCCCGACGCTTCGGTGTCGAGGTACAGGTTTTTCCCAAGCTGTTTGAGTCCGGGTGCGTTGATGAAGCGGGCGAGCTGAATCTGCCCGACGTCGTTGAACTGGTTGTTTCCCTGGCTGCGAACCTGCACGAGGCCCTGCGTACCGATCACGATCTCGACCGCGTCTTGCGGGATGTTGATGGTCGGCTCGAGCCGCGATCCGACGCTGTTGAGCAGCGTCACGTCGCCATTGGCGTTGCGCGAGAAGTTCCCGGCTCGCGTGTAGGCGATTCGCTCCTGACCATCGACGATCGTGGTGACCTGAAAGAAGCCCTCGCCGTGGATGGCCAGGTCGAGCGGCTGGTTGGTGACGTCGAACGACCCCTGCTGAAAAATCAGTTGCGTTCCGGAGACTTGAACGCCAAGCCCGACCTGCTTGCCGACCGGCTTCGGGAAGTCGAGCGGGGTCCGCTTCCCGGGCTCCTCGATCGTCTGATAGAACACGTCCTCGAAGTTGACGCGGGACCTCTTGAAGCCGGGGGTCTCAACATTCGCCAGGTTGTTGGCGACGACGTTGAGCTTGAAGTCCAGCGCCTGCATTCCCGAGGCGGCTGTGTACAGTGCCTGAATTCCCATCGTGAGGCCTCAGCGAATTCCAGAATCCCGTCGGCTAGCCGAGCCGACCCACGTCGTTCACGACCTTCGAGAGCGTCGCGTCCTGGATCGAGATCAGGGATGCGTTCAGTTCGTACGCGCGGGCCGCGGCGATCATCTGCGTCAGGCTGCCGATCGGATCGGCCGCCGACTGCTCGACCGCGCCCGGCCGTAGTTCGGCGGCGATCGAGCGAGGATCGTCGTTGCACTCAAACAGGTTCCCGCCGACCTTGGTCAGCGTGCGCCGGTCCGCCACGTCAACGACGTCGAGGCGACCCACTTCGGCGTTGCCCTGGTACACCGCCCCGAGCGTGTCGATCGAAACGTCCTCGCGCGAACGCGGGTCAATGCGGATTGGAGTGCCCGAGGCGCTCAGCACCGGGTGCTCGCCCGACTGCGTCAGCAGCGTCCCATCCGCCGAGATCGTGAATCGACCATCGCGGGTGTAGCGAACACCGTCCGGCGTGCCGACCCGAAAGAAGCCGCGCCCCAGCAACGCCACGTCCAGCGGCGCGTCGGTGCGTTCGAGCGCGCCGGGCTTGAATTCCGTGTAGACTGGCGTCTCGAAGAGGCCCCCGGACAACCCGTCATAGACGCGATGGCGCGCCCGCGCGTCGCCCCGCTCGACCGCTTCCACCGGCCGTTCGACAACGGCCACGCGGTCCGGCTTGAAACCGGGCGTGTCGGCATTGGCGAGATTGTTGGAGATGATCGCCTGGCGATACTCCTGCACCGCCAGACCGGCCGCCGAATGGTAGATGCCGTAGATCACTCGATGCCCCCCCGTCCAACGGCATCCACGACTCGCAGTAGTTCGACCGCGTCGCACCCGTCGCGACGGGCCAGATGTACCGTCGCCGCCAGCAGCGCGGCGGCGCGGATCCGCGTGCCCAACGAGAGCCACGTCGCCGGCGGCGATCCGTCGCTGCCGGGACGCGAATCGAGTCGTTCGTTCCGTCGAACGTCCATGCTGCGCAGCTCCATCGCGCGTTCGATCCCATCCTGGGTCCCGCAGGCACGGCGGCGTGCGAGCGAGCCACGGAAGGGCAATGGCCGTGCCATCGAGCGGTGGGAGATCGGCCAGCGTGCCGGCGGATTCTGCGCTTCCGACCTAACGTATTTAAGGGCATGCGGTTACGATTCAGCCGCAGCAGCGACTTCGCTTGATGGGTTGGACCCATCGCGGCCCGTTTGCTGGGATTCGGGGCGCAACAACCGCACGCGAGCCCGCGAGATCGGCCGTGCGAGCAGCCGTGCCGTGCGAAACCGGCGCGCGGAGTTTGTTGCAATAGAAGTCGCGATCGCTGCGTTATCTGAAGCGGATCGCCATCGCGAGCGGAGCGGTCACATGGGGAAACCGCATTCGCGAAGGGGCGAGGACGTGCTCGCGATTCAGGCACCGACGCTGCCCCTCGCCCCTTCGCGCCTGTTCGTGACGTAAGGTTCGCCCGGTGGCCGGAGCACTTGTGACGGTACCCTCCCCGAAGCAAGGTCTCACACTACTCGCGGCTCTAGCCGCGTGCCTCGTCCCGTCGACCGCACGCGCGGCGAACTGCGCTCAGACCTCGACCGGGTTGATCCCGCTCAACGACCTGCAAGCCGGGCTGTACCTCGGCCTTTACCAGGGCGGCCTCTATCCCGGCGGCGCCAATGTCGCGCCCGTCTCGCACGATGCGATGGGTCGGATGCTGGCGAGCACGATCGAACCGCTCAGCACGGCCGGCTTGCCCGACCCCGGCGGGAAGTACGTGCTGCTCTCGATCGGGATGTCGAATACCACGCAGGAGTTCTGCTCCGCGGCCGGGACGGAGCCCTGCGCTCCGTGGACCTTCATGGGGCAGGCCGCGACGCATCCCAGCGTCAATCATTCGACGCTCGTCCTGGTAAACGGCGCTCGCGGCGGTCAGGCGGCGACGACGTGGGATTCGGCTGCGGATCCGAATTACAACATGGTTCGAGACACCGTGCTCGCACCGAAGGGACTGAGCGAAGCACAGGTCGTGGCGGTATGGGTAAAGGTCGCCAATCCGGGACCGGCCCTGGCGTTGCCAAGCGCCGGCGCCGACGCCCTGCAACTCGAGGCCTCGATCGGCAACATCGCCCGCGCTGCCAAGATCCGCTATCCCAATCTCAAGCTGATGTTCATCTCCAGCCGCATCTACGCCGGCTACGCCTCGACCGCGCTGAATCCCGAGCCCTACGCCTACGAGTCGAGCTTCTCGGTCAAGTGGGCCGTGCAGGCGCAAATCGACCAGATGAGCGCGGGCGGTGGCTTGGTCGATCCCGAAGCCGGCAACCTCGATTACACGACCGTCGCTCCATGGCTCGGATGGGGCGCCTACCTGTGGGCAGACGGCCTCATCCCGCGCTCCGACGGGTTGACGTATGCGTGCTCGGACCTGGAAGCCGACGGAACGCACCCCGCCACCACCGGCGAACAGAAAGTCGCCAGGCTGCTCCTGAAGTTCTTCCTGCTTTCGCCGTACGCCAACCCGTGGTTCTCGATCTGCCGGCCCTCCGACATGGACGCGAACGGCGCAGTGAACGGCGCCGATCTTCAGCCATTCATCGAAGTGCTGCTCAATCCGGCCGGCGCGACGCTCCTGCTGCGATGCGCGGCCGATACCGACGCCGACGGCAACGTGACGGTAGCCGACATTCCGGGGTTCGTGAACGCCCTGCTGCAACTCTAACCGCCGCGCCGCATCAGTCGCCGGAGTCCGCCAGCAGGCTCCGAGTCGCCGGATGCTGGGCGCGCTCGAGCACGTCGCCCGGAGACCCTGACTCGACGACGCGGCCGCCGGCCATCACATGGACGCGGTGGGCACCGCGTCGAACGAAGCCGATCGCGTGGCTCACGATCAGCATGGTCTGGCCGGACGACGAGAGGTCGGCCATGACCGACAGCACTTCGCCGGTCATCCGCGGATCGAGCGCGCTGGTCGGCTCGTCGAACAGCATCACCGCCGGCTCGTTGGCCAGCGCGCGAGCGATCGCGACGCGCTGCTGCTGCCCGCCGGAAAGCGTCGCCGGGCGCGCGTCGATTTTTTCCGCGAGCCCGACGCGATCGAGGAGCCGGCGGGCGCGATCGGCGGCGGCGTCCCGCGCCAGTCCGAGTGCGTGCACCGGCCCGCACATGACGTTCTCGAGCACAGTCATGTGGGGAAAGAGGTGAAACTGCTGAAACACCATGCCGACGCGCGTCCGCAGTCGCCGCTGCAACGCGTGCGAGCCTCCACCGCTGCCGCCGGGCCCAAGCGCCACGTCGCCGACATCGACCCGACCATCGTCGAATGACTCGAGGGCGTTGATGCATCGAAGCAGCGTCGACTTGCCGCAACCCGACGCGCCGATGACGACGGCGGCCTCGCCGCGGCGCACGTCGAGATCGACGCCGGCAAGCACCGCCTGCCCGTCGTATCGCTTCACCAAGCCGCGAACCCGCAGCAGCGGAGCGTCGTCGCCGCTGCCGGACCTTCCAATCGACTCAGACGTGCTCATGGACGATTCAATACTCACGCCTTGGCCCCGTGCACGCCGAGCCGAACCTCCATTCGCCGCGCCAAGCGCGACAACGGATAGCTCATCGCCAGGTAAAGCAGCGCGGTCATCGCGGCCAGTTCCAGAATCGCACCCGTGCCGTTGGCCGCCATATTGTACTGTTTCGTCAACTCGGTCACCGCGATCACCGAGCACACCGACGTGTCCTTGAACAGCGCGATGAAGTCGTTGGTGACGGGTGGGATCACAATGCGGGTGGCCTGGGGAAGAATGATCCGGCGAATCGCCGTGCGGCGCGATAGACCGAGGGCCAACGCGGCCTGCATCTGCCCGGCCGGCACGGCCTGAATGCCGGCGCGATAGATCTCGGCTTCATACGCCGAGTAGTTGATCCCCAGGCCGACGACGGCGGCGGTGATGGGGTCCAGCGGGAATGGCACGATCGTCGGCAGAAGAAAGTAGAGCACGTACAACTGAAGCATGACCGGCGTGCCCCGGAGAATCTCGACATAGGTCGCCAGCACGCCGCGAAGCCAGCCCGGACCGTACAGCCGACCCAGGGCCACCAGCACGCCGACGACAACGGCCAACGGCATCGCCAGCACCGACACCTGCACCGTCACCAGCGCCGCCCGCAGCAGCTTGGGGCCGTACTGATAAACGACCTGCCAACCGCTCACGGCCGTCGCCGACCCCGGCGAGACGGATGCCGTCGCCAGCTTCTCTTGGGCGGGCGTCCAAAGGTCATACCTTTCGTAGATTCCTCGCAGGCGGCCGTCGCGCAGCGCCCGCTCGACGGCGGCGTTGAGGGCGTCGCCGAGCCGCTGCTGCCCGCTCGCCGCGAAGATGACGTAGTAGCCCGGCTCGATCGGCTCGCCGACGAATCGCAGCCCGGCGCCCTGCGGCTTGTCGCGGAAATAAATCGCGACCGGCAGATCGGCCAGCGTGGCATCGTGGACGCCCGCGCGAACCTGCGCCATCGCGTCGGTGTTTCCGTTGTATTCCACAACGTCCACGTCGTCGGCCCAGTTCGACGCCAGGAAGTTCGCCGCCGCGGTGCCGCCCAGCACGCTCACCGAACGGCGCGGCTGATTCGGGCGCCGTCGAAGATCGTCCCACGAACGAACCTGGTCGTCGGTCGCCCGCGCGAGCAGTTGCAGCTCATAGATGTAGTACGGCCGCGTCGCCAGCATGCGGGCGGCGCGCTGCGGCGTCCACTCGTAGCCGTTCAGGATGATGTCGATCTTCGCAGCTCGCAGAAACTCCGGCAGCGTGTTCCAGTCGGCCTGCATGAAGCGCGCTTGCACGCCCAGTTCGGCCGCCAACAGTTCCGCCAATTCGACCTCGAAGCCGATCAGCCGGTCAGGATCGCGCGGATCCGCGTAGATGTACGGCCCGCCGCCCTCCTGATCGCCGCCCCAGATCAGTTCGCCGCGCGCCCGCACGTCGTCCAGCACGTCGGCCTTTGCGGAACATGCGCTCGCGAGGAGACACAAGACAGCCAGACGGATGCACACTAGCCAGCAGCGTGAAGATGTTCGCATGAGCGCGGATCATATCGCTCGCGAGCGGCCGAGCCGGAGGGAATCCCAACGTTTTGACGCTCCGCCACCGCGTTCTTAGTATCCGACTCGCCGCGTTGGCCGGATGCGGTCGGCCATCCGACGCTCAGGATGCGCGACGTCCGCGCGTCGCTTCGGAGCCTGACAGCATCGCCAAGACATGCGGCGGCTCTCCAGGAGGCATGAAGATGAAACGGATCGTAGCAGGATTGATCGTAGGACTCGTGATCGCGCCCGCGCTAGCGACGCCGCCCGCGGCCATGATCGGCGCGACGGCGCAGGTCGTGCCGTCCGCCCCCGAAGGCATGGCTCCGGCCAGCGGCTCGCCGATGATTGAGCTGGTCAAGCGCTGCCCGAGCCTGCGCTACGTCGGACGCGACGCCGAGTTCAAGATCGTCGTCTCGAACAAGGGCCAGGGACCGGCCCGCAACGTGGTCGTCACCGACACGATCTCCGGGTCGGACTTCATCTCGGCCGACAACGGCGGCCAGCGCCAGGGCGATCGCGTCGTCTGGTCGATCGGCACGCTCGACGCCGGTCAGAGCCGCGAGCTGGGCGTCAAGGTGCGCTGCTCGCGCATCGGCATGGTGAAGAATATGGCCCAGGTGACGTACTGCGCCGAGGCCGCGGCGGAGTGCGACTTCGAGGTGCGTGGCATCCCGGCCGTGCTGCTCGAGTGCGTGGATGATCCAGACCCGATCGAGGTCGGCGGGACGCTGACCTACACCATCACGGTCACCAATCAGGGCTCGCAGACGGCGACCAATGTGGCCATCACGTGTGTCGTTCCGCCGGAACTGGAATACGTTTCGGGTGGCGGCGCGACGACGGCCTCCGCTGATGGCAAGAACGTCCGCTTCGCCCCCTTGGCCAGCCTGCCTCCCAAGGGTCAAGCCCGCTTCACGGTCACGGTCAAGGGCGTCCGCGAGGGCGACGCCCGCTTCAGGGTCAGCCTGATGACCGATCAGATCAACTCTCCGGTCGAGGAGACCGAGAGCACGCACGTCTATTGACGAGCGCCCATGAGGCCCGAGCACGTTTCCGGGCTCGGCGATGATCACTGGAGTCGACCGGCCCGCGGGCCGCGCTCGCTGCTTCCGCATCAGCGGAACGCCAGCGCGGCCCCGTGGCGCCCCGCCGGCGCCGCGACGCCCGCGATCCCATCGAAAACTCGACCCGGCCGCCGCGTTTACCCTGTGCGGCGCCAGTCCGTCGTTGAACGCGCCCAACGCCTCGAATCCGTGGAGTCCGACATGATCACCACGTCGCATGGCCGTCTCGGATGCACGTTGTTCGTCACCCTTGCGTTCGCCGCGCCGGTCCTCGCCGACACGACGCCGCATGCCCGCATGCTCCGCTTTCCGGACGTGTCGGCCTCTCACATCGTGTTCGTCTTCGGCAACGACCTGTGGGTCGTTCCGCGCGAGGGCGGCTTGGCGTCGCCGCTCGCAAGTCCGCCCGGACTCGAGCGCTTCCCCAAGTTCAGCCCGGATGGCCGGACGATCGCGTTCGAGGGCAACTACGACGGCAACAGCGACCTCTACACGATCCCGGTCACCGGCGGCGTGCCGACGCGCGTCACCCACCACCCCGACACCGAAATGTTGTGTGATTGGACACCCAACGGCGATCTGCTGTTCTATACGAACGCGCTGGCGGGGCTGCGCCGACAGACGCAACTCTTCACGACCTCTCCGACCGGCGGATTGCCTCGCCCGCTGCCGGTGCCGTACGGCGCGAACGGCGCGATCAGCCCGGACGGCAAGTGGCTGGCCTACACCCTGCATTCCATCGACTTTCGCACCTGGAAGCGTTACCGCGGCGGCATGGCGACCGACGTTTGGCTGGTGTCGATGACGGATCGCACGTCGCGCCGCGTCACCGACTGGGAAGGCACCGACACCCTGCCCATGTGGCACGGCGGCACCCTGTACTACCTGAGCGACGAGGGCGCCGGGCACAAGCTCAACATCTGGTCGTACGATCCGGCCACGTCGAAGCGCACCCAGGCCACGAACTACATCGACGCCGACATTCGGTGGCCGTCGATCGGCCCCGGACCGGCCGGGCAAGGCGAGATCGTCTTCCAGAAGGGCAGCGAACTGCTCCTGCTCGACCTGGGTACGCGGCAGGCGCGGCCCGTGTCGGTGCAGGTGCCCGGCGACCGTCCGCAGTTGCGGCCACGCGACTGGGACGCGAGCAGGCACATGCAGGCGGTCAACGTGTCGCCCACCGGGCAGCGCGTCCTCGTCGAGGCCCGCGGCGACATCTGGACCCTGCCGGCGAAGCGCGGCACGCCGCGCAACCTGACACGCACCAACGGCGTCGCCGAGCGCGACCCGGCGTGGAGTCCGGATGGCAAGCAGATCGCCTGGTTCTCGGATGCCTCCGGGGAGTACGAGCTCTACGTCGCCCCGGCCGACGGGCGCGAGGCCCCACGCCGGATCACGAAGGACAGCGCGACCTACTACTACAACCCGACGTGGTCGCCCGACTCGAAGCGAATCGCCTTCAACGACAAGGCCGGCGGCATCTACATGGCCGACCTGTCCGCCGACCGTGTCGAAAAGATCGACACCGAGCCGTGGGCGCAGCAGACCCGGCTCTCATGGTCGCACGACTCGGGCTGGCTCGCCTATGTCAAGGTCGGCGACAACCGGCTGGGCGCGATCTGGCTCTACGACGTGCGCAATAGTCGCCTGCACCAAGTTACCAGCGGCATGTTCTCCGACTCGATGCCGACCTTCGACCGCAAGGGCGACTTCCTCTTCTTCTCGAGCAACCGCAGCTTCAACGAACCGGTCTACGAAGACGTCGGCACCACGTTCATCTACGCCAACACCGAAGTCATGCTGGCCGTGCCGCTGCGCAAGGATGTCAAGTCACCGTCGCTGCCGCGCAGCGATGAAGAGGCGGCCGCCACCCAACCCGCCAGCCAGCCGGCGGAGAAGTCCGAAACGCGACCCGCCACGCAGAGCGCGCCGGCAACCCAGTCGGCGGAGCCGAAACCGCTGGTGATCGACCTCGACGGCTTCGAAGCACGGGCCGTCCAGTTGCCGATCAAGCCCGGCGTCTTCCGCGATCTCGCGGTAACTCACGACGGCAAGCTCGTCTATGTGAGAGCACTGCCGCGCGGGCAGGAGGGCGACGCCTCGATTCGCATCTTCGATCTGGAGGAGGACAAGGACAGCAAGCGCGAGGAGAAGACGGTTGTCTCCGGCCCCGGCAGAGCCCGCATCACCGCCGACGGCAAGAAGCTCCTGGTGCGCAAGGACCAGAAGCTGGCCATCCTCGATGCCGCCCGAGACCAGAAGCTCGACAAGTTCGTATCGACCGACAACATGAATATGAGCGTGGAGCCCCGGGCTGAATGGCAGCAGGTCTTCCAGGACGCCTGGCGCATCCAGCGCGACTTCTTCTACGACCCGCACATGCACAAGGTCGAGTGGAACGCCATGCGGCAGCGATACGGCGGGCTCCTGCCCGACTGCGCCAGTCGCGAGGACGTCGGCTACGTCATCTCGGAGATGATCTCCGAGCTGAACGTCGGCCACGCCTACTACCGCGGCGGCTCCGAAGGCGAGACGCCGCCGCAGGTGTCGGTCGGCCTGCTCGGCTGCGACTACGAGCTGGTTGACGGCGCCTACCGCATCGGCCGCGTCTACACCGGCGCGCCTTGGGATGCCGACGCACGCGGACCGCTCAGTCAGCCGGGGATCAACGTCAAGGAAGGCGACTTTCTGCTGGCCGTGAACGGCCGGCCGGTCGATACGAGCAGGGATCCGTGGGCGGCATTTCAGGGACTGGCGGGCAAGATCGTCACGCTGACCGTCAGCGTCAAGCCCCGCCTGGACGCGGACGCGCGCGACGTGGTTGTCGAGACGCTCTCCAGCGAAGCCGACCTGCGCTACCGCGCGTGGGTCGAGCGCAATCGGGCCTACGTCGATTCCCAAACAAAGGGCCGCGTCGGATACATCTACGTCCCCAACACCGGCCGCGACGGCCAGAACGAACTCGTGCGCCAGTTCTACGGGCAGATCCAGAAGGACGCGTTGATCATCGACGACCGCTGGAACGGCGGCGGGCAGATCCCGACCCGCTTCATCGAATTGCTCAATCGACCGGTCACGAACTACTGGGCGCGGCGCGACGGCAAGGACTGGACCTGGCCGCCCGATTCGCATCAGGGCCCGAAGTGCATGCTGATCAACGGACTGGCGGGATCGGGAGGCGACGCGTTTCCAGCCTATTTCCGCCGCGCGGGCCTCGGCAAGCTGATCGGCACGCGCACCTGGGGCGGTCTGGTGGGCATCTCCGGCAACCCGGGGCTGATTGACGGCGGCAGCATGACCGTCCCGACCTTTGCGTACTACAAGACCGACGGTACCTGGGGCATCGAAGGCCACGGCGTCGATCCCGACATCGAGGTGCTGGACGATCCGGCCCTGATGCTCAACGGCGGCGATCCGCAGCTCGACACCGCGATACGCGAGATGCTCGAGGCCGTCCGCACGCGGCCCTACCAGCCGCCGCCGCGCCCGGCCTATCCCGATCGCAGCGGCATGGGCATCCCCGACGCCGACAAGTAATCTCCGGCCGAGTCCGTAACGATCGGCGTCGCAACCGCATCCAAGTGGCGGTTGCGATTATGCCCACGTTGTTTGAAACGCACGCGCTCGGGGGACCGGCGGACATCATCCTGTCGGTTGCGAGCGGCTACGTCGGGCTGGGGCTGTTGTTCGCATCGGCATTTCTGACACGAGGCGTTCGGCAACTCGATCCGGCCGCCGCTGGAATGCCGCTGGCGGTTCGCGTCCTGATCCTGCCGGCCACGGTGGCGCTGTGGCCGCTACTGGCTGCGCGCTGGGCCCGAGCGCGGCGCGCGGGGACTCGCGCATGACGGTGTTACACCGCCGCCGACACTTCTTTGCATGGATGCTGCTGACGCCGCTCCTCGCGGCCCTGCTAACCTTCGCGGTCACGGCGCAGCGCCAACGTCTGGCCGCGCTGGCCGTTCAGCCGAATATGGTCCTTCCCGCCACCGGGGAGCGCCTTCCATGAGCGTCGGCTACGTCCCGGTTCAATGGAACCGCCACAAGCGCATCTACGACCTGTGTATCGCCGCGGGGGTCCTTGTGTACCTGGCCATGTTCGTGATCATCGGCAAGCTCGCCTTTCGAGGAGCGGAGGCCATCAGCGATGAGATCCTGCTGATCCGCGCACTCGGCAGCGGGGCATTCCTGATGCTCCACCTTGTGCTCGCCATCGGGCCCGCCGCCCGCCTGGACCGCCGCTTCCACACGCTCCTGTACAACCGCCGCCACCTTGGCGTGGCGACCTTTGCCGTGGCATGCACTCACGCCTCGCTCGCGACCGGCTTCTACCACGGATTCGGCGTCGTCCATCCGCTACGATCCCTGATCGCGACCAACACCAGCTTCCTGTCGCTGCGGGCCTTTCCCTTTCAGTCGCTCGGACTGGTCGCATTGCTCATCATGTTCCTGATGGCGGCCACCAGTCATGACTTCTGGAACCGCTGTCTCGGTCCGGTCGCGTGGAAGTCCCTGCATATGCTGGTCTACCCGGCATACGGCCTGCTGGTCGGGCACGTCGCGCTCGGCGCGATGCAGACGCAGCGCGGCCCGTGGTTGACGCTACTCGTCATCATCGGGGCGCTGATGCTGTGCTGCCTGCACCTCGTGGCTGGTTGGCGTGAAGTCCACCGCGACCTCGCTGCGGACCGCAGCGCCGGCGTGGAGTGGGCCGATGCCGGCCCGGTGGACGCCACCGCTGACGGACACGGGCGCGTGGTCGTGCTGCCGGGCGGCGAGCGCATCGCCGTCTTCCGCCACGACGGCCGGCACTGGGCACTCAGCAATATCTGTGCGCACCAGGGTGGCCCGCTGGGCGAGGGTCGGGTCATCGACGGCTGCGTGACCTGCCCGTGGCACGGCTGGACCTACCGGTCGGCCGACGGATGCGCCCCGCCGCCTTTCACCGAACGCGTGGCCACGCATCCCATCCGCGTCGAACACGGCCGGGTACTGGTTGCCTGCGCTCCGGGTCCGACCGGGACGGAGGTCGAGCGGCCCGACCGTCCCGGCGCTGCCGGAGGAGCGAGCGATTCATGACACAGGCCGAGGCTCCCCGCGACCGGGACGGAATCGAGGACATCTACGTCGGCTACCGTCCGATGCCGGCGCGCGAGCGACGCCTCCTGCGATGGCTCGTCCCCATGGTCTTGCTGACGTTCTGGTTAGCAGCGGGCATCTGGGCGGGTACGTTCCGGTCGCCTGGCGCTGGCGCATGGAACGCGGATGAACCAGTTTCGCTCGAAGGACTGCTCCTTACGAGACCCTACGCGCGCGTTCTCGTTGCCGATCCATCCGCGCCGGTCGGTGTGCGCACCATCCTGCTGGTGCGCGAAGGCAAGCGAGGGGCCGCTGCGCTGGCGCGATCACTAGACGGTGTGCCGGTGCGGGTCAACGGCACGATCTTGCAGCGCGATGGGCGGCAACTGCTCGAGTTGTCGCCGGACCAGATCGAGCCTGTTCACCCGAGTCGCGCGACCCCGCCCCGTCCGGCGACGCACCCGGCCGGCCGGGTGCGCCTGCGAGGTGAAATCATCGACCCGAAATGCTTCTTCGGGGCCATGAAACCAGGCGAAGGCAAGACCCACAAGGAGTGCGCCACGCTGTGCATCGCGGGCGGCATTCCGCCCATGTTCATCGTTCGCGCCGCAGGCCGCGCCCCGACGTACTACCTGCTGGCAGGCGAAGGCGGTGACGCCGTAACGGAAGCCGTGCTCCCTTTCGTCGCCGATCCGGTGGAGGTCACCGGCCAGGTCGAGCGCGAGGGCGACTTGCTTGTGCTGCGGCTGGACGCGGGCGGGATCCGTCGTCTCTGATCCAGCAACGCGCGACCAGTCGCGGCGCATCAGCCGATGATGGCCAGCCCCGTTCAACCGCGATAGCATGCTGAGCCCATCGAACCCGAGCGGACAGCTCAACATGAACGAGCGCATCGCTGCATATTCTGCCCCATCAGGCCCGGCGACCCACGCGGCGCCCGACGGTCAGGGCCAGGCGGCCCCTCAGGCGGCGCTCACGGCCATACTCGGAGTGCTCGGAGATACCGGCCGGTTTGTCGCCTCGCTGACCGATGCTCAGTACGTCGATGCCACCGTGAACGGGCCGCGCGGCACGATCGGCGCGCACGTCCGACATTCGCTCGATCACGTCGAAGCTCTGCTGGATGGAGTGCGCACCGGGTTGATCGACTATGACGCGCGACATCGCGGCACGCCCGTCGAGCGAGATCGACCGAGCGCCACGGAACGGATCGATGTGTTGAACGCTCGCTTGTCGCGCTTCACGTACTCGATGGACCTGCCAATCCGGGTTCAAGCCTGCATCAAGGTCGACTCACCGCCGGTGGAGGTCGCGTCGACCGTCGGGCGCGAACTGTTGTTTGTTCTGAGTCACACCATCCACCACCAGGCCATGATCGCGTACACCGCGGCAAGACTGAACGTGCCGCTACGGGCTGAGTTCGGAGTTGCGCCCGCCACGCTTCGCCATCTTGCTGCTGTTCGCAGCGCCGCATCCGGATCGTGAGGGCTGGCGGCGCGTGTCCACCCTGCTGACCATCATCGCGGGTACCCTGGCCTCGGAGGATCTCACCTGCATTGCCGTCGGACTGCTCATTCGTCAGCGCGAACTGCCGTGGTCCGTCGGTCTCGCGGGTTGCTACCTCGGCATCCTGCTCGGAGATCTGGGTCTCTGGCTCGTCGGCCGCGCCGCCGGCGCGGCCGCGACGCAGTGGCCGCCCCTTCGCCGCCGACTCCCCTCCGACGACATGAGCCGTCTCGCCGAATGGTTTGATCGTCGCGGCGGCTACGCCGTCCTTGCGGCTCGCTTCATGCCGGGCGCCCGGTTCCCGCTGTACGTCACGGCTGGCGTCCTGGGACGCCGCGCTACTCGCTTTCTCGGCTGGGCCGCGCTGGCGGGCCTGCTCTGGACACCGCTGCTGGTCGGCGCGGTGGCGACGCTCGGCGATGTGGTCGCCGGGCCGCTGAGGCGAGTGGTGGGCGCGGGCTGGCTGTCGTTCGCCGCCGCGCTTGCTGTCATCTATCTGCTTGTGCGCCTCGCGGCGTGGTTGAGTCGGCCCCGTCGAGTGGTCAGGCTGTCCGTGGGGATTCAGAAACTCTGGCGGTGGGAGTTCTGGCCGCCGTGGGTGTTCTACGCCCCGTTGGCGCCGTGGATTCTTTGGCTCGCCGTGCGATACCGTGGACTGACCACCCCCACGGCGGTGAACCCGGCCATTCCGCACGGCGGCATCGTGGGCGAATCCAAGCACCAGATCTTGTCCTTGCTTCCGGCGGAGTGGGTGCTGCCGTTCGAGCTGATACCGCCCGGTGAACCACTCGACCGCTGCACGCAACTGCGCGCCCGAGCCGAGCGCCGCGGGTGGTCGCTGCCCTTGATCCTGAAACCGGATGCCGGACAGCGCGGCGTCGGTGTCCGACGGCTGGACCGCTGGTCGGATGCCGAGTCGTACTTCGTTCGCAATCGCGATTCCGTGCTGGCTCAGGTGTACCATCCGGGCCCATTCGAGGCGGGAATTCTGTATGTTCGCCACCCCGCCGCTGACCGCGGACGGATTTTCTCGGTGACGGACAAGGTCTTCCCAGAGGTCGTGGGCGACGGACGGACGAGCGTGGCCGATCTGGTCTGGCACCACCCGCGCTACCGGATGCAGGCTGCGCGGTTCCTCAAGCGACTGAACGGCCGTGCCGGGTGGGTACCGGAGCCCGGGGCGCGCGTCGCGCTGGCGCTCGCCGGGAACCACTGCCAAGGTACGCTGTTTCGCGATGGAGCCGCGCTGGTCACGCCGGAGCTCGAGTCCCGCATGGACGAGATCGCCCGTCAGGTGCCGGGGCTGCATTTCGGGCGATTCGACGTGCGCTACTCCAACCGTGTCCGGTTCATGGCCGGACAGGACCTCGCGATCGTGGAACTCAACGGGGCGACGTCGGAGTCCACGAACATCTACGATCCAGACTGGAGCCTGATGCGCGCCTATGGTGTTCTCTTCCGGCAGTGGCGCACGCTCTACGAACTGGGGGCGGCACAGCGCCGTGGCGGCGCCACGGTCACGCCGATCGGAACGCTCGTTCGCGAGATCGTCAGGCATTACTCCGAGCGTCGCGTCGATCCGATCGCGGATTGACCGAGGGCGCCGTGGTGCGCGAGGAATGACTCGCTGCCCTCGCTGCCCAGGAAGCGCTTCAGCACGACCCGATCCACTGCGGCCACGTCGACCACGATCAGGCCGTCGATGACGTGCCCGAAGCGTCGGTCGACGCTGAACCCCAGCAGCTTGGCGTCCAGCCGAAGATACTGCCGCAGGAGGATCGGCATGCCGCGTTGCCCGCGCTCGATCTCGCGGACAAGCTGGTCGACCTCGTCGATGTCGCCGACCACGGTCGGCCAGACCGACTCCGGCAGCGGCGGCGGGCCGGTCCAGCGCGGCGGGCACCGCGGGCTGGCGAACTCGGCCAGCTTCGAGTCGAAGTGATTGCAGCGCAGGAACGCCACCAGCAGCCGCCGCGTCATGGTCTCGTACGAGGCGCTGATGCTCACCGCGCCGAACAGCCGCCGATACCGCGGCCGGGTCGCCAGGAGGCGACCGATGCCCTTCCAGAGCAGCATCAGCGGCGCGTACTCGTTCTGGTACTTCGGCACGACGAACGATCGGCCGAGTTCGAGCGCCGGACCGAGCCGGTCGAGCAGGCGCCGGTCAAACCGGAACAGCGTATGCGTGTAGAGTCCCCGCTCCCCGAACCGCCGCATGATCTCGTCGGTTGCGCCGACGCGATAGGCGCCGGCCAGTTCGCGTTCCTTGCGATTCCACAACAGCAGGTGTTCGTAATAGTCGTCGAACCGATCGAGGTCGATGGCCCGACCGGTTCCCTCGCCCACGCCGCGAAAGGTCAACTCGCGCAGCCGGCCGAGTTCCCGCATCACGTTCGGAAGGCTGCCGGACCGGGCGCACCAGACCTGAAACTCGCCGTGATCCAGCAGCAGCGCGTCGCGCGGTAGCGCTTCCAGCTCGGCCGCGAGTTGCTCGCCGCTGACCGGCTCGGCGATCAGCGAGGGTCGCGCCAGCCGCTCCCAGCGAGGCGATGACCGCCGGCCGGCCAGCAACGCCGTCCGCATACGCAAGTACTCCACCAGCGCGCCGGTGTCGGTGATCCGACTCAAACGTTCGAATGGGATGGCCGAGCCAACCTCGTACTCGACGCGGCGCCCCTGCTTGTTGAGCAGCTCGCGCGGCAGCCATGCCGTGCCCAGCCGCGAATGCAGGACCCCGAGCACGTGGAAAACCGCGCTATTCTGTCCGAAGAAGTGCACCGGCAGGACCGCGCAGCCCGTGCGGCGCACCAGGCGGCCGATCATCTCGCTCCATCGGCCGTCGAGAACGCATCGCTCCCGCAGATCGAGCCGGGCCACCTCGCCCGCCGGAAACACCCCCAGCGCGTGCCCGCCCATCAGCCAGGCGGTGGCATCCCGCAGCGGTCGCACGTTTCGCCGCGCGGCGCCGGGGCCGCCGAACGGGTCCACGAAGAGCATGCACTCGTGCAGTTCCGGGATACGGCCAAGCATGAAGTTGGCAAGAACCTTGGAATCCGGCCGGCGCCGCAGGAGCAGCGACGTCAGGATCATGCCCTCGATCCCGCCAAACGGGTGATTAGCAACGACGAGCAGCGGACCCGATTCCGGGATCCGCGCGAACTGCTCGGCGGTCGGCTCCCACTCGACGCCGAGCTCGCGCAACGCACGCTCCGCGAACGGGACGTTCGACGGAAGGCGTCGGACGGCGGCGTAGATGTCCCGGTACCTTGGAAATTGGAACACCCGATCCAAGACCGGGTTCAGCAGCCGTCGCACGGCGCCCGCGCCGTGCGAGGCATCATCGAGCGAGAATGGATTGGCGTCACCAGTCGTGCGGACCAAGCTGCGCTCCGGAGTGTGCCAAGTCCCAGCTCTCCCCGGTACCGCGCCGCACGCCGAAACATCAAGTCAGAATCGCGCGAACATCGCGCATCGAATCCGCGAACGCGCCGACCCGGCGGACCGGCGTCAAGCGACGGACCCTGCATCCAGTAATTTGGGGGTATATAGGATATTTGGGAAATATAAGTCGCGGCAATACGGAACTAATTTTGTACCATTTTCAGCATTTCTGAGGTCGCATGACGGCCTCTCGTCCGTTAACATCCGCATCGACTGTCCGGCCGCGCCGGAAGGTTAGATGGGAGTCGCCTGAATGGAATTACCGCGACGGAATCGCGGGGACGAGATGCTGCAGCCGGGCCAGTTCACGGCCCTCGTCAACCGCTTGCGACGGATCGCCCCCCGCCACGACCTCAAGACGGTCATCACCTACGCCTTCGATCAGCGAACGCGGATGCTGCCGTTCATCTTCGCCGACCTGCGGATGGCACCGGCCGGCGTGCGCGCTATCGGCTCGGCGATGGTGGCAGCGGGCTTCCCCAAGACCCGCATCGTGCTGCAGCAATGGAACCCGCGCTTTCGCCCGAGCGAGGCTCGCCTCGATGGGTGTGTGCCGGACATCTTCATGGTGTCCAGCATGCAGATTCACTCGCAGCGCTGCCGCGAGCTCATTCAGGACTGCTGGAGCATGCCGCCCAGCCGCCGGCCGCTCATCATCGCCGGCGGGCCGAAGACCATCTACGAGCCGTGGGACGTCTTCAGCACCAGCACCGAGCATCCGTGGGGCGCGGACGTCGCCGTGACCGGCGAGGAATATGTTCTGCTGAGCCTGCTGGAGGTGGTGCTCGACAACCGCGTACCCGGCGAATCGGTACGTAGCGCGTTTCTGCGAGCGCGCAACAGCGGACTGCTCGACGGCATTCCCGGACTGGTCTACGCCCGCGGTTCGTCCGACGGGGTGGCCGAGGAACTGATCGACACCGGCATTCAGCAACTGCTCGGCGACCTCGACGAGTTGCCTCACCCGATACTCGGCTTCGAGCTGCTCGAGCCGCCGAACCGCTGGCGGGCCGAGCTGGCCGGCCGCGCGCTCGACCGCAGCCGGGTGCACAAGTACTCATCCATCGCCTCGCTGGCGCTGACGTTCGGCTGCAAGTTCGCCTGCCCGTATTGCCCGATCCCGGCCTACAACCAGCGCAAGCACCGGCTCAAGAGCCCGGAGCGTATCGCCGACGAGATGGTGCGGCTCCGCAAGGAGCTCGGCATCAAGTACTTCTTCGGCGCGGATGACAACTTCTTCAACGACCATGATCGCACCCGCGCGATCGTCGAGACGCTGGCGCGTCAGAAGATCGACGGCAAGCGTCTCTGGCAGATGGTGAGCTGGGGCACCGAGGTCACCGTTCACGACACCCTGGCGATGAAGAGCGATCTCAAGTACGTCCGCGCGGCCGGCGCGCAGATGCTCTGGCTCGGCGTCGAGGACATCACCGCCACGTTTGTCAAGAAGGGCCAGAGCGTCGGCAAGACGCAGGAGGCCTTCGAGGCCCTGCGCCGCAACGGCATCGCCCCGATGCCGATGATGATGCACCACGACACCCAGCCGCTCTATACGCCCGGCCAGCCCTACGGCCTGCTCAACCAGGTGCGGTTGCTGCGCCGCTGGGGCGCCCCCAGCCTCCAGGTGTTGATGATGACGCCGGCTACCGGGTCAAAGCTCTACGAGGCCCCCTACGCCGACGGCATCGTGATCGACTCGGCCGCCGGCCGACGCGTCGAGCAGCACATGATGGATGCCAACTACGTGGTCGCATCCACCGCCGACAAGCCGTGGCGGAAGCAGCTCAACATGCTGCTCGCCTACGCGTGGTTCTACAACCCGCTGCAACTGATCAAGTCGCTGGTCTGGCCGCGCGACCGGCACTTCTATCTCGACACGCTCATGCAGTGCATTGGCACGTACGGCCTGATTCAGACCATCCGCCGGACGCTCGGCTGGGCCATCCGGCTGCGACTCGGACCCATCATCCGCGGCCGAACGTTGCCGGCCAGTCCGATACCCATTCGCTCCACCGCCGGCGACACCGGCGCGCACGATCTGCCGCGTCCCGAGCGGAGCGGTTTGGTGCAGGTTGGCGTGCCCGCGCGCCGCGAAGCCGCAACCGCCGGGTCGTAGCCGGCACGCGCTCCGCCGACGATTGGCGACGCAAGCACAACCGGCGTGCGACGGGCGCACAACGCCGCGCGGTCAGCTCGCCCGCGCATGCAACCAGGCTGCGGCCGACTTGCGCCATCGCGCCGACCGAACACGCCTCCCAACCAACGCCGGACCGCCGGGGCTCAGCGCCCCCAATCGCCCCAGCGTTTGCCGACCCCGGCGACCGTCGCTATCCTTCGGCTTGCGTTTCCGAGTCCGGAGGAAGCAGACGCGATGAGCATCCTGGTCAACAAGGACACCCGCGTGCTGGTGCACGGCATCACCGGCAAAGCCGGCGCCTTTCATGCCGCGCAGTGCCTCGCCTACGGCACGCAGATCGTCGGCGGCGTCGTCCCCGGCAAGGGCGGGACCCGGAGCGAACACGGCCTGCCGGTCTTCAACGACACCTACGAAGCCGTGCGCGAGACGGGGGCCGATTGTTCGCTGATCTTCGTCCCGGCCGCCTTCGCCGCCGATTCGGCCATGGAGGCGGCCGCCGCGGGCATCAAGTTGATCGTGCTCATCACCGAGGGGGTGCCGACGCTCGACATGGTGCGGGCCCGCAAGTACCTCGACGACTGCGGGACGATGCTGATCGGGCCGAACTGCCCCGGCATCATCACGCCCGGGCAGTGCAAGCTCGGCATCATGCCGGGCTACATCCACAAGGCGCCCGAGGCGGGCACGAAGAACATCGGGCTGATCTCGCGCAGCGGCACGCTGACCTACGAGGCCGTCTGGCAGTGCTCGACGCGCGGCATCGCCCAGACCACCTGCGTCGGCATCGGCGGCGACCCGGTCAAGGGACTGAACTTCATCGAGCTGCTGACGATGTTCAACGACGACCCGCAGACGCACGCGATCGTCATGATCGGCGAGATCGGCGGCAGCGACGAGGAGGCAGCCGCCCGCTTCATCCGGGAGCGCGTCCGCAAGCCGGTGGTGTCGTTCATCGCCGGCCAGACGGCCCCGCCCGGCAAGCGCATGGGCCACGCCGGCGCGATCATCAGCGGCGGCGAGGGCACGGCCGCCAGCAAGATCGCGGCGCTCAAGGAGGCCGGCGCGCACGTCGCGAGCTCTCCGGCCGATATCGGAGCGACGATGGCAAAGGCGCTGGGAGTCGCATGAGCGAAGCGGTCGCCGCCGGCCGACGGACCGCTCCGCATCAGACCTTGACGCCCCGAGCGACGGGGCGTAGGCTTGTCAGCGATCCGCGCAGGTCGAACGTCGACCCGCGAGACCGATAAAACGCAATCCCCGATAGCTCAATGGTAGAGCGGCCGGCTGTTAACCGGTAGGTTGTAGGTTCGAGTCCTACTCGGGGAGATCAACGCTCGGTCGCGAGTCTGTCGACCGAGATGTTCAACCCGCCGAGAACTCGGGCGGCATTCTTCTTTGCAGCGGGCGGTACCTGCGACTCGCCCATCTTCTCGTCGTAAACCCCTCAACCACGCCACGTCGCCGCCGGCCGAGCGGGCGGCCGCTCTCTCCGGTCGCATCGTGGCTTGGGTCAGCTTGCCCATAGCCCCGCGACGGAACGAACTGCGGATGCGTTCGTCCCAAACCGTGCCGCCGCCTAGAGCGGATTGGCACTCTCGGCATCGTTGCGGGCCGACCGGCTCGACGCAGGGAGCACGTCAAGCCGGGCCAGCCGGCCAGTCGCGTTTGGCCGGGCCGGCCTCTCGGCGCATAATGGGAACCCCGGTTGGTCGGGGCGACTCGAAGTCCGCGTTGGCGCTTCCGGAGCGGCGATGGCGCCTGCCTCGGGCGGCGCAGCGGTTCCCGAATCGGCGAGGCTTCGGCATGTTTCTACGCATGGTCTACGACGAGAAGCTGGCGGCGGCGGCCTACCTCATCGGCTGCCAGCGAACCGGGGAAGCCATCGTCATCGACCCGCAGCGCGACGTGGACCGCTACATCCGGCTGGCCGCGGCCAACGGGCTGCGGATCGTGGCCGTCGCGGAAACGCATATCCACGCCGACTTCATCTCGGGCGGGCGCGAGCTCGCGGAGATGGGCGCGACGATGTACGTCTCCGACGAGGGCGACGCCGATTGGAAATACCAGTGGCTCGACAACAAGACGGGCGGGGGCAAGTACCACTACCGCCTGCTGAAAGACGGCGACACGTTCCGGATCGGCCAGATCGAGTTCAAGGCCATCCATACGCCCGGGCATACGCCGGAGCACCTGAGCTTCATGGTGACCGATCGCGGCGGCGGAGCCGACCGGCCGATGGGCGTCGCCACCGGCGATTTCGTCTTCGTGGGCGATCTCGGCCGGCCGGACCTGCTCGAGTCGGCCGCAGGGTTCGCGGGACAGGCCGAGCCGTCGGCACATCGACTCTTTCAAACCGTGCGGACGTTCATGGAGTGGCCGGATTACCTTCAGATCTGGCCGGCACACGGGGCCGGGAGCGCGTGCGGCAAGGCGCTCGGAGCCGTGCCCACCAGCACGGTGGGCTACGAGAAGATGTTCAACCCGTCGATCCGGGCGGCCACCAGCGAACGGGCGTTCGTCGACTACATTCTCGACGCCCAGCCCGAGCCCCCGCTCTACTTCGCGCGGATGAAACGCGACAACAAGCTGGGGCCGAAGGTGCTGGGCATCGGCCGTGGTGGTGTGGCGATGCCGAAGCAACTCGGCGCCGATGATCTGAAGGGCCTCGATGGCAAGGCCACGGCGATCGTCGACACGCGCCCCTGGACGGAGTTCAAGACCGGGCACATCCCCGGCGCGCTGCACCTGCCGCTCAACAACAGTTTCAATACCGATGCCGGCTCGCTGATTCACGAGGACGAGCCCATCGTGCTGCTCGTGAACGGGGAACGGCTCGAGGAGGCGGTCCGCGACCTGCTCCGCGTGGGACTGGACCACGTCATCGGCTGGTTCGACTCGAGCCGGCTCGAATCGTACCGTCGCGTGGGTGGCAAGCTGGTGTCGACGGATGAGGTCTCGGTGGAGGCGGCCCGCGGTCTGCTCGACACGCGGCGTCCGTTCGTGCTCGACGTGCGCCGCGCATCCGAGTTCGCGCAGGGCCACATCGCCGACGCGACGAACATTGCCCACACCCGGCTGCTGTCAAGACTGTCGGAAGTACCGAGGGACCGCAAGATTCTCGTCAACTGTCGCAGCGGCGGCCGATCCGCGCGGGCGTGCTCCCTGCTTCAGCGGCACGGGTATGACTGCACGAATCTCGCGGGCGGCATGCTGGCGTGGGACGAGGCCCATCTGGCGGTCGCGCGGTGACGCCAACCTCTGTTCGGACATGATCCACGCGCGAGAATCCCCCCGCATCGCCGCCGTCGGTCGCCCTCGCGACGCGGACGGGCGCCCGGCGCAGGCCCGCGGTGACTCGCCATGATCTGGGCATGGATCGGCGCGGCGGCGGTGGGGTTGTCGCTCGGACTGCTTGGCTCCGGAGGGGCGATCCTCACCGTTCCTATCCTGGTATATCTTGTCGGACATGACGAGAAAGTGGCGATCGCGGAGTCGCTCGCCATCGTCGGTGCAATCGCGATCGCCGGTGTGGTGCGGGCCGCGCCGCAGGGGCGGGTCGACTTCCGCAGCGCCGCGCTTCTCGCATTTCCCGGGATCGCGGGCGCGTACCTCGGTGCGGCCGCGGCCCGGTTCATTCCGGGCGCGCTGCAGTTAATGCTGCTGGCCGTCCTGATGACCGTCGCATCCGCGCTGATGTTTCGCAACGGATTGCCGACGCCCGACGCGAGCCCGCCGCCTGAATTCAGGCCCCGGTCGCCGGCCACCGCACGCTTTCTGGTCGCCGTTCAGGGCGTCGGTCTCGGCCTCGTCACCGGGCTCGTCGGCGTAGGCGGCGGCTTCCTGATCGTGCCGGTTCTCGTACTCCTGCAACGCCTTCCCATGGCGTCGGCGGTGGGCACGAGCCTTGCCGTCATCGCGGTCAATTCGGCCGCCGGATTCTGGAAATACCACGACGTGCTGCGAGATCACACCGGCGCGGACGGCCGCGCGTTACGCATGGACTGGTCGATCATCACCGTCTTCTCGGCCGTCGGCATCGCCGGAAGCCTGATCGGCAACCTGCTCGCCGGCCGCATTCGCCAGGAAACGCTGAAGCGCGTGTTCGCGGCGTTTCTCGTCGTCATGGCAGTCTATATACTCATGCGCCAAGCTCCACGAGTGTTCCCGGGCGTGTTCACAGCGCGGTCGCCGGCCGCTCAGTCGGTCGGGGCGAATCGCGAGTCGATTTGGGAACCTTCGCCACCGACCATGCCTCCAAACGGCGGTGACGAACATGAACGCAACCGCCCGGGCCGAGACGGTTCGGTCGAATCCGGAGCAACCCATGACAGCGATTAAGACTCAGAACGCCATCGTACACACCGCCGATGCCACGACCGCGGCCGGCCCCGCCATGATCGAAGCCAGCCCGACGCAGGTGCACGGTTGGCTCCGCGCCGGCGAGGCGGTCATCGTCGATGTTCGCGAACCCGACGAGCACGCCCGCGAACGCATCGCCGGCTCGACGCTGATTCCGCTCTCGTGTTTCGACGTTCAGAGGGCGGCCGCCCTTGCCGTGCCGGGCAAGCGATTGGTGCTCCATTGCCGCAGCGGACGGCGCTCGAGCGACGCCTGCCGGCTGGCCGCCGGCCTGTCCGAACGCGGCATCACGATCGTCAGCATGACCGGCGGGATCGAGGCGTGGAAGCGCGACGGCCTGCCGGTCGCGATCGACACGAGCGTGACCGGCATCAGCGTGATGCGGCAGGTGCAGTTGGTCATCGGGGTGTGCGTGCTGGCCGGTTCAGCCCTGGCGTGGTTCGTCAACCCCGCGTTCATCGCCGTTCCAGCCTTCTTTGGAGCGGGTCTGACCTTCGCCGGCGCGACCGGAACCTGTGCCCTGGCGACCCTGATCGGCAAGTTGCCCTGGAACCGGGCACGAGTCGCCGGTTCATCGTGCTCGGCCGGACAGTGCGGCTGATGACTCAGGTCGTTGGCCCGCGCCCGGCGCGCGTGGGCATGGGATCAGCGAGCGCGCCCGCGCACGGGCCGTCGCCCCGGCCGCGATTTCGAGCTCGTCGCGCGCTCCAACTCGTCTCGCGCCGCGATGGCTCGCAGTAGTCGTGCCCGCAGTCCGGCGGGTAAATCGCCCGCTCCCAACTTCGCGCAGGCATCCTGCACGAGGTCCAGCTCGCGAAACACCGCCCGGCAGCGGGCGCACATCTCCGCCTGCGGCACCTTGAAGCCCGCCGACGTGCCGCCGCGATCCATGGCTTCCATCTTCGCCTTGAGCAGGTCCAGGCAGACCTGCCGCTCATAGATCGGCGCGGGGGCGGGTACCGCGGCGGCCTTCGCGGTCATCGCTTTGCGAAGCCCCAGACGGCCCCGGAACAGTCGCGTCTTGACGGTGTTGATGCTCAACCCGAGGGCCTCCGCGGTGTCTTCCACGCTCAGCCCCAGCACTTCCTTGAGCACCAGCGGCACCCGCAGATGCTCCGGCAGTTTCGCAATCGCCCGTTGCACGCGCGCGATGGCCTCGCTCTTCTCCGCCGCATCCGACCGCTCATCCGACGAGGCGGCAATGGCCATGACGCGGGTCTCGGCCCAGGGCATCAACTGCGACAACGCGGGCACACGGCGATCGACGCCGCCTTTGCGCCGCATGCGGGCCTTGCAAGCGCGGGCGGCGATCGCGTGCAGCCAGGTCCCCGGGTCGGCCTCGCCCCGGAAAGTGTGCCACTTGCGGAAGACCTGCAGGAAGACGTCTTGCACCATGTCCTCGGCGTCCGCCGCGTTCCCGCACATTCGCAACGCGAGCGCGTGCAGCCGGGGACCGAAGCGGTCCACGAGTCGGCGAACGGCTTCGGCCGCGGGCAGGCCGACGTGGATCTCGGGGGCGGCACGTTCGCGCGCCTGACCGGCCGATGCGTGCGCCGCGGTTTTCGACGGTCGCATGCGAACGATGATACCGGCCGGCATGCCGAGGGCCACCGTGGCCCGGTCCGGCGCGAGCCGGAGGTCTACTTCAACTCTGCCAAGTCTGCCCCGTGGTTGATATGAAACACCTGTCCATCCAGCACCAGAGCGGGAACCGAGCGAACGCCCTGTCGCTCTGCCTCGTGGATGCGCCGCTTGTCCTGGCCGAGATGCACGACTTCCACGGAGAATCTCGCCGGGTCGAGCGCGGCGGCCACGCCTCGCTCCGCACTGACGCACACCGGGCAACCCGCGTGATAGAAAATGGCGGTCGACTTCATGATCGGTCTCCGATTCGGCCTGGACGTTCGTGGACGCCGCGTCCACGCCATCGCTATCATCAAAGCCGATCGGCGGCCGCCGGCAACCGGTTACTTTCCGGTGACCCGCTGTCAAAGCGGTCAGGATTGGCACGGTGAAACCGAAACGCGGGAACATGAAGGCGAAAAAACCCGGCACCTCGCGGCCAATCTCCGTCGCCGAAGCCGTCGAGAGCATCGTGCGTTGCAAGTGGTCGCTGCAGGTGCTCGCGCAGATTCGCCGCGGCGTCAATCGTCCCGGCGCGATCGAGCGAGCCTGCGCCGGGCTGTCGACCAAGGTGCTCAACGAGCGATTGAGCAAGATGCGACGATTCGGCATCCTGCGGCGGGTGGCGTTTCGACGGATTCCGCCGCACGTCGAGTACCACCTCACGCCGCTCGGCCAGCGGTTCGTGTCGATTCTCGACGCGATCGAGGATCTGCAAGCCGAACTTGGCAGCGCCGAGTTTTCGGCCCGCCCCGCCCGCGTCCGCTGATCAGCGTGCTTTCAGCCGATCCCGCGGCCGTGCTGAACATCGGCACACCTTCAGCACGCCCCAGCAACTGTGCTCAGCGCGGTGTGACCACGATCGCCTTCGGCATGGTCGGGCAGTATTGCTGGCAAATCCCGCACCCGGTGCAGCCGACGCCCGCCGCCTTGTCCGGATCGACGACCGTGATCCGGCCGTCATCGCCCACGCGGATCGCGTCCGCTCCGATCGGGCAGCGCTCGACGCACACGCGGCAGTCCTCGCCTGCGGACCGAACGCACACGTCATGGCGCGGACGGGCCAGCCCCATGCGAATGGCCAGACGATCCACAAGCGCGAGCGCCCCGCTGGGGCAGGCCTTCATGCAGGCCAACTCGTCGCAGATGACGCAGGCGGCGATGTCCGGGTCGATGTACGGCGTGCCGCGCAGATTCTCGTCGTCGCCCTGCCAGAGCGAGATGCACCGCGCCGGGCATGAATCCACGCACGACCCGCAGCGGTAGCACGTGTCGAGAAAGACCTTCTCGGGCAACGCCCCGGGCGGACGGAGCCGCGCGCGTTCGACGGGGAGCGTGATCGGCAGGCGCTTCTCGACCGCGTCCGCCAAGGGCCGGAGCAGCCTCGACAATCCGACGGCGAAGAATCGCCGCCGATCCTGAGGCGGTCCGGGCTGCTCGGCGTCAGACGGCATCGCGCGGCGCCGCGGCGGGGCGTGGCGGCGCCGTCGCGCGCCGCTCCAGCTCCCGAATGCGCTTGTTCATCCGCTCAAACGTCTGGCGAACCCCGTCGGGCAGCAACGCGCAGGTGGCGCAGTGAAACCTTGTCGCAGGGCTCTTGCGCTCCGGGTAGGAATACCTCTCGCCGCAGGCCCGGCAGACGCGCACCTGGATTTCGGGATCGCCGTCGCTCATATCCCGATTCTACTCCTGGCCGACTCGACTGTCCGCGTGCCGGCGCCGGCAGCTATACTCGCGACCATGCTCCGGCACCTTCGCCTGCTCGGAACCTTCGCGCGCGTCAGCGTGCAGAACGACGCCGCTTATCGGCTCGATTTCCTGCTGAAGGTCGGGTTCGCCCTGCTGCATCTCGCCAGCGAGCTGATGGGCGTCTGGGTGATCTACTCCAACACCCGCGCCCTCAACGGCTGGGGCGTGTGGGAAGCTCTAACGCTGCTGGGGGTCTATCGCGCCATGGTTGGCGCGATCCGCATCTTCGTCGCCCCCAACATGCGCCAGACCATGGAGGACATCCGCACCGGGACGCTGGACTACGTGCTGCTGCGGCCGGTCGGCAGCCAGTTTCTCGCCAGCTGCCGCCGCATCGTGCTGCTTGAGGTTCTGGACGTCGTGCTGGGCATCGGGCTGGCCGCGTTCGCGGCCGGACGGCTGACGGGCCGGCTGCCGATCGAGCGCGTGGCGCTGTTTATCCTGATGCTGTCGCTGGCGATCATGATGGTCTACTCGGTCTGGCTGGTCCTGGCGACGCTCTCGTTCTGGTTCACGAAGGTCGCGAACATCGAGATGGTGTTCTGGAACGTGTTCGAGGTGGCCCGCTACCCGGTGGCCATCTATCCGCCGCCGCTGCGCTGGATTTTCACCTACGCGGTGCCCGTGGCGTTCATCACCAGCGTGCCGGCCCAGTCCTTCTTCGGCCAAGTGCCGCTCACGGCGGTGCTGACGGCATGCGTTCTCGCGCCGGCCACGATGCTGGCCGCTTCGATGTTCTGGCGATACGGCGTGCGGCACTACAGCGGCGCGTCGGCCTGAACGCCATCACCGCCGGACGGCCGCGCAGCGAGCTAACGCTCCGGGGCCTCCGACCCGGCGACGCTCGGCGAACCGTTGGTCGGGGCGCCGATCAACTGGGTCTCGAACAGCGTCCGGTAGAGTGGGCAGCGTGCCAGCAGGTCTTCGTGCCGGCCGACGTCAACAATCCGCCCGGCGTCCATGACGACGATGCGATCGGCCTGAAGAATCGTGCTGAAGCGATGCGCGATGATGAACCCGGTGCGATCCGCCAGGAACGCCTCGACGGCCCGGTGGATCTTGTTCTCGCTGTCGGCGTCAATCTGGCTGGTGGCCTCGTCGAACACGAGGATGGGCGCGTTGCGCAGGATCGCGCGAGCGATCGTGAGGCGCTGCTTCTGGCCGCCCGATAGCGTCGCGCCGTGCTCGCCGATGAGCGACTCGTAGCCCTGCGGCAACTGTCGAATGAACTCGTCGGCATACGCGGCACGAGCCGCCTCCTCGATGCGGGCCATGCCGTCGCACGCCGGATAGGAGCGCCGCGGATGCCGGGCCTGCATCGTCATCCGCCGCAGCAACCGCTCGTCTCCGTAGGCGATGTTCTCCCGAACCGTCACGCCGAACAGCACCGTGTCCTGTGTCACCAGGCTGATCTGACGGCGAAGCGAGTCGATCGAATAGTCGGCCACGTCGCGGCCGTCGAACAGGATACGCCCGCGCTGCGGCTCGAAGAACCGGGCCAGAAGCGACATGATGGTGGTCTTGCCCGAGCCATTGGGTCCGACCAGGGCGATTCGTTCGCCGCGTCGCACCGTCAGCGAGAAATCCGCCACCGCCGGGCGTTCCGCGCCCGGGTAGGTGAACGTCACCTGATCGAAGACGATCTCGCGCTCGAACGGCGGCAGCTTGGGTCGGGCGCCGGCCGAGAGGTCCTCCTCGACGGGCAGGTCGATGATCTCGAAAACTCGCTCGGCCGCGGCGTTGGCCCGCTGGATGCGCGTGTAGAGATTCGACAGCTTCCTGAGCGGATCGAAGATGCCGATCAGGCACAAGACCATCGTGAGGAACCCGGCGGCGTCGAGCCGGCCGGCCAGCATCTCGTTGTAGAACCAGACGGTCGCGGCCGCCCCCGCCACCATCCCGAGCACCTCGAAGCTCGGGCTGGTCAGGGCATCCACCATCTCGATGCGAAGCTGGTGCCGCAGCATGGTCCAGTCGATGCCGAACAGGTGGCGGCGCTCGAACCGCTCCATGTTGTAACCCTTGACCACTCGGACGCCGACCAGCGCGCCCTCGAGCGCGCCGAGCATGCGCGAGTAACCCTGCAAAAGGCGGCGATTGGCGCGGCGCACGATCTTGCCGAAGTAGCGGATAAGCCCGAGCACCGCCGGCGCGACGATCACCGCCATCAGGGTGATCCGCGGCGCCAGCATCATCGCCAGCACGAATACGCCCACCGATTTGAGCGGCTCGCGGATGGTCTGCGCGAAGACGAAGGTGAGGCCGCGATAGATGTCCTGACTGTCATTCGTGAATCGGCTCATCACGTCGCTGGTGCCGCGCTGCGCGAAGAACGACAGCGGCAGCCGCAGGACCTTGCGGTACATCTCGCGCCGCAGCGATACCAGCGTGCGAGCCGCGACCAGTCCGACCAGATACTCGCCGAAGAAGCGCGAGACGTTCTGAACGATCGAAATCGCCACCAGGACGGACAAGATGTAGACCAGCGACCGCAGCCGCTCCTCACGCGTGTTTCCCGACGGCAACAGGCTCGCCAGCCGATGACCGATCCGCCAGTGCAGCGCCACGCGCCCGGCCTCGACTTCGGCGTCGCGCGTCGAGCCATCCATGGAGCGGATGGTCAGGCGGAACCTGGCTCCGTCGGGCTGGTCGGCGATCCAATCGAACAGTTCGCCCGCCGAGACGCGACGCCCGTCAATCGCGATCAGCAGATCGTCGGCGAAGGCGTGGTTGCGGAGGTCGGACCGTTCCGGCGGCTTCCCCAGCAGCATGGCCGAGTAGTCGTACTCGGCCGGAACGTCGGCCCGCGGCCGCTCCAGCCGCGTGAAGGTCGTCAGGCGGACGCCGCCGAGCCGCTTCTCGGTCACGCTGCGGTTGACCCACGTCGGGACGCCCTCCTCGTTCAGCATGATCTGAAGCACCGGCAGGAACGTGCCGATGCCGACCGAGTACGAGACGGCCAGAATGACGATGCAGGTGATCGCGGCGATCAGCCAGCGCCGCTGCATCAGCACGTAGCGCAGCAACCGCCGAAAGAACAGCAGGCTTCCGCCCCTGTCGGGCCGGGCGGTGTCGCCTCGCTTGTTCGTTCCGCGTACGCGCATGAAGCTTCCAAACGACCGCCGTCGGTTGAACAGTCGCGATCCGAGACGTCCATGATCGCGGCGGTCCGATGGCGAAAACCGGGCATTCTAGGGCGAATTCATGCATCACGCGACGCGCGCCCGGGCTCGCGCGCGAGCGTCTTCGACGTTCCCCCGAAGGCTTCATCCCCGACAGCGGACGTGGCTGGCGGATGCTTCACTTGGCCAAGAGCCAGAAGGCGGCTGCGAGCATGGCGACGATCGCGATCAGTACCGCCAAGGCGATGACGCGGACACCCGGACTCGCCGTTCGACGTGCCGTGACGGCATACGACGTGGACAGGTCGGCGCCGCACGCTGGGCACGTGGCCGAGTCGTCGCGCGGCAGCGTGGCGCCACACACTGAACAGGAGATGACCGCCCGCGGGGGCGCTCGGTCGCCGTTCGGCGACGGCTCCGGCTCTTTCCGCGCGTCGTTCGGCAGCCGCATTAAGAGAGGCTCACGCCGCTACTCGGCAAACAGGGCTTCCACGAAGGTGGCCGGGTCGAACGGCTCCAGGTCGTCAATCGTCTCGCCCAGCCCGACAAACTTGACGGGGACATTGAGCTGATCGCGAATGCCGACCACGATCCCGCCCTTGGCTGACCCGTCCAGCTTGGCCAGCACGATTCCGGTGACCTTGACGTGCTGACCGAAACTCCGCGCCTGATTGATGGCGTTCTGTCCGATGGTCGCGTCCAGCACCAGCAGGACTTCGTGCGGCGCGCCGGGAAGCTTCTTGGCGACGACGCGCTCGATCTTGGACAGCTCGCGCATCAGGTGATCCTGCGTGTGCAGCCGGCCGGCCGTGTCCACCAGCAGCACGTCGGCCTTGCGCGAGACGGCGGCCTCACAGGCGTCGTAGGCCACCGCGCCCGGGTCGGCGCCCTGCGCGTGCCGCACGATCTCCACGCCGCAGCGCTGCGACCAGATCGTCAACTGCTCGACCGCCGCCGCCCGGAACGTGTCACAGGCCGCCAGGATTACCTTTTTCTTCTGATTGGTCAGCCACTTCGCCAGCTTGGCGACGCTGGTCGTCTTGCCCGAGCCGTTGATGCCCGCCACGAGGATGACCGTGGGGCCGGACTCGACGAACCGCAGCTCGCGCGCATCCGCCGGCCAGTACGCGACGATCTTCTGCTTGAGAAACGGCACGATCTCCTGCGTCTCGCTGATCTGGCCGCCCTTCCACGCGGCGCGGACTTCCTCGATCAGCCGCGCTGTCGTGCCGGGGCCCATGTCGTCGCGCAGCATCGTCTCCTCGAGTTCGCCGAGGACCTGCTCGTCGATCTTCCGCCCGAAAGGCAGGATCGATTTGAAGCTGCTGACGACCTTCTCGCGCGTCTTACTGAGCGCCGCCTTGAACCGGTCGAACAATCCCATGTCTGCTTCCTGAGAGGTCGCCGACCGCGCTGGTCATCGCGGCCGATCACTCGATGGCGTCGCGCCGGCTTCCGATTCGAGATGACGCCGTACCGCATCCAACACGCCGTTGACGAATCTCGCGGATTCCGCTGAGCCGTACTGCTTGGCGATTTCGATCGCTTCGTCGATGACGATGGCCGGGGCCACGTCGAGCCGCTCGAGCAGCTCGCACACGCCGACTCGGGCGATATTGCGGTCGACCAGCGCCATCCGGCCCACGTCCCAGTGCGCGCCCGACTGGTTCAGGAGCGTATCGATGTGCTCGCGACGCGACCACGCCCGTCGGATCAGTTCCGCGGCGTCGGCGGCGACCGATGCATCCACCGGCTCATCGGCGAACTCGTCCGCCACGAACGCGTCGACCTCGTCGAGGAAGCCGTCCCCCTGCACGTCGAGCTGACAGAGCCCCTGCATCGCGAGGATTCGTGATTTGCGTCGGGGGTGCATGGTGAGGGTTCGTCGAGTCGCCTCGTTGGCCGCGACCCTCACTTGCGCCGGGTCGAACCGCCGATCTGCGCCAAGACGCTGACCATCTCGATCGCGCTGATGGCGGCGTCGGCGCCCTTGTTTCCTGACTTGGCGCCGCTGCGCTCAATGGCCTGCTCCAGCGAGTCGCACGTCAGCACGCCGAAGGCCACCGGGACGCCGCCGGCCACCGCCAGGTCGGCGATGCCGCGCGCGGCCGCGGCGGCGACGTGCTCGTGATGCGACGTGTGCCCGCGGATGACCGCGCCGAGACACACAACCGCGTCAAACCGGCCGGTCCCCACCGCGGTCTTGGCCGCCAGCGGCAGCTCCCAGCTTCCAGGCACCCAGATGATCGTCAGGTTCTGCTCGGCGACGCCGTGACGGATCAACTCGTGACGGGCGCCCTCCAACAGGTGGCCGGTGATGAACTCGTTGAATCGGCTGACGATCAGCGCGACGCGCAGGCCGCTGCCGTCCAGTTGTCCTCGCACTTCAGTCGCCATTCGCCCACGATCGTAGCCGCCGACCGCGATGCTCGCAAACCGCGGCCGATCGAAGCCGTCCTCGCCGCTTGCGTTCGCCGGAGCTTTCCCTTAATCCCGTTCGCCCGCGGAGGACGTATCGAATGGCGGAACAACCTTTCAGCATCCCGCGCAGCTCGGGCGTGCTGATGCATCTGACCTCGCTGCCCGGGCCGCACGGCTGCGGCGACCTCGGGCCCAGCGCGTACCGCTTCGCCGACTTCCTGGTCTCCGCCGGCCAGCGCTGGTGGCAGATGCTGCCCGTCAGCCCCACCGGCCTGGGGAATTCGCCCTATCTGTCGCCGTCATCGCTGGCGGGCAACCCGCTGTGCGTCAGCCTCGAGCGTCTGCATGCCGACGGCCTGCTGACCCGCGAAGAGATTCGTCCCGGGCGCGGGTTGAACCTCCCCGGCCGCGTGCCGTTCGACGCCGTCATCGCTTACCGACTCGACCGCCTGCATCGCGCCTTCCAGCGATTCTCAGCGCGCCTGTCGCGCCATCGGGAATACCAGGCGTTCAGCCGACGGCACGCCGGCTGGCTGGACAACCATGCGCTGTTCTTCTCGCTGAAGCAGGCACATGGCGGGCGCGCCTGGACCGAGTGGGATCGCGAGCTGGCGGCCCGCAAGCCGGCGGCGCTGACGACCGCCCGTCGGCGGCTGGCGAGCGAGATCGAGTTCCACCGATTCGTGCAGTTCCAGTTCTGGCGGCAGTGGTCGGCGCTTCGACACTACTGCAACCAGCGCGGCATCGGCTTGATCGGCGACATTCCGATCTACGTGGCCCATGATTCGGCCGACGTCTGGGGCGACCGCGAGGTCTTCGATCTCGACCGCAAGGGACAGCCGGTCGCGGTCGGCGGTGTGCCGCCGGACCACTTCTCGAAGACCGGCCAACGCTGGGGCAATCCGCTCTATCGCTGGGATGTTCTCAAGCGCCGCGGCTACGACTGGTGGATTCGCCGACTGCGGAACATGCACGACCTGTTCGACCTGATCCGCATCGATCACTTCATCGGTTTCCACCGCTACTACCGAATCCCCGCGACACACGACACGGCCGAGTTTGGTCGCTGGATTCCCGGCCCCAACGACGATCTGTTCCACGCCGTCTCCAAGGCGCTCGGCGGACTGCCGATCATCGCCGAAGATCTCGGCAAGGTGACGCCCGGCGTGTTCGCGCTGCGCGACCGCTTCGGGCTGCCGGGAATGAAGATTCTGCAGTACGCCTTCGGAAACGCCCGGCCCGACAACACGTTTCTCCCCCATCACTACCCGCGTCGCTGCGTGGTCTACACGGGCACCCACGACAACGACACGACCGTGGGCTGGTACCGGTCTCTCCAAACGCAGGCGGCCGGGCGGGACGGGCGGAAAGCTCGCGCGAGCATCGCTTTCATGAAGAAATACCTCGGCACGGACGCGCGCGAAGTGCACTGGGACCTGATCCGGGCCGCATGGTCCAGCGTCGCCGATCTTGCGATCGCCCCCACACAGGACCTGCTCGGACTGGATTCGTCCTGCCGGATGAACCATCCCGGCATCGCTGATGGAAACTGGGTCTGGCGGCTGCGAGACGGCGCGCTCTCACAGCGTGTTGCCGCCCGGCTGCGTGGTCTGACCGAAACGTACGGTCGCACCGACCCAACCTGAGGGGGGAGCTCGCGGCGAAGGCACAGAGCGCCGCCGAGGTGGAGCGTCAGGCCACGGCGGTTTGCGGCTCGGACGAGGGAGCGGGCGTTCGCCTGGGGCGATACCAAATCAGAACGCCCATGCCCCAGAGCATGGCCAGATCCTGAATCAACGTCTGTACCAGCGTCGCGCTGCTCTTGCCGGTGCATCCGCACGTAATGTCGAGCTTGCGCGCAATGGCCGAGACCAGCGCCAGCGTGAAGATGATCAGGAGTGAGAACGTCAGCACCGCCCCGGCGCGACGCCAGCCGCGGAACAGCAGAGCGACGCCAGCCGCCAATTCCCACCACGGCATCAGCACCGCCTGGAGGTTCACGGCCCACAACGGCATGATCTTGTAGTACTTGATCGATTGCGCGAACTGGTGCGGGTCGGCCACTTTCGCGACCGCGGCGTAGATGAAATAGCCGCCGACGAGCCAGGCGATCAGGGTCTCCACGAAGCGCCAGGTTCGTTCGCTCATGGCTATTCGACACCGTGGAGGATGGGCACATCGCCGCGCCGGCCGAGCACCTCCCATCCGGGCTTGAAGATTCGCAGGTTGTGCTGCTCGAACCCCGCGCCCGCGAGGAACGCGAAGACGTCGTTGCTGGCCTCGCAATTGCCGCCATCACAGTAGATGATGATCACGCCGTCACGCGGCAACATCGCGAACGCCTTGCCGATGTGCTGTTCTTTTTCGGTCGAGGGAATGTTGATCGCTCCGGCGACGTGCCCCTCGGCGAACTGTTCGGGCTTGCGGGCGTCGACGAACGTTCCCGTGCCGTTGCGCAGGTGCTCCAGCACCTCGTCCAAGGTCAGCTCGACTCGGGCCGCCAGCTCCTTGTTCTCGCCTGGGTTGACGCTCGCACGCGTATCGATCACCCACGGCAGCGGCCTGGCGCGGACGGCATTGACGAACAAGCCGGCCGCGCTGGATGCGATCACCAGCACCCAGGCTTTCAGCAATGGGCGATCCATGTCGATCCTCTGAAACGCGAGTGCCGCGAGTCGCGGTGCGCGCTAGCGCAGCCCGGCCGGCGACGGAACGGCCGGCTGCGTGGCCGGCGGAATGCGCACCGGTTGACCGATCGGCACGCGGGCCTGCGCCTGCGGCGGCTGCTGGGCCGACGGCACCTTGATGGTCTCGACCGGCACCGTGATGTCCTTGGCCGAGGGGTCACTGGTCTGGAACGTGATCCGCGGCGGCGAGCTGGCGGCAATCTCATATCCGGCCGGGAACTTGACGACGATCCGGTATCGCTTGCCGCTGGGCGGATCCTCGACCACCCGCAGCGGAATCTTCGGGTCCGACATCTTGACGTCCGTGAGCTTCAAGTTGTCGCCGGCGTTATACGTCACGTAAACGGCCCGCTCGAGATCCATCGTCAGCGGGCTCGGAATCAGCAGCTTCTGCGGCTGGACCTCGACCCGCGCCGGGATATAGGCCGTGGCATTGGCCGTCAGCTTGGGCGATTTCTCGTTTCCCGTGTCGAGCGTGATGACCGCCGCCTGCGAGCCGGTCGGCATCGGGGGCAGCAGGCTCACCGTCATCTCGTATTCCTTGCCCGCGGTGATCGGCTTGAGGTCCACCCGGAAGAGTGGATTGTTGCTCTTCACGTTCTTCGGATCGATCGGCGTGTCGAGGTGGTTGATCATCTTTACCACCTGCGTGCGCGGCTTGTCGGTCTCGGTGATCGATCCGAAGTTGATGTAGGCCGGCTGCAGCTCGATCGGAAGCCAGACGTCGCCCTTGACCCACAGCACGATCTCCGGCTGTCCGGGGACGTTCGTGGTCACGTTGATGTTCTTCTGAATCTTGCTGTTCATGTTCTCGGTGCGCAGCACGATCGGAATCTTGCCGGTCTTGCCCGGCTCGACCCGCCGGTCCCAATCGCCCGCCACGGTGCAGCCGCAACCCGGCCGCACGGCCGTAATCTCGAGCGTGGCGTTGCCACGGTTGGTGAACCAGAAGTCATGACGGATCGGCTCGCCGGACATGATGCGGCCGAATTCGTACGTGGGCGTGTCAAAGACGATCTGCGGCCCCTGCCCGGGCTCGACCGACATGGTCGTGGGGGCAACCGGGGAGGGTGGGGTGGTGATACGCGTCTCAGGCGCCTTTACGGGCTGCACCGGCTGGGCGGTTGCCGGAGGCTCGTGGGCGACCGCGACACCCCATGCGGAGAAAGCGGCGAACAGGACCGTGCAGACCATCGGACGGGCAAGACGAGCGGACATGAACTCAATCTCCTGCGAACTCGACGGTTACACAAACGCAGCGCAGCCGCCGATTAGCTTGCGGGACGGTCCCAGTATAGCGTCACCGCCGGCAAGCGTCGAAACCACCTACTCTATTCGAGCCATTCGCGGTTGCGCTCGATCTTGGGCCGATCAATCTTGGGTAATATCCCGGCCCCTGGGCGGCTGAAGCCGCCCGGCCGCGAATCATGCACCATCGAGGCGGCGGACGTTGACGGCAGGCTCGAAAGGCGATCGCGAACACCTCCAACGCCTCGCGGCGGCGGCGGCCGGCGGGGACGATGCGGCGTTCGAGGGGCTTCATCGCCGTCTCCTGGGCGGTCTCCAGCACTTGTTTCAGAGGCGGGTCGGGCGGATCGAGGTCGCCGAGGAGCTGGCGCAGCGCACCTGGGTGGCGGTCTGGCGCAGCCTGCGGGCCGGCCGGTACGACCCGGCGCGGGCCGCCATTTCGACCTATGTCTACGCGGTCGGGCACCACGTGTGGTTGCAGTATTGCCAGGAATACGCCAACTCCGGCGGGACCGAGCCGCTCTGGACCGCCGCGATGCAGCCGGGGCCGGATGACGAACCCGCGGATGATCTCGCTCTCGCCGAACTGATCGACGCCGTGCGGGCGTGCGTCGCTCTGGAAGGCGAGCCAACCGGCCTGACACCGCAGGAGCGGGCCGTGGTCAACGGACTGGCCGCCGGACTCTCCGAACGGACTCTGGCCGGGCAACTGGGCCTGGCGCCCAGCACCATTCATGCCCGAAAAACGACCGCGTTTGACAAGTTGCGTCGCGCCCTGACACAGCGCGGGTTTGCTTACGATTCCTGCGAGCGCCCGAAAGACACGTCGGAATAACAGCTTGGAGACATGCGAACGTGACCCAGCCGAGCGATCGCCGACTTGAGCAGGCCCTTTTTCTTGCGGCCGAGTTCGATCGCGCGCTCGGTGCGTCGACGCCGATCCCCGAAACCCGCGGGTGCATCGGAATGAGTCGGCTGGACGCAATCGCAGCCGAGCACTCCACGCTCACGAGGGCCGAACGCCACCACCTGACGACGTGTCGGCGATGCGAGTCGCGGCTGCGAGCGTTTGGAGGCAGCCGACCGATTTCAACGTTGCCGTGGGTCTGGCGGGTCGCCGTGACCGCAACCGCGGCCGCGGCGGTTCTCGCCGCCGTGGCCGTCTTGCGTGGGCCTGCCGCGTCGCCGACTGGCTGGGTACCGCCGATCGACTTCGCCCTGTTCGACGAACCAGCCCCGAACATCGCCGGCTCGTGCATGCGCGGTGACGCGAACTGCGACGGCGTCATCGACGGCAAGGACGTCCGTGCCTTCGTCATCGCCATGCACGAGCCCGAGTCATACCATCGGGAGTTTCCCGACTGCGATCGCGTGTGCTCCAACGACCTTAACGGCGATTGCGCCGTCGATGAGCATGACCTGGCGATTCTCCTCGCGTGCGTGCCGCACCAGGATTTCGCAGCGGGCCCGCGTCGCTGACCGTCAGGCGGAACTCTCGCCGACCTTGATCGGAATTCGCTTCGGTCGAACCGCATCCGCCTTTCGCAGGTGCACGGTCAGCACGCCATGAGCGTACTCGGCGGTGATGCGGTCGGAGTCGATCGCGTCGCTCACCTGGAAGCTTCGCTCGTAGTCGCCCACGCCATATTCCTGGATCAACAACCGGTGCGGCGCCTCCCGGCGAAACACCGAACCGCGGATGGTCAGCAGACCGTTCTCAAACTGGATGTCGATCGCCTTCCCATCGACGCCCGGCATCTCCGCGAAGATGGTCAATTCATCGGCGTTCTCGACGATATCCACCGCCGGCACGTACACCCGCCCGGCCTGCGTTCGCTCGGGCCGAGCCTCGTGGGCCGTCTTCTTTTCGATGTGTCCCGTTCCCGCTTTCATGGCTCCACCTCGCTGGTCCGGGCGATCGGCCGGCAGCGCAGCCGCCGGCGCCGATCGCCGTACGCCGTTCCCTTCTTACTCCGCGCTGGGCGCGGACTTGACCTCGATCCGTCGCGGCCGAGCCGTCGGCGCCTTCGGCAGGGTGATCGTCAGCACGCCGTCCTTGAACGCCGCCTGCACGTGCTCGGCGTCGATCTCGGTCGGCAACTGAAGGACGCGATCAAACTCGCCCGTCGCCCGCTCGCGCCGATGCACCGTCACGCCCTCCGGCGGCTTCCACTCCCGTCGCCCGCGGATCGTGAGCTGGGCCCCGGTCACGGTCAGCTCGAGATCCTCGAGTCGCATGCCCGGCAGCTCGGCCTCGACCTTGTACGTGTCGTTCTCTTCCCACACGTTCAGCGGCGGGAACATGGGACCGCTCAGCAGATCCAACGGCGAGCCGGTGCGATCGAACACGTCGCTGAACAGCCGATCGATTTCATCCCGCAGCCGATGCAACGCGTGAGGCCCGTTCGGAAAACGCATCAACATGTCACACCTCCTGCGCTTGCCGCGCTAACTGTTGCCATGAGTCGGCGAGCGATCGCTCAAGATCGCGCCGCCGCTGGGATGCCAAGCAAACGGTGTGCCACGCCCTCGAGAACGCACTCGGCTTGCGGGAAGGGCCATCGCAGGGCAGACTAGGTGACGCCTGGGCTGCCTTCTGCCACTCTGACAGTCAGGGCCCGCGGCGGATGGAAGGCGATGGTCTGGCACTGGTGGCGAAAGCGGACGTTCCGCGGCGGGATCTTCATACCCGATGAGAAGGCCGCGACCGCGCGGCAGTCGATTCGGGACTTCGCACCGCGCGGGCCGCTGCTGGTGCCGCTGTGCCATTCGCGACACCTGCCCACCAGAACCATCGCCCAGTCGGGTGCGGAAGTCCGACAGGGAGACATCCTGGCGGAGCCGGCCGACCCGAGTTCACTTCCGGTGCTGGCCCCGCTCTCTGGTCGCCTGGGCGAGCGGCGTCGCGCGTGGACTCCGACGGGCGGCTGGCTGCCGGCGATCGAACTGGTGCCCGCCGAGCAAAGCCCGTCCCCCGCGCGTCCGCCGTCCGCACCGCCGCGGGCGCTCGACGAATTGAGCGAGCTCGCGCGAAGAAACGGCTTCCTACTCTCGGAAGACGACGGACCGCTCCACGTCGCATGGACCGACCCGCGCCGGCCTGACGTGCTCATCATCGACGGCTTGGAGACCCAGCCCGGACTGACCGGCGACCTGCGCCTGCTGGTCGAACGCACCGACGACTTAATCGCGACGGCGGGCTGGTTGTCCGAACTGCGGTCGAACGACGGCCGTCGCGTGTTTGACCGCGTCGTGCTCACCGTGTCGTTGCGACACCGAAGGCTAGTGCGTCGCCTGCAGACACTGGCACGAAACCGGCGGCTCGAAATCGCGCCGCTGGAGGACAAGTATCCGCAGTCACACCCCACGCTGCTGACCCATGTCATCGCCCGACGCAGGATTCCTCCCGGCGGACGAGCACGTGATGCCGGCGTGCTGGTGATGCCGGTCGCCATCGTGGCGGCGCTGGCGGACGCTGTATCCGGAAGGCCCCACACGGCACGCGTGTTGACGCTCTCCGGCGATGGCGCCGACCGTCCTGCCAACCTGCTCGTTCCGTTCGGAACGCGCGTGTCGGAGCTGGTCGAATACGCCTCACCCTCGCTCCGTCCCGCCGCCGTCATCGCCGGCGGACCCATGACCGGCGTGCGCATCCTGCACGACGACGCGATCACCACCCCCGACCTCGCCGGACTGACGCTCCTTCGGCATGCTCCGCGATCCGAGCCGACGACTTGCATCCGCTGTGGGTCGTGCATGGACGATTGCCCGGTCGGACTCGACCCGCGCGTGCTGGTCCAGTTCGAGACGGCCGATGGGCTCAAGCCGGCCGTCGCCGAACGGACCGCCATCTGCATCGACTGCGGTGTGTGCAGCTACGTGTGCCCATCCAACCTCCCGCTGGCCCAGACCATCCGCCGGATGCGCCGTCGCGTCGAGCTGGAGCGCGCGGCCCCGACCGCTCACGCCTCATGACGGCCACCAGCACCCCGGCAGCGGCGCGACCCGAGCCATCCCGCCACGACGGCCCGCACATCCACTCCGGCCAGACGGACCGCCAGATGGTTGCCGCGTGGCTGCTGGCGGCGCTGGTGATTTCCGGCGTCGGCGTGGTGCTCTTCGGTCCCGCCGTGCTCCGCATCCTCGCGGTGTCGGTCGCCACGGCCGTCGGGGCCGATCTAATGATGCGCTCCTGGACCGAGGCGCGCGGCGGCCTGGGTCCGCGCTACGCCGCCCTCACCGGCGTCATACTCGCGCTCACGCTTCCTCCCACGGCGCCCTGGTACGTTCCCTTCATCGGAGCGCTCGCCGCCGTCGTGCCGGCCACGTGGATGTTCGGCGGACTCGGCCACCACCTCTGGCAGCCTGCCTTGGTCGGGCGTGTCCTGGTCCAGTTCCTGTTCGCCGCCGACCTGTCGTTCGATCACGCCCTCTCCACGGGACCGGTTCTCGCACCGGGTCGCGTCCTGGTGGGTGACATCCACAACGCACAGGCCATTGCCATCGGCTCCTATCAGGGTTGGAGCCATGCGAACCCGCCGTTCGATGTCGATGCGATATCCGTCGGCCGGCCGATCCAGATTCTCCGTCAACTGGCGGCCGGCCAACTCCCGGTCGGGAGAGCCATGCCGCTGACCGTCGCTGTTCGAGATTTCCTGCCACCGTGGCCGGACACGGTCATCGGCACCACGCCGGGCGACATCGGCGCGACCTGCTCAATCGCCTTGATCGTGGTCGGTCTGTACCTGATCTACCGCGGTTTCCTGCGCTGGCAGGTGCCGGTATTCGGATTGCTCGGCGCGGCGATCACGGCGGCCGTCCTGCCGATCACGGTGCCGGCATCGCCGGGGCTGGCGGCGGCGACGCGCTGGTTTCCGGCGGCATGGATCGAGGGCGGGCAACCCGTCGGCCTGTTGTACGTGCTGTTTCACCTCACGGGCGGTCAACTGCTGTTGTGCCTGATGCTGCCCGCCGGCGACCCGCTCTCCCGCCCCCTGCTTTCGCGCGGGCAGGCGATCTTCGCGGCGGGCATCGGCGCGTTGAACGTGCTGATCTCACTCTACGGCATCGGCGAATGCGCTGGATACTGGGCGGTGCTGATCGGCAACACCTTCGTGCCCGTCATCGACCGCTGGACCCGGCGCCGGCCGCTCGGGCTGCGCTGACAGCACCGATCACTGGGCGGGATCACGGGCCGGTCTTCCAGCACGGTATTCGCGCAGCCGGCCCTCGACGGCCTCGATCAGGGCCGGGTTGCCGGACCGCCGGGCCCGCACGGCCAGTTGCTCAGCCAAGTTTGCCGCCTCGCCGTAGTCCCCGTTCTCCGCCAGCGCCGCGGCCAAGGCATCGAGTTGCATCGGTGCTTGACCGCGGGTGAGCTCGACGGCACGGCGTGCCAGCCGGACGGCCTCGGCACCGTCACGGATGGCGTCGTCCGGATGCGTCGCGAGCAGCCACGAGAGCCGCGTCAACAGCTCGACCGAATCCGGCCACTCATTCAGCCCGACGCGATACTGCTCCAGTGCCTGCGCCGCTCGGCGGGCGTCCCGCAGCGCGTCGCCATACATCACGCGAAGACCCGCGTCGGTCGGACGCAGCCGCACGGCGGCGTCAAAGCTCTGGAGCGACTCGTCCACCCGCCCGAGTGTCCGAAGCACAACAGCCAGCTGCACGTGTGCCTCGGCGAGACCAGGGTCGCTGGCGATCGCCTGTTCGAGTTGCAGGCGCGCGGCCTCGGCGTCGCCCGTGCGGAGCAGCAGCGCCGCGAGATTCACGCGCGCCGCCGCCATGTTCGGCCTCGCCGCCAGCGCCCGCTGGTAGGCGGACGTTGCGTCCGCCAGTCGCCCCAGCGCGTCATACGTCAGCGCGAGCTGGAACCACGCCTGCTCGTTGTTCGGGGCCAGTCCCACCGCCTGCTCGTAGATCAACCGTGCGTCATCCATGCGTCCGGCCTGCCGGCACGCGATCAGCAGGTTGTTGATCGCGGCCACATCCAGCGGCGCGGTCCGAAGCGCCCGGCGGTAGTGCTCGATGGCGATATCGGTCTGTCCGGCCTGCTGAAGGTGGAATCCGAAATTGGCGTTGGCGATCGGGCTGTCCGGGTTGGCCTTCAGCACGGACCGCCATAGCGTGGGTGCGTCGCGGAAGTCGTGCGACCGACGAAACGAAAGGGTCCCGAGCAACGCGAGCACGAGCGCGCCGCCGAGTGGCGCCGCGCGGGCCGCCGGCGGCGGCAACCGCCTCGCCGCCAGCGCCAAGGCCGCCGACGCCAGCGCGATCGGACCCAGACTCGCGAGGTACTGGAAGTGATCGGAGACGAACGAGAAGACCATCGGCCAGACGTTGAAGAACCCCAGCGCCGGCGTGAGCGTCCCGATGAAGTAGAGCCACGCCGTCAACGGCCCTCGGCCGAGCCGATCGCGGCCCCGCCACAACAGGTAGCAAATCGCGACGACCGCCGTTGGAAAGACATACTGCCACGCCTGCGAGGCGTCGATCGCCCAGCGCGGATAGATGAACACCAGCTCGACGGGGTAGATCAGCTTCCAGAGGTAGAACCAGACTGCCCGCCCCGCGATCAGCATGCGTTCGATGATCGTCAGGTCGAATTCGGCCCCGACCGCCCCCACGTGTTGCCGTTCCAGCACGACCGTGACACCGGCCGCGGCGAGGCCCAGCGCGAACATCGGGATCAGCGGCCAGATGTCGCGCGGATGCAGGCGTCCCCGCCGCCACCATGTCAGCAGCAGAATCGCCGCCGGCAGCGAGCAGGTCACGGTCTTGCTCAGCAACGCGGTCGAGTAGGCGACCAGCGACAGGAGCCACGCCGCCCGGCTGCCCGAGGCATCGCCATCAAGCGGTCGAAAGCGGAGCCAGGCATGGAGCGACAGCAGATAGAACAGCCCGGACAGAACGTTCTTCCGCTCGGTGATCCACGCCACCGATTCGACATGCACGGGGTGCAACGCGAACACGGCCGCCGCCAGAAACGCCCCCGGCACGGTCCAGCGTCGCAGCAGCCGCCACACGAGCATGCTCGCCGCCGCGTGCAGAACGACATTGACGGCGTGATAGCCGCTCGGGTTCAGTCCCCACAGCCGCCGCTCGGCCCAAAACGTCGTGAAGACGAGCGGGTAATACTGCGGTGTCGCCCCGGGTTCCAGCCAGATGCGCCGCAGTCCGCCGGCGTCGCGCAGCGTCGCGTTCCCCGTGACGTATTCGTCGTCGTCCCAGATGAACCCTGCCCGGATGGCCGGGATGTACGCCGCCGTGGTGCCGAGCAGCAGCACGGCACAACCCACGGTCAGTCGCCATGAAGCCGGCCACTCGCGCAGAGAGCGCACGACTAATTCCCCCCGGTGGCGGGCCGCGTCACGGCGCGCAACGCCTGCATACGACGCTCGAGCTCGCCGCGAAACGCCGCGTTCTGCCGCGCCGCCGGTAACGTGCCAACGCGGGCCATCTCCGAGACGGCCTCCTCCGGCCGCCCGGCGGAGGTCAGCGCATCCGCGTACATCAGGCCGACAGAGACCTCCTCCGGGCGCAGGCGCGCCGCCGCGGCATAGTGCGGCACGGCGTCGGCGATACGGCCATCGGCGCTCAGCGCCATCGCCAGTTGCAAGCGGGCCTCGAACAGCTCGCCGTCGAGCTCGACCGCGCGGCGCAGGTGCGCGAGCGCTTCCGGCCGGCGCCCCTGACGCATGCGGATCGCGCCGAGGTTGCTGTGGGCCTCCGCCAGCGTCGCGTCGCGCTCGATCGCGATCTCGAGGTTCGCCACCCCGTCGTCCAGCCGGCCGGACGCGGCCTGAATCACGCCCAGGAAGTACCACGTGAGCGGGTGGGCGTGGTCAGCCTCGGTCGCGCGCTGCAGGATGCGCTCCGCCTCGCCGGTCGCCCCCTGCCGCATGCAGAGGTCGAACAGATTCCGGAGGGCCACGAGATCGGCCGGGGGACGCAACAACGCCTGCTCGTAATACGACAGCGCCTCGCGCCATTCGCCGCGCCGCTGCAAGGCCAGCGCGACGCCCGATCGCGGCAGGGACGACTCCGGGTTCCGTGCCATGGCATGACGCCACAGCGTCTCAGCGTCCCGGTAATGGACCGACTGCGCGAACGTCAGCCCTCCCAGCGCCAGCGGCGCGCACGCCGCGACCGCTCGCGCCGGCCAGCGCCAGAGATCCGCTCGCGCAAGCCCACACGCGAGCGTGCTCGCCGCCACGACGACCACCGGAATGACGGCGTGGTAGGCGAAGTGATCCGCCACCCACGAAAAGCGGAAGAAGTTCACATCCACCAGTCCGAGCGCCGGCGACAACGTCACGATGAAGATCATCCACGCGCACGGCAGCCCGCGCCCGATCCGCCGGCGCAGCAACCAGAGCCCGAGCGTGACCGCCACCACCGCCGCCGTGGCCGCCAGGTCCGCGCCGCGCCACGGCGGAAGCGGCCAGCGTGGATAGATGAACGCGAGGTTCGCCGGCCACGACACCTGCCCGAGATAGAACCAGATCGCGCGACCAGCCACGCAGATTCGATCCGCCCATGTCGCGGGCGATTCACCGCGACCCGCGCCGATCCGATACAACTCCACCCAGAGCGTCACCAGACCCAGCGCCCCTGCCACCACGAACCACGGGACCGTGGCCCGGAGGTCCGAGCGTCCGATTCGTCCCCGTCGCCACCATGTCAGCAGCAGCAACGATACGGGCAGGGTGCAGATGGCGGTCTTGCTCAACATCGCCGCGGCGAACGCCGCCAGCGACAACCAGCGGCGGACGCGGTCGCCGGCTCGCCACGCTTCCTCGAACGGCGAACATCCGACGTATCCAAGAACCGCGAGGAGAGCCAGAAAACACGACAAGACGTTCTTGCGCTCTGAGATCCACGCCACCGACTCAACCTGCACCGGATGCAGGGCGAACAGCAGTCCGGCCAGCCACGCGCCGCGCAGACCGAGCCGCGATACGATGCCCCATAGCGTCATGGCCGCCAGCACGTGCAGCCCGACGTTCACCGCGTGGTAACCGAGCGGATTCAGACCCCAGAGCCGGTGCTCGACCCGAAACATCGAGAAGACCAGCGGGTAATACTGCGGCGTCGCCCCGGGCTCGAACCAGATTCGCCTCCATCCGTCCGCGTCGGTCAGCAGCGGATTGGCGGCCACGTAGTCGTCGTCATCCCAGATGAACCCGCCGCGGTAAGCCGGCAGATACGCGACCGCCGTCGCGGTCGCGAGCACCACGGCCAGCGCCATGTTCCGGCGGCTCGCGCGCCCGCGCTTGACGGCAGGTTCGATGGATTTCGGCACGGCCTGACTCACGAGTCATGCATCCTACCGATCCCGGCGGCCCGCCGACATCGCGCTCGGCATGGCGGAGCGGTCGCACTCGGCGCTATACTGCTCACGCCGCCGGGTCGCACGCCGCCGCCCGGCCGCGTCACTTTGGCCGCACCGACGCGTGCCGGAGCGAGACGTGCCCCGCAGCCATTTGCGACGCCCGGCTCCGCTGCTGATCGCGCTGGTGGCGGGCGTTCCCAACGTTCAAGCGGAAAACGAACGAAAGGCCTCCACCGTGACCACCACCGCGCCGCGTCGTACCAATCGGCTGATCGACGCCACGTCGCCCTACCTGCTCCAGCACGCCCACAACCCGGTCGACTGGTGGCCGTGGTGCGACGAGGCCCTCGCGCTGGCCCGCCGCGACAACAAGCCCATCTTCCTTTCGATCGGATACTCGGCCTGCCACTGGTGCCACGTGATGGAGCGCGAGAGCTTTGAGAGCGAGCAGGTCGCCCGTGTGCTCAACGAGCATTTCGTCAGCATCAAGGTCGACCGCGAGGAGCGCCCCGACATCGACGACCTCTACATGAAGGCCACCGTCCTTTACAACCAGGGACAGGGCGGCTGGCCGATGAGCGTCTTCCTCACGCCCGACCTCAAACCGTTCTTCGCCGGCACCTACTTCCCTCCCGAGAGCCGCTACGGTCGGCCCGGATTCCAGCAGCTTCTGCTCGAGATCGCCCGCGTCTGGCGCGAAGATCATGATCGCATCCGGGCCGGTGCCGAATCGCTGGCCGACGCCGTCCGTCGCTACGCCGGCATCGAACCCGGCAGCGATCTGATCCCCCATGCCACCCTCGCGGCTTTGGCCGGCGCGCTGGTGAAGCACTTCGACCCGGTCAAGGGCGGCATCGTCGGCGGCGGGACCAACAAGTTCCCGCCATCCATGGCGATGGACATCATGCTGCGCGTCTATCGGCACTCGCTCGCGCCAGACGATTCCGGCCAGGTGCGACCGCGTCACGAACTGCTCGAGCGCGTTGAGACCACCCTCGACCACATGGCCCGCGGCGGCATTTACGATCAGCTCGGCGGGGGCATCGCCCGCTACAGCACCGACGTGGACTGGCTGGTCCCGCACTTCGAGAAGATGCTCTACGACCAGGCCCTGGTCACGTCGATCTACCTCGACGCCTGGCAACTGACGCGAAAGCCGCTCTACGCTCGCGCCGCCCGCGAAATCTGCGAGTACGTCATCGCCGATCTCCAATCGCCGGAAGGGGGTTACTACAGCACGCGCGACGCCGACAGCGAGGGCGTCGAGGGCAAGTACTACGTCTGGTCGAGAGCCGAGGTGATGCGGGAGCTCGGCCCGCGCGACGGCGAACTCTTCTGCGCTTACTACGACGTCACCGAAGCCGGCAACTGGGAAGGCACGAACATCCTCAACGTCCAGCGCGATCTTGAGGTCGTGGCCCGGCTGCACAAGATCGAGCCGACCGAACTCGAGCGCAGCCTCGCGGCCTCGCGCGCCAAGCTGCTGGCCATCCGCGCCCGCCGGGTGCCGCCGCACCTCGACGACAAGATTCTGGCGGCGTGGAACGGCCTGATGATCGCCGCCATGGCGCGGGCCGCCTGCGTGCTTGACGAACCGCGCTTTCGTGAGTCCGCCGTCCGCGCCGCCGATTTCGTGGTCACGCGCATGCAGGCCGACGGCGGGCTGCTGCGCTGCTATCGCAAGGGCGTCGCCCACACGCCCGGCTTTCTTGACGACTATGCCTTCCTGGTCGAAGGGCTCATCAATCTCTACGAGTCGACCTTCGATCTCCGCTGGCTCGACCACGCCGCGCGGCTGACCGAGGTGGTCATGCGGCGATTCCGTGACGAGCGCGACGGCGGATTCTTTTTCACCGCCCACAACGCGCCGCACATTCTGGTTCGCTCAAAGGACGCCGACGACAGCGCCATTCCCTCGGGCAACTCCGTCATGCTCATGAATCTGCTGCGTCTCTCGGTCATGCTCGACCGCGGCGAGTGGCGGGCCGAGGCGGAGCGCCTCATGCGCGGCTTCCAGAAACGTGTCAGCGACCACCCGTCCTCGGCCGAGCGCATGCTGGCCGCCGTCGACTTCTATCACGCCGGTCCGCGCGAGATCGCCATCATCGCCCCGGCAGCCGGCACGTCGCCCGATCCCCTTCTCAAGACCATCTGGCAGACGTATGTTCCCAACAAGGTCGTCGTGGGCGTCGTGGGCGACCCGAAGGCCGCGGCGGCGAGACGAATCCCGCTGCTGGCCGGTCGAGAGCCGGTCGACGGCAAGCCCACGGCGTTCGTCTGCGAGAAGTTCGTGTGCAAGCGACCGACCACGGATCCCCGTGAACTCGAGCGATTGCTCGCTCCCGCGGTCGAGAGGAGATGACCCCGTGTACGAACCCAATCGAATCCGACCCGGCTTGGCCAACCCGCCCTTCACCGTCGGGCTCATCACATGCCTGATCGCGGCGGTCATTCTCATCGCCCGCCCGGCCGTCTCGGATGAGACCGATCCCACGACCGAACCGTCTGATCCGCCCGCCGCCTCGCCAACCGAACCGCCACCCGCCCAGCCGCCGTCTGACGAATCAGCCCGGGACTCCGCTCCAGTGGAACGCGCGCCCGAGCCGACCGCCGACGAGGTCCTCAAGATGCTGACGCCCAAGGAGGGCACGCCGCGCCCGCTGGTGCGCCCGACCCTGCCCGGCCGACCCGTCCGCACGATGCCCGCGCCGGAGGCCTTGCCAAAGAACGCCGTCGTGCCGGTCGAGCAGCGACTGCTGCCGGACGGCTACCGGCTGGTGGATCGCATCGGCCGGCTGCAGCGAGAAGGGGAATACTGGACGCTGGCCTTCGAGAGCCGCAGCACACAGAAGGTCGAGCCGCCCATTCGGCTGCTGCCGAATCGCTTGCTCGAGGACATGGAGATCGCCTCGGCCGGCGGGACCCGCCCAGTCGTGTTCATCGTGAGCGGCGAGGTCACCGAATATCACGGCGTCAACTACCTGCTCGTCCAGAAGCTCCTCATCCGCCCGTCGCTGGGCAATCTGCGGTGACGCCATGAAGATCGACCTGGCGCGAACCGACCGTTCGTGGCGTGACATGCACCGGCTCTACCTGAGCTTCGTGCAGCCGCGCCCCATCGCGTGGGTGTCGACCGTCTCCGCGGGGGGAGCGATGAATCTCGCCCCGTTCAGCTTCTACAACATGGTCTCGGCCAATCCGCCGGTGGTGCTCTTCTCGCCGGCGCTCAACCGCGACGGCGGCCCGAAAGACACGCTCGCCAACATCCGCGAGACCGGCGAGTTCGTGATTGCCACCGTCACCGAGCACAACGCCGAAGCCATGAACGCCACCAGCACCGAGTTCCCGCGCGGCGTCAGCGAGTTCGACCGGGCCGGGCTGACGCCGTTGCCCGCGCATCGCGTGCGGCCCGCGCTGGTGAAGGAGTCGCCAGTCAACATCGAGTGCCGGCTGCGGCAGATCATCGAGCTGGGCGGCGAGAGCGGCGCCGGCAACGTGGTGTTCGGTGACGTGCTGGTCGTCCACGTCGATGACACCGTGCTGGATGGGGACGGACTGTGCGACCCGGACAAGCTCCGCGCGGTCGGCCGCATGGGCGGCCATCTCTACGCCCGCACGCGCGATCGCTTCGAGCTGGTCTCGATCCGCGACCCCGCCCGGCTTCAGCGCTGATCACCGCCGAGTCGCCAGCGGGGCGGCGTATTCCCGGTCCGCGAACTGCTGCCGAGACCGCGAATCAGCGTTGCCCATCCTTGAATCCGACCATCCCGATCGCGACAATAGATTCTTGGGACTAAATCGTTATTTCTCATCGTTCGGAGGAAGGAAGATGCTCCCGATGCGAGGTAATCCCAAGTGGATCTGCGGTGCGTTGGCTGCCCTGCTGGCTGTAGCGGCGCCACGCCCGACTCGCGGTGTCGAGGTCGTGGTCCAGAACGACTCGCTCCTTCCCGGCGGAACCGGGAACATCCAGGCCGGCTTCGACCCGGGTGAGAGCGCGGCGGTGTGGCTGACCTCGCCCTGCGACGGCACGATCGTCGCGGTCCAGGTCTTCTGGCGGTCGTTGTTCGGCGGCGCGTCGCCGTCGCTGGAGGACAACATCATCATCCACAACGCCGGGACGTTCCCCGTGCCCGGCGCAGTGCTCGCGTTTCTGGAAGGCCCGCTGATGACCGACGGCGTTCTCAACGAGTTCCGCTACCTCGACGAGAACAACACCGTCCCAATCAACGTCCCGGTCGTGCGGAACCAGGTCTTCGTCGTCGCGTTCACGTTCTATAACGACCCGAGCCCCCTCTTCGGACCCAGCGTCGTCACTGACACGGGCTGCCAGGCGGGCAAGAACTCGATCTTCGCCAACGGCATCGGCTGGGTGAATTCGTGCGCCCTCGGCGTCACCGGCGACTTCGTCATCCGGGCCGTGGTCGACTGCCCGGTGCAGCAGGGCGCTTGTTGTCTTCCCAACGGCAACTGCGAACTCCGCAGCGAGGCCGAGTGCATCAACGCCAACGGCTTCTACTGGGGCAACGGCACGAGCTGTACGCCGGGCATTTGCAACGGCGCCTGCTGCCTGCCTGACGGGACGTGCTCGCAGCTCAGTCAGAGCCAGTGCGCCGCCAACAGCGGCAGTTTCAAAGGGGTCAGCGTGGCCTGCACGGCGGGATTGTGCCGCGGCGCCTGCTGTCTGCCGAACGGCGGCTGCGCGAACTCGCAGTCACCCAACGAGTGCGCCGCGGCCGGTGGCGCCTACAAGGGCGACGGCACCAACTGCGCTTCGGTCTCCTGCACCGGCGCCTGCTGCTACCCGAACGGCTCGTGCCAGAACCAGACGCTGGCCCAATGCGGCGGGGAATGGAACGGCCCCAACTCCAACTGCGGCTCGACCAACTGTCCGGTGCGCGGCGCCTGCTGCATGCCGGATGGAAGCTGCATGGACAATCAGCTCGCCTCCGAATGCGCCGCGATGGGCGGCGTCTACAAGGGCGACAACACGACCTGCGCGTCGAATCCCTGCGTGGGGGCCTGCTGCTTCGGCGGTTCGTGCCTCAACCTGACCAAGACCGACTGCCAGCAGATCACGGGCAGCACCTGGCAGGGTCCGGCTTATCAGTGCGCGTCAGGAAACTCCTGCCCGACTGGAGCGTGCTGCACCCCGCTGGGCGATTGCGTCGCCAATGCGACGCCGGTCGCGTGCCAGCAGCTCGGCGGCGCTTTCCACCTCGGCCAGACGTGTGCCGCCGCGAATTGCCCGATCCCGGTCGGCGCGTGCTGCTTCAACAACGGCACGAGCTGCATCGCCAACCTTCAACCACAACAGTGCCAACTGATCGCCGGAAGCACGTGGAACGGCCCCAATTCGCAGTGTGCCGCGACCTGCTGCCCGCCGCCGAAGGGCGACTTCAACGCCGACTCGCGCGTCGATGGCCTCGACATTCGCCCGTTCGTGAACGCCCTGTTGGGCACGCCGACGCCGGCTGAAATCTGTCGCGGAGATTTCGACCTCGACGCCGCGCTCGGATCAGGCGACGTGCCGGGGATGGTCGACGCCCTGTTGACGTGGCCCTGAGACGCGGGTCAACCCCGCGCTCGCCGCGCTGCCAGCGCGACCACGGGCAGTGCCAGCGCGGGCCACAGGCCGATACCACAGCCGCGCGGCGCCCCGTTGCTCAACGTCACGGCGTGAAGCGTTTCAAGCGGGGGACTCTGCGCCGCGGGATCGGCGGCGATGCCACGGTGCGTGAACGTCGCCCCGTGCGGACCGACCTCCACCACGAGATACGCGAAGCGATCCGGCTCGACGAACGCCAGGCCATTTCGGCACGTCGCCTGAAGCAGCAGCGATCCGTAGGCCAGCTCGACCAGCGGCGTCGCGCTTGCCGGGCCGAGCACAGCGGATAGCGCCGAGCCCGCGATGCCCACTACTTCCTGTCGATTGGTCGCGGTGGCGATGGGCCCCGCAACGAACTCCGGCACGCGAAACCCGGGCGTAAACGGCTGAAGCAGCGATTTCCTCAGGAAATGGGTGACATCCGGGTTGTACACGTTGGCGTGGATGTCCGCCGAGAGCAGCACCACGCCGCCGACCCGCTCGCGATCAATGAAACGCAGCAGCTCGTAGCGTTCGGCGTCGTAGCCGTCCCAGCGATCCTCCGGCAGCACCAGCAGCGACGTGAACGTCACCGACGAGAGCACGAACTTCCAGGTCGCCGTCGAGCTCCGCAGCCCGGTCTTGAGCCAGTCCAGTTGCTCTCGGCCCAGCATCGTCCGGCCGCGGTCGCGAAAGCGGCCGATCGTGAGCAGGTCGAACGTCGGGAGCAAAAATCCGTACGGATCGGGGTTGTAAAGGAGCGCGCCGCGACCCGCGTCGGCGGAGCGGTACTGTCGGCAATCGAGGATGAAGAACTCGGCCCAGCGCCCGTAGCGGAAAGATCGGTAAATCCGAAACGGGTCGCCCGTCGCGCCCGACGCACGAATCGGCATGTGCTCGAAGAAAGCCTGATAGCCCGCCTCGATCCGGGCGCGCGTCAGCCCCGGCTCGGGATCGCCACCATCGTAGTCGTTGAGGACCTCGTGATCGTCCCACTGGGCCCACAACGCCGCCGACGACGACAGCCGGCGAACGCCGGCGTCGCCGCGATTCTCGCGGTACTTAATGCGGTAGCCGTCAAGATCGGTCGCCACGCCGAAGGCATCGGAAGCGAAGTCACCATAGATCGTGTCGCCCGCCCAGAACCACAGGTCCGGCGCCTCGTCGGCCGCGAACTCGAGAATGCGAAACGGCTGATAGGCCGCCTCCGAGTCGCCCGAGTACACGAATCGAAACGGCCGCTCGTCATCGTCGCGTGGCGCGGTGACGAACGTCCCGATCGGACTCGCCTCCGCGTCGTCGAGCCGCACAAAGCGGTAGTAGTGACGAACGCCGGGCTCCAACCCGGTGACATCAAGCTTCAGCGTCAGTCCGGTGGCGACGTCCGCGCTGAGCACGGCGCTGGCGACGACGGTCGCGAAGGCCTCATCGCGCGCTACGTCGACGCGCACCTCCCCGGGCCGTGCGACCGCTGTCCAGACGATCACCCGGTCGTGACGGGCATCGCCGCTCGCCACGCCCGAGGGAAACTCACCGGCAGCCTGCGCCAGCGCGACGCACGCAACCCGGAAAAACGCGCCGACGACGAGGACCGATCCACTCATCCGTCCCACTCCCGTGCCAGTTCAGCCGCGGTCTGCCGCAGCCGTGATTCCGCCTCGCGCTCCGCCTCGCCCGGCGCGTCGCCGGTTCGCGCCAGCGTCGCCACACGCTCAAACATCGATGTGACCGCCTCGCAACCCCGGCCCAGCCGTCCGACGATGGCCATGCAAGGCACGCCCGCCGATTTCGCCAGTCGCGCCAGCGAGCCGACGCCCTTGCCCATTAGCGTCTGGCCATCCAGACAGCCCTCGCCAGTGATCACCAGATCGGCCATCGCGACGCGTTCCGCCACGCGCGCGATCGAGAACACCAGGTCGGCGCCGGGCACGGTCGTCGCGTCTGCGAACGCCATCAGCGGCAGCGCCGCTCCGCCCGCCGCTCCCATCCCCGGCTCAGCGCGGAGCCGCCGGCCGCAGGCGGACTCCACCAGATCCGCCCATCTCGACAATGCCGCCTCAAGCCGTACGACTCCGACGGCGTCGGCGCCCTTCTGCGGACCGAACACGGCCGCCGCCCCTTGGGGGCCCAGGAGCGGATTGAGCACGTCGACGGCCGCCACCACGCTCACTTCCGTGAAGCGCTCGATCATTTCCGCCGGTCGCATTTCCCGGCAACCCATCATGCCGCTCGGAAGCAGTGGATTCGCCAAGGGTCGGCCGTGTTCGTCGAGCATGACGCAACCCAAGGCCTGCGCCATCCCGCAGCCGCCGTCGACCGTGGCTGACCCGCCCAGCGTGACGATGACACGGTCGACCTGGCAGTCCAACCCCGCCGCGATCAGCTCGCCCACGCCGAAGCTCGTCGTTCGCAGCGGGTCGCGGCGCTCCGGCGGCACGAGGCTCAGGCCGCCCGCTCGCGCAAACTCGACGACCGCCGTACCTCCCCGATCAATCAGCCCGATCTCGGCTGTGATCGATTCGCTCGTCGGGCCGATGCAGGACACGATCCGCCGCACACCCCCGGTCGATTGCAGCAGCACGTCCAGCGTGCCCTCACCGCCATCCGCGATCGGGCAGATGTCCAGCCGCCAGTCGGGACGGATCGACGCAAGCCCATCCGAGATCGCTTCGGCCGCGTCCGCCGACGTCAGCGATCCCTTGAAACTGTCTGGCGCGACGACGACCCGCATCGACCCCGACCCGCCTCAACCGGTGCCGTACAGCCGATCCCCCGCGTCCCCCAGTCCGGGCCGGATGAACCCGCGCTCGTCCAGTTCCCGATCCACCGCCGCCGTAAAGATCGGCACGTCCGGATGATCGGCCGCCATGCGTCGCAGCCCCTCCGGAGCCGCCAGCAGGCAGAGCAGTTGGATGCGCGTCGCCTTCGACTGCTTGATGATGTTGATGGCGTGCGACGCCGAGCCGCCCGTGGCCAGCATCGGATCGACCACGATCACGGCCGTCCGTTCGATGCCGGCCGGCAGCTTGTTGAAATAGGCCACCGGCTGGAGCGTCTTCTCGTCACGGTAGACGCCCAGATGCCCGACCCGCGCCTGCGGAATGAGGTGCAGAATGCCATCGGCCATCGCCAGCCCGGCCCTCAGCACTGGAACGACCGAGATGTCGTCCGCCAGCACCGCCCCGGCCGCGGTCTCCAGCGGCGTCTGGACCTCCACCGGCCGGACGGGGTGATCGCGGGTCAGTTCGAACACCATCAGGGCCGCGATCTCGGACAGCAGGTCGCGGAACGCCTCGCGCTGCGTGTGGATGTTCCGTGCGGCCGTGAGCTTCTGCTGAATCAGCGGGTGCGTCGAGACGTGCAGTTGCGGATGCAGGTCCTGCCTCATGTCAGACTCCCGACGCCGTCCCCGCCATCCGCGGCGCGCCGCGCTTCGAGCGGGCGAAGTGCGTCGCGGTCCATAACACGCACAGGCCCGTCGCCAAGTGCAGCAAGCCGACGACGCCGGGCCAGCTTGAGGCCACGGAACTGAAGTTCTCCGACGTGATGACGCCGCATCGCATGAATAGCCAACCTTGGAGCGTGAGCACCGTTCCGATCAGCCCTGCCCGCCACGACATGCGGACGTGCAGCGAGAGCAGCACCAGCGTCAGCCACAGAATGAACTCCCTCCAGAACGGAAACACCGACACGCCGAAGGAGAGCGAGACCGGGATGTTCGCCAGGGTCCCGCGGAAGTCGGTGCGCGTGCCCTGCGTGGTGGCCGTCAGCGTCGGACGCCGGCCGGGGCCCATCAGCGCGCCCTCCGGCGTCTCGACCCAGACGTGCCGCAGGTCGGTGACGATGCGACTCTCGTAGCCCAGCGCCGCCAGCAGCGACGCACACATCACGGCCCGGCCGTCACAGTCCTCGCGCGGCCGGCCGTCCGGGTGGCGCTTCGCCTGCTCGAACATCTCGGCCACTGTCGGGATGTACTCGGCCGCGCCATACGTCACCCAGTCCCACGCGTACGGAACGTGTCGATAGATGAACGCCTCCACCAGGGCGTGCCGGTGCGCCGGCTGCGTGGTCGCCAGCGCTGGCTGCGAGGCGCTCAGCTTGTCGGCCCATTCGCGAATCCGCGGGTGCTCGGCATCGATGAGCGAATTGAGGTCGAGATATCGCTGCAGCGATCGCCAGGCCAGTCGTGGGTCGGGAAACGAGACGAACAGCAGCACGACCGCGAAGACGAACCACTTCAGCGGCATGCGGACGTACCACCGCAACCCGCCGGCACTCGTCACCGGCGACGCCTCGTTCATCGGTGTCACTCCGCCCGTCAGCCGGCTGAGCCGGCGGACGTATCAGCCGCCCGATCGAACCGGCAAGGGGTTTTCGAAACCCTTCTTCTCGCAGATGGCATCGATGAATTCGCCGAACGACGCGATCTCGAACGAATCGAGGCGTGTCACGCGCTTCTCGCCGCCGGCGACGTGATGCAGATCGACCCAGCCCTTCTCATCAACCTTTTCGCCATCCAGACGCTGCATGGCGTCCCAGGCGATCGTCCCCGCGCGCGGCATGGTCAGCCCCTGGTCATCGAGCACATACCGAACCGACCTGAGCGACAGCAGCCGGACCACGGATACCAAGAAGGCCACCGCGAGCGCGATCGCGATGGCGCGCTGCAACATCAGGTCCGTCTCCGTGCGCTTGGCAGAGCGGAATTGCGCCGAACCGCCGCTCTTGGGGACGATGATCGACCCGCCCGGACCGAACCAGCGCTTCTCCAGTTCCGTCGTCAGGTGGGCCGGCCCGAGCAGGCTCTCCAGTTCCGTCGCCGACGCCTTGCCGCCTTTGTCGCGCAACAGCGACTCGCGCACCCGGCCATCCACCGAAATCGACGCCGGATCGGGGCGCGAGGGGAACTGTTCGGCGAATTCGTGACGATTCTGCGCCGGCCAGGCCACCCACCCGTCGTATGCGAACCAGGCGCATCCGACCAGAAGGATGACCGTGAAGATCGCCGCTCGCCGCACGCGCTCCGGAGCCGGACCACTCTCTATGCGCATTCGCGCGCTCCTTCCCTGGGAGACCGAATCCGGCCAGTCTGTTCCATTCGGACAACTCTGGCAAGTCAGGCGCGACCGGCGGTCGGGCGCCAGCGCTCCCAGTCCTGCCGGAGCTCGACCAGGTTCGCGCACGGATCGGCGACCAGCAGGCAGCGATCGGTGAACGCCAGACCGCTGACCGGCCAGTATCGACGGCCGGCCGACTCCAACCGCTCGCGGCACTCGGCCAGCGAGTCGACCCGAACGGTCAGTCGCCGGCGGAACCGCTCGGTTCGAGGCCGCTCGATGGGCCGCAGTACCAATCGCAGTCCCGGACGGCCGAACACCAGCGTCGCGCGTTCATCGGCGCCGGCGTGCAGGCGCGGCAGGCGGAGGAACTCTTCGTAGAATGCGATCAGCTCGCGTTGACGACCGTGCGGGACGTCAACGACCACGTGCTCAACAGCGCTGAGCTGCGACAACGGCGGTGCTCGGCGTTCGACCGGGCGCATGGCCTCAGGAGCATAGTCGCCGCGACGCCGGTCGGTCGAGTTCTGCCCGTCATCAGCCCTTCCGGAAGCCCTTCACATCCTTGTCGAATTTGGCGAGGTCATCGCGCGAGACCACGAACACGCGGCCGCTGCCGGCGATCGTTCCGTAGCGTGCCCCGCTCGTGTCGCCCGGCGGACCGGAGGCGGACACGCGCAGCTCGTGCGTCTGCCCGTCGTTCATCCGAAGCGTGACGCCCACCGCCGGCCGATCGAGGCCGTACTTCGCCATGTCCGAGGCCCGGTAGTCGACGTAGCGCGTGGTCTTCAGGTCCATGACGGCCGACGCCGCCGGGCTGACCTTGCTCGCATCCGCGTCGAAGCTGGCCTCGCCCACCAGTTCCCACTCGTCGCCCTTCTTCTCGAACTCGAACGGCAGCTCCCCATTGCGAGCGATGCGCACCGACTCCACCAGCCCGCCCTGCACCGGCAACACGCGCCGCTCGAGTAATTCCGCCGTCAGGTTGTCGAGCACGCGCGCGTCGACCTCACCGATCACCTTGCTGCCGTCGAGGTGGGCGTACACCTTGCCATCCACGCGGCTGACGAGGATGGTGTAGATCGACGGCGGGGCCGGCGGCTCGGCGGACTCCTGTGTCGTCTGCGTGGTCACCGGCTTCGGCGGGGGCGGCGGCGCATCGACGGTGACGCGCACGCGGGCCGCGGGGCGATCGATGCCGAACACGGCCGCGTCTTCCGCGCCGCCCACCACGCGCCGCGCTCGCAACGTCGCCAGGTCGGCCAGCAGGTTGTTGACCGCGCCCGACTCGGTCGGGCCGTCGATCGGCGCTGCCAGTCGCCACTGCCCGGCCACCGAGCGGACCTCCAGTGTCTGGCCGTCGCGCTCCAGCTCGATCTTCGATGCCCGCGCCCGATCGAACCGCGCCAGGTCTCGGCTCACGAACTGCATCGGGCCGACCACCAGTCCATCCGCGGATTCGGCCTTGACGACCGCGACCAGATTCTCGCTCACGTTGCGAACGTAAACGCCGGTGCCGCTCGGCGTCTCCTTGCCGACCTCGAGCCGCACGGGCTCGGGCGTCCCCTCCAGCGTGAGCCGGATCGACGATCGCGGCGACTCGAACCCGAAGTCGGCCAGCGCGTCAGGCGGCTCGACGCCCGTCGCCACCAGGTCGCGAATCGTCCGCAGGAACTCGTCAATCGCCGCAAACTCGATCGCGGTCGGCTCGATGCCCGGCGGGCCGCCGGACGCGAATTGCCACACGCCGTCCCGCCGCATCAGTTCCGCCGTGTGCCCCCGACACGTGACCGAGAACGACCCGACCCGCCCGGTCTCGACGCGGGCAACGGCCTTGTCGCGCAGGTTGAACAGCGGCACCAGCAGCGTCTTCACCGAGGCGTCCTGCAACTGAAACACCCACGGCGTCGACTCGTCATCCAGACGGCCGAATCGCTTCACCCCCGTGGTCGCGCCCAGGGCCAACGCCACCGTGTACGGTTTCACGTCGTACTCCGGCTCCGCCGGCTGGGTGTCGGCTGGCTGCGTGCTCGGCTTGAGGATGCGTTTCTCGCAATGCACGACCAGCCGCGCGCTGGGCGACGCCAGTCCGTACGCGGCGAGATTCTTGGGGTCGTCCTCCACGAAGTTCGACACGAACAGCCCCGCGAAGGCCCGCAGAAGGGACTCGACCGCGGTCTTGTCGGCTCGTCCGCGCACCGGCGACTCGATCGTCCATCCATCGCCCGACCGCGCCAGCTTGTACGACTCCTCGCCGTACACCTCGATCGATTTCGCTTCGTCGATCGGGAAATCGACGATGCGGCTGTTGCGGAAGTCGTTGAAGGGGCGATCGAACGTCGGCCGCAGGTCGCCCGACGCGATGTAGATCGTGTCGTCGCCGTCCCGCTGCACGTATGTCTGACGCGCCGCCGGCACGCTGTTGCCGAGCTTGACCACGAAGCTCTTGCCGTCGGTCGCGGTCAGCTTCAGCCGAATGGGCTTGCTCAGGCCGGTCAGTTCGTCGCTCGGACGGTCCGCGGCGCCGAGCTTGAACGACGCGACGTAGCTCATGTCGCGCACCTGGCTCGCGATCGACTCGAGCACCGCGCCGTTGCCGGGCGCGTTGATCGGCGACGTCAACCGCCACTTGTCGGTCTCCTTCGTGGCCGCGATCGACATCCGACCCGGCACGTCCGCCTCGAGCGAAGCGATCGCGGACGGCGGCGGGTCGAACAGCTTGCGCGGCTCCGGCTTGCCGCCGGTTCCCTCGCCCGGCTTCTCCGGCGGCTGGGACGGCTTCGACTTCCAAACGGCCACGGCCGCCACGACGACGGCCGCCAGGATCAGGTAGGTCGTCTTCTGGTTCATGGTGCCCTGCTTCTTACGGAATGCCTGCCAGACTCATCACCGGCGACGCGCGAAGAAAATGAACAACCCAGGCGCGAACACCGCCGCCGGCCACAACCCGTAGCTCAAGACCCGCAGGAAGTTCATCCAGTCGGCATCGATCGTGCGAATCGTCGGCGCCGCGGGCGGACCGGACGCGATCAGCTTGTCCTGCCCCAGCAGCCAGAACAGCGAATTCATCAGCAACTCCGCGTTCGTCACCGGCGGCGGCTCGGCGACGATACGGCCACTCTTGTCCTGGCGCGGGACCGGCCGCGAAATGACCGCATCCGACAGGCTGCGCCCGCCGCCGAAGATCACCGCGGCCGACTTGGTCGCGTCGTTGCGCGCGGCAGCCATCAGCACGAACGGCGGCTTCAGCAGCCGCGACGACCGCGGCACGACCCCGTCGGCCGACGGGTTCATGACCTCGTTGATGATCTGGATCAGGTCCTGCACGTCGGCGCCGACGTATTCCTCGCTGCGGCCCGGCACGACCAGGATCGGCTCGACGCTCACGTTGGCCGGCTGGCTGGTCGCGATCGTCATCGGACAGGCGTCAAACAGCTTGACCGGGTTGGTCTGGAACGGCCGGCCGATCGGATGCTGCGTGAACGAGTTCAGCGGCATGAACTGGAAGCGATCGGCGTTGACCGACATGCGATTGGGGTCGCGCGGGTCCGGCTCGATCCACGTCACGCGGTAGCTGCCGTCGATGGTCACGCCCCACGTCTCGCGCAGATAGTCGTCCAGCGCGTAGCGCGGCGACATGAAGCTTCCTCCGAAGGGTCCGCCCGGTCGAACGTCCCATGTCGCCAGGAACACGGCACGCGAGTCGCCCGCCAGCGCCTTCGCCAGCCGCGCGCGCTCTTCGTCTCCGAATCCCTTCGGCGGCGCGCCGCCCATGAACGGATTGGGCTGCGGCGGCGGGGCCGGCGGCAGCACGACATAGAGATTGGTGGTGCCCTCCTCGGGTTCCGGCGGACCTTCCGGCGAGGCGAGGTCCCACTCCTTCACCTTGAAATTGGCCTCGTCCAGGCGCTTTCGGAACGCGGAGAGTTCCTCGGTCTGAATCGCCGGCGGCTGCGGTCGCATGAACTGCTGCTGCTGCTGCGGGTCCTTGTTGGCGTAATGGACGAACACGACCGTGGCAAACGGCCGCTCGCGCGTCAGCGCCAGGACGGTCCCGCCCAGCACCGAGTCGCCGTTGAACACACGCGGCTTGTCGTCGCCGGACGACGCCATCGGGTCGCTGATGACCACGCGAATCGGCCACATCTCGTCGAACTTGACGACCCGAACCCGCTTGTTGGCCTCGACCACGACCACGTTGTCGTCCTTGATGTCATCCGCGATCGTGCCGAGCTTCAGTTCCGGAAGGCTGTTGAACTCGGCCAGCACCTTGTCGAGGGCGTCAAGCTGCGCCTTGAGGAAGCCGGCGCGGGACTCATCCAGCACGGCGCGCGACAGCGGATCGACCTTGACGATTCGTTGGGCCAGGTCGCCCAGCGATCGCGCTGCCTTCTGGCAGGTGTCGTCGAACTGCTCCGAGAAGTCGCGCAGCTTGCGGATGGCCCGTTCCATCGAACCCGGATCGCCCTTGTCGATGATGCCGAGAATCTGCAACCGGAGGTCGCCAAACGTCCGGCCCAGCTCCGAGAGCTGCCGCGTGAGCGGCAAACGCATGACCAGCGCCCCGCCCAGCGATGCCTGGACCGACCAGAGAGAGTGCTCGGTGATCGCCTTGTAGCGCCGCGCCAGGTTCTCCGCCTGGCGGACCGCGTTCTGAATCTCCTTGTCGGCCGCTTCGCCCTCGTCGGCGAACTGCTTGAGCACCGCCTTCGGATCGCTTGGCATCGGGCTGTTGCGGTCGCCGATGATCTGCTTGAGCTTTGCCACCTGCGGCGGCAGTTTCGAGGCGATCTCCGTCAGCGGCGCCAGCGCGTCGGATTCCGGCTTGCCCAGGGCATCCGCCAGGTCGGACAGCAGCCGCATCTGCTCGCCCACCGTGCCCAGCTCGGTCTTGAGCTGTCCGACGTCCGACTTGATCCGCTCGGCGGCCTCGCCGAACTTGGGAACGCCCGACGTGACCGCCGTGAACTGCTCCACCTGCTCGACGGTCTTCGCCAGTCGATCGACGTTCTGCTTGAGCAGCGCGATCACATCCGAGTAGATGGGGAAATCCTGCAACCACGCCTCGCCGGCCACTTGGATCTGGCGGCTGCGGTCCATCTGCTGCGCCAGCGCCTGCTGGACCTCCGTCGCCGTGGCCCGGAAAGTCTGCAAGGCCGCGCGATGCTGCTCCGCCTCGCCGCCGAGCGTCTCGGAGAGCCGCGCCACCAGCTTGGCCCGCGCGTTGTGCGCCCGGACGTCCTCCACTTTGATGCTTGGATTTATGCGGCGCAGTTCATCGAGGTAATCCATCAACCGGTCGATGTACTGCGTCGGCGCCTTCGACGCCTCATCGGGCGAATACATGACCGAGATGGCGATGTCGCCCGTCGCGCCTTCGACGATGCTGCGCGTTCGGTCCGAGACGCCGTAGCCGCCGTACAGCGACACGTCGCGACGCACCTGGCGGAGCGTCGCCAGCCAGTTCACCAGGCCGACGAGAAGAATCGCCGCCACGACCGACACGGCCACGTTGAGGCCGATGGACCAGCGGCGCTGCGCCGAAAAGCCCGCGTCGGCGTTGGAAGACTGCGTGCTCATCGCCATCGTCGCGACTCCAGAACCTTGACCGACAGGAACAGGAACAGCAGGGTCATGCTGACGAAAAACACGATCGCTCGCGTGTCGAGAAAGCCCTTGCTGAACGACTCAAAGTTGCCCATGACGTTGATGTAGCCCAGCACCAGCCGGATCGTTCCACCGCCCCAGCGGGCCAGCTGGTCGACCACGAAGGTCAGCAGACTCAGGATGGCCATGCCGCCCAGCGCGGCCAGCAGCTGGTATCGCGTCAACGCGCTGGCGAACAGGCCGACCGCGATGAACATCGCCCCCAGCAGCAGCATGCCAATGTAGGCCAGCAGCACCACCGCCGGCTGGCTGCCGCCGTAGACCGTGACCAGCAGCACGTGCAGCAAGGTCGTCAGGAGCAGGGCGGCGTAGAACAGCAGCAGACCGAGGAACTTCCCGAGAATCACCTCGGCGTCCGTCACCGGCGCGGTCATCAGCGTTTCGATCGTGCCCGTCGCGAACTCCTCCGCCAGCGCCCGCATGGTCAACAGCGGCACGGCGAAGACGAGGATGCCGGCCATGCTCTCGAACATCGCCCGCAGGCTCGCCTCGCGGCCCGCCACCAGCGTCTGCGACAGGAAGAAGTGCCCACTGGTCACCAGGAACAATGCCGCCACGATGTACGCCACCGGCGACAGAAAAGTCGCCGCCAGTTCGCGCTGCGTGAGCGGGATGACGTTTCGCATCACAGGCTGACCTCCCGCGTCGAACCCTCATCGCCGCGGCCCAGACCGGCCTGCCGCGCCGTGATCTCGACGAAGAACTCCTCCAGGCTGCCGTGCTCGAGCCGCAGCTCTCGCAGCGACCAGCCGCGCTGCGTGACCACCTTCACGATGTCCTCACGCGGGTCGCGCTCCTTGGTGGTCTCGATCAGCAGTCGGTTCCAACCATTCACCGAGGCGCTCTCGACCTTCTTCACGCCGCCGATCGCCTTGAGCGCGCCGGTCACATCGCCGCTCGGTCCCGAGACCTCGGCGATCAGCCGCGAGCCGCCGCGGATGCGCTCCTTGAGTTCCTCCGGAGATCCGGAGGCCACGATTCGCCCGTTGGAGACGATGATCGTCCGATGGCAGGTTGCCTCCACCTCCGGCAGGATATGGCTGCTGAGCAGGATCGTGTGCCGCTCCCCGAGCTTCTTGATCAGGTTGCGCGTCTCGCGAATCTGCGTCGGATCAAGCCCGACCGTCGGCTCGTCGAGGATCAGCACCTTCGGATCGTGGAGCAATGCATCCGCCAGTCCGACGCGCTGCCGCATGCCTTTGCTGAGCTGGTGAATCGGCCGATCGATGAACTCGCCCAGCCAGGCCAGCTCGGTCACGCGCTTGATCGAGGCCAGCCGCGCGTCGCGGCTCAGCCCGTGCAGGCGGGCGCGGAAGTCGAGGTATTCGCGCACTCTCATGTGGACATAGAGCGGGACGTTTTCGGGCAGGTAGCCGATGATGCGCCGCACGTCGAGCGACTGCGTGAACACGTCGAACCCGCCGACGCGCGCCGACCCGCTCGACGCCGGCATGTAACACGTCAGGATGCGAAGCGTGGTGGTCTTGCCCGCGCCGTTCGGGCCGAGGAAACCGACGATCTCCCCCTCGTGGATGTGGAAGGAAATGCCGTCGATCGCCTTCCGCTGCCCATAGAACTTGGTCAGATTCTGAACCTGGATCATGCGGTCAACTCCGTTGCTGTCAGGTCCGGGTCGACTCCTCGAAAGGGAACCCGAGCCGCCGCCGCCGGTTACGTCCGCATCCCGGCGGGCCCGAGGCCCTCATAGGCTGTTGGCTGGTCAGGCTGCCGCGCTCGCGAGCCGAGTCGCGAAAACGAGCGTCGAGTCGTAACAAACCCCTATCCCGCTGTCAAGACCACACGCGTGACCGCCATCCCGTCACCGGAATCGCCGGGAGACGGCGTTCGATCGCGAGTCTAATACGAACATAAACACATGCTCAGAAATATGTTATAAGTACACGCCGTGACCTGAGCCGTTCGCCGTTAGTCGGCTCCGCGACGCAGTCCGGGGTGTCGCCGCTCCAGCTCCGCGATCGTCCGCTCGGCGACCTCGCGATTCGGGCAAACTCGCTCGAAACGCTCAATCGCCGCGCGGGCGGGCGGCCATTCGCCCGCTTCCGCTCCCGCCTCCGCCAGGCAAAGCCAGGCGGCGGGATCATTAGAAACCAGTTCCGCACCGCGGCGCGCCCACGCAAACACGCGACGGCTGTCAGCCGACGGTGCGCGATCGAGCATGAAGCGGGCCAGCCGGACGTGCGTACGGCCGATTAACGCATCCGCGTCCCCCACACCTTGTGCCAGTCCGCGGGCGAACGCGTCGCGCAGCGCCGGCTCGCCGCTCGCCGCGAGGACGACCATCGCCCGCAGCCGGCCGACCGGGTCGCGCTGGTCGGTGGCCAGTCCGAGAGTCAGTCTCAGAGTGCTGATCTCCGACAACACCGCCAGCAGGTTCACGGCGTCATGCGGCGCGTCCGCGAACCGGTACGTGCATTGCTCCGTCATCGCGCCAGTCTTCGCCCCGAGCAGCCGCGCCCCGGCACGATCGTACATGGCGATGGCGCGGTCACACAGCCGGATGGCCTGTTCGCGATCACCGGACTCGAAGTAGGCCCGCGCCATCAGCCGCAGCGTCTCCGGCGCGAGCCGGTCACCCCACTGCGCCGGCGGCCGGGCCTCATCGGCGTCGGCGACCGATCGCAGCTCGGCCAGCGCTTCGCGGAAATCGCGCCGGGCGCGAACGATGGCGAACGCGCGATCCCAGCGTTCATCCACCGGCCCTTCGCGCATCGGACCGCGGGCGAGCCGCAGCGCCTCAAGCGTGGTGACGACCGGGGCGTACTGGAGCAAACGGCCCAGCCCATCGGGATCGAACGGCTCGTCGCGGCACTGTTGCATCAACGCGGCGGCGGCCGCCTCGCGGTAATACCGCACCTCGCCCGCCTGCGCCAGACGCTCATGCGCCGACGCCAGCGCCATGGCGACGTCGGCCCGCATGCGCGCCACCCAGAGAAACCGCGGCGCGGCACGATCCAGACGCTCGATCAGCCGAAGCGCTTCACGTCCGGCGACCAGGTCGCGCGCCTCGGGCTCGACGGCCTGCCGCAGTCTGGCCAGCGCCAACTCCGACTGTGCCCGTGCGGCCGAAAGCTCGGCCAGCAGGCGTCGAAACGGATCGAGCGCGTGCGCGGCGGCCCGCGTCGACGCCGCGACCGCGTCGGCAGCGCGACCGGCCGCGAGGTTTGTGTCCGCGCGGTGGCGCGCCAGCGCGGCCCGCCAATCCTGCACACCCAGCCAGGCGAGCGCCATCGCGGCCACCGGTGCGACGAGCGCGGGCGATATCAGGCCACCACGCGCCTCGTCCGGCGCCGGTCGTTCACCGACTCCCGGCGCCGGGCGCGGTCGGATAATCGCCCACAGGCAGCCCCAGACCGTGAGGAGGATCGGCGGCAGTCCCGGGCTTCGCACGGCGACGCTGAAGGCCGCGTCCGTCGCCAGGCCCGCCAGCGCCGCCGCCAGCGCGATCGACCATCCGCGCGTTGCGGCGCGGCGAGGATCATCCGCCGCCTTCATCGCCCGCCGCAAAGTGATCACCAGCGCCGCGCCGAACACTGCCGCCCCGACCAGACCGATGTCGACCGCCAGTTCGAGGTATTCGTTGTGCGCATGATCGGGCCAGACGCCGTGGGTCACGCCCGGCGCGGCGCGATCGATGGCGGTGATGGCCGGCTCGTCGAACTGCCGGTCACGCGCCAACCCGCCAGCCAGCATGGCGTAGCCGCCCTCCCCGTGGCCCATGACGGGCTTCGCGCGGATCAGCCGCAGCGCGAGCGGCCACTCATGCTCGACGCGGCTGCGAATGGAAGCAGCCCGCCCCCCCAGCAATCGGTCGAAGCCGCGAGTATGCAGCGCCCACGCGCACGACACGGCCGCCAGTCCCAGCATCACCAAAATTGCGACCCGGGCACGCCGGCCGAACCGCAGGAACAAGGCCGTCACCCCGGCCAACGCCAGTCCGGCCAGTGCCGAGCGCGTTCCGGTCATGATCAGCGCGCACACGATCACGCCGGTCGCCAGCAGCGCGAACGGTCGCCAGACCAGCCACTCCGCGCGACCACCGCGCCCGCCGAACGCGGCGAAGCCGGCGGCAGCCGCCGCGCCCGGCAGGAGGCACGCCCCCATCCAGCCCTCGTTGCCGAACGGATACGACAGTCGGCCGGATGGATCGACAGCGCGTACCGCCTGGTACCAGATGCCGAGCACCGCCACGCCCGCCAACGCGGCAATCATGACACCGGCGAGGCGCGCGGCGTGCCGGGGCATCAGCATGGTCGCGAGCGGCACGAACCAGGCAAACTGCCAAGCGCGAATCACGAACCCGCCCCACGCGACCCGCGTGGCGTGCGAGAACGCGGTGCTCAGCGCCGCCAAGACCAGCAGCAACGTCCACCACGCCACCGGAGTGCGCGCCAGGGCGTCCAGATCGATCTCGGACCAGCCGCTCAGCGTTCTGCGACGACGCCCGACGACCGCGAACATCCCGGCCGCCATCAGCAGGGCCGACGAACCGAGGGCGAAAACCAGCGTTCGTATCTCGACCCCCTGCGGCGTCGGAAACGCGGCGTATAGGCCGAGCAGCTCCACCACCGGCCGCAACCAAGACCCCTCCGGCCACGGACGATCACTGAATCGCGGCGGCGACGTGAGGAACACGCCGGCGACGAGGACCAGTGCGGCGATCGACGCCAGCACCACCGAACGTCGACGCTCGTTGGGGTCGTCAGCGGCCGCTGCCGCGGCGCTTGTGGACGCAGCCGAATCAGACACGCGCGGGGCATCCATTCGGACGTGGGCTCTGCTGAACTCGGCCGACGGACCCATCGGGCTCATGATATCAGGCCGTCCGGCGCCGCGGTGGGCAGCCCCGAGCCGGGCGGATATCTTCCCGGCATGATTCGAGTTCTTGTCGCAGACAAGCTGGCGGAAGACGGACTGACCCGCCTGCGCAACGCCGCCGGCGTATCCGTCGACGTCCGCACCGGGCTCTCGCCCGCCCAATTGGCCGAGCTGGTCGCCGACTACGACGGCATGCTGATCCGCTCCGGTGTCAAGGTCACCGGCGAGGTGCTGGCCCGGCCCGGTCGGCTTCGCGTCGTGGCCCGCGCCGGCGTCGGCGTGGACAACGTGGACCTGGCGGCGGCCACTCGAGCCGGCGTGCTGGTCATCAACACGCCCGACGCCAATACGCTCTCGACCGCCGAGCAGACCTTCGCGCTCATGCTCGCACTGGCCCGGCACACGCCGGCGGCCTGCGCCGACCTCAAATCCGGCCACTGGAACCGGGCGAAATTCGAGGGCACACAGTTGGCCGGCAAGACGCTCGGCATCCTCGGTCTCGGCCGCGTCGGGCGGGCCGTCGCCACCCGTGCGCTGGCGTTCGAGATGAGCGTGATCGCGCACGATCCTTTCGTGTCCGACACCACCGCGATGGGAGGCCGCGTCCGGCTTGTGCCGACCGTCGAGGAACTGATCTCCGCGTCTGACTTCCTCACGATCCACGCGGTCATGTCGGACGCCACCCGCGGCCTGATCAGCGCGCCGCAGCTCGCCGCCGCCCGGCCGGGTTTGCGAATCGTCAACTGCGCCCGCGGCGGCATTGTCGATGAGCGCGCGTTGGCCGACGCCATTCGCGACGGGCGCGTCGCCGGCGCGGCGCTGGACGTCTTCGAGCACGAGCCGCCGCCGGCCGATTCCCCCCTCCTGGCGCTGCCGCAGGTGGTGTGTACGCCGCACCTCGGCGCCTCGACCGTCGAGGCGCAGCAGGCGGTGTCGATCGAGGCCGTCGATGCACTGCTCGACTTCCTCCTGCGCGGGCAGGTGCGGGGGGCCTGCAACCTGGTCGGACTGCCCCCGAGCATGTCCGAGCGCGACCTGGCGGCGGCCGACCTCGTGTCGCGCCTCGGCGCCGTGTTGTCGGCCTTCTGCGACCGCGGCGTCTCCAACGTGACGCTGACGACCTACGGACCGTCGCTCGAAACGGTCGCCCCCGCGTTGCAGCGTTTCGCGCTGGCTTCGCTGCTGGCGCCTTTCGTGAGCGACCGCCTCAACGTCGTCAACGTCGACGGCGTCGTCCGGCAACGCGGCATCTCGATTCAGCATCTGTCCGAACCGGAATCGCGCGGCACCACCGATCGCGTCCGGCTGGCGGTCGATGGCGGCGGGGCGCGCCACCAGATCGAAGGCGGCCTCGACGGCGACGGCCACCCGCGCCTGCTTGCCATCGACGGCTACCCCATGAACATCGTGCCCGAGAGCACGCTGCTGCTGATCTTCAACGACGACCGTCCCGGCGTCATCGGGCTGGTGGGTACGACGCTTGGAGACCTCGGCATTAACGTCGCCGACATGGCCCTGTCGCGGCACGCGAATCGCGCCCTGATGGTGCTCAAGCTCGACGCGCCGCCGCCGGACGAGGCGCTGGCTGCTCTGTCGCGCTCGGATGCCATCTTGTCCGTCCGGCACGTCAGCCTGCCGGGCGCGACGATCTAGACAACGCGGCGCGGGCGGCGTCGGCGGGCTTCGCCGGGCGCGATCGGTATAATCCCGACGGGCATCGCCCCCACACGAGGAGGACTTGCCATGCCGAAAATCGCCGTCTGTCTGTCCGGCTGCGGATTCCTCGATGGAGCCGAAATCCACGAGGCCGTGCTGACGCTGCTCGCGCTCGACCAGGCCGGAGCCGCCTACGTCTGTTGCGCGCCGAATGTTTCACAGGCCGACGTGGTAGACCACTTCCGCGGCAAGCCCACCAGTGAGACCCGCAACGTGCTGGCCGAGTCCGCTCGCATTGCGCGGGCCGAGATTCGCAACGTCGCCGACGTGAAGGCCGATGACTTCGACGCGATGATCTTTCCCGGCGGCTACGGCGCGGCCAAGAACCTGTGCGATTTCGCCACGCGAGGCGCGGACTGCACCGTCAACCCCGACGTCGAGCGTCTCGCGGCCGCGATGCTTCGCGCCCGCAAGCCGATCGGCGCGATCTGCATCGCCCCCGCGCTGCTTGCTCGCATCGTCGGCAAGCTCGATCTGCATCCGAAGCTGACGATCGGCACCGACAGGGGCACGGCCGACGCCATCAACAAGATGGGCGCGACCCACTGCGACTGCGGAGTACGCGACATGGTCGTTGACGAGGCCCACAAGATCGTCTCGACGCCGGCCTACATGCTCGGCAAGGGCCCGGCCGAGGTGTTCGAGGGCATTCGCAAGCTGGTCGCCGAAGTCCTGCGCCTTTGCGGAGCGCCCGTCGCGGCCCAGTACCACATCTGAAAGGAACGTGCCTTGAAGGATCTGGCACCGTTGATCGAGCGCGCCCTGCCGGACGTCGTGGCGCTGCGACACGAACTGCACGCCCATCCGGAACTCGCCTACCAGGAGGTCGAGACCTCGCGCCGCGTGGCCGAGCGACTCCAACGCATCCCCGCGTTGACCATCCGCACCGGACTGGCCGGCGGCACCGGCATCGTCGCCACGCTCAACGCGAACCGGCGCGGCAAGTGCGTCGCGCTGCGGGCCGAGCTCGACGCCCTGCCCATCCAGGAGGAAACCGGAAAGCCGTACGCCTCGAAGGCGCCCGGTCGCATGCACGCTTGCGGCCATGACGGCCACACGGCATGCCTCGTCGGGGCCGCGGCCGTGCTCGCGCAGGTGGCCGACGAACTGCCCGGTTGCGTCAAGTTCATCTTCCAGCCGGCGGAGGAAAGCGGCGGCGGCGGCGAGCGCATGTGCGCGGAGGGCGTGCTCGACGAGCCGCGCGTCGACGCGGCGTTCGCTCTGCACGGCTGGCCCTCGCTGCCGATCGGAACGGTAGGCGTTCGACGCGGCGCGGTGCTCGCATCAACCAATCCCTGGTCCATGACCGTCCACGGCAAGGGCGCGCACGCCGCCTACCCGCACAAGGGCATCGATCCGATCGTCGCGGCCAGCCACATCGTCGCCGCCTGGCAAACTGTCGTCTCCCGCGGAACCGCGCCGACCGACTCGTGCGTGGTGACGGTCGGCAAATTCCACGCCGGCACCGCCGAAAACATCATCCCGACCACGGCGGTTCTCGGCGGCACCATTCGCACGCTCAACCCGGAGACGCGGCAGCGAGCTGTTGCCGAGGTGCGCCGCATCGCCGAGCGCACGGCCGAAGCGTTCGGCGCCCGCGCCGAGATCGAGATTCGCGACGGCTACCCCGTCATGGTGAACGATGACCGCGCGGCGGACTTCGTGGAACGCATCGCCGGCGATGTGCTGGGCGCGGATCGCGTCGAGAAGAACGAACCCCCGAGCCTGGGCGGGGAAGACTTCGCGTACTATGCACAGCGCGTGCCGGCCGCCTTCTGGCGTCTGGGCGTGCGCGAACCCGGCGTGGCCGAGATGCCCGCGCTGCACCATCCGCGGTATGATTTCGCCGACGCGGCCATTCCGATCGCGGTGCGGATGCACTGTGAAATCGCCCGCCGCTTCCTGATCGAGGATGGAGCGTCGCCCGCGATCGCACGCGGCGACAATCGATGAACGGCGGAAGGAGCGCGAGCATGCCGGTCCGAAACCCGGAGTGGGAAGTATCGGTCAGTGACGTCAAGCGCATGCTCGACGAGAAGGCGCCGTTCGTCCTGATCGACGTACGCGAGCCGGACGAACATCGCCTCTGCCGCATCGACGGCGCGCACCTTGTCCCGCTGAGCGAGCTGGCGACCCGTGCGGATGAGGTTCGCCGGATCGCCGGGGGTCGCCCCATTGTCACGCACTGCCACCACGGCGGCCGCAGCCTGAGCGCGGCCGCCGCGCTGCGCGAGGCCGGCATGGCAGACGTCAAGAGCATGGCCGGCGGCATCGACGAATGGTCGTGCGCCGTTGATCCGCGCGTGCCGCGATACTGAAGTCTTGCACCGCGCCGCCCTCGCGTTCACCAAACTCGTCCTCGCGGAATCAATCTCAAAGGAGACGACCATGCGATCGCACTCGATCATCATCGCGCTTTTCGCCGTCGGCGCTCCACCGGCGCTGGGGCAGCCCTGCCTCGGGCTGCGCGTCGTCGGGAACAAGATCGTTGTCTCGGCGAACAGCGCGAGCTCCCGCGGCCAGCCGGTGGTCGCTTATAGCGCGACCAGCGACCTCTACGCGATCGCCTGGCGGGAGAGCAACGGCGTCACCGGCAACGACGTGTTCTGGCGAAACCTGGGCGTGAATGGCACGCCGGGGGCCGCACCAGCGACCGTGGTCGTTCGGCCCGAATCCCAGGCTGCGCCCGCCATCGCCTGGAACAGCACCGACAACCAGTTTCTGATCATCTGGGAGTCGCAGGAGTTGGGACAGCGCTGCTGGGGACGCACGCTGACCCCGCCGGCGACGCTCGGCGCAAGCGACTTTGAGATTCTCGCGGGTACGAACGAGGTGCGGGTCGCGTACGGCACCACCGGCAACCGCTATTTCATGACGGCTCGCAGCGGCGGCTGTGACGGACAGCGCGTCAATCCCAACTCGACGCTGGAGGGAATGAAGATCGACATCAGCACAGCCGGCCAGGTCGCGCCCAACGGCGACCTCGTCTATGACACGGTCAACAATCGCTTCTTCGCGATCTGGCGCGACCAAGGCGACATAGCGCGGAACATTCAGGGCCGCATCATGAACCCGGACGCTTCCTTCCCCGTCGCCCAGTTCGTCATCATGGACGTGTTCCCGAGCAAAATGAGGGTGGCATACAATTCCCAAGCTCAAGAGTTCCTCGTCGTTTGTGATCGTCAGGGTGAGAGCGGCCTGCGAGCCCGCCGGGTCTCGGCCGCGGGCGTGCCTTTGGGGACAGTCATCAACATAACCGACGAGGCCGCCACCGCTCCCGCCGTCGCCTACCACCCGGGCAAGGATGCTTACGTGATCGCCGCGCGGCGGGGTCGGGACATCGTTGCGTACGTCGTGCCGGCCGACGGAAGCGCGGCCCGAGACAAGGTCGTGCTCAGCAATGATGGTACAGATAGGCCAGCCATCGTCTACAACCCCGACAACATGGAGTGCTTGGTCGTCTGGACGGATCAACCCGGCGGCGGCAACAGCCCGTTTGTCATCACCGCGCGGCGCCTGGACTTTGGCGGCGGCGCAAACGCGTGCAGCCTGTGCGGCATCGGCCTGTGCGGGTTTGGCATCTTCCCGCTGATGCCCGTCATGCTGCTGGGCTGGGCCGCGATGAAACGCTGGTATCCGCGACGCCGCTGAAGGAACGGGGCTGCGCGCGTTCAAGCCCGCCCGTTCAACTCGACGGTTGTTCCGACCGTAGGCATCTCGACGTCGCGGACGCCCGCCGCGCGCAGGAGCGGCGCCAGCGAGTCCATCTCGTCCGGCTCGCCGTGCACAAGGAATGCCTTGCGGCACGCGGACGCCGTTCGGCGGGTCAGCGTTAGCAACTCGTCCTGATGGGCATGCGCGCTGAAACCCTCCAGCTTCTCGACTCGAGCCTTGAGCCGGTACTTCTTGCGGAAGATCGTCACCGTCGGCTGGCGCTCGACGATTCGCCGCCCCAGCGTGTCGGCCGCCTGATACCCGACGATCAAGACGGTGTTGGCCGGGTTCTCGATGTTGTTCTTCAGGTGATGCAGGATGCGACCGGTCTCGCACATGCCGCTGGCCGAGATGGTCACGCACGGCTCGCTGCGACCGTGCAGCGCCTTGCTCTGCTCAACGCTGCGAACGTACGTGCAGCAGTCCGCGCCCAGGAAATCGCCGGTCTCCAGCGAAAACTCGCGCGCATCGCGGTCGTAACAGTCCGGGTGCAGGCGAAACACCTCGGTCGCGTTCACCGCCAGCGGGCTGTCGATATAGACCGGGATGCGCGGCAGACGCCCCTCGTGCATCAGTCGCGACAACACGTAAACCACCGTCTGCGTTCGCCCGACCGAGAAGGCCGGCACGATCACCTTTCCACCTCGCGCGGTCGTCTCGCTGACAACCACTTCGAGCTCGGCGCCCAGGTCCGCCACCGGCCGGCCGGGCCGACCGCCGTAGGTGCTCTCGCAGATCAGGTAGTCGGCCTCGGGCAGCGGCGCGGGATCGCGCAGGATGGGCTGCCCAAATCGACCCAGATCGCCGGAGAACACCAGCCGGATCGGTGGATGATCTCGCTCGATCAGCGTCAACTCGACGCTGGCGGAGCCGAGCATGTGGCCGGCCTCCGCGAAGCACGCCTGCACGCCGCGCATTGCCCAGAAGGGCTTTCCGTAAGGGATCGAGTGAAAGAGCCGAACGGCGTTGATCGCGTCGTCCTGGCCGTACAGCGGCTCGATCGACGGCTCGTCGCGGTCGCCGCGCTTGCGGTTGAGGTACTCCGCGTCTTCCTCCTGAATGTGAGCCGAGTCGGCCAGCATGATCGCGGCCAGATCGCGCGTCGCCGGGGTCGCGAAAATCGGACCCGAGAACCCCTGCTTGACCAAAAGCGGCAGTCGTCCGCTGTGGTCGATGTGGGCATGCGATAGAATGACGGCGTCAATCTCGCCGGGGTCGATGGGAAACGACGCGTTCTTGGCCAGAGTGGCCGCGCGGCGCCCCTGGAACAGACCGCAGTCGAGCGCCAGCCGGCGCCCGTCCACCTCCACCAGGTGCATCGAGCCGGTCACCTCGCGGGCCGCGCCCAGAAAGGTTAACTTGGCCAAGGGTCACTCCATCAGCGGCTCGGCGACGCGCCGGTTGGGCGTCGCGCCGAGCGCGCCAGTTCGACCAGCCGGTCATAGTGCGGCGGCCGACGTTCCGACGCCAGCGGCGCCATGTCCGTCACCAGTTCGCCGGCCAGCTCCGCCAGCACCCGCCCCGCTGCATCCGCCGACCACGCCTCGGGCGGCAGGCTCGACAAGGCACGCAACTCGATGTGCCGAAACCGGCCGGCCGCGAGGTGCAGCTTGGCTGACAGACGCCACAGCGGTCGGAATCGGTCGGGCAATTCCAGCGGGATGGCCACGTCGCCGACAAACTCGCCGGTGGGGTCCGGATGCCGAAGGTACTCATGCTCCATGCCGAGCATGGCGACGCGCTCGGCCTCGCACACGCGCTCGTACGCCTGCTGCCAGTGGCCGGCATCGGCCACGAACACCGTCGCGGCGCTGTGGAACCAGCCGTCGGCCTCCGCATCGCTCGCCCGGCGCAGCGGGTGCCGAAGCCGGTGCAGCCGGCCGTAGGCGTCCGCCGCACGGCAGGCGAGATCGGCGGCCGACTTCAACTCGCCGACCGACGCCAGCCGGGCCGATTCGAGCCGCAAGACCTCGGGTGCGAGCGGATCGGACCATTGCTCCGGGAGGTCGCGCATCAGGTCGGACTGTGCGCCAGTGACGCGAGTCTGCCACGTCGCTGCCGCGCCGGGTTCGCCGAGCCACGGCAGCGCCGTTCGCACGATGAAGTCGTCCAGGATCGACGAGCGCAGTGCCCGGCAGACGAGACCCACCCGGACGATCGGGTCCGACTCGAACCGCTGCGCCATCAGCATCGCTGCGGGTCCTTCATACGGATGAACTTGGGTCAGCACGAGCTCGAGCGTGCGACGCGCCTCATCCGGCCGACCGGCCGTCAACAGCGCCTCCGCCAGTCGCGATCCCGCCGTCGGGTAGTAGCCGCAGCGCTCGAACAGCGACCGCCAGACATGGACCGCCAGGGCGGCCGCCCGAGCCGATTCCGCCTCGTTGGCAGCGCTCGCCATGCGGACGCGAGCCTCGTTCGAAGCCGCGACGCCCAAGTCAAATCTCGCCGCGAGCCACAGCGTGGCGCCAAACCGGTCCGATCCGAATCGCAGCCACTCCAGCGCGCGCGGATCGTTCGTCTCGTTGGCCGCGCGGCCGCGGGCGTGGGCCATGCCGGCGACCAGATCGTTCGCGGCGACCAACAGCGCCGCCACGGCCAACCCAGCGGTCGCCAGGCGCGCGACTCCCGACCGCGGCCACCAGCGCGGGAGCGTCGCCGGGTCCGTCCGTTCGCCATGTGACGCCGACCGAGCGACGCCGATCAGCGTCCAGTACCACGCCGGCAACACGGCATAGCGCAGGTTCACGCTGGCGCTTTCGGCTACGACGATAACCACGATGCCGACCGCCGATGCCGCGGCCAGCGCCGCGTCCGTCCCGTTCAACCGGCCACCGCGCGCGATCGCCCGGGCGGCCCCAAGCACCGCGATCAGCGGTATCGCCGCGTAGGCCAGCCCGCCGGGCACACCGAGTTCGAAAACCGCCTGGAGCCATTCGTTGTGCGCGGAGCGCTCGACCGTGCCGTGAAGCCCGTGCGGCGATTCGGCCCGCGCCAAGGCGAGGTCGTTGCCGCCGTGCACCACGAACGTATCCGGCCCCCATCCCAGCGCGGCGAAGCTCGGCCATCGGGCGGAGATACACCGCCAGTACGCCAGGCGCACGTCAAACGACGCGCCGGCGTCCGATCGTGGGCTACCGAGTTGTCGCAGCAGCCAGCCGCCGCCCACTCCGCCGCCGACCAGCAGGGAGGCGAGGCCGAACGCGACCATCGATCGTCGGCCGACTCGGGGCAGGAGCACAAGCAACACCCCCAACGCCACGCCGGCCGAGCAACCGACCAGCGCGCCTCGGCGTCCGGAAGCGATCATCAGACACGCGCCGGCGATCGCCACGGCGAGGGCCCACGCCGTGGCGACCCAGCGTCGCCGCCGGCCGCCGCTCGCGATGGCGTGGTGCAAAGCGAACGAGAAGGCCGACGCCGCCCACGTCGCCCCCAGCGCGCCGCACAGCGTGACGGGCCCGATCGGCCAGCGCACGAACTTCAGGCCGAGCACGTGGCGATGCCACAAGGTCGCCGCCGCCGCCACCACGGCGATCAACGACGCGATCAGCAGAACCCAGCCGCGCGATCGAAGCGTGAGTCGTCGCGACAGCAGAACGGCCCAGGCGCCGCCGCAGGCCGTCTGGAAGATCCAGCCGCGCGACAGTTCCCACGAGCCTCGAGCCAGTGCTGATGCCATCGCAGCCGCAATCACGACGATCAGCAGCAGTTCCAGCCACCCATCGGCGATCCCGTCGCGGCGGCCGGCGTCCGTCGTCGGCGACGCGAGGGCGGGCTCCGTCCGCGGCCGACGCGCGGCCAACCCGGCCAGCGCAACGACCAACGTCAGCGGCAACGCGTACGGCCGGATATCCGCGCCGCTCGTTAGCGCGACCGGGATCGTGATGAGCCGGGCGACGTACGACAGCGGCGGGCGCGTCTCCGCGTCGATGGGGCTGGAGTGCGTGGTCCGGCACAGCACCAGCGTGGCCGAGACCAGCACGACGCTGGTCAGCACCGGCCAAATCGACGCGCGATCGGACGGTGACGAAGCGGCCTTGCTCAGCGAATGCCACTCGTTCAAACCGGCCAGCGGCGCGGCCCTATCGGCTCGGCGCATGCGCTCGCCGTCGCAGTCTGTCGCGCTCGGGTGCGCGGATGCCCAAAGAAAAAGGGCGGGAACCGAAGTTCCCGCCCGATCGGTGCGTCGACGATTGCTTCACTGCCTTGATCCGGCTACTGGAAGGTCGCCGTGTTCCTGGGCTTCTTCTTCTGCGCCGGCTGTTCGGCTTCGGCCTCCTGCTCCTCTTCGTGCGTGGTTTCGGTCACGGCCTCGCCGTGGTCAGCTTTCTGCTCGTCGCCGATGTCGATCGAGCCCTGCTCACCCGTGCCGCCGCTCGGCTGCGCGGGCTGTTCAGCCCGCTGCCGCGCGACCTGGGCCTCGAGTTGCTGATCGAGATTGGGCTCGCGCCGCAGGAAGAACAATCCACCGGCTGCCACCAGCACGACGGCCGCGGCGATCATCATCAGGCGATTTCGCTGCGCCGTGTCGCCACCTACGGATCCTGCCTGTTTCGGCATGGTACTCTCCTTGGCGGGGCTTGGGCGCCGCCCTTACCCGCCGATTGAATCCATGCGCCGCATTGTACGGCAGTCGCAGGCCGGTGCAACGCGCGGGCTAGTCGCTCTCGTAGCCGGCCGGCTCGCGGCCGTACTCGGTCACCCAGTCGCGAAGCGTGTTGCCGCAGTCGTTGTACGGGAAGTTGTCGTACCGCCAGCTCGTGCCGTTGCCCCGATACATGGTCGAACGGGCGCAGTACACGTTCGGATCAAACGCCGTCAGCACATCGACCGCGCCGCCCTGCGATTGCAGCGTCACCTTGCGGGCCGATCCGTCGCAAAACGAAACGCTAAACTCGTTCAGCTTGCCGTGCCAGCCGGGGATGTCGAGCTGCACGCCGCCGAAGGCGCCGTCCGACTCCACCGCCTCGCGCGTGGACAGGAACTGCTGGGCAAATCGCGTCTCGTAGAAGAGCAGCAGTTCGGATGCGGCCTTCATCTTGCTCGTGGGAAGCAGGAACGAACCGAATCGCTTGGAGACCTGCACGCCGTTCTCGGTTGCGCCGTAGTGGATGAAATCGCCCTGATAGCTCGTGCCCATGGCCTTATACATCGACTCATAGAGAACCTCGCCCTCGGCAATGCTGCACGGGGCGGGATCGAAATATCGCGGAACGTAGTTCGGGTCGATGTTCGCGGCGCCCTGATCGGCCGGGCACTGGTACTCGGGATAGGTCGAGCTCGGCGCGATGTTCGCCCCACCCGACGCGGCGATGTTGTATGGCCGCGTCATGACGCCGAGATTGAACGGACTGGCCGGCCAGCGCGAGGACGCCTCGCCGCAGAAGCCGTCGCTCCCGCCGAAATCCCAACCGCCCAGACCGCGCCACGCCTCCTTGCCCGACGTGGACTGGGCGTGAATCACGCCCTTGGCGCTGGACAGGCCGTTGTTCTGGGCCGAGTTCCCGATCGACTTCAGGTTGGCAACGCACTTGAGACGGATGCCCTCCTGCCGAGCCGCGGTGAGCGACGGCAGCAGGATCGAGATCAGCAGCGCGATGATCGAGATCACGACCAGGAGCTCGATCAGCGTAAACCCGCGACGTCCGTTTCGTTGAGTCATCTTGTGACACTCCTTGGCGCTGACAGAACGCATCACCCGGGATGCGTAGGGTTTGAGCCGCTCTTTGTCAGCAAATCGATGCCGCGGCATCTCCCGCGTGCGGCGAGGGCGGAAGCGCCGGAATATCCCCAAAATCCATGCTCGCAGTCACATCTTAACTCAAGATGAACCGCCGGACCACCAAAATCCGGCCGATTTTTTCGGTGCGTGACTCTCCCCATTTCTGCGCCCAATCCCCTGCCGCCGAAACAGTTAAGGGTTGCCCATCGATCGCTCCTTGACGACCGCTCCGGGGATGGCGTCGTACCGCCACCCCGGACCCCGCGCCATGCCCGCGCGATAAGGGTACTGGAAGGGGTCGAATTCGGTCAGGTAGTCCACCATGTCGCCGCGACCGGACAGCTTGATCTTCTGCGCGTGGCCGTCGGTCATGACGGCGTTGAACTCGCACATCTTCCCGTGCCAGCCGGGGATATCGAAACCCGGCGCCCCATCGCGCATCTCCCGGGTCGACAGCATGGCCTGCGCAAAGCGCCCTTCGTAAAACAGCAGCGTCTCCGACGAGTTCGCCAGCATGCTCGCCGGCCGCATGAACGAACCGATGCGAAGCGCGATGGTCTGGTTGAATTCCCGCCCGCGAAACCAGAGGAAGTCGCCCTGGTAGCTGGTGCCGACGGCGCCCCACAGCGGCCCACCCCAGGCGTGCTCATTGTCGGCGATGCTGCACGGCGACGTGTCGACATAGCTTGGCATGTACGTCGGCACCGTGGCAATGCCGATATCGCCCGGACAACGGTACTCCTTGTACTCCGCCAGCGGCGAGATCGCCGGCCCACTGATCGCAAGGTTGAAGGGCCGCCGGATGCTGCCGAGCGTGCCGTCGGGCCCGAGCACCGGCCAGTCGCTGCGCATCTCGCCGCAGCGGCCGTCGCCGCCGCCGTAGTCCCAGGCGCCCAGGCCGATCCAGTTGATTTCACCCGCCTTCGACTGCGGATGCACGATGCCGCGCGGATCGGAAACGCCGTTGTTCTGACCGTGTCCGCCGATGGCCTTCAGATTCCCCACGCACTTGAGACGGATGCCTTCCTGCCGGGCGGCCTGCAGCGATGGAAGCAGGATGGAAACCAGCAGCGCGATGATGCTGATCACGAGCAGCAGCTCGATCAACGTGAACGCGCGTGCATCAGCCAGTCCGCTTCGACTCATCGGCTGCCCGCCATGAAGAAACATCCGGCTCGCGATGAGATGATACGCGATCAGCGCCAGGCCCGGCAACGACGCGCCCCGGCTCGCATGCGAACCGGGGCGCGGAAGCGACTCGACCCATCGGCAGGAGGACGCGCTCAGCGGCCCTTGGCGTTGGGACCGTAATTGGTATTGAGGGGCACCGACCCGAACCCGATGCCGAAATTGCCTTCATTGCGGTTTATGATCGCGCGGTTGATCTGGTTCTGGGTGAGGCGATCGCGAATCACTCGACCCAGCGAGTACTGCGACGTGCGGTCGGCCAGCGGCTGGTTGTTGTCGAACAGGCTGTTGAACAGCGTATTGCCCTGAAACGTGGCCGGACCTCGAACCTGGCCGAGAATCGTGTTCTGGTCGCCGCCGCCGCCCAGCAGAATGCCGAAGCCGGTGTTGTTCTGGATGATGAAGCCCAGGTCGCTGCCTTTCAGTCCGTAGAGATCCTGCACGTTGACGGGCAGACTGAAGCGCATCGACTCGATCCAGCGCGACATCATGTGGTTGATGGTCTGGCCGGGGTACACCACGCGCCGCTGACTGCTGTTGTTCTGGATGGCCTCGATCAGGCCGCGTTCCGACAGCGACATCTGCCAGCGACCGGTGCCACGCTCGACCCAGAAGCGGAAACCCCACGTGCCACGCTTCGACAGGGTCGCATTCGGTGAGCGAATCTCCAGATCGCTGCGGGACTCGCTTTCCACCACGCCGGCGCGGATCGCGCCGTACGCCAGTCCCAACCGCGTCACGGCCGCGTTGTCCTTGCGTCCGACCTCGTCGATGCTGACCAATGCCCCGCTCTCGATCTGGAAGATCGTCGGCGGCTCGGCCGGCACCATGACCAACTGCACCGCGTTGCGGATCGGCACGTGAATGGCAACGCCGCCGCTTAAACGGTCGCCGGGCTTCAGCGGCGTCCACGCGGCCGAGTCGGTCACCTTGGCGCCGACCTTCGCCCAGCGCGACCCGCTGCCCTGGACCTTGTACACCTCGTACATCGGGGTCGTGAGTTGAGCCGACGCCGCTGCCGCCAGTCCGAGTGCAACCGACGCGAACGCGCCCAACCGAATCGGCGTGCTTCCCTTGACCATCGCAGAGCCCTCTCTCGACGCGCGAACGGACTCTCCCTGCGGCGAGCGCGTGCGCACCTCGGTATTCGCTAGCAGTATTAGCATGTCGCGTGCCATCCGCGGGATTGCCCGATCACCATTCTTTCCGGCTGGCGCGGGCGTTTCCACGGAAATCTTTTGCCGATGGGCAATATCACCCATGCCCTGATACCCAACCCGGCGCACCGGCCCAAGCCGACGGCCGCGCTCAAGGCCCAACCGGGGCGCGCTCGGACGGCGCGGTGGTCGGCGAAGCCATCCACTCCGTCGTCGCCCCTGGCGGCGGCTCCGGCGGCAACTCGAGCGGCTCCACCTCGTACAGGCGGTTCTTCTGCATCCACGCGTCAGCCTTGGACATGGCGCTGACCAGCTCGCCGCCGCGAACGACGGCGAAGTCGGCTGACTCGGCCATGATGTCCTCGTAGATCATCTCGCGCAACGCGTAGCGGCGTTCACCCAGACCGATCGACCCGAACACGTTGAGGTTGATCCCGCCGTGGATGCGGCAGATCTGCCGGATCATGTAGGCCAGTGTGCCCTTGTCGAGCATGTGGTCCGGCTCGAGCTTCCATGCCGGCCGAGCGATGCCGCGCTCTTCCAGCTTGGCGCGGCGATCCTCAAAGGTCTTGCAGGTGTCTTCTCCATCGGCCAGGATCAGCATCGCCCGAAATCCCTCGGCTACCGTTACGACGGGCGCGTCCGCCAGATAGGCTTGGAACTCCACGTCGGCCAGCGAGTTCGGATCGACGTCGGGCTGCCACCCGCGCGGCGCGCCGCACCCGGCCGCCGCAAGAAGCGCGATCAGCAACAGGCCGCGCGAACTTCGTCTCAGAAGGACCATGTCAAGCCCGTCAGCAGGAACGGCCGCACGTCGCTCTCCCGGAACGCCTCCCCGGGAAAGAACGTACCGAACCGCACGGTCAGCGACAGGTCGCTGGTGATGCGGTAGTTCATGTAGTAATCGGTCTCCCAGCCGAGGTACCCGCTGGCGTCTACGGCCAGCGGATCGCTGATGGCCGCGGCCGAGCGGTGCTTGGCGAAGATGAACACGTTCGCGCCCAGCTCGAGATTGCGGAGGAAATGCACGTCCGGCGCGGGCAGGAACGACCCGCCGACGCGCCAGATGTGGATGTTGCTCAGCCGCGGCGCCAGCGAGAGGCCGGTGTCGCGGAAACCGAATCCCACGAAACTCTTGTCGACAAAGTCGCGGGTGTTGCCGCCGCGGGCGTCGGTCGGGCTGCCGAGCCGATCCTGGTCGCCGCTGGCGAACATGTACTCGGCCGAGATGCGCGGCTGCATGCGGTGCGAGAAGAGGTACGACAGCTCCTGGTCGAAGGCCCACGCCTTGATGTCGTTGGTATAGAGGAACCGCCGATCGCCGTAGCTCGAGCCGCGCTGGATGACCCACTCGGTGTTGTAGCGGAGGTTGCGAACCAGCTCGCCGGTCGAGCCCCAGCCGTAGTATTGCGAGTCGTAGCGATAGTTCTGCAGCAAATCGACCGGGTTCTCGTTCGTGCGATCATCCTGGAAGATCGCGTAGACGAACGGCTCGTGGCTGGGATTGCCCTTGTAGCGCTCCTCGATCATCCAGAAGACGCGATCGGTCTCGTTGCGGACCGGCAGGCTCCGGTCGATGTTCGGTGTGCTGCCCGGCGTGCGGCCGACGAGGAACGTGGTCTGGAAACCCGCCAACTCGCTCTGCACCTGCACGTGGTCGAGCGGCAGGGAGAGCACGTATCCGCTGCCGGCGTTCACGAGGTCGCGCCCGATTTTCGTCTTGAGCCCGAACGGCAGCGTGACGTTCCCGTAGCGCTGCAACGCCTGCGTCACATCCAACTGGTACCAGCCGCGTTCGAGGTTCGGCCCGATGGTGTCGTTATCGTTGTTCTCGTAAGACGTGCCCTCTTTCCAGTTGATGAAGCCCAGTCGCATGCGGGCATAGCCTTCGTGCGTGCCGGTGTCGGCCGAGAACGCCGCCCACAGCCGCAGGTCGTAGCTCCACTGCACGCGGTTGCGAATGCCGTCGTCGAACGTGAAGTTGTACCAGTCGAACCAGCCGCCCCAGTCGACCGCCAGCCGCTGCGTCATCGGCAGCGTGCGTTCCAGCGCCAGGCGCGCCTCCTGGTCGCGCTGACGCTCGAGCTGAAGAAACGCGCTGCTGGATGGACTGGTGACCAGACTCAGCTGCGCGACGGCCGGCGACGGCGCGACCAGCCCGCCGACAAGCAGCGTCAGCATGGCCGGCACATAGGCCTGTCGTGCGAAGTGCGATCGCAACGCCGGAGTCCCTTCCTGGACGCATCGACCCGCCAGGCGGATCGCCCGCGTACCGAACGCCGCGCCGCTCGGTCCGTCTGGTCGATGCGTCGGGAGATTATCGGATTTCCGCCGGCCCGCAATACCGGCCGAGCCCGGAATCCGCGCCCCTGGGCGAACGACCCGCAACGCCTTTGGCGACGCTACAATCGGCCACCGACGGGTCGCCGCAGGGCGGCCTTCCCACGCGACAATGCTGATATCGCGGGCGCGTCGCCCGGGCAGTCGGGAAGAAAACCACATGCTGAGCGAAACACAGGGATGGACCCAATTACCGAAACGGATGACCGCGTCGCTTCTGCTTGCCACGACCATCGCGGCGGGGACGGTGATTGCCGGAGCGCAACCGGCCGGCCAGACCGCGCCGCGACCCGCTCAGGCGACGTCCAAGACGAAGAAGATCAAGGCGTGGGAGTTCACCTCCAAGCGCTACCAGGTCGCCCTGCTGGAGCTCTACACGTCGCAGGAGTGCGAGAGCTGCCCGCCGGTCGACGCCTTCCTGACCAACCTGCCGCGCGACGGCTACGGTTTCGATCGCGTCGTCCCGGCCGCGTTCCACGTCAGCTACTGGGCGCACCTGGGCTGGACGGACGCGCTGGCCCGCGAGGAATTCGTCGAGCGGCACCGGCTGTATAACGCGTCGCACGGCGGTCACCCGCCCTACACCCCGCAGGTCGTGCTGAATGACGAAAACGAGTTGCTGCGCGACCGGCCGCTCCAGCAGCGCATCGACCGCTACAGCATGCGGCCGCCTCCGATGAAGCTCACCGTCCGGGTCGAGTTGTCGCTCGACGGGCGCGACATGGCCGTGCTCGCGCAGGCCGACCGCTCGGCGGTCGAGACGGCCATCCGCGAGCCGTCGTTCGCGCAGTTCGCGATCATCGAGATGGGCATCGAGCAGGCCATCACCGGCGGCGAGAACAAGGGCAAGACGCTGCGCTATGACTACGTCGTGCGGCGACTGCTGCCGGAGGCCAACATCCGCCCGGAGGACGACATCGTTCCGATGGGATTCGGCCCGTTCAAGCTGGACCCGCAATGGAAGGTCGAGAAGCTCGGCATCGTCGGCTGGGTCCGCGTCCGCGCCAGCGGCGCCGTCCAGCAGGCCGTCGGCGGCCTGCTCGACCCCGCCAAGGCGAGCGTCGAGACGATTCCGGACTGAGAGCAGACGCCTCGCCGCTCTCACCATTCGACGTAGATTGTCTAGAATGCGACGGCGGACCGGACTTGTCCATCCGACGGCCAGCTTCCTAACATCGGCGGATGTCGCGGGATCAACGCGGAGCGAGGACGGCAAGGATCATGAACCGGCGGGTGGCGTGCGCGGCGGGGCTGTGGGCCGCGATGGCTGGGTGTGGCGTCGCGCCCCTGACCCCCAAGGTTCCGCCTCCGGCGCCGGCGTCACTGCGCTGCAACGTCGAGGTTTACTGCCTGCTCGGCCTTTGGAACATCTGGTCGCTCGGCCTGATCGATTTGTCCAACCGCCTGATGGAAGCGGGCGTTCCGTCGATCCCCGTCAGCGGCACCGACTGGCAGACCCTGGCACAAGCCATCGGCGACGACCGCGCCGCGAGCGGCAACGGCCGGCCGATCGTGCTGGTCGGCCACAGCTTCGGCGGCGACGACGCCATCCGCATCGCCAAGGCGCTGGAGGTGCGCGGTTTGCGCGTCAATCTGATTGTGCTGGTCGATGCGACCAACCCCGCGCCCGTGCCGGCCAACGTGGACAAGTGCATCGCCTACTACCTGCCGACGTCGCTGGCGAACCTCTTCCCGGCCTATTTCCCCGGAAATCCGGCCGAAATCGAGGACGGCAACGACCAAACCGAACTGATCAACGTTCGGGTAACGCCGGAGATCGTCACCGAGCCGCTCACCTTCGGTCACATGGACCTGGATTCGAGCGAATCGCTGCACGCGCTGATCGAACTTGAAGTATTCGCACTCTGCCCTCAGAATTAGCTGCCGAACCTGGCGACCGCGCTCCATCCGACGCGGCTGAGCCGATCGCACCCAGTCCTCCAGTCCTCGCGGCGGGAGTCTTCAAACATGTGGCAACAGGCCCCGGCGCTGCTTCTGGGATTGATCGTCACCGGCTACTGGGCCTACGTGGTCCGAATGGTGCTGCGCGTCCGCCGCGACGCCGGGCGGGTTGACCGCGTGCTGGTGCCGACTCAGCGGCGCGAGCGGCTGATGTGGCTGATCTGGGTGCCGGTCATCGCCGGCTGGTTCTCGACGCCGATCCGGGTGGCCTTGGGCTACCCGAACGTGGCCGGCGAGCGCTTCGACCGTTTCCTGCTGCCGGCCGGCGTGGCGTCCAGCACGGCTTTTCTCGTCATCCGCTTTCTCGCGGTCGGCGTGGCGCTGGCGTGCCTGGCGCTGTCGATCCGGACCTGGCGGCACATGGGCGACCAGTGGCGCATGGCGGTCGATCCGAGCCAGAAACTGCGCCTGTTGGTCGACGGACCGTTCCGCCGCGTGCGCCATCCGATCTACGCGCTCAGCATCCTGCTCATGCTGGCGTCGGTCGTCGTCCTGCCAAGCGCGACCATGTTGTTCTTCGCCGTCATTCATCTGACGCTGATGCATCTCAAGGCCGTCAACGAGGAGCGTTTCCTGCTCCAGACGCAGGGCGCCGCCTACGCCGACTACTGCCGACGGACGGGACGTTTCATACCATTCGGTCGTTCGCGCCCGCCGTCGCACGTTCCGAGGATCGACCCGGGCGAGACGTCGCCGGACCGGCCCATCCGCGGCTGGAAGGACGGCGGCAACTACCCATATCGGTTCAACATGTTCCAGCAGGCGATGCTCAGGTGGGACCGGCTGCATCCCTACAACGCGGTGCATGCGGTCCGAGTTGACGGCCGTGCGGACGTGGACGAACTGCGGGCTGCCGCGTGGGAAGTCGCGCAACGGGTCGGCTTGGGCGAGCTGGCGGTCAACCTCCGCGGCACGGCCTACGAGTACCGGCCACTGCAATTCGTGCGGGTGCAGGAGCTGGCCGCCGCGCCATCGGTCGAGCAGCGGCTCGATGACGTGCTGACCGAGGAGATCAACGCCGGCTTCCCGGGTGAGATGCACCATCCGGTGCGCTGGACCGTGTTCAACGAGGCGGACGGGCAGGCGCACTGGGTGCTGCTGTGCTATCACCACGCGATTTCGGACGCGCTGGGCATCGAACGACTGATGGCGGCGACGCTGAGGCGCTATCTCGGGCTGCCCGCGACCGAGTCCGACTCCCGCCTGACCACGCGCCTGACGCACCTCGATCGCTCGGTGCGAATCAAGGCCGGGCCGTTCAACTTCTTCAGGGCTTACCTGCGCCTCGGATTCCGCCACAGGGAGCTTCGCTCGTCGCACAAGATGCCGGACGAGCGCTACGGCGGCGACTTGACGGCAGTGCAGGTGCGCTCGGCGCCGCCCGATCTGCTCGCACGGCTGCAAGCGGGATGCAAGCGTCGCGGCGTCGGCGTCAACGACGCGCTGATCGCCGCGTTCGCCTCGGCCATCGCCGAGCAAACGCCCGACCGACATACCAGCCGGCGGCGGCGACGCATCGCGATGGCCACCGTGGTCAGCGCTCGCAAGTTCCTCCCGCCCGAGGCCGCCGCGGATTTCGGCATCTGCTTATCAACGATCCTGGCGGTGCTGCAACGGCCCGACGATCCGGTCGAGCGGCTGGTCGAGGACGTGGCTCGGCAGACGCGCATGCTCAAGTCAAAGCCGCGGCTGGCCGCGGCCGAGACCGATCTGCGTTACTTCGCCATGCGGTGGCTGGGTGCGCTCGCCGGCCCGAGGCAGAACCGCCGTTACTTCAGGCGTGTCTTCCCGATCTGCGGCGTCGTCAGCACGGTGTTCGTTGACGACGAGCGTTTCGCGAACCTGCGACCACGAGTCCTGCGCTACGTCCGCGCCTGCCCACCCGGACCGGCCAGCCCGCTGGTGATCGGCCCGACGTTTTTCGACGGGCGGCTGGAGGTGAGCCTCACCTATCGCATCGCCAGCCGGACGCACGCCCAGGCACACGCCCTGTTGGACGGGGTCCTGTCGCGGCTCGAGCAACTGGCCGAACCAACGACCGGAAGTGCGTGCGGCGTTGACGGGCGGGTGGCCGAACTGGCCGAAACCGCCGGGACCTGACCGGGATGGCGGGATGATTCATGCGAGCTGACGTGGACGACTCGATCAGAGTCGGCCGGCGCCGCTGTCGCCGGACTTGGCCTCGGGCTTCTCACCCTCGATCTCGCAGGTAATCAGCACGCAGACGCGCTCGCCATAAGCGATAGAAGCACTGAATTGAGAGCGGGTGTAATCTCCCATCTCGGAGAGCGTCAGCGTCTGCTTGGCGGTGTCGCTGATCGATGACGCACCCTCAAAGTACTTCAGGGCCAGCGACTTGCTTTGAACAGGACGCTCTTTGGGCGGCGGCTTGGGCTTCGGATTCCCGGACGATCCCAAGCCACCCGGCGACGACGGCTTCTGCGGTTTCGGTTTCGGCGTTGGCGGCTTCTTCAGGACCGGCCACGAGCCGGGGCCTCCGCCAGTCTTGGGCTTCGCGAATACGCGGACGGTGCTGGATTCGGGGTCGACCTTGGTGATCTGACCTTCGACCGAGATGGTCTCGAAGCCCAGTGCGGACAGATAGGGCACCTTCCGCGTCCCCTGAAGCATGGTGCTCCAACTGACGCGAACGGCGAGCGATGGCAGCAGGATGCGGTCGTACTCGTCGGCCGGGAAGGTGTGGTTACCGAGCTTGACTTCGAGGTTGGGACGAATACCCAGACGCATGACCTTGCCGGTATCGAGCTTTACCTGAAGGTATCCGAGCAGGTTGTCCTGCCCTTCCTTGGCGGGCATGAAGTTCATGATGGTGGCGAGAGCCTGCGAACCGCCGTCGCTGTCGCCGCCGCGCCCGCCGCCGGTGTCGCCCAAGCCACCGCCGAAACCCTGACCAAAGGCGAAGGGAGCGCCCAGCAGGACGCAACCCAGCACGACCAGCTTGATGACTGCTCCGAGGCCGAACCGAGTCATGATCCGTCTCCGCGGTATTCGATGGGGAGGATGGGCTCGCCCATTGAATTTAAGCCTCGTCGCCACGGATTGCAACGGCGGCAACCGGCGACGCTGGCCTGAGGCTAGACCGGTCGATCACCGAAACCGTTAGGGTGGGTCCGGTGCCACTCCCACGCGGAGGCGACGACGCGGTCGAATTCCTCGTGCACCGGCCGCCACCCCAGCTCGCGATGCAACCGGCTCGAGTCCGCGAAAAGCACAGGCACGTCCCCGGCCCGCGGAGGGCAATCCTCGGTCGGGATGGCGTGCCCGGTCACGCGGCGGCAGGTCTCGATGACCTCGCGGACCGACGCGCCCCGGCCGGTTCCGCAATTGTAGAACGCCGCGACGCCCGGCTCGGCCGCGGGCAGGGCCCGCAGATGGGCGTCGGCCAGGTCATCGACGTGGACGTAGTCACGGACGCAGGTGCCGTCCGGAGTCGGATGGTTTGTCCCGAAAACCTGTACGCGATGCGCCTGACCCAGCGCGACCCGCAAGACGTTGGGGACCAAATGCGTCTCGGGGTGATGATCCTCGCCGATCGCGGCATCGGCGGACGCACCTGCGGCATTGAAATATCGCAGGGCGACGAAGCCCAGGCCCCAGGCGGCGGCCGAGTCGGCCAAGGCCCACTCCACTGCCATCTTCGCCCGAGCGTACGGGCTTTGCGGGGACAGCGGCATGTCCTCTGTGAGCGGCGTCCGCGGCGGGATCCCGTAGACCGCGCACGTCGAGCTGAAAACCAATCGCCGAACGCCCGCCCGCTCCATCGCCATCAGCAGCGCGATGGAGTTCGACACGTTGTTCTGGTAGTAGCGCAGCGGCGCGCGGACCGACTCGCCCACCTCGATCGACGCGGCGAAGTGCATGACGGCGTCGAAGCGGCCGGCCGACAACACGGCATCGAGATGCGGGCGGTCAGCGAGCGTTCCGACGATCAGGGAGGCTGGCGGCAGCACCGCCGCAGCATGCCCGGCCGAGAGGTCGTCGAAGACGGTAACGTCATGACCCGCAATGCAGAGGGCGCGGACGCAATGGCTGCCGATGTAGCCCGCGCCGCCGGTGACCAGGACTCGCATTCGCCGAAATCTCCGAGGTCCTTCAGCGAGCGGCACTTATAACACGGTCGACCCCGGCGGGCTATCGGTCAGGAGGCCGGGGGAGGCAGATCCGCGGCCAATCAGGACACGGAATTCGCGTGAGGATCTCTCGACGTGCGTCGCTTGACCGATAATATAGGGAGTGCCCATCGGACGCGCTGGCGTCATGACGCCGTTTGCGAGAGCATCTACATCGCACACGGCCGCGAGGTCTTGCTCGGGGTGGTCCCGGGTCGCCCGTCCGGCACGCATCCGAACCGTAGGCAGCAATAAGGAGTACCCATGCCCAATTACGCAGAGTTGCTTGGTCAAGTGTGCAGCTCGTTCACTTCGATCATCGCCAGTATTCCCCCCTTCGGCCCCTACTTCTCGCAGCTCTTCGGGACATGGTGCGAGTGGATCGTGGGACTGTTCAGCCAGTTCTTCCCGACGTCCGGCTGATCGCAGCGCGTCGGCCGCCACGCCAAGCGATTGTCACGATATCGCCGCATGGGTCGGTCCGCCGCCAATGCGCGGCCGACCCATGTCGGCGAGTGTTTGTGTTCATGTGTTGATCCACCAGCGGCCCATTCACGCCAATCGGCGTTCGATCTAGGGCCTCATCCCATCGCCAACGTGCCCGTATGCTGACCAGCGACCTGATTCTCGGCTTCTGCTCGCTCTTTGACTGGATCGGGCTGATTCCGTTCATCGGCCCCCCGATGCTTCAGATCGTGCAGACGGTCTGCACGCAGTTCGCGGCGCTTTTCCCGGTATTCGGGCCAGTGTAATCCCGTTCGGCAGCAACAGCGTGCACCGCCCGTTTGAACCGAGCGCGCCGGTTGGCTAGACTAGCGACAAGTGGGCGGTATCCGGGGCGTTGGGGCGACCACGTCGTCCGCCTGCCGGGGGCATCAGGAGCGCAGCTTTCATGACGACAACCCAGGATGCATTCCTCGCTGCCTTCGCGCGTACGTGCAGTGATATCGCGTTGCAAGCCACCCAGATCCCCCTGATTGGGTCGGTGCTTTCCGGGCTGATCGGGGCGGTGTGCCAGGTTTCGGTGGGCATCTGGGCGCTGTTTCCGCCAAACGCTTTTCAACAGCTCGCAATCTTCTTCGGTTCCTGACTGCCGACACTCATCCGCACTGCGATTCGACCGGCTCGACGGAGCTACTCGAGCGGCAGTTGCGCGTCCGGCTCGATCCGCGAGGTCAGCTCGCGCTCAACGCCGCGGTCGGTCTGCATGTCCCGAACCGCGATGCGGCCCAGCGAAGCTTCGGCCGGCGTCAGGCTCACCGTGTATTCGCGTCCCCCCATCGTGGTCCGTACGATCAGTCCGTTCGGACGCTCGACCACGTCTAGCGGCGGCGGAGCGCTGACATCCGCATCCGCGATGGCCAGCGCGTGAACGAACAGGTGAGAGCCCCCAGTCTCGAGCGACTCGACCTCCAGCCGCCCCCAGCCGCTGCCGGCGCCAAACGCCGGACCGAGCGTGCCGGGATTGCCGAGCCGGTACCACGCGTTCACGCCCCCTGGCATCATCGCTGGTATCATCCAGTACTCGAATCCGCTGGCGCTGCTGCCGACGTACGCTCGCCCCGCCGAGGGGCCGCGCGACACGCGCTGCACGGTTCCCGGACCGCCGACGATGTGCCAGCGACGACGGGCCGGACTGAGCGACCGAACAAACATGCGACCGCCGCCGTCGGCCACGTCGAGCCATGATCCCTCGTCGCTATAGGTCCAGCTTCCGGCATCCTCCTCGGACACCCGGCGACGCAGGTCGGGCCTGAGCGGTTCGCCCGCGATTCGCGGCGCTGCCGGCAGTTGCAGCATGAACGCCGCGCGGACCTGCGGACGGGCGGTTTCGACTCGATCGACCACCAGCAGCAGCCCGTCGTTCAGGAACAACAGCGATCGCTCGTACAGGAGCGCGACGCCGGTGCCCCACGCGCGAGCCAGATCGGCACGGGCGAACGAGTAGACCGGATTGGTCTCGAACGCCAACAGCCGCCCGGTCGCGCGGGCCGAACGGGCCACGTCGGGCGGAGGCGGACCGACCGGAACCGCCGGCCGTCGCTGATTGCCGACCACCAGCCACTGCTTGCCGACGCGGATATCCGCCGCGCGCAGATCGAGCAGCACGACGCAATTGTGCGCGGGGGTCGATTCGGCGTAGTTTCGGAAATCACCGCGTTGATCGCCCAGGCGCTGCTCGCCGCCCCGCGCGGCCGAGGCGGCGAACTCCACGTCATCGCCGCTGTCCAGCGCCAGCCGGCCCTTACGAAGGATCTGAAACTGTCCGGCGTCGAGGTGCTGGTTCGCCAGCCAGAACGCCTGCCCGGCGTCGAATCCGATGACTGTCGAACCCGACCCCCAGTCGGAGCGCATCAGCACCCAGCCGCTGCCGAGCCGGCGCGCAAGCGGCGCCTTCTGGACCGCCAGCGGCCGGACAGCGCGGGAAGCGAGCGCCAGGCGCATCAACGTGCGCTGCGCATCCGCCAGCGCACTGGCCGCGGTCGCGGATCGCTGCACGCGGGCCAGGTGCCCGGCGACCGGGCTGCCGGTACGACCCGCCAGCCACTCGGCCAGCGCCGCCGCGAGCGGCGCGGCGCCTTCGCCGGGCGACCTGGGCGCGTTCTGTCCGGCATCGTGAACGATCCCGCACGCAAGCCGCGGCCAGTGCGGATCGCCCCAGACGTACGCATCAAGCGCCCCGACCATGGCCCTGGCCGGCTTTTCGAGCGTCGCCGGTTCGATCGCTCGCCAGAGCTCGATCGCCAGCATCAGGTCGCACTCGAACTCGGCGCGGATGCCGGGCGTCGGCGAGTCGCCGCCCAGCTGCTCGATCAGCGCGGCCGCGTGCTGGACGAGATACTTCCGGCCGGCGGTGATGACGTCCGCCACGCGATCGCCCTGCGGCGTGCCGACAATGAAGGCGTCGCGGAGCGCAATGGCGATGGCGAGATGACAGAGCTTGGGGTTGATGAGCACGTGTTCGAGCAGGTTGTCCGTATCCCGCAGGGGTTCGAGCACGTCGACCCACCGCGCCGCGACGCTGGCGCGGACCTGCTCGTCGAGGGCATCCCAGCACCAGTCGAGCGCGACGGCCACGTCGTCGAAGTCGAGCACGCCGACCGGCGCATCCGTCAGTTCGCGTTCGATATGTTGCGTCCAGCGGTCGGGCGTACCCGGCACGCCGGTCACGAGGTGCATGAAGGCGATCGGATAGAGCCCGCCGGGATCGACCCGGCCCGTGAGGGAGCGCTCGGCGTACGACTTCAGGCGGGCGAGGTCGGCGACCGACTCAGGCTCGCCATCGCCGGCGATGCCGCAGCGTCGCCGGATGGCAGCGACCTCGTCGGCCCGGATGATCAGCCGGGCATGCGTGCCGCGAGTACGCGAGAGCCGCATCGGCGGCGGCGCCGCGGGCCGCGTGGTCGATCCGTCGAGGCGCGCCGGCACGTCCTGCCCGAGCAGCAGGAGAACCGGGACAAAGCCGAACAGGAGACGCACGACCGCGACTATACCATGCGAACGGTGCCGGGCCAGCGGAGCACGACGGCCGCCGACGGTGCGCGGGAACCGAGGGTGCGATGATCGCGTCGCGATTGCCGAAGCGTCAATTGGCCGGCTCGGCGGGTCGTTCTACAATACGCGGTTCGTCGCCGAATCAGGCAAGCCATGCTCGACGGCGGTGATCATCCGAGCCACGATGGAACCCCGCACGATCGACATCAAGGGCGCTCGCGAGCACAACCTTCGCAACGTGTCGCTGATCCTGCCGCGCCGCGCGCTAGTGTGTCTGACCGGCGTGTCGGGCAGCGGCAAGAGCTCGCTCGCGTTCGACACGCTCTACGCCGAGGGGCAGCGCCGCTACATCGAGTCGCTCTCGTCCTACGCGCGGCAGTTCTTGACGCAGGTCACCAAGCCGGACTGCGACCAGATCACCGGGCTGTCGCCGGCCATCGCCATTCAACAGAAGACCAGCGGCTGGAACCCGCGCTCGACGGTCGGCACCGTCACCGGGATTCACGACTTCCTACGAGTGCTCTACGCCCGCATCGGCGTGCAGCATTGCACCGAGTGCGGCACGCCCATCGCGGCGCAGTCGCGCGAGCAGATCATCGAGGGCGTGATGCGGTTCGGCCGCCCGTCCTCGGGCCGCGCCCGCCCCGCCGGGAGCCGAACTGCGTCCGCTTGCCCGGCTGGCTCCGGCGGCACCGCCCGCGTCGCCCTGCTCGCGCCCGTGGCGCGCGGCCAGAAGGGCGAGTTTCGCGATCTGTTCGCCGATCTGCTGCGAGCCGGCTTTGTGCGGGCGCGGGTCGACGGTCGCGTGGTCGACCTGGGAGACGACCTGTCGCTGCTGAAGAACCAGCGGCACGACATCGAGGTGGTCGTGGATCGCTTCGAGCTGTCGGACGATGTTCGCCCCCGGTTGGCCGAAGCGGTCGATACCGCGCTGAAGCTCGGCGACGGCACGCTGCTGGTCGTTCCCGCCGACGCCATCGAGGATCGCAAACGACAAGCGTTGTTCTCGTCGCGGTACGCCTGCGCGACGTGCGGCCAGTCCTACGAGCCGCCGCAGCCGCAACTGTTCTCGTTCAACTCGCCGGCCGGCATGTGTTCCGACTGCGACGGGCTTGGTGAGCGCAGCGACTTCGACCCCAAACTGCTGATTCCTGATCCGCGCCTCAACTTCTGGTCGCCGTGCGTGGCGGCGCTCCGCTCGCCGCCGGGCAAGTGGCGTCGGCACATCTACGAGGGCGTGGCCCGGCACCTGGGCGTGAATCTCTCGCAACCCTGGAACCGGCTGCCCGAGTCCGCCCGGCACGCACTGCTTTACGGAACCGGAGACAAGCACCTGACCTTCGAGTGGAAGTGGTCGGGCGGCGTCTGGAAACACGGCGGCGTCTTCGAAGGCGTCATCGCGGAGCTGCGCGACAAGTACCGCAAAGCCACCGCCTCGGTTGTCCGCGAGTACTACGAGAAGTTCATGCGAAAGGGACCCTGTCCGACCTGCCGCGGCCTGCGACTGAACCGCCAGGCGCTGGCGGTCCGCGTGCCGATCGCCGGGGCCGGCCGCACGTGGGCCGGGTACGGGCCGAGCCTGCCCGAGCTGTGCGCGCTGCCTGTCGATCTGGCGGCCGAGACGCTTTCCGCGCTGCGACTGACGCCGGTTCAAAGTCAGGTGGTGGCCGAGGTGCTCAAGGAGGTTCGCAGCCGCCTCGAGTTCCTGCTGCAAGTCGGCCTGCACTACCTGACGCTCGATCGCGCCGCCCCGACGCTCTCCGGCGGTGAAAGCCAGCGCATCCGTCTGGCCGGGCAGATCGGCAGCGGGCTCACCGGCGTGCTGTACGTGCTCGATGAACCCAGCATCGGCTTGCACCCGCGCGACAACCGGCGGCTGCTGGCGTCGCTTGAGCGGCTGCGCGACATGGGTAACACGGTCATCGTGGTTGAACACGACGAGGAGACCATGCGGGCCGCCGACCACCTTGTCGATTTCGGGCCCGGCCCGGGCGTCCGCGGCGGGCGCGTCGTCGCCCAGGGCTCGCCCGACGACCTGACCCGCTGCCCCGAGTCGATCACCGGCCAGTACCTCAGCGGCGCGCGTCGGATCGAGGTACCGTCTCAACGGCGGCCGGTCGACGCGGCCGGGCGCGATTGTCGGACCCCGGCACGCCGTCCGCGCGCCACGTCGGGGGTCTGAGGTGCCACGCGTCAACCGGCGACCCGCGGAGCCTCCGTCGGACGAACCGGCCTGGCTGGTGGTGCGCGAGGCGTCCCACAATAACCTGAAGAACATCGACGTCTACCTGCCGCTGCGGCGGTTCGTGTGCGTCACGGGCGTCTCGGGGTCCGGCAAGTCGTCGCTGATCAACGACATCATCCACGACCGGCTCGCCCGCGATCTGAACGGGGCCGAGACCGCGCAACCTGGGCGACACCGCGCCATGGAGGGCGCTCAGCACCTCGACAAGGTGATCGCGATCGACCAGTCGCCGATCGGCCGCACGCCGCGATCGAACCCGGCGACGTACATCAAGCTGTTTGACGAAATCCGCGATCTATACGCGCAACTGCCGGACTCGAAGGTGCGCGGTTACAGGCCCGGCCGATTCTCGTTCAACGTCAAGGGAGAGAGCGATCTGGCCGGCGCAGCGGGCGCGGGTCGCTGCGAGGCCTGCGAGGGCAACGGCGCAAATCGCATCGAGATGGATTTCCTGGCCGACATCTGGGTGACCTGCCCGGTGTGCGGCGGGCGTCGATTCAATCGCGAAACGCTCCAGGTGTTGTTCAAGGGACGGTCGATCGCCGAAGTGCTTGACATGGACGTGCAGCAGGCGCTCGAGCACTTCGCCAACGTGCCGAAGATCGCCGCCATGCTTCAGACGCTGCACGACGTCGGGCTCGACTACCTCAAGCTCGGCCAGCCGAGCACGACGCTCTCGGGCGGCGAGGCCCAGCGCATCAAGCTGGCGAGGGAACTGGTGCGCCGCGCGACCGGCCGAACGCTCTACATCTTGGATGAGCCCACCACCGGCTTGCACTTCGAGGACATCCGCCGTCTGCTTGCGGTGCTGCACGGCTTCGTCGACGCCGGCAACAGCGTGTTCGTGATCGAGCACAATCTGGACGTGATCAAGACCGCCGACTGGGTCATCGACCTGGGGCCGGAGGGCGGCGACGCCGGCGGCCGAATCGTGGCCGAGGGCACGCCGGAGCAGATCGCGCGACACCCGCGGTCATACACCGGGGCGGCGCTTCGACCGCTGCTGGAGGGCAGGCGGATGTCGCCATCCGCTCGACGCGGGCGCGGCCCGTCGCTCCCGGCGCCGGCCGACCAGCCGCCCGCCGACGTGCTCCGCGTCGTGCGGGCCAGTGAACACAACCTGAAGGGCGTCTCGGTCGACATCCCGCGCGGCGCGATGACGGTTTTCTCGGGCGTCTCCGGCAGCGGTAAATCCAGCCTCGCGATCGACACCCTCTACGTCGAGGGTCAGCGACGCTACGTGGAGTCGCTTTCGGCCTATGCGCGGCAGTTTCTGGGCCAGTTCGCCAAGCCGAAGGTCGAGCACATCCACGGCCTCGCGCCGGCCATCGCCATCGAGCAGAAGAGCGCGGTGCGCAGCCCGCGATCGACCGTCGGAACGATCACCGAAATCTACGACTACATGCGCGTCCTGTGGGCCCGCGTCGGGCAAGCCCACTGCCCCACGTGCGCGGCGCCGGTCGGCACGCTCTCGACGGACGAAGTGGTCGAGGCGGTGATGCAGCTTCCCGAGGGCACGCGGGTTCTCCTGTGCGCGCCGATCGAACGGGGCGCGGCCGAGTCGTACGACGCGCTGTTCGCTCGCTGCAAGGCCAATGGCTACGTTCGCATCCGCGTCGACGGCGAGGTGCTGTCGCTCGATGCACCGCTCAGCATCGACGCCCGACGGCGGCACACGATCGAGGTGGTGATCGACCGCATCGTGATCCGCTCGCTGGATCGCCGCCGCATCGCCGACAGCGTCGAGCACGCATTGAGCGTCGGCAACGGCGTGATTCTGATCGTTCCGGCCGTCGCGACCGGCGACTGTCACGGCGACGCGGCGGATGCGAAGTTCTCACAACCCCTCCGGCTGTCCCAGCACTTCGCCTGCGATCGGTGCGGCCGCAGCCTGGAGGAGTTCACGCCGCACCACTTCTCCTTCAACAGCCGGCTGGGCTGGTGCCCGACCTGCGAGGGGCTCGGCGTGCAGCGCGGCGCGCACCCGAGTTCCATCGTCACCCGCCCGGAGCGATCGATCCTCGACGGCGCGGTGGCCAACTGGTGGAACGCCCGCGACGAGCCGATGCTGCGGGCCATCCTGGCCGCGCTGGCGGCGCGCATCGGCTTCGACCCGCGCACCCCGTGGAAGGAGCTGACGCACGAGCACCGACAGGCCATCCTGACCGGAACCGGCGCGGCGTGGATCGACGTCGAACTTCCAATCGACGAGATCCCCGGCGAGCCCGCACCGCCGACGGACCCCATGCGGATTCGCGTGCAGTTCAAGGGCTTCTTCCCAGCCATCGACGAGGCCACGCGCATCTCGTGGCAGCATCGCCTGCGCCTGGGCGAACTGGTGAGCGAGGTTCCGTGTCGCGCGTGCGACGGCTCGCGCCTGCGCGACACGTCGGCCGCCGTGCGCGTGGCCGGTCGCACCCTGCCCGAGGTGTGCCGGCTCTCACTCGCCGATGCGAAAGCGTACTTCGACGAACTGCGAAAGCGCCTGACGGCCCACCAGCGGGCCGTGGCCGGCGAGCTGCTGCACGAGATCACCGCCCGGCTGCGCTTCCTGATCGACGTCGGACTGGACTATCTGTCGCTCGACCGCGCGGCGCCGACGCTGTCGGGCGGCGAGACCCAGCGCATCCAGTTGGCGTCGCAGATCGGCAGCGGGCTGACGGGCGTCCTGTACGTGCTCGACGAGCCGACCATCGGCCTGCATCCGCGAGACAACCGGCGACTGATCGCCGCGCTGCTCAAGCTTCGAGACCTCGGAAACACGCTGCTGCTGGTCGAGCATGACCGGGAAGTCATCGCAGCCGCCGACCGCGTGCTGGACTTCGGGCCGGGTGCGGGCGCGGACGGCGGGCGCATCGTGGCGGAGGCGTCGCCGGACCGACTCGCGCTGGAGCCGGCTTCGCTCACCGGCCGGTACCTCGGCGGCGCCGCCGCCATTCCGATTCCGAGCGATCGCCGCCCGCCGCCGGACGAGGGCGGCTGGCTGACCGTGCGCGGCGCGCGGCAACACAACCTCGCGAATATCGACGCACGTTTTCCGCTCGCTCGATTCGTCTGCGTCAGCGGCGTTTCCGGCAGCGGCAAGAGCACGCTCGTATCGGACATCCTCCATCCCGCCCTCGCCAATCGGCTTCACCACGCTCAACTTGCGATTGGAACGCATGACCGCATCGAGGGCGCGGAGAAGATCGACAAGGTCATCAGCGTCGACCAGTCGGCCATCGGCAACTCGCCGCTGTCGAACGCCTGCACCTACACGGGCGCGTTCGACCTGATCCGCGACCTGTTCGCACGACTGCCCGACAGTCGCGTGCGCGGGTTCACGGCCAACCGCTTCAGCTTCAATCGGCCCGGCGGTCGGTGCGAGGACTGCGAGGGACTCGGCCAGGTCCGCCACGAGATGCACTTCCTGCCCGACGTGTGGGTGACCTGCGAGACGTGCGGCGGCCGGCGCTACAACCGCGAGACGCTCGACGTGCGCTACAAGGGGCGGTCGATCTCCGACGTGCTCGAACTGCGCGCCGCCGAGGCGCTGGAGTTGTTCGCCAACGTACCGCGCCTCGTCCCGCCGCTGCGAACGCTGGTCGACGTCGGCCTCGGCTATCTGCCGCTCGGCCAGGCCGCCAACACGCTCTCGGGCGGCGAGGCCCAGCGGGTGCGGCTGGCGGCCGAGCTGTGCAAGCCGAGCACCGGCCGCACGCTCTATGTTCTGGATGAACCGACGACCGGCCTGCACTTTGACGACGTTCGCAATCTGCTCGACGTGTTGCAGCGGCTGGTTGACCGCGGCAATACCGTGCTGTGCATCGAGCACAACCTCGACGTTCTGAAGACGGCCGACTGGATCATCGACCTGGGCCCGGAAGCCGGACCGGACGGCGGGCGGATCGTGGCGGCCGGGCCGCCGGAAACCATCGCGGCCGAGCGTCGCTCGCATACGGGGCGAGCGCTGCGGAGTGTGCTGGCGGCCGGGCCGCGCGCGCCGCGGGTCCATTCTCCCGAAACCGCTGCCCCAAGCGCTGGAGCGACGACCTCGCCCAAGGCTGGCCGTGGCTCGAAAGGTGACGACGGTGCGACGAGCCTCGGGGAGGATGGCGCGGCGAAGATGCCGTGGCAGATCGACGGGCGCGGCTGGCACCTGCGGGAACGCGTCAGCCGCCGCGGCGAGAAGATTGAGTGGGAGGGCTCGGCGCTGGAGTTCATCGTGGAGCAGATCGAGCGACTGGGTCGCGCCGCGCTCGAGCCGACCGACTGGAACGACCGCACCCGAGTCAAAATCAAGGCTCGCCCGCCCAGCAGCGCCGTGGCCGGACAGGTCCCGTGGCTCATGCACGCGTTGACGGGGTCGCGCTGGCTGCTCGACGTGTGCTTCCGCGTGCCGAAGCGAACCTTCTCGTCCTCCGTGCTGGCGTCGCAACTGGCGCTCAAGATACTCGACGAGCGCGACGACCTGCCGGTGTACGGCCGCGAGCCCCGCGTCCGGATTCGCCCGGCCGCCGGCGACATGGATTCGGTTCGGCTGCTCGTGCACGATCTGCGGGAGATCAAGACCCCCGCGTTCCGCAACTTCCTGCAGACGGCCGTTCGCTGCTACCTTCAACACGTCCGCGGCCTGGCGCGCGATGTCGCCCGGGCTCAGCCGTGGAAGGTGAATGGCCGCGCCTGGCACCTGTCGCAGAAGTCGATCTCGCCGACGCAGCCGCCGCAGTGGGAGCCCATGACGCTGATCGAGTTGACCGGGCGCATGAGCCGTGCGCGACCCGACTGCTCGGTCGATTGGGGCCGGAAGTCGGCCGTCTGTCTGATCGACCGCTCCGGCGGCCGTGTGGCCCGCATCACGACCAACGTGCGCAACGGGCTGGTGGTCGAGGTTCCCGTCCGATCCGGGGCGATTTCGCCGGCGGAGCTGTCGGGGCTCGGAGTGGGCCTTCGAATCGAGCCGCGCGGCGCGTCCGCGACGATTCGATTCGAGATCACCGCGCCCGATCAGGCGGACGCCAGGTTGTTGTCCAAACTGCTGCAGGTCGCGTCGGCGGAGGCGTCGCCGGGCGCCGATTGACTTCCTCCGGCGCGGGACAGAGAATCGGACGCGGGTTCATCTGCCGCGGAGTCCTGAGATGAGTCGACGCACCCTGCGCCTCGCCCGCCATGCCGGCCTGATCGCGACCGCCTTCGCCATCCCCGGCCTGAGCGGCTGCAACCAGATCCTTCAGGCCAACATCGAGGTGCTGCTGCGCCCCGAGGTGATCCAGACCGGCTTCTTCCTGCCGTTCACGCTGATCGGTCGTCTCCTGTTCGGGATCTAGCAGCGGCAGGCACACGTGTCAGCAAAGCGTCCGCCATGATGGAGGTCCGCATCCGACAGCCCGACGGGCGCGTCATCCCGCGCATCATCGACAAGGCCAACATCGTCATCGGCCGGGACGCCTCGTGCGACATCGCGCTGGACGACCACGTCATCTCCCGCCGTCACAGCCGCATCCGCCGCGACCCGGATGGTCAGTACTGGGTGGAAGACCTCAAGAGCAAGAACGGCACCACCGTCAACGACGAGCTGATCGCGGACGAGGCTCGGCGTGTCGGACCGGATGATCGCATCGGCATCGGCTCATTCGTCCTGACCGTGGGGGCGCCGCCGCCCGACCAGGTCGTGCTCGGGGAGATCGAGACGCACTTCGGGAGCACGTCGGTCTGGCACGCCGACCAGTCGATCAACCTCAGCCAGCAGCGGCTCGACCGGCTCTACGGGCTGTTCGAGCGCATCACCGGCGTGTTCGATCGCGACGAACTCCTGTCCGAGGTGATCAACGTCTGCATGGAATCGCTGCGGTTCGACCGGGGCGGCATCGCCATCTGGGACGGCGAGGCGCCGCACCCGCAGTGGGTCGCGATCCGCAACGCCCGACCCGATCCGTCCGGCGAGTTTCGCATCAGCCGCAGCATCGTTCAGCGAGCCCTGCATCGCGGCGAGCGCATCCTGGTGAACGACGTGTCGAGCGACCTGCCCGACCCGACCATGAGCATGGTTTCCAACAACATCCGCTCGGCCATCTGCGTGCCGCTGATGTACCACGACCGCGTGCACGGCGTGCTCTACGGAGACCGCACCACCGCATCGACCGGCTACACCAAGGAAGACGTCGACTACTTCGCGGCCCTGGCCCGGCAGGCCGCCCTCGCACTGGTCAACGTGCGGTTGCTCGAGGAACGCCAAAGTCGTCAACGACTCGAAAGCCAGATTCAGCTCGCGCGTACGCTCCAGGAAAAGCTGCTGCCCGACGCCCCGCTCGCCGTCGGCGGATTGGTGGTGGATGCCATCAACGATCCGGGGCAGAAGGTCAGCGGCGACTACTTCGACTACTTCGCCCGCCCCGACGGGCGCGTCTTCGTGGTGTGCGCCGACGTGGCCGGCAAGGGCGTGCCGGCGGCGCTGCTGATGGCGAACCTCCAGGCGGCCGTCCACGTGCTGCTGAGCGAAGACGGCGACCTGAGCCGTGCCATGAACGCCCTGAATCGGCTGGTGTGCCGCAACGTCGAGGGCGACCGCTTCATCACCGGCATTTTCGCGCTGATCGACGGAACCGGTCGTCGCTGCCAGGTCGTCAACGCCGGACACCCGCCGCCGCTGAAGATCACGCGCTCCGGCTCGGTCGACGCACTGGCCGGGGAGCCCGAACTGCCCCTCGGCGTCGAGGAGCACGTTTCCTACCGCGTCGCTGAGTACGACCTCGGTCGCGAGCCGGTGACCGTGTTCATGTACACCGATGGAGTTCCCGACGCCGCAAACGATCGCGGCGAGGACTTCGGCGAGCAGCGCGTGCTCGAGGCGCTGCGCGGCGCGGCCGGCGTGCCGCCGGGCGAACTGGTCAGCCACATACGCCGGCTGATCAACCAGTTCACGCGCGGCCATCCGCAGATCGACGATATCACCATGGTGGCGGCACGGCTCGACTGACCGCGCCCCCAGCGCCGCGCCTACGCTCGCTCGAGCCGCTCGCGGAGATACTCGACGCAGCGCGACTTGTCGATGCGTTCCTGCGCGCCGGTGTCGCGATCGCGGACCGTGACGGTGCCGTCCTCCTTGGTCTGCCCGTCGATGGTGAAGCAGAACGGCGTGCCGGCTTCGTCCATGCGCGCGTAGCGCTTGCCGATCGCCGCCTTGGCGTCGTACTGCACGGGCCAGAGTTTCCGCAGCTCGCGGAAGATCGGCTCGGCGATCTCCGGCAGCCCGTCCTTGTTGACCAGCGGATAGACCGCCGCCTTGATCGGCGCCAGCCGCGGGTGAAACTTCATCAACTCCGGACTGGGGCGCGTCGGGTCCTCCGTGTACGCCTCGCACAGAAACGCCAGGGTGGCGCGGTCGGCGCCCGCGGACGGCTCGATCACCGTGGGCAGGAAGCGCTCGCGCGTGTCGTCGTCGAAGTAGGTCAGGTCCTTGCCGCTGAACTTGGCGTGCTGCGTCAGGTCGAAGCAGCCGCGGTGTGCAACGCCCTCCAGCTCCTGCGGTTCGTCGGAGAAGGGGAAGAGGTACTCGATGTCGGTGCAAGCCTTTGAATAGTGCGCCAGTTCCTTGTCGGTCTGGTTGCGCGGCCGCAGGCGATCGCCCGACAATCCCAGCGAGCGATACCAGTTGATGCGCACGTCGCGCCAGAACTCCCACCACGTCATCGCGTCCCGGTCATGACAGAAGAACTCGATCTCCATCTGCTCGAATTCGCGCGACCGAAACGTGTAGTTGCGAGGATTGATCTCGTTGCGAAACGCCTTCCCCATCTGGGCGATGCCGAACGGCACCTTGACGCGGGTCGAGTCGCACACGTTCTTGAAGTTGGCGAAGATGCCCTGTGCGGTTTCCGGCCGCAGCCAGGCCGTGGCCGAGCCGTCCTCGAGCGCGCCCACGAACGTCTTGAACATCAGGTTGAACTGACGCGCCTCGGTCAGTTGGCACTTGTCATGCTCGCCCGGCCGCTTCGACGGCTTGAGCGGGCAGGCCGAGTCGGCGATCTGGTCGGCGCGGAATCGTCCCTTGCAACCTTCGGCGCGACAGTCGACCATCGGGTCGGCAAACCCGGTCGCGTGGCCGCTGGCCTCCCAGACCCGCGGGTTCATGATGATCGAGCAATCCACGCCCACCATCTGAACCTCGCGACGGTCCGGCCCCACCGGCGGGTTGCGGACCATGTCGCTCCACCACGCCTCCTTGATGTTGCGCTTCAACTCGCAGCCCAGCGGTCCGTAGTCCCAGAAGCCGTTGATGCCGCCGTAGATCTCGCTCGATTGAAAGATGAAGCCCCGCCGCTTGCAGAGCGCAACGATCTTGTCCATCCGCGACGCCGTATTGGCCATGCTGATCCTTCATCTCACGAGGACAAATACCGCGGAAGCCGCGACGGCTGATTCGATCGCCGTCCGACCTGCCGTCGAGGGTTTTCCGGACCCACCTTCGCGGCCGCGATGACGCCGGGCAGCGAAGGCGATCTTAATCGCTAATGCCCTTCCGACAAGGACTTGCCGTGATGCTCCCGCGTTCTATCCGTCGCCGCAACGCGACACCGCGTCACAGCCGGTGCAAGCCTCGCATTTCGCTGTGAATTTTTCTTCACTCACAAGTCCTTGCGATACAATGGCGACGTGGAATCTCCGGTGCGGATGTGCCGGTCGGATGCCGCGGCATCCACCTTGCAGCCAACGTCCGGCGCTCCTGCGCCGCCGGCACGCAGCCGCCAGCGCTTCCGGAGGGGAAAGAAGCCATGCTCGTCGTAGTCGAGCAATTCTTGCGAGCGCGGGCCAAGATCCTCGTGCTCACGTTCTTCACCTACGCCGCGCTCTGCTGACCGGCGTTCCGCGTCGGCCCGCGGGCGGCGCCGTCGCCGGCCCCGCGCCCGCCGGGCAGGTCGCCACGCACTGCCGACACAAGCCCAGAATCTGCAAGCGGTGCGACACGGCGTAGAACTCGTGCCGCGCGGCCAGCATGGCGCGCAGCCGATCGACCTCCGAGCTTTCGAACTCGATGATGCGCCCGCACCGGCGGCAGACCATGTGGTCGTGGGGGTCCTGGCCGTAGGTGTGCTCGTAATGCACGCGGTCGTTGGAGAACTGCACGGCCTTGATGATGCCGCAGTTCACCAGCAGCGGCAGGGTGCGATAAATGGTCGCCTTCGCCACGCGGATGCCGGCCTCGTGCATACGAAGCTGAAGCTGCTCGGCCTCGAAATGATCGTCGTCGCCCATCACGGCCCGCAGCAGATCCCGGCGTTCCCGCGTGTACTTCAATCCGCGGTCGCGCAGATACTCCCGGAAGACGTTTTCGGCCGTCTGAATCTGCTCCTGGCTGGCGGGCTTGGCCATGCGTCCTTCCCGAATCGGAGACCGGCCCCATTCTAACCTCGCCGGCCGTTCCGCCACGCGCCGCCCCGGTCGTGCCGCCGGGCCGCCGCGACTACGATGCCCGACATGCCGAGTGTGCTCGCATCGACTCCCGATGATTCGTCCGCCGCGCTGGGGCAGGTCCCCATCGCCGCGTGGGTCGCGATCGCTCTGGCGCTGGTGCTTGCCGGGCGGGCGCTGCAACTCTGGCTGGCGACGCGAGGCACGGCCGGTCAGACGGACACGGCCCCGCTGCTGCTCGAACTGCACTGCCTGCTCAAGGACCACGCCGCGGCGCACCAGGGGCGACTGCCGTCAACGTTGGACGAACTCGCACGGCCCGACCTGGCAAGCTTCGCGTATCGCCCGATCGCCCACGCCCGCGTCGACGAGAAGGTTCTGATCGCCCACGACGCCGAATCGACCCGACTGCTGATCGAGTTCCCGAATGCCCGCCCGGCCCGGAACGTCCTGTTCTGGAGCGGCCGCGTGCGGCTGGTGACGCAGGGCGCCTTCGAGAAGCTGATCGAGGCCGACACCGCCTTCCGCGCCCGCATAAACATCGACCCGCCATAGGCCGACGCTCCGACGAGCCAAGAATGCTGCTCGGGGAGCTAATGCGGACGTCCGAGCCGGTTTGGACCGGCTCAACACCGCCGACCCGCACGACCCGAAAGAACTCGGCCGCATCCCGCTGCCCGTGTCGATCGGGGGCTTAAAGCTGCTCGGCCTGTGGACGCCAATTGCAGCGCAGGGGCGGCGGGCCGTACCGCTTTCGGCCGCGGATGCCTGGCCCCCTTGGGCCAAGCGCCCCAGCGCGCTCGTCGTGATGGCCGGAGTCGCCAAGGCGCGAGCGGCGGACTGGGCGCGGGTGAAACGCGGCCGGCCCGCGGAGCGTCGACGGCGACGCCGCGCGGGCCGGCTTCATGTCGTCGTGTGGTGGTGGCGGCGAGCGACGACACGCGCTAGCAGGCGACCGCAATGCGCCTGCGGCGATTGAACAACAACGGCAGACCCAGGACCGTCATCCCCAGCGAGGCCGGCTCCGGGGCCACATAGAACAGGAAATCGCGGGTATCACCCGACATGGTGCCGTCGGCCGGCGTCAGCCAGCCGGCGGCGGCGTTCACGTTCCAGCTTGGGCCGACGAAGACGTTCGGATTCAGGCGATGCCGGTAGCGGATGAAGAAGGCGTCCCCGTCGTCGTTGAACTTCTCGACCCACGTGCGCGGACCGGCATAGACGGCCGGCGTCGCCCCCTCATCGAAGAGCGGCGAGATCGACAGGTCGATGTCGTTGAACTCGATCTGGCCGCCGCCGATTCCGCCGGCGATCAGGTCGGCGAGCATGGCGGGATACGGCACGGCTTGTCCGCCGCCGAAGCCGCCCTCGCGACCCACGAGACGGAAGGACGCGTTGATCGACCAGCGCTGATCCAGCGCGTCGATTCCCGACGAGCCGGTGTAGCCGATGGCGACGCCGTTGCTGCTCTGCAGGTGCGCGATCGTCCCGGAGAGCGTCGCGAAGACGGAGCTCGCGTTGACCGGATCGGGGCTGAAGAACGTCATGCGGACGTTGTCGAAGGCGAAGGTCTCGACGCGGCCGTTGTCCAGCCGCAGGCCGTAGTCGCGGCTGTCGACCGCGTTGGCGTTGGCGCTGGCCGATCCGTTCGGGTGGTTGAACACCGGCACGCTGACCGGGAACTGCGCATGAGCCGCGCCGGCCAGCAGACCGACGACGACGAGGCCCAGAGTGTGCGCGCGCATGGGTTTCATCGATTCTCCTCCGAGGGTGAATCTTTCCCGTCCCCTTCCGCGGCGCCGCGGCCGACACCGGCCACGCGACTCCCGGCCACGTCCCCGCGGACCGAGAATCAGCGACACGCCGACGGAAGCTCCCCCAGCGGCACTGCGATCGCGGACTCGCTCTGGAGCCGCCGATCGCGCGACGCTGCCAACAGACCATTCAATTCAGAGCGGATGAAGTCAAACCAGCCGTGAGGGCCGATAGTCGCGCCCGCGCGGCGCCACGACGCGGGGATGATGCGAACGGACGGCCGCGTCAGCCAGCGAACGGCACGTTATCAGCCGCGGCGAGCAGCAACGCGGCGATGCGCTCGCCGGCATCTGGACGGCCGAGGGCGCGCGAAGCCGCCGCCATGGCGTCGCGGTCGCCGCGCGACCAAACGAGGCGCTCGAGCTGGGGCCGCAGCGCGGCGGCATTGGCGCGAGCATCGCCCGCGTCGTCGATGACCACGGCCGCGCCGGCCCGCTCGAGCACGCGCGCGTTGGCGCGTTGATGCTGGTGACGATCGTACGGATAGGGCAGCAGGATCGCGGCGATGCCGCGGGCCGTGAGTTCGGCGAGCGTCGACGCGCCGGCCCGCGCGATGACAAGATCGGCGGCGGCCAGCGCCTCGGGCATCGACTCGGTGAACGCCACCACGCGGGCATCAAGACCCGCGGCCGCGTACCCGGATTGCACCAATTCGAGGTCGACCGAGCCGGCGATGTGCAGAATCTGCCAATCGGACGCGGCCTTCAGGAACGGCACCAGCTCCAGGCAGGCCAGGTTGATCGAGCGTGCGCCTTGCGACGCACCGGTGACGAGCAGGGTCGGTCGGCCCGCGTCAAGCCGGAACGCCGCGCAGCCCTCGTCTCGGCGGACGGACAACACGCGTGAACGAACCGGGCAGCCCGTCACGTGCACGATCGCGCCGCTGCCGGCGAACGCCTCGACCGTCACCGGCCACTGGACAAACACCTGCCGCACGCAGCGGGCCAATCGTCGGTTCGCGCGGCCCGGCGCGGCATCCGGGTTGAAGAGCGCCGTCGGCACGCCCATTTCGGACGCCACGATCACCGGCGGCGCGGCGGCGTAGCCGCCCAGACCGAGCACCGCCGCCGGACGTCGCCGCTCGAAGTGTTCGCGCGCCGCAGCCAACGACCTGCGCCATGCGAGGTAGAAGCCCGGCCACTGCCATGGGCGGCTGGGGAACGCTCTGACCGCCTGAGGCACCAGCGCGTGGCCGCGCGGCAGGACGACGTCGCGATCGATTGGCCGCGTCGTGCCGAAGACGGTGATTTCGAATTCCGGACGGGCGGCGCGCAGTCGATCGACCACGGCCAACCCGGGGAACAGGTGTCCGCCGGTCCCGCCGCCGGCGAGAATCAGCCACGGCGCCAGCCCGCGATGAGGTGCAGGGCGGACCTCGGCGGAGGGCGACGTGCCGACCGATGCCCTGACGCGGGTGGCGTCCTGCGGAGTCAAAGATGCGTCAGGCTGAGTCATGACGACCATCGCAGGTGGTTCCTGTCAAAGGGAGTCCGGCGAGATGTGCCGCCGAGACGCGTTGACCAGCAACCCGATCATCGCTCCCAGAAAGATGACGCCGGAGCCCCCCGCCGACACGAGCGGCAACGAGATGCCTTTGGTCGGCACGGAAACAGTGACGACGGCGATGTTCATCGCGGCTTGCATGCCGATGGTCAGGGTCGCGCCCAGGATCAGGAGCCGCGCGAACGAGTCGCCGGCGGCGCTCATCGCGCGCCACCCCTGCCACACGAAGACCATGAACAAACCGATCACGGCCGCGCCGCCCAGCATGCCGAGCTCCTCGCAGATGATGGCGAAAATGAAGTCGGTGCGGGCCTCCGGCAGGTAGCCGTACTTCTGGACGCCGTTGCCGAGCCCCAGTCCCCACCAGCCGCCGGATGCAATCGTCTGAAGCGACTGAATCTGGTGATAGCCGCGGCCGCGCGGATCGGCCCAGATGTCCATGAAGCTGAGCAAGCGCTGGACTCGGTACGGCTCGGAGATGATCAGCCACACCGCGCCGACCGCGCCGGGCAAGGCACACAGCGCGAATTGCCACCAGCGCGCCCCCGCGGCCAGCAGGACCGATCCGCCGACGGCCGCCAACATGGCGGCCGTGCCGAAGTCTTCCTTCCCGACCAGGCCCGCCAGCAGCCCGACGACGGCCAGCGCCGGCGCCAGCCCGCGCCAGAAACTCGGCATTCGATCTTCGCGCGCGGCGCCGTAAGCGGCGAGGAACACCACCAGGGCCAGCTTCGCCAGCTCGGACGGCTGGAAGCCGAGCCCCATCGCGGCCGGTCCGACGGACAACCAGCGCCGGGCGCCGTTTCGCTCGCTGCCGATGCCCGGCACCAGCACGACCGTGCACAGCGTCACCGCCACGATCAGCACGAACACGGCGGGCTGCCACCACACGCCGGGGCGGAGCCGGAACCAGTGGTATGGCACGCAAGCGGTGAACAGAAGGACCAGCAAGGCGCCCAAGGTGAACGCCGCGTGGCGAACGGCCGGATGCTGGAGCGGAGCGAGGAGCGGCGACGGCTTCTCGAGGCTGACCGTGGTCGAGAACACCATGACCACCCCCATCGACATCAGCGCGGCGGCCACGACGGCCAGCGTCGTGCTTGCTCGCGTCGGTTGACTCAGGGCGGCCGACATGCCAAGAACTCCCGACCCGGGGTCACGGCAGTTACCTCAGCTTCGCGGTCGCGATGGCGAAGACCGCGAACAGCGCGCCGAGCAGCCAGAACCGGGTGACCACCTGCGTCTCGGTCCATCCGCCGAGGTGAAAGTGGTGATGAATCGGGGCGACTCGGAAGATGCGCTTGCCGCCGGAGAACTTGAAATACCCCACCTGAAGCAGCACCGACACCGCTTCGATGACGAAGATGCCGCCGACGATCAACAGCAACAGCTCGTGGCGGATGACGATCGCGACGTACCCGATCAGCCCGCCCAGCGGCAGCGAGCCGGTGTCGCCCATAAACACCTGGGCGGGATTGCAGTTGAACCACAGGAACCCCAGGCACGCCCCGAGCATCGCGCCGCAGAGCACCGACAGCTCGGCGGAACCATCCACGCGCGGCAGCAGCAGAAACGCGGCGAAGTCGGGCTCGCCCACCACGGCCGACATGACCATGAACACCGCCGCGCACATCGCGGTGCAACCGCTCGCGAGGCCGTCCATGCCATCCGTCAGATTCACCGCGTTGGACGTGCCGGCCACCACCAGCACGGTGACGACCATGAACAGCGGCACCGATACGGTCACGCCGTGGGTGATTGGGTCGCCCTTGTAGAACGGAATCATGATCTGGTTGAAGAACGCCACCTGTCCGGCCATCAGGTTGCGCTGGCCGTACTGGTAGATGAAGAAGGCCAGCATGACGCCGAGACCGATCTGAAACAGCAGCTTCTCGTACATCTTCAAGCCGTCGCGCGACCCGCTGCGGCGCGCGGCCGTGAGCTTGAGCCAGTCGTCGATGGCGCCGAGCGTGCCCAGCCAGATCATGCAGAACAACGCCAGGTGCACGTAGAAGTTCGTCAGGTCGGAGAGCAGCAGCATGCTGACCGCGATGGCGGCCAGGATCAGGATGCCGCCCATGGTCGGCACGTTGGCCTTGTGGGCGGTGAGCTGGTTGAGGGCCGCATGGTCGAACTCGGGTCGGTCGCCGAGCTTCTTGCGGATCAGCCAGCGGATGGTGCGCGGCCCTATCCACCAGACAATCAGAAAGGACAGCGGGATGGCCACCAGCGCGCGAAACAGGGCCGCCTTGTACGCGTACGCCTGTCCGGCCAGAAGGTAGTCAAGCAGCAGGTAGATCAACTTGGCGTCACACCGAGCTCTCGGTCCGCCTCATGCCGGCACGCGCGTGATCGCCGACCGCTCGATGAACGGAATCAGGCGCTCCATGCGGACGGCGCGCGAACCCTTCAGCAGAACGATGTCGCCGGGCTCGAGCAGCCGCTCCAGCGCGGGGCCGGCCGTCTCAATGGAGGGGTGCCAGTATATCCGCTTGCCGGTGCCCGCCGTCGAGATCGCCCCGTCGGCCACGTTGCGGGCGAAAGCTCCGATGGCGACGATGACGGCGGCGCTGGAGCGTCCCGCCGCCCGGCCGAGCTCTTCGTGATACCGCAGCGCGTCGGCCCCCAGCTCGCGCATATCGCCCAGCAGCAGCACGCGCCGTCCTCGCGGCGGAAGCTGGTCGAGTGTGGCGAGCGCCGCCCGCATGCTGGCGGGGTTGGCGTTGTAGGCGTCATTGAGAATCAATACGTCGCCGACGCGCGAAGGTTCCAGTCGCTGCGGCGGCAGCGCCGCCTTGGACAGTGCCGCGGCGATATCGGTGTGCGGCAGCCCGAAGCGCAGGCCGACCGCGATGGCCGCCAGCGCATTGCTGACGTTGTGCACGCCCAACGTCGGCAGCTCGTACTCGAAGCGACCGTTCACCCGAAAACGCTGCCGACCATCGACCACGGTGACATCGGATGCGCGCAGGTCGGCATCCGACTGGAAGCCGAAGCTCAGCACCGACAGGTCCTGCCGGCGGGCCACCTGCGGCCGGGCGCGGCACTCGTGGTTCAGCACGGCCCACCCGCGTCGGCGGATGTGCGCCAGCAGCGATAGCTCCTCCTCCGCGACGCCGGACAAGTCGCCGAGATACTCCAGATGCTCCTCGCCGATGCTGGTGACGACACCGAGATCGGGGCGCGCGATCTGCGCCAGCGCGGCGACCTCGCCGGGTCGATTCGTTCCGATCTCCACGACGACATATTCGTCCGAGGCGTCGATCGACAGCAGCGTCAGCGGTACGCCGATGTGGTTGTTGAAGCTCTTGGCGGCCGCCTTGCCGCTCTTGCGCGATCGCAGCACCGCGTGGATCAGCTCCTTGGTCGTCGTCTTTCCATTGCTGCCCACGACCCCGATGACGGCGGCAGCCGACTGCGTGCGGTGGTATCCGGCCAGCCGGCCAAAAGCATCGACGGTGTCGGGCACGACGATCAGCCGGCCGGCGTCGCGCCAGCGGCTGGGAACGCGGCCAGCGTCGGCGACGACGGCCGCCACCGCCCCGCCGCTGAGCGCGGCGTCAACGAAATCATGCCCGTCAAACTGTTGGCCGGGCAGCGCGAAGAACAGGTCGCCGTGCCGCAGGTCGCGGCTGTCGGTGCAGATCCGCGACACGCCGATCCGAGGCAGCTTGTCGACGGACCGGACGCCAATCGCCGCAGCGATTTCCTCGAGCGTCAGTTTCTTCATAACGCGCCGCCGCGGCGTTTGAGCGCCTTGGCCGCCACCTCGACGTCGTCAAAGTGGATCTTCTCGGTTCCGATGATCTGATAGTCCTCGTGGCCCTTGCCTGCAATCAGGACGGTGTCGCCCCGCGACGCCCGCGCCAAGACGGCCTCGATCGCGGCCGCCCGATCGACGTCGACCAGCGCCGCGGCCTGCCCGCTCGGAAGCCCGGCGACAATCTCCGCGATGATCGCGCGCGGATCCTCGGTGCGCGGATTGTCGCTGGTGATGACGACCTCGTCGGCCAGCCGGGCCGCCACCGCCGCCATGCGCGGACGTTTGCCGCGGTCGCGATCTCCGCCGCAGCCGAACACGCACCACACTCGCCCCCTCGTGAACGCCCGCACCGCCTTCAGGACGTTCTCGAGCGCGTCGTCGGTGTGAGCGTAGTCTACAAACACGTCAATGCCCGTGCCGTTGGAGTCGACCCTTTCCAGTCGGCCGGGGATGCGCCGCACGGCCGCCAGTCCGCTGCGGATGGTCTCGAGGTCCAGGCCGATCGCCAGCATCGATCCGGCCGCGGCCATCGCGTTGTAAACGTTGTGTCGCCCGGCCAGCGGCGTCGACATCTCCAGCGACCGACCGGCGAAATGAAGCGCGAAGCGCGTTCCGGCGGCGCTGCCGTCGATGATGTCCGCTCGCAAGTCGGCGCGGTCGTTGAAGCCATACCGCAGCACGCGCGCCCGACACTCGGCCACGATGAGTTCGCCGTGCGGATCGTCCACGTTCACGACGGCCGTCGCCCCCGGTCGCAGCGAGTCGAACAGGCGCTTCTTGGCCGCGAAGTAGTCGCCCATCGTGCCGTGGTAATCGAGGTGATCGCCGGTCAGGTTCGAGAAGGCGGCGACCTCGAAGTCGATGCCGTCCGTGCGGCGCTGATCGAGGCTGATGGACGACACCTCCATCGTGGCGAACTGCGCCCCGTGGCGGACCGCCTCGACCAGGTGTTCGCTCAGCATGACCGCGGCGGGCGTCGTCAGCGGCGCGGGCACTTGTCGGCCGACCAGGTCATAGACGACCGTGCCCAGCATGGCCGTCTTGAACCCGGCCGCGCGCAGCAGCTCGCGCGTCATGAAGGCGTAGGTGCTCTTGCCGTTGGTGCCGGTCACACCGAGGACGCGCAGTCGGCGTTCGGCCTGAAGCCGATCCAGCCCGGTCCAGCTCGACATCAGGCGGGCCAGCGCCCGGCGCGAATCCGGGACGATCAGCTCGATCACGCCCGACGGGACGCCTACCGAGCGTTCCACGACCACGGCTGCCGCGCCGGCCGCCACCGCCTGTGGTACGCAGGAATGGCCATCGACGCGCGTGCCGCGGATGGCCACGTAGAGCCAGCCCGGTCTGACCTGTCGCGAGTCGTCGGTGATGCCGAGGATCGGCTTGGAGGTGAATCCGCCGACGTGAAGGGCCCGCCGGCAGAGTTCGGCCATCGGCATGCCGACCTGCGGACTCGTCGCCTCCGTGACGGTCATCGAATTCCGTTCCACCCGCTGGGCCGCGGCGTGCCGCCGGGCGGCGATTGCCCCCGCGCGACACTCGCCCCAGCGATCCGCCTTCCCCCGGCAGCCCGCGAGCGTGGCTCCGAGCCTCGCTCCAAGTTCGCCGAGTCCTTCCGGCCGCCTGGAGTCTAACACAACCGCCCGGCAACTGAAGGCGCCCGAAGGATCAATCCCCAGCGGAACCGCTCGCCATCTCGACCACGCTGTCGCGCTCGGCCGGGACCTGGAGATACGCGAGCGCGGACGCCATAATCTGCCGCGCCGCTGGCGCCGCGACCGTACCGCCATAGTACCCGATGGATTTCACAGGCCGTCGCACGGCCACGAAAACCACCAGCCGTGGGTCCTGCCGCGGCACCGCCCCAACAAACGAGCTGACGTAGGCGTCAGGAACATAACCGCCACCGGGCTTCGGCACCTGGGCCGTGCCGGTCTTGCCGACCACCTGGTATCGGCCCAACGCCGCCTGCGTGCCGGTGCCGTGGTTGACGACGCCCGTCAGGATGACGTCGCGCATGGTGTTGGCGACGCCGCGGTTCAGGATCTCGCGCGGCGACGTGGGTTTGTGTTCCTGCACGACGCCGCCGTCCGATGCAAGGATCGCGCGGACCATGAATGGTTCGACGAGCCGACCTCCGTTGACCAGCGAGGCGAACGCCCGAACCATCTGGACCGGAGTAACCGCGATCTCCTGGCCCATCGGCACGCTCGTGGTGGAGAAGCTGGTCCACTGGTGCGGGGGCGGGACGATTCCTTCCGATTCGCCGACGATGCCGACGCCGGTCTTCTGGCCGAAGCCGTAAGCCCGCAGGGCCGCCTGAAGCCGACGGTTGCCCAGCCGCTTGCCGAGCTTCGCCATGCCGATGTTGCTCGACTTGGCGACCACGTCCTCGAACGAGAGGCCGGAATACGGGTGGTGGTCGTGCAGCAGGCGCTTGCCGTCGCGCCACATGCCGGCCTCGCAGTCGATGATTTCGCCCAGTTGCGTCACGCGTTCGGCCAGCGCCCAGGCGGCGATGAACGGCTTGAACGTGCTGCCGGGCTCGAACGGGTCGGTCACGGCTCGATTGCGGAAGCGCCAGGCCGAGCCTTCGGCGTAGTCCTGGAAATGATTTGGATCGAAGGTCGGAACGTTGGCCATCGCCAGGATCGCGCCGTCGCGCGGATCCATCACGACAGCGACGCCCGACTCGGCCTTGAACTTGTCCACCGCCGCCTGGAGCTCGCGCTCCGCCGCCGCCTGAATGACGGCGTCAATCGTCAGCACCACGTGATAGCCGTCGCGCGGCGGCTGGTAGCCGTCCTCGGCCAGCCAGAACGCCCGCCGAGCCGCGTCGCACACGATCGTCTTGACGCCGGACTCGCCGGACAACCACGATTCGCACTGATGCTCAATTCCCGCCAGGCCGGCGCCGTCGCGTGAGACGAACCCCACCACCTGCGCGGCCAGCGACGTGAGCGGATAGGTACGATACGGCTCCTCAAACACGCCGATTCCCGGCACGCGCGTGGCGCGCAGCGCCGCAGCCTGATCGTCGCTGATGCGACGACGAACGACGAAGAACCGGCGCGACCCGGCCGCGACGAGATCCTGCCCGAGTTCGCCGGTCGGCAGATCGAGAATCTGCCCGACCTGCTCGGCCGCCTGGAGCTTGTCGGGCATCAAGGCGGGATCAGCAAACACGGACTTCTGAAGCGCGGTGCCGGCCAGAATCCGGCCGTGGCAATCGACGATCAGGCCCCGCCGCGCCGGCAGCGGAACGGTCGAGCGCTGCTGCTCGAAGGTCCGGGCGAGCAGACGGGGACCTTGGCTGGCATTGATGAACACCAGCCGGCCGACCAGCGCCGCCAGCGACGTCAGCACCAGGCTCATCAGGAGCTGACCGGAAATGTACGACGATTTCAGACGAGGCAGGCGCATCCGTGCGTCACTCCCCCTGCGGCCGCGGCGCAGGCGCCAGAAGCGGCGGCGCCGCGCGCCGCGGTGGACCGTCCACCACGGGCGGTTGAACGCCGAGACCCAGCTCCGCCGCCCGCTCCGCGATTCGCTGCGGAGCGCGGAGCCGCGCCAACTGCATCTCGAGACCCCAGAGTTCGTGCCGCAGCGCGGTCTGCTGCTTGTGCAGCCGCTGCACGCGGTGCGCGGCCTTGGCCGTCTCGGCCCGGACCAGCACCATCGCGATCCCGACCGAGGACAGCAGCGCCAGCACGAGTAGCGCGCGAGGAACCGTCATCGTGCGGCCGGCATCGTGCATCCTGCTGACCCTGCCGCGGGTTGGAACCGGCGTTCAGTGCGACTCAGCGCGTGACGTATTCCGACCCGCCGCGCCGCGTCGCTGCCTCTTCGTCCCCGCCGTTCGTCGTTCTGGGCGGAAGCTTCAGCTTCATGCCCGGCTGGAGCTGCCCGCGACGGCCCAGCACGTCGCGGTTCAGCGCCTCGATTTCCTTGTACCGCTGCGGACTGCCCAGTTCCCGCTTGGCGATCTTCGACAGTGTATCGCGCGGCTGAACTTCGTACGTCCGGCTCAACCGCGTCGAGGCCCGCTCGATGGTTCGTGGCGCGGCTTGCCGCGATGGACCGGCGTCGGCGAGCCGCGTCGGCGCGGGCGGGCCGACCAGGTCGCCGCCGGGAGCCGGCGTCGGGCAGGTCTCGCTCGGGATGTTGAGCGTCTGTCCGACCCTCAGGCTATGCTCGTTTTTCAGTGTGGCCGAATTGGCCTTGAAGATGGCGGCCACCGACGCGGCGCTGCCGCTGCCCATGGTCTTACGGGCGATGGACGTTAGCGTATCACCGGGCTGAACCGTGTACGACTGAGTGCAATCCAGCGAACTTAACGCAACCGGACCGTTCTCGACGGCCGTGGCGCTGATGCGATGCGGACGCGGCGGCGGAATCTCGATCGCGTCGATGCGTCCCTGCAACGTGCGGAAATCCTGAGCGGATGCGATCGCCGACTCCGGCGTCCGCGCGGGCGTGGTTGCGTCGGGCCGACGGGGCTCGCCTGAAGGCGGAATGACGACCGTGGGTGACGTCGGCGTCGCATCGGCCAGGCGCGTGTCGGCTGCCGGCCGTTCAGCCGCGGCGACGTCCACTCGCGTGATCAGTGACGGATCGACGGTCGGCAGCACGGCGTCATCGCGCCGGCGCGCCAACTCGGTCTGGGCCGGCGAGGGCTGCGCCGCGGGCAGCGTCGGCTTCGGACGCGGCTTCGGCGTCTCGCGCGCCACCGCCTCGACCGGCAGCGGCAGACGCCCGGCGTTCGTCACCGTGGTGGCGCCCGGCTGAGAGTTGCGCTGATGGAGGCTGTCGACCTGGGTGAACTGAGCCGGCCCGCCCGGTCGCGGACCCGCCCCCTTCTCGGACAGGATGATCGCAAAGAGGATGATGAACGCCAGACCGACCAGCAGGCCGATCTTTGTCTCCTTGGTCATCGACGTCACCTCCACGGGACCGGGGCGCTGGTCGACGCCGGCCGGTCCCCACTGTCCGCCTGAGTCCGCTCGGCCACCCGCAGCTTCGCGGAACGGCTCCGCGGATTGGTTCGTTGTTCCGCGCGGCCGGCCGTCAGCGGCCGTTTGGTGAGCAGCGCGTATTCGCCGGCCCGCGATCGCCGGCGGAAGTCTTCTTTCACAAGGCGATCCTCGCCGCTGTGAAAACTGATGATCGCCAGACGCCCGCCGTGGCGGAGAACGTCCGGCGTCTGCCGCAGCAGGGCTGCCAGCGACTCCGGCTCTCGGTTCACCGCGATGCGCAACGCCATGAACGTACGCGTCGCCGGGTGAATCCGGGACCGACCGCCGCGCGCGCCGACCGCGTCGGACACCAGCCTCGCCAGCATGGCAGTGCTGTTGATGCGATCCGTCCGACGCGCCGCGCAGATCGCTCTAGCAATTCTTCGGCTTCGGGCTTCCTGACTCTGCACGTAAAGTAGGTCGGCGAGTTCCACCTCTCCCAGTGTTGCCAGCAGGTCGGCCGCGGTTTGGCCCCTAGACGGGTCGAGCCGCATGTCGAGCGGCCCGTCGTGCTCGAAGCTGAAGCCGCGGGCGGCGTCGCCCAACTGGTTCGAACTGAGCCCCAGGTCGGCCAGAACGGCATCGACGGATCGAACGCCGAACGAGGCCAGCACGGCCGACAATTCCGCGAAGTTCGCCTGGATCAGCCGGACGCGGTCGCCGAAGCCCGACAGTCGCTCCCGCGCGATCGCCAAATTGGTCGAATCCGCATCCAGCCCGATCAACCGCACGGCCGGAGGCGTCCGTTCGAGCAAGGCCGCGGCATGCCCCGCCAACCCGAGCGTGCAGTCGACGATGCACTCGCGGGCCACCGGCACAAGCGCATCCAGAACTTCGGCCAGCAGCACCGGAAGATGACCCGGCCCCGGGGCTTCGGCGGGCGACGCGGTCTCGTCCATCGACTCACCCGGTCCGGCGGCCGGCTGCGAACCAGTACTGGTACTCTCGGCAGGAGTCCCCCACAATCTGTAGGCCCAGTAAAACCACAGGCGGATTGTCGCGTATGATAGAGAGCGACGGTACCAGCCCTCCTCCGTGAGGACTGGCACCGCCTGCAACACGGTACTGCATCATACCGATGCACCTGGCAGAGCGGACATGGTACCGGACCGCGTCATGCTTCGGTACCCTGCCGCTTTCCGGGCTGTCAGGCCCGGGTCTGCTTCGACCGGTCGATGTCCTGGGCGTTCCGGCTCGAGAGTCCGCGTCGAATCTCGAAACCGGCGACGTTCCACGCCGGGTTGTCCGGAACGCCGGCCTCCCTGGTCAGTCCCACCGACCCGCGTCGAAACCGATGCCGGTACAACCGGCGACCGCGCCATCGCGTGCAGTTGCGTACTCCGTTGGCTGCACCCGACAGTCCACCCGCCGCCGACGGCTCGCGTTCCTCATGACCGCGCCGACCGCCCCGCGGCGACTATCGCTGATTGGCCGGGCCGTCGCCATGCGGCGATGCCGGCCTGCTGCGTGCCTCCAAAGCCTTCAACGCCTTCCGCCGCAACCCGGAGTAATCCGACATCTCCGCGGCGTGCTCGCGCTCGTACGCCGACCGGTTGCGAACCTCGATGTGATCGTGGGCGCCGCAGAGCATCACTTCGCGTTCCAGGTTCACCAGCTTGATCAGCCGTTCCGGTAGAACGATCCGACCTTGGCTGTCGGGCTCCACATCGTCCACGTTCGAGAAAAACACCCGCTTGAAGCGCTCGAGTTCCTCTTGGTCGACCAGGGCCGAGCGCAGCTCGGCGGAGACCGCCAGAAACGTGCTTTCCGCGTAAATCCACAGGCTGTCGAGCGGATCGCCCGGAACGATGTACAACCGTCGGCCGTCCCGTTCCGGGTTGATCTTGGATCGAAAAGGCGCCGGAATGGCGACTCGGTTCTTTGCGTCAATCGTGTGCTCATATGCGCCGTTGAACAGGAGCATTCGGGTCGTGCTTCGCTTCAATTCACCACGAACGTGATCAAGCTAGGGCGTGTTCTACACTTTTCCCCACCACTGATGCAAGAAGAAAATCCTTCACAAGCGGCACAACGCATCGGTTAGGCGGGTGGCCGAGCGCGGAAGTTCCGCCGAAGACGGAGGTTGCTCGGTTGATCCCTGCGTTAAGTTTTTCTGAAGCGCGCGGCGGCGGCGATCGCCGCTCGGTAGAGGGATGTTATCGGCCCCAATGTAAGGCTCCAATCATGGTGGGCAGCGACCCAACTCCGTGCCGCTGCGACCAGCCGCTCCCGATGTTCGCCATGAGCCAAGAGGCCTTCGACCGCGGCCGCCCAGGCTGAAGCGTCTCCGCATGGTGCGAGTGCTCCCGTGACCCCCGGGGCGATCACCTCGCGGCACGGCGCGATGCCGCTTGCCAGCACGCAACAGCCCGCCGCCATGGCCTCCAGCACGACATTCGGGGAGCCCTCGCTCCGCGAGGGCAGCAGCAGCAGATCCGCCGCCTTCATCCAAGCCACGACGTCGGTTCGCCAGCCGAGCAGGCGCACGTCGCGTGACCATGCAAGCCCGGCAATTCGGGCTTCGATCCGCGTTCGCAGGGGACCGTCGCCGCAAAGGGCCAGCGTGAACGCTCGCCGCGGCCTGACGCGATCGAGCACGTCGAGCAGGAAATCCAGCCGCTTCACGGGATCCATCCGACCGGCCCACAGCAGCATCGGGCGGTCGCTCGGAATGCCGGCCGCGGGCCGATCGATCGGCGCGATGGTGTCGATTTCTCGCAGATCGACCGGGTTGGGCACGACCACCACGCGATCGCGCGACCAGCCGAATTCGCCGCAGACTTGGTCGGCCACCCCGGCGCTGTTCACCGTGTGCCAGTCGCTCCAGCCGCTGGTCAGCATCTCACCCAGCCGATGAGACGGACGCTCGACCTCGATCGTCGCCGACCCGGTGATGACCGGTCTCGGTCGATCCCATCGTCCAACAAGCCGGGCGGCGATGTTGGCGTGGAACAACGTGGCGTGCACGAGGGCTGGATCATGCGCGCGAATCGCGGCGGCCAGCCGTCCGAGCGCCATGACATCGAGCCGGTGGCGGGCGTCACAGGTGAAGGTGGCGATGCCGTCGCGTTCGAGTTCGGCCATCAACGGACCGCGGCCGGCGAGGCAGCCGACGACCGGCTCGAATCCCTCGGTCCGAAGTCGACGAGCCATGCGAGCGATGCGCAGCGGCGCGCCGCCGCGATCGAGATCGGTCACCAGCAGCATCAAGCGCGGCATGAGACGAGCCGCCTGCGCGGACCGACCGGCGCTCAGGCGGTCGCGTGCTCGGGCGTTGGTTGCCGCCGCCCGGTCAGCATGCGATGCAGCAGCGCGAACAGCAATCCGGCCAGCAGGCCCGAGGCGGCCGGGCGGACGAGCGCGGCCGGCCCGCTCGAGTTGGCGAGGAACGGCGTCTGCGACACGTACGTGACGTCGGCCGGCTGCGGCGCGGGCGCCGCGCCGGCCTGCTCAATGCGCGCCGCGATCCGCTGGAGATCTTCCTTGATCTGCGCGATCTCCACGTGCGCCGCGGTGAGTTCATCGCGCCGCGAGCGCGACCGCTCGGCGGCGCGCCGCAGCATCGCGACTTCCTCGTCGATGGCGAGCAGTTCCCGCAGCGCGGCGTCACGCTTGGCCTTGGCCTGGGCGTGCGCGTTGCGAGCCCGCGTCAGGTCACGATCGCTCCGTCCGCTCTGGGTGCGCTGAAGCTCCGATCGAACGGCGTCGCTGATGGCCTCGCGCCGGCGCCGCGCTCGTCGATCCAGGTCGGTCACGGCCTCGGAGAGGGCGTGAATCTTGAAGTTCTCGCGGCCCAGAATGGCGGCCGCGGACGCAAGCAGCTCGGCGGTGGCCGCCTCCAACTCACGACGCGGCTTCTGCAGGGCGCTTTCCACCACGCGCCGACGAGCCATGTCGCCGCCGCCGGACGTCATCGCGTCGATCATCCGGCCGACGCTGTCGGCCGTCTGGCGGGCGTCGGCCTCGGTGCGGTGGTACCAGTCCACCGCCTTCTGGTGGCTGGTCAGCAGCACGTCGGCTTCGCCACCGTCCGGCCACCGGACGATGGGCGCCATCAGACCGGCCCATTCCGTACCCCACGCTCCAGCCCGCTGGGCGAACTCGACCAGCGACTGTTCGATCCGGGTCAGCGACGTCGTGAGCTGCGCGTCGTTCGGCTGCGCCCGTTCCGCCGCGAGCGCCTGTTGAAGCGCGCCCGCCGCCTTGATAAGGCGCTCGAACCGGGGCGCGACATCGGCGTCAACCCGGACGATCTCCTCGCGAAGACCCTTGGCCTTCGACTTGCACTGCTTCAGCGACTCCATGTAAGGCGGATCGTCGGCCAGCGCCGCGGAGAGTTCCTGATCGGACACCGTGATCACGCCCGGATCGGGCACCTTGGCCTCGGCCAGCGCCTTGGCGGCCGAGGCTTCGGCTCGCTCCGCTTCGTCGAGCGCGGCGCGGCGGGCCTTCTTGGTTTTCTCGGCATCCGCCAGCTTGCGATCGCTGTCGTCGGCGCTGATGGCCTTGCCAAGCTGCGCCAGCTTGCCTTCGGCCGCCGCAAGGTCCGCGCGTCGCTTCTGCTCGATCGCACGCAGGTCCGCGAGGGCCTCGCCCTGAGGAATCGGGTTCGCCGCCGGCGACTGATTCAACGCGTCTCGCAACGCCAGACCGACGCCGTCGGCCAACTGTTCGGAGTCGGCCTCGATCCGCAGTCGGTCGTCGGACTCACCGACGCTGACCTTCAGCCGGCCGGCCCCCACTGCCGCCGGCAGATCCGCACCGGCCGCGGCTGAGAGCTCCCGCAGGAAGGCATTGTCACCCAGGCGAGCCAGCAGCGCTGCGCGGTCGGTTCCGCTGGGCAACTGCACCGTTCCGACGGCCGGCCCGCGATCGCGCGACGCCCACATCGCCGCAAAAACGGACACCGAAACCAGCATCGTCAGGATGGCCGTCGAGCGACGACCTCCGCCGCGACGATCCGGTGAACGTTCGGCCCGTTCGGATGCGCGGTCGAGTTCGTCGGCATCATCGGCGCTCGGCGGCGGGGACGGATCGTGCCGATCGACATCCGCGGCAACCGTGTCATCCGCGGCCGGAGGGGCGGCATGCACCAGGTCGGCCAAGGCCGCGAATCGCGGGGTCGGATCGAGGGACAGCCCGGGTTCGCTCGGCGACGATGCGGCGGTCTCCTCGCGGAACAGCGCCTCTTCCTCGGAAATCGCCGCTTCGCGCCGCGCGAGCTCGTCGGCCCGCACATCGACCGCGCGCCGGCGCCCGTCCAACTCGGCGCCGAGCGATTCGCGGCGACGAGCGAACTCCGCCTCCAGCTCGGCTCGGCGCTGTCGCATCTCGGCTTCGAAGCGGCGCAGCCGCTCGGCGATGTCCTGGTCGACGCCGGCGAGGCGCGACTCGGCGTTCGCCAGGGCTTCCTGCGTGCGCCGCAGGTCCGCCTGGGCCTGTGCCTGGGCTTCGGCGCGCAGCCGATGCCGCAGGGTCTCCTCGACTCCGTCCCGATATTCTCCGAATTCCCGCTCGAGTTCGGCTCGCCGCGCCGCGAGTTCATCGCGCGCCGCCGCAACCGACTCGGCATGCCGCGCGCGGGCCGCTTCAAGTTCCTGAACCGCCGACGCTCGCGACGCCTCGATCGCCGTTCGCTCGGACTCGACCTGTCGTTGCCAGGCGGCGCGCTGACGTTCGAGTTCCTCGCGGTCGCGATCGAGACCGGCGATGCGGTCGAGCATCTCGCGCGAGCGCGACTGGACATGCTGCTCGATCTGGGTGAGTTGCTCGGTGCGGGCCTGGAGGGCGCGCTCGTGGGCGACGAGCGACTCCTCCTGCCGGCGCAGATCCGCCCGCTGGCTCTCGAGCTGCTGCTCAAGAACGCGAAACCGCTCGACATCCGCGGCGCCGGACTCGCGGACGCTCAGCAGCTCGGCCCGCTCGCGGCCCAGGCGGTCCAGCTCGCTCTCCATGCGGGCCTGGATCGCCGCCGCCTGCCGCGCCTGTTCGGTCACGGCCAGTTCCCGCTCCGCCAGTTCGCGCTGGCGAATCTCCAACTGGCTCAGACCCGCGGCGTAGGTCAGCCGCATCTGCTCGAGCGACCGCCGTTCGGCTTCCAACTGCTCGTTCGCCGACGTAACGGCGGCCTTCGCTTCCGACAGTTCGGCCCGGCCGCGATTGAGTTCCGCCTCGTCTTGGAGAACCGTCCGCGCCTGCCGTTCGATCTCGGTCTGGCGAGCATCGAGCTCGCCCTGCCGTTGAGCCAACGCTTCGGACTGTGAGCGGAGGCTGTCTCGCTCGCGCTTCAGGACGGCCGCTTCGGCGTCGTTCTCGGCGCGGCGCTCGGCCAGCTCGCCGGCGCGCCGCTCGAGCTCGGCGGCACGGGTGTCAAGCTCGGCCTGCCGCTCGGCGATGCGGCGCTGCTCGTGCCCGAGCTCGACGTCGCGGGCTTCGACACGGCCGCGCAGGGCGTCCGCCTCGGCGCGGGCGGTGATGAGTTCATCCTTTTCGGCGGCGAGGGCATGCCCGCGCTGATCGAGTTCGTTGCGTTCACGCTCCAAGGCCGCGAGGTCGCGCGTGAGCGCCTCCTGTGCCAGCTTGAGGCGGGTCTGCTCGTCGCGGACCTGCTGCTGGCGGTCGTCCAACTGCTGCCGCTCGGCTCGCAGCGTCATCTCGAGCTGGTCGAGCTCGACGCCGCGACGCTGCATCTCGGCTTGCAGGCGGTGCGCTTCCTCACCGATGCGGGCGGTCTCCTCGCGCAGGGCACGGGCCTCGTCGCGTCCGCGCACGACCTCCTGACGCTCGAGCTCGAACGCCGCCTTGGCCTCGGCCAGGACGGTCTCGTGCTTCTGCACCGCGCGCTCGCGCGACTCGACATCCTCGGACCGCCGCTCGACGCGTGCCCGCTGGGCCTCCAGCTCGGCCTGACGCAGGTCGGCCTGCGCCATGCGCGTCAGCAGGCCGGCCTCGCCGGCCGCCACGGCCTCCTCGCGACGCTTGGCTTCGTCGATGCGGGCGACGGCGTCGTCGAGTTGCTCCTCCTGGCTCGAGAGGCGCGCCGCCCAGGTCTCCAGCTCATTCTGGCGGGCGGCGAGCTGCGCCTCGCGCTGATCGAGCGACCGCTTGAGTTGATCAATCTGCTCGGCGCGCTCGTCGAGGGCGGCGCGGGCGATCTCGATCTTCTGCAACTCCGGCGCGATCGCGTCGCGGCGAGCCTCCAGGCCGGCACGCTCCACCGCCAAGCGATCATGCGCGGCCGCCGCCTCGCGCGCCGCCGCCTCGGATTGCTGCCGGAGACCCTCGATACGCACGTCCTCGCGCGTCAGGCGCTCCTGCCACTCCCGCAGGCGTCCGTCGCGGTCCTGCAAGGCCGCTTCCAGCGCGTTCAGCGTGGCCTCGCGCTGCGTGATCTCCGCGGCCGTGCGCGTGACGCGATCCTCGCGCTCCGCCAACTCGGACGAGCGGCGGGCGTTCTCCTCGGCCTGGCGCGTCAGGGCGGACTCGCGCTCGGCCAGGGCCGCCGTCCGTTCCTCGACTTCGCGACTTCGCTCGGCGAACGCCGTATCGACGTCCTTGGTCAGGCGGTCGCGGGTGGCCTCGATCTTCGCGCTCAGCTCCTCGAGTTCCGCCTGGCGAGCCTTCTGCCGATCGCGCTGCTCGTCGAGCGACCGTCGCAGCCCGGCGGCGTGGTCGTCGAGCTTCTTCTGCTCGGCGGCGACACGCTCGCGCAGAGCGGAGAGCCGCTGGGCGACGGCCTTCTCACGCTGCTCGACCTCGGCCGCCCGGCGGTCGGCGGCCGCGGCCCGGGCCGCCAACTCGCGCGACAGATTGTCCAGTTCGGCCTGCCGCGTGCGGAAATCATCCAGCGTCTTCGATCGGATGGCGTCGCGCTCGCGCCGCACGCTCTCCAGTTCCGCCATCAGGTCGTTGGTCTGTGTTCGATCGCGGAGTGATTGCTTCTTGAGCGCCTGGTTCTCGGCGTCCAGACGACGGCCATCCCCGCGGGCGGCTTCCAGTTCGGCCCGCTCGCTCTCGAGCGCCGCCCGCAATTCGGACAATTCCTGCGAGTCGCCGCCGTCCTGCTTGCGCTGCGCTAGCAGGGCGATCTCGTTGGCGATGGCCGAGCGCTGCGCCACCAGTTCCGACAACTCCTGCCGCTGACGCGCCCGCAGGGCGGCGATTTCCTTCGTCTGGGCGTCGGTCTCGCCGCGCAGCCGCGCCAGCTGGGCGCGCTCTCGCTCGAGTTGCTCGTGCAGCTCGCGCGCCTTGCGCACCTGCTCGTCCAGCTCGGCCCGGCGGCGCTCGGCCTCCTGCTGCGCGGCCTCGCCGGCCGCCCGTGACGCCGCGATCTGCCGCCGCTGGGACTCCAACTCCGACCGCTGGGCGTCCACGTTGGCCTTCTCGGCCGCCAGCATGGCGCGCTCGGCGGCGATCGCGCGGCGCTCCGCGTCCAGTCCGGCAGACAACGCCCCGGCCGGTGCCGCCATCCCGCCGGCCATGACCTCGTTGAGCGTGTCGGACGACAGCACGGGCGGCTCGTCGGCTCCGATTCGCTCGCGCTCGAGGGCGTCCTTGGCCGCGCCGACGTGGCGGCGAGCGTCATCGAGGTCGCGGATGTCGCGCGACAACTCGACGTCGAGGTTCATCTCCTCGGCTTCGGTCAGTGTCTCGGGCCAGTGGGCGTCCACGGTGTCGGCCAGCGACAAATCGTTCGACGCGTCGTGATCCGGGCGTGCGGCGGTCTCACGCTGCGCGGCGGCCGCCAGCGCGTCGGCGGCGGCAGCAGCCCCGCCCGGCAGCAGGCGGGAATCGACGTCGAAGCGCACGTCGTGCGGGCCGATCACGATCACGTCACCGGCGCGCAGCACCTCGACCGCGGCGGTGCGCCCGTTCACCATGACGCCGGCGCCGCCGACGTCGCGCGCCAGCACGCCGTCGTCGGTCCAGGCGATCAGGCACTGGACTCCCGCCACGCGGGCATCGCGAATGACCAGGTCCGCGCCGAGATCGGAGCCGATGACCGTGAGCGGGTCCATGCAGTTGACCTGCCCAATGGGCGGCGGACCGCTCAACGTGAAGCGCGGCGCGGAGGCCTGCTCATCTCCGCCGGAGTGGATGCCCTCGACCCGAAAGCGGTAGTTGCCGATCTGGAGCTGGTCCCCTTCCGTGAGGCGCTGGTATCGAATCGGGCTGCCATTGACGAGCGTGCCGCGCGCCGCACCCAGGTCACAGGCGAAACACGCGCCACGACAGAAAACGATCGCGGCATGGACCGGGGCGACGCTGGCAGAGTCGAGCGCGAAGTCGCACGTCTTGGCGCGGCCCAGGACGATGAGTGGGCCGGAAAACGTCCGGACTCGCTGCCGCGCGTTCTGATACAGCGCGACGAACGAAATGCTGGACCGCCTGCGCGGTGCGATGTCTGTCGATGGCGACATGCGGGGCTTACCTCGACCGTGGCAAAACGAGCAGTCTCAGCGATCCAACCGGCGATCGCGTTCCGATAATATATCGTCCAGTCGCCCCCGGATAGCTTCGGGAATCGTCCATCCCAACGCGCCCAACTGGTCCTGGACGCGCGACGGGCGGGAACTCACAGCCAGCGCCGCCGTCACGCCCGGCTCAGAAATCGCCCACGCCGTGGCCAACTGCCCAACCGTACGGCCGGCTTCCTGCGCCAGCTCCTGGAGCCGCAGGGCGGCCGATTGATCGGCCTCGGCCCTCGCGGACCGGCCGGGGCGACTGCCGGCTGCGCGGCGCAGGGATGCCAAGTCGGCGTCGCTGGCTAGCCATCCGCCGGCCAGAACGTCGTCGGCCACGACTGCAATCCCGTGCTCCTGGCAGAATGGCACGAGGTCGAACGTCGCCTCGCGTTCGAACAGGCTCAGCGGCGTCCGGACCACGTGGACTGCGCCCACGCGCCGCGCACGGCTCACTCCCTCGTAACCGTAATGGCTCAGGCCGATTGCGCCAATGTCTCCGCGCTCCAGTAGCTTCGCCAGCGTGCCCATCAGATCTGGGATGGGCAGGTCGACGCCCGGCCATCGCACGTGCAACACGTCGAACCGATCCTGTCGCAACCGGCGGAGCGCGGCCTCGCACAAACTCACGATCGTGTCCGGCCGCGTCACGCGCGCATCGCGAGCGCTGCCCAGCCCCGGAACACCGCAGACGCCGGCCAGCACGACGTGCTCACGACGGCCGGACAACGCGTTGCTGAGGGCGTCCTCGATCTGTGAAATCCCGCCGGTCAGCGGCAACTCGACATAGGTCACCCCCGCCTCCAGCGCGACCTGGGTGGCCGAAATCAACTCATTGGAATCGAGGGGTTCCGCCCATGCGTCGTCGGGCTCGCAAGGCCAGCCGCGCAGACCGATGACGGACACTCCGTACGCGGTCTGACCCAACGCGCGCTGCATCATGGCGAACATTTCGCTGCCCCCCTGGGGGCGTCTAACCCCACGCCATTCTATTCGCACGACGAGCCGATCATCAATGCGGCAAGCAGGTACCGGTAACCGCTGGACTTACGTTGACCCACGGGCGTCGCGGTTCTACATTGACGGCCGGCTGGTACGCACGAGGGCACTGCCATGAAGCCTGTAATTACCGCGGCCGGATCCGGCTTTCCCAACTTCGCCGATCCGTTCAAGTCCTGGGTCGACGACCTGTCCGGGCGCTCGTACGTCCGATTCTCGCCAACCGACGTCTGGCAGCCCGACGTGAACGTGTATGAGTCCGGCGACGCCTTCCTCGTGTGCGTGGATCTGGCGGGAATGTCACCGGACGCGATCACCGTCGAAGCGATTGATAACAAGCTGGTGATACGCGGCACGCGCACGCCGCCGGCGCCCAGCGACCTGCCGCCCGGGGACGTCAGCGTTCACCTCATGGAAATCGACAGCGGAGCATTTCGACGCGAGATCGAGATCCGGCGCGCGATACGACAGAACGAGATCGGCGCTCGCTACGCAGACGGCCTGCTGTGGATCACGTTGCCAAAGGCGTGAGCCGGCGGCCATCCGGCTCGAATCCATGCACCTGACGCCCCGACCAACGACCCCGGCATGGACCGTCGCGACGCCGATCGTGCCCGCGCGCGAGTGTTCCTCCGACGAGGCGCCGCCCGAACCCCCGGATGAGCCGAGCGAGGTCGGCGGAGAGGAGGCGCCGGGGGAACCCGTCACGCTGGCCGCGACGCTGGGCGGCGGACCGCGTCGCGTCGAGGTTCCCGAACTGCTCCCGCTGCTGCCTGTGCGGGACACGGTGGCCTTCCCCGGCACGATCATTCCGCTGACGCTCGGTCGCGAAAAGTCGAAGCGGGTGGTCGACGCGGTCATCACCGGCTCGAAGATCATCGGCATCGTCGCGCAGCGCCGCGCGGAGGTCGAGGACCCGCAGCTGAACGACCTGCACCGCGTCGGGACCGCCGCCGCCATCCTCAAGCTGCTGAAGATGCCGGATGGCACGCACAGCATCATCGTGCACGGGCTGGTTCGCTTCGGCATCGAGGAGCTGGTGGGCACCGAACCCTACCTGGTGGCGCGGGCTCATACGCGCGAGGACACGGTAGAAGAGAGCACGGAGCTCGAGGCATTGGTGCAAACGGCGCGGCAGCAGGCGCAGCGCGTCATCGAGCTGTCGCCCGGCGTGCCCGAGCAGGCGCTGGAGGTGCTGAACAGCATCGACAAGCCCGGCGCCCTGTGCGACTTCCTCGCGGCCAACCTGAACCTGAACCTGACGCAGCGGCAGGAAATCCTGGAAACGTTCGACGTGGTCGACCGCCTCCGAAAAATCGCGGCCCACCTCGCCAAGCAGATCGACGTACTGGAGCTGAGCGCGAAGATTCAAAGCGACGTGAAGGGCCAAGTCGAGAAGCAGCAGCGCGAATACTTCCTGCACGAGCAGCTCCGGGCGATTCAGAGGGAACTGGGCCAGGCGGACGCGCGCGAGGTCGAGTTGAACGATCTTCGCGAGCGCGTCCGCAAGGCGGAGATGCCCGAGGTGGTCGAGAAGGAGGCGATGCGCGAGATCGACCGGCTCGCCAAGATTCCGCAGGCCTCGCCCGAGTACAGCAATGCCATGGACTACGTCGAGTGGTTGTGCGAGATGCCATGGGCCGTCTCGACCAGGGACCACCTCGACATCGCCAAGGCCGAAGCGATCCTCGACAAGGACCACTACGACCTGGAGCGGGTGAAGAAGCGCATCCTGGAGTTCCTCGCGGTCCGGAAGCTGCGCCCAACCGGGCGGGGTCCGCTGCTGTGCTTCGCCGGGCCGCCGGGCGTCGGCAAGACGTCGCTGGGCCAGTCGATCGCCCGGGCGCTGGGGCGCAAGTTCATCCGCGTGTCGCTGGGAGGGGTGCGCGACGAGGCGGACATCCGCGGACACCGCCGCACCTATGTCGGCTCGATGCCCGGCCGGATCATGCAGGAGATCCGCAAGGCCGGCTCGAACAACCCGGTCTTCATGCTCGACGAGGTCGACAAGCTCGGGCAGGACTTCCGCGGCGACCCGTCGTCGGCGCTGCTCGAGGTGCTGGACCCAGCCCAGAACGCCACGTTTCAGGATCATTACCTGGGCGTGCCCTTCGATCTGTCCAAGGTGATGTTCATCGCCACGGCCAATTACACCGAGGCCATCCCGCCGCCGCTGCTTGACCGCATGGAGGTGATCGAGCTGCCCGGATACACGACGGCCGAGAAGCTGCACATCGCCAAGACCTACTTGGTGCCGCGGCAGCGAGACGAGAATGGTCTGAAGTCGAGCGATCTGAGATTCGACGACGCCAGCCTGCTGGAGATCATCGACGGCTACACGCGCGAGGCGGGTGTGCGGAACCTCGAACGCGAGATCGCCAACATCTGCCGCGGCGTGGCGGCCCGCAAGGTGCAGCGTCGCAAGGCCCCGGCCGTCGTGCGTAAGTCGGACCTGGCCCCGTTTCTAGGCCCGCGCAAGATCGAGCCGGAAGTGGCGCTGCGGACGAGCACGCCGGGGGTCGCCACCGGGCTCGCATGGACACCCACCGGCGGCGAAATCCTCTTCGTCGAGGCGTCCGCCATGCCCGGCAAGGGCAATCTCCAACTTACGGGCCACATCGGCGACGTGATGAGGGAGTCCGCCCAAACCGCGTACTCGCTGGTCCGCAGCCGGACGAAGAAGCTGGGCGTCGACCCCAAGAAGCTGAGCGAGCAGGACATCCACATCCACGTCCCGGCCGGCGCGGTTCCGAAGGATGGCCCCTCGGCCGGCGTGAGCATGTTGTCGGCGCTGGTATCGCTCCTGACCGGCCGAGCGTGTCGGAGCGACATGGCGATGACCGGGGAGATCACACTGCGCGGCCTGGTGCTGCCGATCGGCGGCCTCAAGAGCAAGACGCTGGCCGCACACCGGGCGGGCATCCGAAACATCGTGATCCCCAAGCGCAACGAGAAGGACCTGGTCGAGGTGCCGGCCGAGGTCCGAAAGCAGATCCGCTTCATTCCCGTTGAGCGCGTCGAAGAACTGCTCGAGGCCGTGCTGACGAAGACCACCGACCGACATGCGCCCCGCCCGCGCCAACGCTCGCCGCGGCGAGCAGCGGCCGCCCGGCGCTGACGCCTTCCGCACGGCGATAACCCGTCTTTACCCTCCGGCGCGCCCCTACTACTATCCGGACCCCGCGTGCGACGCGATGCGCAGCGCCATCGCACCTGCTCGCGGCCGTCGGAGTCGGACATGGCCGAGCAGCCAACCTCATCCAAGAAAGTATTCCTGACCGGGGCGGGCGGATTCGTCGGCGGGTACGTGTTCCGGGAATTGATCGCACGCGGGTATCACCCGGTGTGCCTGCTGCGATCCGGCGACCGCTTCCGCCGGGCCGCCGCGAACGTCCATCCGGCCATGTACTCGGTCGTCGAGGGCACGCTGTTTCAGCCCGCGGCCCTGGCGCGGGCGGCGCGCGACGCGACGGCGGCGATCCACCTGGTAGGCATCATCGTCGAACGTCGTGGACTCGGTCGCGGCCAGAGTTTCCGCCGCGTGCACGTCGAGGGCACCCGGCAGGTGGTCGAAGCGGCGCGAGCCGCCGGCGTGCCGCGGTTCGTCCACATGTCGGCACTGGGAAGCCGGCCGGATGCGCCGGCCGTCTACCATCGCACCAAGTACGAGGCCGAACAGATCGTGCGTGCCAGCGGCATGGCGTGGACCATCTTCCGGCCGAGCATCATTCACGGGCCGGATGGCGAGTTCATGGAACTCGTGAAGTCGTTCGTCGCATCTCCGATTCCGCCGGTGATTCCGTACTTTGGGCACGGCGAGAACCAGCTTCAACCGGTCTCCGTGCGGGATGTGGCCGCCTGCTTCGTGTCGGCGTTGTCGAACGAGGCCACCGTCGGCAAGGTGTTCGAGATGGGCGGCCCGCGGGCCTACACGTGGAAGGAACTCTACGAGACCTGCCGACGGCTGATCCCCGGCGCGTGCCGGATCAAGCCGAAAGTAGGCGTGCCGGTGCGGGTCGCGAAGGCGATCGGCCGCATCGGCGACCTGAATGACCTGCTGCTCGGGACGCGCTTGGGCGTGCCTTTCAATCTGGACCAGGTGCGCATGTCGCAGGAAGACAGTACCTGCGACCCGCACCCGGTCGAGCAGACCTTCGGCATCCGTCTGCGGAATTTCGAGGAAGAACTGGCGGCGTACGCGAATCAGATTCGCTGACGCGATCGTCCACGTTCGTTCGGCCGTACGTTCTCACGAAAAGCGTTGGCGTCCGCGTCGCGACCTGCTCCCTCTTATGGTGACCGAATTCGGACGATCGCGGTGACCGTCGCGGCGCTGGATGCGATCGCCAGCACCACGAACACCCATTCGATCGGGGCGGTGCGAGCACGCAGCTCGCGATAGGCGCGAGTGAAGACCGCCTCGAGATCGGGCAACGACCTCAGTTCCGGCGGCAACCGATGAGCCTCGAACTGCCGTAGCTCGACGTGCGCGGCCTTCGCCGCCTCGCGGACTTCTCGCATTCCGGCCGGATCGACATCGAGCCAGATCGGCCAGGTGACCTGTGCCAGGGCGACGATCGTCAGCCCCGCGAAACCGGCGCGGACCCCCGGCCATTTCACGGACGCCACGCACAGAAACGGCAGAACGAGGACGAGGTAGCGCTCGTGCACCTGCGTCGGCAGCATCATGAACGCCAGCAGGCTGAGCGAGGCGTAGAGCAACAAGCCCTCGGCGCGACCGCGCCAGCGAACGGCCGACCAGGCCAACCCCGCCAGCAGGGCCGCCATGAGCATCAGCTTGCCCCAGGCGTCGCGCGTCAGGCCCAGGCAGCGGGTGGTGGCGTCGTCGGAGAGCGTCAACAGCAGGTCGACGTACCAGACATTGAAAGCCTTGAGCGTCGTCAGGTGCGCGTACGTCGCAAACAGGTTCTCCCAGTAGCTGGCGCGGAACCAGGCCCAACCGGAGTGCAGCGTGAACGGCAGCGCGATCAGGTTCAAGGTCAGCGCGCCGGCGACCAAGCCCGCAAGCGGCTGCCATCGTGCTGACGCGACGCCGGCGCGGGCCGTCGAGCGCGGCGGCGCGAGCAGAGCCAGACCCCAGACCGGCAGGAGCAGAATCGCCTGCGGCTTGAGCGACGCCGCGACGCCCCAGAGCACGCCCGCGAGCAGCCAACGCTGCCGGACCATCGACCAAAGCATCCAAATGGCCGGGGCAAGCAGCATGGTGTCGGTCTGCGCCCAGACGACCGAATCCCACCACAGGGGCGGAAGGAAGAGCATCAGCCCCCATGCCCAACGGGCTGCACGTTCGTCCGCGAAGTGCCGAGCCAGCGCCGCCGCGCCCGCGGCGAGGATCAGGTCGCACGCGATCATCCACGACGAGAAGCAATACTGCGAGAGCGTGGTGTTCACGAGTCGATCGGACGACAGCCGACTGAACAGCCAGCCCGAAACGGCGAGCCGGTAAACCGACCCCGGCGGGTAGTTGCACAGGCGGTCGAAACGCCGCTCGGTGGTGATCCACTCGCCGTCCTCGCGAACGCGCAACGGCAATCGCCGGGGCGGATGGTCGTAAAGCGAGGTCAGGCCGTCGTCGACCGCCTGCACGCCCCAGCGGACAAAGTCGTCGTGGTCGCCGGGATAGCCGAAGTACGGGCTGAGCGGAACCAGCAGAACGCGGAGCGCCAGCGCCAGCAGCAGCGTGTCCAGCCAGAACAGGCGGTAGCCCCCGCCGGCCGTCGAGCCGGTGATCGCGCGGATGGTGTCGTCGGCGTGGTCCATGGGTTCCGATTCGACCGATACCCCGCGCCAAGTCGAGAAAAGCCAAGGCCCACCGCGGCGACGTCATCGACGGCCGGGCCGCCAGTCGGTCAGCAGCAGCATAGCCATCACCCCGACGTTGGCCACCGCCAGCCCGTCGCGCACGTGAGCGTTGCCGTGCCAGCAGATCCAGTTCACGGCCGTCGGCAGCGCCGACCACGGGCGAAAGACGAGCGGCAGTTCGTTGACGAGATTCAGCATGACGGTGACGGATAGAAACGCGGCCGGGAGAAACCATCGCCGCTCGGTCGCGGCCGCGGCGATCATCAATGCGACGGCCGGCACGGCGTAGCGTTCGTGAATCTGGGTCGGCAGGACGAAGAAGGCCCACGCCACGGTGGCCAGCGCGGGCAGGGCCGCTTCGACCGCGAAGCGCAGCCGCGCCCAACGGAAGGCAACGATGGCCGTGCCGATCGCGATCATGATGATTCCCCACGCGCGCAGCGTCAGTCCTGCCATGCCCGCGGAGCGATCGTCGGCGAACGGAGCGAGCAGCCACCAGAGGTTCATCGCACCGAGCGTGGTGTTGGTGTAGTAGCCCACGGCATGGCGGTAGCCGATCCACCACTGCGCGAGGGTGCCGACCATCGCCGAGGCCGCGGCGACAGCCCCGGCGGCGAGGGCCATGCCAAGGACGAACGAGCCGCCGCGGCCGGCCCAGTCGGCGCGGTACCGCGCGGCCACGGCAAGGGTCAACAGAGCGACAACCGGCAGCGCCTGGAGCTTGAGCAACAATGCGAGCGTGCAAGCTGCGCCGAGCAGCCCGGCGCGTCGTTCGGCGTATGCCAGCGCTGCGAGCAGCAGCAGGCCGGCGAGGATCGTGTCCGTCTGGCCCCACACGGCGGAGTCGTAGATCAGCGCCGGACTGAGGGCGTACAGCACCGGCGCCGACATGCTGAACCATGTTCGCCCACTCGCGTCACTCCGGCGGAGCGTACGGCCCAAGCGAGCGACCAGCCAGATGCTGAACACGTCCGCCCAGATGCCCGGCAGCTTCAGCAGGACGTAGGTCCGCCCAAGGCGACGATCCGAGCCGTCGCCGATCGGGACGGTCAGAGGCTCGGATTGTCCGGTCCAATCAAGCGCGATGGCGTACAGCCGAAGGAACGTCGGGTAGAGCGGCGGGTAGTTGCAGGGCGGGTACTCGGGCCGGGCGTCGGTCGGGACGAACCGCTCCGGACCGACCGCCCACGCCTGGTACCAGGCCATATCGCCCGAGAACGCGCCGTGCGGCGCGAGGACGCCACGCACCGCCAGCGCGATCAGCATCCACGCGGCGATCCACGCCGGCCACAGCCAGGCTGTCGAGCGCGCCCTGTCGATCTCCATGTCGAACTCGCCGACCGCCGCTGACCGAGAGCCGGGCCGCGATCAGCCGGTCGGACGGGCCACGTGCAGACCCAGTTCACGCAACTGCTCGACCGACACATCGCCCGGAGCCTGCGTCAGCGGGCAGACCGCCCGCGCGTTCTTGGGGAAGGCGATGACGTCGCGGATGCTCGCGCGACCCGACAACAGCATGGCGATGCGATCGAGACCCAGCGCGATGCCGCCGTGCGGCGGCGCGCCGAAGCGCAGGGCGTCGAGCAGGAATCCGAACTTCACGCGGGCCTGTTCGGGGCTGATGCCGAGAATCGAGAAAATCTTCGACTGCACATCGGCGCGATGAATGCGGATCGACCCGCCGCCGAGCTCGATGCCGTTGAGCACCAGGTCGTACGCCTTGGCGCGGACCCGCAGCAGGTCCTTGACGCTCGGCACAGCGTCGCGGTCGATCCCCAACATGCTGAGGTCTTCATCCTTGGGTGACGTGAACGGATGGTGCATCGGCGTGACGGCCCGTGTCTCGCTATCCCAGCCGAAGAGCGGGAAGTCGACCACCCACGTGAACTCCCACGCGCCGGACGGAATGAGATTCTTGCGCCGCGCGACCGTCTCGCGCAACCAGGCCAGGTGCTTCCAAACGTCACTCTCGTTGCCCGCCGCGAAGAAAACCACGTCGCCCGGCGACGCACCGGCGGCGGCGACGAGTTCGTCGGCGACGGCCTCCGGCGTGATGAATTTGGCGATGCCGGATTGCAGCGCCGTCCGTCCCCCCTCGGTGACCGCCTTGACGTAGGGCAGGCCGCCGGCGCCGATGCCCTTGATCTCCTCGGTCAGCCCGTCCAGCTCCTTGCGGGTCAGCTCGGCCGAGGCCGGAGCGACGATGCAGCGGACCGTTCCGCCGGCGTCGATGGCGGTGCGGAACACGTTGAACTCAGTCCGGGCGGCGACAGCCGTGACGTCGCGAATCTTCATGCCGTAGCGCAGGTCGGGCCGGTCGATGCCGTAATCGCGCATGGCGGCGTCGTAGGTCAGCCGCGGCATCGGCAGCGGAACGCGGACGCCGAGCAGCTTCTCGAACACCTCGGCCAGACAGGACTCGACGTGGTGCATCACGTCTTCCGGCTGGACGAAGGCCATCTCCACGTCGATCTGGGTGAACTCGGGCTGGCGATCGGCCCGCAGATCCTCGTCTCGAAAGCAGCGGGCGACCTGCATGTACCGATCGAAGCCGGAGATCATCAGCAGTTGCTTGAACAACTGGGGCGACTGCGGCAGCGCGAAGAACTTGCCATTCTGCACGCGCGAGGGGACGAGGTAATCGCGGGCTCCCTCGGGCGTGCTCTTGGTCAAAATTGGCGTCTCGATGTCGAGGAATCCGTGGCGGTCGAAGTAGTCGCGGATCGCCTTGGTGATGCGATGCCGGGCGATAATCGCGTTCTGCATCGGTCCGCGACGCAGGTCGAGGTAGCGGTAGGCCAGCCGCGTGTCCTCGTTGGTCTCGAGATCGTCGATGATTTCGAACGGCGGCGTGTCGGCGCGGCTGAGCACGTCGACCAGGTGGGCGTTGATCTCGATTTCGCCCGTGGCGAGGTTGGGATTGACGTTCTTCGGCCCGCGCGGGGCGACCTCGCCCTGCACGCAGATGACGTCCTCGCTCCGCAGCCCGCGGGCGATCTTGTGGGCCTCCGGATCGGTGTCGGGGTTGAACTTGACCTGCGTGATTCCGCCGCGGTCGCGCAGGTCCACGAAGACCATGCCGCCGTGGTCCCGGGCGGTGGCGACCCAGCCGCACAAAAGCACGGTCTTTGCGACGTCGGCGGCCCGCAGGTCGCCGCACGAGTGCGTTCGCTTGTTGTAGGGCAGAGGCACGCCCGATCTCCTTCGTCCTTGAAAAAGGCGGCAGATTACGCGGGTCGGCCCGCGAACGCAAAACGGCGCCTCGCCGACACGACCAAGACTTCACGGGAACCCGCGGCCGAGTGCTTCGTCCAACGTCAAGGAAACAGGGGCGATCGGCGCCGCGCGGCGATCGGCTCGGTCGCGGATGGCCCGACCGCTACGAATGTTGATTAAGGAGCACAGGCATGCGAGGTCGCAAACGGAGGGAACGTCGATCGTTCGGGGCCGCGCTCGCGCTGGTTGGGGTCGCGGGTGTGGTCGTCGCCGCCCCCACGCTGGGCGACGAACTCAAGCTGAGTCGGATCGCCCTGTTCAGCTCGGGGGTGGGCTACTTTCAGGCCGACGGCATGGTGGAAGGCGATGCCACGATCGACCTGCGGTTCCGCACCGCGCAGATCAACGACATTCTCAAGTCGCTGGTGGCGATGGACCTCGACGGCGGCCGCGTGCGGGCCGTCGAGTACCCGTCGCGCGACCCGGTCGACAAGACGCTGAAGAGCTTCGGGGTAGACATCAGCGACCGCCCGACGCTGGGCGTGCTGCTCGATCGGCTGCGCGGCGTGCCGGTCGAGATCGGGCCGCCGGTCCAGATGAAGGGGGTGCTGCTGGGGGTGGAGACGAAGATCGTCGAATCCGGCGACAAGAAGCCGACGCAGGTGGAGTACGTCAACGTCCTGACCGATGACGGTCTGCGCACGGTGAAGCTGACCGACGCGGGCACGATCCGCATTCTCGATGCGAAAAGTGAGTCGGAGCTGCGGCAGGCGCTGCTGGCCCTGGCCGCGGCGCGGGACTCGGACCGCAAGACCGTCAGCGTGGCCTTCAGCGGCGCGGGCAAGCGCCGCGTCCGGCTCGGGTACCTGCTCGAATCGCCCGTCTGGAAGACGAGTTACCGTCTCGTGCTGGCGGACGATCAGAAGCCCTACCTGCAGGGCTGGGCGACGATCGAGAACACGACCGAGGAGGACTGGAGCGAGGTCCACGTGTCGCTGGTCTCCGGACGACCCATTTCGTACGTGATGGACCTGTACACGCCGCTTTACGTGGAGCGCCCCACCGAGGTGCTCGAGCGGTACGCGATGCTGCGCTCGCCGGACCATGCCGCCGGGCGAAAGGAGACCGCGAAGCTCTCAGGCATGCCGCTCGCGGCGCCGGTTCCGGACGGGCGAATGGGTGGCCGTGATCGCGCGTTCGCGGCCGACCAGGAGGGCCTTGAATTCGCCGATCAGGTTAGTCGCACGATGATGCAGAGCGTGCAGGCCCTCGCCGAGGGAGCGTCGGTCGGCGAGCTGTTCCGCTACGAGATCGGCTCACCCGTGTCGCTCAAGCGGCAGCAGTCTGCCATCCTGCCGATCGCAACCGCGGACGTCGAGGCACAGAAGGTCTCGATCTTCAATCGATCCACGCACGCCAGACACCCGCTCAACGGCCTGTGGCTGACGAACAACACCGGGCTGCACCTGTCGCAGGGACCGGTGACCGTCTTCGACGGCGGCTCGTACGCGGGCGACGCCAAGCTGGCCGACATGCGACCCGGCGAGAAGCGGCTGATGTCGTACGCGCTCGACCTCGCGGTCGACGTGGACGTGATAGAAAAAGCGGAGCCCGACGACGTGCTGAGCATTCGAATCGCGCACGGAACACTGTGGATTCGCCGCAAGCAGGTGCGCGTGACGAACGTATCGGTGCGTAACCGGGACACGAAGCCGCGCACCGTGATCGTGGAGCATCCGCGCCTGCCGACGTGGGAGTTCGTCGGCGACGTCCGGCCGATCGAGAGTACGGACACGCTCGACCGGTTCCGCGTCGAGGCGATGGCGGAGAAGACCGAGGCGATCCGGATCGTCCGACAGATCGTCGTCGAGGACACGGTGGTGTTGGCGGCGTCGGGTGGGGTCGACCTGATTGCGCTGGTGAAAACCGGCCCTGCCAGCCCCGCCCTGCGAGCGGCGGTCGATGAGTTCGCGTGGCGGCGGGCCGAAATCGACCGGCTGCGCGAGCGAATCCGGGAGTGCGAACGGAAGGTCGCCACGATCGAGGCCGACCAGCAACGCATCCGCGAGAACCTCAAGGCCATCTCGGCGACGAGCGACGTCGCCCGGCGTTACGTCAGCAAGCTCGACTCACAGGAATCGGAGCTCGAGAAGCTGCGCAGCGAAATCACGGCGTTGCAGACGAAGGCCAGCGATTCGCAAGCCGATCTCGAGCGCTGGCTCGAATCGCTCGAGATCGACTGATTCATCGACGGCAGTCGCGGGCCGGTGACCGGGGATGGATGGCCGACGGCCGAGCATGCGCCGCAACGGCCGGTGGCGTCCACCCCGGCGCCGAGCCGGGTTTGCACCGCCCGTGTGTTCCAGCCGACAATCGGCCGCCGTGCGACCCACCAGCGTTTCAGTGATGCTCGCCTGCTTCGGCCTCACCTGCCTCGCACCGAGTGCCGCCCCGGCGCAGTCGCAGGTGCTCTATCAGCCGGTCGAATTCGACACGCTGTCGCTGCCGAACCTGTGCCGAGATGGCGGCTTCGAGCAGGCGGACGGCAACGAAACGGCGTGGCGCCCGCACGGTCGTGGCTTCGAGATCGATCGCGAGATTCGTCGCTGTGGACGGCAGTCGATTCGATGCCGAGCCGACGCGGCCCGCGGCACGAGCGGTGCTTCGCAGCGGGTCGAGCTCCGCCAGACACATCCGGCGCCGATCCTGCTCGAGGTGTGGACGCGGAGCGAGGGCATCGGGTTCGCGCCGTCCGTGGACTTCAGCTTGTACGCGGACCTGACGTTCGCGGACGGTTCCCGCGAGTGGGCCCAGTTCGCCGCGTGCGTGCCCGATACCCGCGACTGGACGCGCACGCGGCGGATTCTGCGGCCGGGCAGGCCCGTTCGAACCATCGACCTGTTCTGCGTGTTCGCCAACCTGCCGGGGACGGTCTGGTTTGATGACGCCGCCTGCCGCGTGCTCGACCCCGGGATCGTGCAAGAGTTCGACGGTGAGGCGGTCCGGCCGAGCCGCACCACGACTCAACCCGAAGCAGCCAGGTGGCGCGGCAACGCGCTCTCGATCGCGGGCACGCGCCTTCTCATCGGGGTTCAGGCTCACCTCGCCGACCGCGCCATTCGACTGCTTGAGCCGCGAAACGTGGTGCGTCAGGGCCCGTCCCTCACGGCCGAGTCGCGGGATGCCGCGTCGGGCGCGATCGTGCGGACGCGCGTGGTCGAATCAGAGATCGGTTCGCTCTTTGTGACACTCGACGCCGTCACGGCCGCGCCGACCTCGCAACCGGTCACGGTGTTCGTCGCCGCCGAGCCGCCCGGCCGGCCGACGCGATGGTGGGTCGATGGCAACACGCACCAGACGATCGATGTCCGCCGGCACTATGCGTCGGTCGTCCGGATCGGCGCGGGCAAGACCGGCGATGCGTCGCGCTACCCGCTCGCCGTCGTCACCGCGCAGGGCCGCGGGACGGCCGTCGTCGCCGGGCGCGAACATCCTCCCGTCCCGACGCGGTTCGGCTATGACGGACCCAGCGGATTGCTGTACGCCGCTTGCGATGCGGTCGTGCCCGTCCTCGGTACGGGCAAGTCCGTCCGCTTTCACATCGAGTTTCAACCCGTCGATGAACCGGGTGATTTCCGCGCTGCCTGGGCGCGACTGATCGGCCCGCGCTGGCCGGCTCGAGCTGACATCGAACCGGGGCTGTGGATGCCGTTCGCCCCGATCAGCCAGATTCCAACCCCCGCCGACTTCGGATTCGCGTTCAAGGAGGGCATCGACGAGGTCGCCTACGACGACGCTCACGGCGTGCTGACGTTTCGATACTGCGAACCCCAGAGCTGCTGGCTGAAGCTGCCGGCCGACGTGCCGCGCACGTATGAGGCGTGCGAGCGATACCTGCGACAGGCCGCGAGCAACGCGAACCACCCGCAGCATCGCGATGCGGTCGCGGCACTGGCGTCGGCCTGCCGCCGGGCCGACGGCCGGCTGTATCTGTGGCCGATGAAGCGGCCGTGGTGCGATGGGTGCGTGATCGCGCTCAGCCCCGACCCAGCCGTTCCCGGCCCTAACAAGGCCGGGCTGAACTTCGACCCATCCGAAGCGCGCCGGTACCAAGCCGGCGGCGTCGATGGGGAATACCTCGACACCTTGGACGGATGGAGCGATCTCATCGACACGGACCCGGCCCACGTCGCCACCGCGTCGCACCTGTCGTTCGAGCCCGGCACGTGGCGGCCCGGCGTTCACAACGCCGTCGCCATCCGAGAGTACGTGGTCTGGCTGCGTCGAGAGCGGTCGGCGCTCGGGCCGCCGCTGCTGATGGCCAACTACTGCCCGACGTCTTACTGGTGGATGGCGCCGCTGATTGACGTGATGGGGCAGGAGGTCAACTGGAAGATCGACGGCAACTGGACGCCCATGTCACCCGAGGAGATGTGGTACCGCCGCGCGCTGTGCGGCCGAAGGCCCTACGGGCTCCTGATGAACACCGACTTCGACCGCTGGACGTGCGCGGACACGCGGCGCTACTTCATGCGATCCACGGCGTACGGCTTCTTCCCCAGCTTCTTCAGCCACAACGCGGCCGACAAGCAGTACTTTCGCTCGCCAGCGTTGTACGAGCGCGACCGCGAGTTGTTCCGACGATTCGTCCCGGTGCTCAAGCGTCTGGGGCGCGCCGGCTGGGAACCCGAGCCGCACGCGCGCGTCGAGCCGGGCGAGCTGCGGATCGAGCGGTTTCAACAACAGGCCGACGGACCCGCCTACTGGACCGTCCATAATCCGACCGACCGGCGGGTGTCCGGGGTGGTCCGGATCGAGCGTGGTCGGCTTCCCGAGGGCACGATCGCGATGCGCGATGAACTGTTTGGCGGGCGATTCGCAGGCACGGTCGAAGGGAAAGACCTGCGACTCGCCGTCGACATGCCGCCGGACGAAACACTGGTGCTGACCGCCGCGCCGAACCCGTGAGCGATCCACCCGCGTCACGCTCGGCGAAAGATCAAGGCTCGAGGACGTTCAGTCCAGCGGCCAGACGCGGCGGCCGCCGACGTAGGTCGATGCGACGCGCACCTCGGCGAGGTCGTCGGGGCGGACCGACAGCGGGTCGGTCTCAAACACGGTGAAGTCGGCCAGCATGCCCGGCGCCAGCCGGCCGATGCGGCGCTCCCGGTGCAAGGCGAACGCCGCGCCGCGCGTGTACCCCGTCAACGCCTCTTCCACGGTCAGGTTCTGATGCGTCATCCATGTGCGGCCATCCAGCGTGCGGCCGGTGACGGCGGCGTGCACGCCGGCCATCGGGTTGACGGTCACCACCGGCCAGTCGCTCCCAAACGCGAGCGTGGCGCCGCTGGCCAGCAGATCACGAAAAGCATAGCTGCTGCGGCAGCGTCGCGGGCCGATGGCTACCTCCGCATAGCGCGCGTCGTCGGCCTTGTGGAACGGCTGCATGGAGGCGATCACGCCTTGCCGGGCGAAGCGCGGGATGTCATCCGGCAGCAGGTGTTGGGCGTGCTCGATCCGCTGCCGGCGATCCCGGGCGCCGCGGCGCGCGGCCAGATCGGCGTACAGATTCAACAGCAGGTGGTTGGCCTCGTCGCCGATGGCGTGAATCGCCGATTGCAGCCCGGCGGCATCCGCCGCGTCGAGGTTCGCGCTCATGCGGCCGGGCGCGAGCATCGTGTCCGATAGGAGCCCGCGCGTATCGGGGCGATCGGCGAACGGCTCGCGCATGTACGCCGTTCGCGACCCCAGCGAACCATCCACGAACGCCTTGAAGCCGGCGATCCACAGGCGATCGTCCCGCACGGGCATCGCGCGGACGCGATCCACGAACGCCGTCCAGTCGGCCTCCATGACGTACACGGCGACCCGCAGCGTGTCGCGGCCGTCGGCATGGACGCGTTGCAACGCCGCCACGTCGGCCCACTCCGACATGGTGGCGACGGCCGTCACGCCGAAGCGGTTCGCCTCGCGCATGGCGGCGAGGCTGTCGGTCACCTGTTCTTCGAGACCGGCCGGCGGCACGCGCGCCGCGACCAGCTCGATCGCCGATTCCTTCAGGATTCCGGTCGGCCGGCCCGCCGCGTCGCGCTCAATCGCGCCGCCGGGTGGGTCCGGCACGTCGGCCCGGTCGATGCCGGCCAGTCGCAGCGCCGCCGTGTTGGCCAGCGCACAGTGGCCATCCATGCGATGCAGCAGCGCGGGAACGTCACCGGTGACGGGGTCGATCCAGTCACGCGTGGGCGTGCTCGGGTTGGCCCAACTGTCGGTCGACCATCCGCGGCCCAACAGCCAGCCGCCGGGGCGCACCTGCCGCGCGCGGGCCGCGACGGCGTCGACGAACGCGCGCCGGTCGGCCAGGTCGCGCATCGCCAGCCGACCGAGCGACGCTCCGCCGGAAACCAGGTGCAGGTGCGAGTCGATCAGGCCGGGGGTGACGCGCCGCCCGCCGCAATCCAGAATCTCCGCGCCGGGGCAGGCCCGCTCGGCCTCGGCCCGCGTGCCCACCGCGACGATGAGCCCGTCGCGAACAGTCATGGCCTCGGCCGTCGGGCGGTCGGGGTCGGCGGTCCACAGCCGAGCATTGACGACGATCAACGGGCGCGCGGGCGGCTTCGAATTCATGGGTGCGACCGCCGAGCGCGACGCGCATCCGGACGCCGCCGCGAGCCAGAAACACGCGCCGATCCGCACGCCGCGCGTCGCTTGCGATCCCTTCATCTCGGCCAGTATTGAAGCCGCGCGGACGGCGGTCAAGCGAAGTGCGGAGACGTGCGTACAATGTTCCGCCATGCATGCCATCGAGACGCGTCGCCTCTCGAAGTCGTACGGCTCGCGCCGCGTTCTCGACGCCGTCAGCTTGGACATCCCCGCGGGCACGTGCTGCGGACTGCTCGGACCCAACGGGGCCGGTAAGACGACGCTGATCCGCATTTTGCTCGGATTCCTGCGGGCGTCGGACGGCGAGGCGCGGGTGCTCGGGCAGGACTGCTGGCGCGACGGCGAGCGCCTGCGGCACGATGTCGGCTACCTGCCGGGCGAGGTTCGCTTCTACGAGCGACTCACCGGGGCACGCACGCTGGCATTCTTCAGCGCCGTCCGCGGCGGCGGCCACGCGGCCGAGATTCGACGCCTGGCGGAACTTTTCGATCTCGATCTCTCGCGGCGAATACGGGCCTACTCGCAGGGCATGCGCCAAAAGCTCGGACTGATTCAGGCTCTGATGCACCGCCCGCGGCTGCTGATTCTCGACGAGCCGACGACCGCGCTGGATCCCCTCGTGCGCCGCACGCTGTTCGCGGAGCTGCGGCAGATCAGCCGCGAGGGACGCAGCGTTCTCTTCTCCAGCCACACGCTGGCCGAAGTCGAGGAACTCTGCAACGAGGTTGCGATCCTGCGCGGCGGCCGGCTGGTCGAGATGTCGCGTGTCGATGATCTGCGTCGCCGCGCCGTTCGCCACGTCGAGATCACCTTCCGCGACGGCCGCGCGCCGGCCGCCCCACCACCGGACACGCTGCGCGTCATCAGTCGCGATGACCGTCACCTCGCGGGCACGCTGGTCGGGTCGGTCGATCCGCTGCTGGCGTGGCTCGCGGCGACGGCCGTCGAGGATGTGTCGATCAGCCCGCCGCACCTCGACGACCTGTTCATGGCGTACTACGGCGGAACGGAGCCGCGGCCATGCTGAACGTCGCGATCGTGCGCAAGACCGCCCGCGACGCCGCCGGACTGTTCGTGCTGGCCGTGATCGCCATCCTCATCTTCGAAACCATGTTCGTGCGCGCCATGGGCGAGTTCTCGGGCGAGATGAGCCAAGTCTGGCTCCAGAACCGCCTCGTGCGGCGCATGGTGGAGATGCTGGTGGGATACGATCTGGCCAGCGACCTGACGCCGACCACGCTCATGACCATCGGGCTGGCGCACCCGCTGCTCTACACCTTCCAGTGGAGCTTCCTGCTGACGGTGTGCACGCGCGTCATCGCCGGTGAGATCGATCGCGGCACGGCCGACCTGCTCTTCTCGCTGCCGGTGTCGCGCGCCAGCGTGTACGTCAGCACGTCGGTGGTGTGGCTCGCGGCGGGTGTCGTTCTCGCGTTCCTGCCGGTGCCGGGCATCGCGCTCGGCCAGCGGCTGGCCCCGCTGTGGATGCCGATCGACCTGCCGCGGCTGTGGCTGCCGGCCGTGAATCTGTACGCCCTTTACATCGCCATCGGCGGCATCACCATGCTGGTGTCGGCGGTCGTCGTGCGGCGCGGCGTGGCGGTGGCCATTCCACTGGGAATCGTGCTGGCGTCCGAGTTCGTCGTGTTCCTCGCACACATGTCGCCCGTGGCATGGCAACTGATGCGGGTCACGCTGCTGTATCACTACAAGCCGCTGGTCGTGCTCCGCTCCGGCGCGTGGCCGGTCGGCGACATGCTCACGCTGCTCGGCATCGGCGCGACGTGCTGGACGGCGGGCCTGCTCTGGCTGCGCCGCCGAGACATCCCGGCCGCCTGAACCCCGTTGTGCAGCTCGCTCAGCAGTCGGTCTTCGCCGTCGACAGGTTCCGACGCGCGATCGCCGCGTTGCGTCGCCACATCGAGAGCCGTGCCCGTACGGTGGCCGAGCCGCGAGTTGCGGCGTTGTACGTGCGCTTGGTCCAGCGGTCGATCTCGTCGAGGGCCGGATGCGGCCCCGGCGATCGAATGGAGAACCGCGGTTCGGCCGTCGCCGGCGAATCGCGGTTGTAAGGGCAGACCTCCTGGCAGATGTCGCAGCCGAAGACCCAATCGCCCATGGCGCCCTCCAGCGTCGGGTCGATCCGGCCGCGCTGTTCGATGGTCAGGTACGAAATGCACCGCCTCGGGTCGAGTTCGTAGGCGGTCGGAAACGCCTGCGTGGGGCAGGCGTCGAGGCAGCGGCGGCACGAGCCGCAGTGATCCGCGACGGGCTCGTCCGGCGCGAGCTCCAGGCTCGACAATATCTCGCCGAGCACGAAATACGACCCGATGCGCTCGTTCAATACCAGCGTGTTCTTGCCAATCCAGCCGACTCCCGCCGCGGCGGCCAGCTCGCGCTCGACGATGGCCGACGTGTCGCAGCACGACTTTGCGGAGAATGGCTCGGCCAGCGCGCGGCGCAGCTCGCGGACAAGCCGGTCGAGCTTGTCGCGCATCACGTCGTGATAGTCGTCGCCCCAGGCGTACATCGCCACGCGGCCGCGCGGACGATCGTCCGGCGGCGCCGGCTCCGGCTGCCGATACGACAGTCCGACAACCACGACTGAGCGGGCGTCGGGCAGGAGGACACGCGGATCAAGCCGGCTCTCGAGGTGGCGCTGCAAGTAGCCCATCGAACCGGCTCTTCCAGCCGCCAGCCACGCGCGCAGGAAGTCGCGGCGCGCGATCGGACCGGCCGTTGCGATTCCGCAGAGGTCGAAACCGACGTCAACGGCAAGCTGTTTGACGACCCGACTGCGGTCGCTCGGACTCATCGACGCACCGAGAGCATCGTACGAACCGCGCGCCGCCGACGCCACGATCCTCGGATTGACGCGCTGTACCCGAGTACCTACCTTTCGCCCTTCGCGGCGGCGTGGCACGCCCCGGGGAGCAGCGGACTCCATGATCTTCGACTACGACTGGTGGCACGGCGACGGCCACGCCCGGCAGACGGCCGAGGCCAAGCGGCGGGCCGTCCTGAATCACTTCCCCGACGCCGATCCGGAGAAGGCCGCGTCCGACCCGGAACTGAAGCGATTCCACGACGAGCTCGAGTCGCGGACGATCATCTACCTCAAGGACAGCTCGATCTACGAGATTCGCGCCCTGGCGGACGTCAACCACGCCAGCTACCTGACCTTCGAGTGCCAGCCCGCCGACGACGCCTATCGCGTCGGGGCGTTCGTCGTGTCGCTTCCGTTCGACGAGATCACGCGGGTCGAAGTCTTCGCGGTACACCCCTCCGAGAAGCCCGAGGACAGCGTACTTATCAAGGGCTTCGGCGGCAGCGGGCCGCGGATGCCCAAGCCGGCGGAAGATCGCCCCGCCTGAGCCGCTCGACGACGACGAACCCGAGTCCGTAAGCGCCGGCCAGGAATTCCGTTCACCCTCCCGGCGGCGGGACCTGCCCGCCGGCAAGTGTTGTGGTTGCGCGAAGGAGGACCCCATCATGCACGCGATTCGGCGTGTCGCGGTTTGTTTCACCCTGGTCGGTCTGCTGTCGACTTCGGCCGCGCTGGCCCAGGATTCCGCCAAGATCGTTCACGTTCGCCTGCGGGGGGCGCTCTCCGAGGCGCCGCCGAAGCTCGACATCGGCGCGTTGCTCGGCGAGGAGCAGGGGCCCAACCTGTTCGACATGCTGGAGATGTTGAGGAAGGCACGCACCGACGAGACCGTCAAAGCGATTGTCTTCGACCTCGACGAGGCGGCCCTCGGCGTGTCGCAGGTCCAGGAGCTGCGAGCGCAATTCGAGCAGCTTCGCGCTGCCGAGAAGGAGGTCTGGGTCTTCTCGGAGCAGTGCGGACTGCTCACGATGCAACTCGCATCGGCGGCGTCCAAGTTCGTGATGATGCCGCGCGGCGAGCTGTTCCTTCTGGGGCTCTATTCCTCGCCGATGTACTTCAAGGGCACGCTCGACAAGATCGGCGTGGTGGCCGACGTGGTGCACTGCGGCGATTTCAAGGCCGCCGGCGAGCCGTTCACCCGCACCGGACCGAGCAAGGAAGCCGAGGCCGACATGAACAAGATCATGGACGGCCTGTTCGACGCCATCGTTCAGGACATCGCCCGATCGCGCAAGATGAAGCCGGAGCAGGTAAAGGAACTCATCGACAAGGGTCCGATGAGCGCCAAGGAGGCAAAGGAAGCCGGCCTGGTCGATGAGCTGATGTATCGCCAGGACTTCAGCCGGATGATCAAGAAGCGATACGGCGAGGATGCCAAGGTCGTCCGGAAGTACGGGAAAAAGCGCGGCCCCGACATCGACTTCGAGAACCCGTTCGCCATCTTCAAGGTCTTGGGCGAGATGATGCAGGGCAAGCAGCCTGCCAAGGGTGACGCCGTCGCCGTCATCTACGTCGACTCGGCCATCATGACCGGCAAGAGCGAGGAGGGTTTCGGCGGTTCCACGAGCGGTTCGGACACCATCCGCAAGGCCATCGACGACGCCGCCAAGAACGACGACATCAAGGCGGTTGTGTTGCGGGTCGACTCCCCCGGCGGATCGGCCGTGGCCAGCGAGGTCATCGCCGAGGCCGTCAAGCGTTGCAAGGCGCGCAAGCCGTTCATCGTTTCGATGGGCGATGTGGCCGCCAGCGGCGGCTATTACGTTTCCTGCCTGAGCGACACGATCTACGCCCAGCCGGGCACGATCACAGGCTCGATCGGCGTGATCGGCTTGAAACTCGTCACCACGGGCATGTGGGACCACATCGGCATCACGCGCCACGAGTATCAGCGCGGGGCCCATAGCGACCTGATGAGCGGCACGCGCCCGTGGCGCGACGATGAGCGCGAGATCATCATGACGACCATGACGCGGGTCTATGACGAGTTCAAGGGACGCGTCACCGAGGGCCGCGGCAAGAAGATCAAGGGCGACCTCGAGAAGCTCGCCGGCGGGCGCATCTACACCGGCGCGCAGGCGCTGGAAATCGGGCTGGTCGACAGACTCGGCGGACTGGCCGACGCCATCAAGCACGCGGCCGATCAGGCCAATCTGGGCAAGTACGACGTGCGCATCCTGCCGCCGAAGAAGAACCCGTTCGACATCTTCTCGGAAGCCTTCGGCATGAAGGAGAAGGACGACGAGGACGTCTCGCTCTCGCTTGGCGGCCTGTCGCGCTGGCTGTCGACGCCGGTGGCCGCGCCGCACGTGGCCGCGCTCGAAGCGATCGATCCCGCGGCCGTCCGCTCGCTCAAGGCGGCGCTGCGCCAGTTGGAGATGTTCTCGCGCGAGTCGGTGCTGCTGATCGATCCGAGCCTGAACTTCGTCCCGTAGACATCCGACCACCGAACCGCTTGACGGCCGGCGGGCGCGACGGCGTCTGCCGGCCGTCGTCTTGCATATACTCGTGGCGATGGAGTTCAACCCCGACGCGCTGCCGATTCCGGCGCTCGGCCTGCGCTGTCCGCGTTGCGAGTATCTGCTGGACGGGCTGCCGCGGCGGCGCTGCCCCGAGTGCGGCCGTGAATTCACCATGGACGAACTCGTGCCCCCGGGTGACTGGCCGCTGGTCAGCCTGGCCGGACGGCCGGTGCGCCTGACCGATCATCTCGCCGCCCTGCTGCGGCGCGCGGGCGTCCCCTACATCGCGGCCGAGTTCGACATCGCCAGCTACGTCGGCGCGCCGCAGGCCATGCCGTCAAATCGCTGGTTCCGCGTGTCCCGGTCGGACTATCCCTACGCGCTGTTCCTGCTCCAAAATCCGGACCAGGCGCCGCCGGCCGCGCCGCCCGCGGGCGAACCGTGGAGCTGTCCGCGATGCGGCCGCTCGTGTCCGCCGAACTTCGAACTCTGCTGGAATTGCCAAGCCGCGCGGCCGGTGTCGCCCTGATCGGCTCGTCCACGCGCGCCGCGACTTCCCCGTCGGTTTGCCGCCTGGTGCCGGCGTCACTATGTTAGAGGGTACGTCCTCCGCCCGCGCGCGGCGAGAGAACAGGCCCCACAGAGAGACCAGACCTTGCCGCAGGATCATATTCGCAATCTCGCCATCATCGCCCACGTCGACCACGGCAAGACCACCCTGGTCGACTGCCTGCTGCGCCAGTCCGGCACGGTCCGAACCGAGGCCGTGCCGCACGACCTGATCATGGATTCAAACCCGCAGGAGCGCGAACGCGGCATCACCATCTTCGCCAAGAACTGCGCCATCAAGTGGAAGGACTTCAAGATCAACCTGATCGACACGCCGGGGCACGCCGACTTCGGCGGCGAGGTCGAGCGCGTTCTCAAGATGGCCGACGGCTGCCTGCTGCTGGTCGACGCCTTTGAAGGACCCATGCCGCAGACGCGGTTCGTGCTCCGCAAGGCGTTCGAGTTCAAGCTGCGGCCGATCGTGGTCATCAACAAGATCGACCGGCCGGACGCCCGCATCAACGAAGTGCTGGACGAAGTCTTCGAGCTGTTCATCGAGTTGGGGGCCGACGATCGCACGCTCGACTTCCCCACGCTCTACGCCAGCGGCAAGCACGGATACGCACGCCGCGACCCGGGCGACGACAACCACGACATCATCCCGCTCTTCGAGGAAATCGTTCGCTCGGTGCCCGCGCCGCACGACGACCCGAGCGCGCCGCTGCAGATGCTGGTGACGACGCTCGACTACAACGACTACGTCGGGCGCATCGGCGTGGGGCGAATCTTCGCCGGGCGGCTGCGGGCCGGGCAGCAAGTCACGCTGATCCGCCGCGACGGCCACCAGGTCAAGGAGAGCGTGGACATCCTGTACGCCTTCGAGGGCCTGGGCAAGTCGAAGGCCGCCGAGGCCGAGGCGGGCGAGATCGTGGCCGTGGCCGGGTTGCCGGACGTCGGCATTGGCGACACGATCGCCGACTTCAACGATCCCAAGCCGCTGCCGGTCATCAGCATCGACGAGCCGACGTTGACCATGGTGTTCAGCGTGAACGACTCGCCCTTCGCGGGGCGCGAGGGCAAGTTCCTGACGACGCGGCACATCCGCGAGCGGCTGGGCAAGGAGCTGCAGAGCAACGTGGCCCTGCGCGTCGAGGACATGCCGCAGCGCGACTCGTTCATCGTGTCCGGCCGCGGCCTGCTGCACCTCGGCGTGCTGATCGAAACCATGCGCCGCGAAGGCTACGAACTCCAGGTGGGCAAGCCTCGCGTCATCTACCGCGAGCTCAACGGCCACAAGACGGAGCCGATCGAATACCTGATCGTCGACGTACCCCAGTCGGCGCAGGGCGCGGTCATCGAACTGACCGGCACGCGCCGCGGCGAACTTGTGAAGATGGAGATGAAGGACGGCCGGGCGCACATGGAGTTCACCATTCCGGCCCGCGGACTGATCGGCATGCGGACGCGCCTGCTGAACGCGACGCGCGGCGAGGCCATCATGCACCACAGCTTTTACGACTACCAGCTGCTGCGCGGGGCCGTGCCGCAGCGAACCAACGGCGTCCTGGTGGCGTCGGAATCCGGGCGGGTCACGGCCTACGCGATCGAGGGGCTGGCGGACCGGGGCATGTTTTTCGTCAAGCCCGGCGACGAGGTCTACGCCGGGCAGATCGTCGGCGAGAACTGCAAAGACGACGACATCGAGGTCAACGTCTGCCGCACCAAGAAACTGACCAACATGCGCGCCGCCGGCGCGGACAAGACCGTCGTGCTCAAGCCGCCGCGCGACATGACGCTCGAGCTGGCCCTCGAATACATCGACGACGACGAGCTGGTCGAGGTCGCGCCCACGTCGATCCGACTGCGCAAGCGGCAGCTCGATGCCACCCGCCGCAAGCGCGAGCGGCGCGACGCCGAAGCGGTCGAAGCGTAGGCGGACGGAGCCGCTCGATCGTCGCCTGCCCGTCGGAGGAGCCTATGCCGATCGACCCCGCCGTCGCCGCCGTACGCCGCGCCGACCAGGCCTTTTGCGAGCAACTGGCGCGAGCCGAATCGATCGAGTTCGCGCTCGCCTACGCGTCCAGCGACCACCCGCTGTCCGCGTCGGCCAACCAGCTTCGCGAAATCACACTCGGCGAACTATCGGTGGATGAAGCGTACGAGACCTGCGAGCGCTGGTTCGGCCAACACGGCCTGACCTGTCGGCGCTGGTCCCCGGCGCTGAACGAACCCACCGCGCCGTACGACGCATTTCTCCCGCCACGCGGCTGGACCCGCCGCGATCGGCTGGCGATGGCCATGATCGATTGGCCGGCGATCGCCGCCCCCGACCCGAGCGTCCGCGTCGTACCGGCTCGCGCCATGCGCCGGTCGCTGCGGGCCACGCTGACCGATCCGAACGCCGGCGGCGGCGACGCGGCGACGCGCGAGGCGTACGCCGACGAGTGCATCGACCGGCTGAACGACGCGAACTACGAAATGTTCGTGGGAACCGTGAGCGATCAGCCCGCCGGTCGGATCGCGTATCACGAGGTCGGCGACATCGCGGCGGTGCGCGATCTGTTCGTCGTCACCGCGCTGCGGGGGCGCGGCGTCGCCCGGGCGCTGCTGGCGCACGTCATCCTGATGGCCCGGCGGCTGTCGCCGCGCATGCTGGTGTGCTCAGTGGACGCGGATGACGCCCGCGCGCGGCGGTTCTTCGAGCGAAACGGCTTCCGCGCAATCGGACGGCTGCCGGAGTACGAACGCGCCCTGGCGTGACCGGGGTTGCATCGACGCATGCAGGCGGGGGCCGCCAGCGCGGCGGGCCTACGGCTGCGGCCTCAGGTCGTCGTCGGAGTCTTCCTCGGCGGCGATCTCCTCGAGCATCGAGCCGAAGGACTCGCTTCCCACCGCGCCGCTGTCTTCCATCAGGTCAATGTCGCTGATCGGCACATCGGAATCGGCGTCCGCCGGGGGCCGGGGCGCCGGATTAGGTGGCGCGGCGGCCGGCGCCGCGGCTTCGGGCTCGAGTTCGGCCGCGTCGACCTGCTTGAGGTCGGACTCGCCCAGCTCGATCGGGCTCAGGTCGGACTCGACGAGTTCGGAGTCGATCAGGTCGGCCGCCACGTCGTCCGCGGCTTCGAGCAGACCGGCCTCGTCGGAGACCGCCGGCGGCGACTGTTCCCCCGAGGGGTGCTTCAGCGTGAACTCGTCCGCGGCCGCCGGCGCGGCCGGCTTGGAGACGATCGGCTTGATCTTGGCGGGCTTGCCGTCGACCTGAAGCGTGAAGATGACCGGACCGACCTGCAAGCGGTCGCCGGCCTTGAGCTTGGCCTCCACCACGCGCTTGCCGTTGACATACGTGCCGTTGCTGCTGCCGAGGTCCTTGATGAGCAGGTGGCCGTTGTTCTGGATGAGTTCGCAATGCCGGCGCGAGACGCGGTCCACCGGAATGCGCAGCGTACACTCGTCACCGCGCCCCAGCGTGGTGCTCGAGCGCGTCACGGGGAAGCTGCGGGCCTCCCCGTCAGGCTTGAACATGACCAGCACGGCCTTCATCGAGTGAACCTCCCGCCGCGCGCATCGCCGCGGTCGGGGATCGGCTCAGCGAGTCTCAACTTGCACAATCCGTCTAACGTACCTTTCACGGCAGGCCCGATCAAGCCGCCCGGTGGATCATATGCGGTCCGCGAGATGGGAATCGCCGAGGCCGCTCTCCACACCGCCCCGCCCGGTCACCCGAAGGCGGGAACACCGGTATCGACCCGATCGGCCTAGAATGGCCGCCATGGACAGCCAGTCGACCGACTCCGCCCGCGGCGATCCGATCGGGTGGTACGTCCACCTGCCATTCTGTACTACTAAGTGCGGATATTGCGATTTTTATTCCCTCCCGACCCGGCCGGACCTGATACCGGACCTCGTGCGGGCCCTGAATCGCGAGATCGAGCGGCGCGATCCCGGCCGCCCGATCCGAACCGTTTTCGTCGGGGGCGGTACGCCCACGGTGCTTCCGGCCGACGCGCTGCGAAGCATCCTGACGCCGATCGCTGAGCGGGTCCGCCGGCAGGTCGGGGAAGTCGAGTTCACCTGCGAGGCGAATCCGAGTTCGGCGGACGAGTTGAAGCTGGACCTGCTGCGTGAGTTGGGCGTCAACCGGCTCTCGTTTGGAGCCCAGTCGTTCGACCCCGGAGAACTCCGCGTGCTCGAACGACTGCACGACCCGGGCCACATCCCCGAGGCCGTGCGCCTCGCACGCGCGGCCGGTTTCGACAATGTGAACCTCGATCTGATCTTCGGCGTGCCGGGCCAGACGGTGGAGTCATGGCTGCGCTCGCTGCGATCGGCCATCGCGCTGTCGCCGGAACACATCGCGTGTTATTCGCTCATGTACGAGGAGGGCACGGCGCTGACCAAGCAGCGCCGACTCGGACTGGTGCATCCGGTCGACGAAGACATCGAGGCGGAGATGTTTGATCGCACCGAGAACGAGCTGACTGGGGCCGGGTACGAGCGCTACGAGATCAGCAATTTCGCGCGGCCGGGCCGGCGGTGCCGTCATAACCTCATCTACTGGCGCAACGAGGAATACATCGGCGTCGGGCCGTCAGCCGTGAGCTACCTCGGGGGCGTCCGCGAGAAGAATCGGGCGGACGTGAAGGCATATGTCGATGCATGGACCGGGAGAAGCGTTGTGGGTGGCATCGTCGTCGAACGCGAGGAGCTGGGGCCGGAGCACCGCGCCCGAGAGACGGCCGTCCAGTTGCTGCGCCTCTCGGACGGCATCGACGTTCCGGTCTTCGAGCGCCGCACCGGCTTCCGAACCGTCGATCTGTTCAATTCGGCGATTCGACGCCACGTCGCCGGCGGCCTGCTGGAGGTGGACGCGACGACCATCCGGCTGACACCGCGCGGGCGCGTGCTGGCGAATCAGGTGATGATGGACTTTCTGTAGCGGGCTTGGGTCGGGTGCGCGTGGCCTATGCGAGGACGGCCTCGCCGCGCGAGCTGGCGAGCACTTCCTCGGATGGCACCATGGTGATGACATCCCACGGGCAGACCTGGGCACACAGCTTGCAGCCGATGCAGCGCTTCAAGTCGATGGTGCACACGCCCATGGCGTAGCCGGGATGGGCCGGATCGTGCACCTTGTCGATGCAGTCCACCGGGCAGACCGTCACGCAGGCGTCGCAGCCGGTGCACAGGTCTTCATCGAGGATAGCCAGTTGCTTCGGTAGCTTCTTCGCCATCGTGCCGCTCCGAGGCGGCGGCGGCCGTGCCGTTCTCACGGTCGCGTCCGCCTCGCCACGAGTCGGGGGAGAATAGTCCGCGGGCCTGGGTCAGGCAAGCCAGCGACCGCCGCCGGCATGTCGCCGGGCGGACGCCGCCACGCGATCGCGCGGCGCGGCCGCCGCGGGAGGCACGAGCAGACCGGGCCGCACGGGCTCGCCGTCGTGCGGCTCGACCATCGGGACGACGCGCAGCGGCAGCGTCCCCATTGAGACGATCTGCTCGGTCGTTAGCAGGAACGCCCCCTTGGCCTCGACCTGCCGCATGGCCAGCTCGGCCTCCGGCGCGTTCCAGTGTCCGCAGGCGTCGTGGACGACGATCACGTTGCGCTGGCGAATCAGCAGCGCCAGCGCGGTGGCCTTCACGCAGTGCTCGGCCACGACGCCGAACAGGATCAGGTGCGGCGCCGTCATCTCCGACAGCAGCCGATCGGCCTTCGGATTGCCGAGCAGGTCGCGCGTGCGCTTCGCAAAGATGATCTGCCGATAGCGCGTCAGCACTTCCGGCGGCAGATCGAGGGTGTTGTCGCCATCCAGCAGGATGCGCCTCGGCAAGAGCGTGAACGGGAGCTTCTTCTGGCCGGGGGTCCGATCGACGCAGTATTTCGGCATGCCGTTGAACGGCTCGTCGGGCCGATGCGCGTCGAGGCTTGATATGACGGGCACGCCGCGGCCGCGAGCCCACTCGAACAGCTTCCGGATATTCGGGATGATGTCATTCCGGTTCGAAACCGGCACCGCGCCGCGCGGCAGCAGATAATCACATTGCGTATTGATATCGATCAGAATCCGATCGCAGGGCCTGCGCCGTTGGACCGTGCTCATTCCCGCCTCCGCTCCTGCCGACGCCTCTTGGGCCATCCGCAGTTGATGTCGCCTCCGGTCGCCGGGGAGCGGTTTGGGTTCCGCCGTCTTGAAGCGGCGGAGAGGGGACGATCGAACCGGACTTCCCCAGCCTCACTAATCGTACCCCTGCCCGCGCGGGTGCGGTAGCTTCCATACACAAATTTTGCACACCGTTCACACGGCCCGGGAAGATCTCTGACGGCGAAGCGGATCGCCCCGCAATTCCGGAGCGACCGCTACAGACGGACTACCGCGCCCGCTGCGTTGCCCCCTCCGGAACGCCGCCTTGACAGTTCCCGCACTGCGGGGCTAAATGGCCCTGCGTCATCCCCGGAGTCTGATTCGTGCTGACCGCTGCCCGACAGAGGTTTGCGTCACCCGCCCTGCTTGCGGCGACGGCATTGCTCGCCGCCGGGTGCGAGGACGTCAACTGGGATTGGGAGGCCCGCTGGTGGCTGAAGCCGCAGCGGCAGGTCCGCCCCGATCGTCGCGTGGCCGCCGACCGCTCCGGCCGTCCGACCCAACCGGAGCAGCCGGCCGAGCAGGCTCGCCAGCAACCGCCGGAGGGAACCGTGGCGGTCGTGGAACCGATGTCCCCCGCCCCGGCGAGAACGGAGCAACCGACGGGTCCGACGCCGACAGCATCCGCTCGCCCGGCACGCCCAACAGAGCCCCCCCCGCGTTCAGCGAAACCACCCGACGCCACGGCTCGAGCCGCTCCGCCCAGCGCGCCTCGACCACGGGCAGCGCCAGCGCGGTCCACCCCCGCGCCGGAGCGGACGACATCCATCGCGCGTCGGGACGAACCCCAGCAGCCGGTGCAGGCGATCGAGCCGGATCCCACTATCGCCACAGCCGAGCCGTCGGGCGACGCCTACTACCAGCTCTACATCAGCGACGGCGGAAGTCAGCGACCCGGCACGGCCAACGCGCGACGCGCGACCCTGAGGAACCTGCCGCCTCGCATCGCCGCTCAAGTCGTTGCCCAACTTTATGTGCCGATCGGGATGGGCGGAGGCGACGACGAACCCTATCTCATCTTTCAGGACGCCGACGAGTTTCGCGCGGCGGCGGACGCCGTGCCGATGATTGACGGCGGCGGCGCCACGTTCGGCAAGGCGATGGCAATGCTGGCGGATCTTCTGAAGTCCGGATCGTCGCCGCCGCGGGAGCGCGTGTCCGAGTGCCAGGCGGCGTTCGCGGAGACGGCGACGGGGGCCGCGACATCGCAACGCGAGCGGTGGGCGGCCGCCATGCTGGCCGGGCGGCTCGCGAGCGATCAGTTGTACGACTACGCCGGCGCGACCGCGTTCTTCGACCAGGCCTCTGAGTTATCCGTGCCGGGATCGGTCGAACGGCTGTCGTCGCGCTGGGCCCGCGCCGAGAACCTGGAGATGAGCGGCGATCGCAACGCCGCCCGCCAGGAGTATCAGACGATCGCCTCCGAGTTCGCCGGGCATGGGCGATCGCAGGCGGTGCAGCGCGCCAAGGCAGCGGGCAGCGGCGCTCGGCGTTGAGGCTGGAGGGTTATCGCGGCGCGAACACGGGCGCGCGCGCCGGCCGAGCGAAGCGAACTCGATCGGTCAGCCCCTCGAGTTGCTGGAGATAGTCGCTCAGCTCGTTCTCGCTGAACTGCTCCAGAAACTCGGGCCGAACAGTGCGGTTTACCTGACGGATGCGATTGATCAGTTCGCGCTTCGACATGACGACCGACTTCCACCATGGAGCAGGGCGAGTACCGAGCCGCCCGTGGGTCGAGGGGCTTCGGCGATGAAACTATCGGCCCGGACTCACCACGGACTTGAAGTCCGCCGCGCTGCGGCGTGCGCCCGATGCGCAACCCGCGCATCGGGTTGGCCGATCCCGCCGGTGGGGTTGCCATGAGCGCTGTCGGCCACGAGACCAAGAGCGCCGCCAAGCACCAGTTCGAACGCTGGGCTCACTCCTACGACCGCAGCATCCTTCAACGGCTGGTCTTCGGTCCTTCTTATCGGGCGTTTCTGGAGGAGCTGGCCCGTTGGCGGCTCGGAAATCCCGAGCCGTTCGAGATGCTGGACGTCGGCTGCGGAACCGGCACCTGGCCGGCCATGGTGGCCGCCACGACGCTGCCGGCCCGGCGGATTGTCGGGCTCGACTACGCGTTCATGATGTGTCGGCTGGCGGAGGAGAAGGTCCGCGCCATCGGCGACTCGCGGCTCCAGTTCCTCAACGGCGATTCCGAGCATCTGCCGTTCCCGGACGCATCACTCGATCTCGTGACGTGCAGCAATTCGTTCCATCACTACCCGCATCAGGCCGACGTCGTGCGCGAGTTTCGTCGCGTCTTGCGTCCGGGCGGGCGACTGATGATCATCGACGGCTTCCGGGACAACCTGATCGGCTGGGTGACGTTCGACGTGCTGGTGACGCGGGCCGAGGGCAAGGTGTTCCATGCGCCCTGGTCGCTGATGCGGCAGTTCTTCAGCGATGCCGGGTTCAGGCAGATTTCTCAGCGGAAATTCAACATCTGGATTCCGCTGTACCTGACGGTAGGCGTCGCGTAGGCGGGGCTTCAACACGCGGGAAGGCGAGCGGACGTGAGCGACGCGGACTCGGCACAACCCACCGCCGCCATCGACGCCGACCGGCGCATCGCGGACCTGATGGAGGTCCTGGAGGTCTCGCGGCGCCTCGCCGCCACGACGGACGTGTTGCCGCTGCTCGAGGCCATCGAGCGGGCCGCGCTGCGCGTCCTTGACTGCGAACGCGCGACGGTCTTTCTATTCGACCGCGATGCCAACGATCTGGTCAGCCATGTCGCCACCGGCGTCGGCGAGATTCGCGTGCCGGCGGCGCGCGGCATCGTCGGCGAGTGCGTGCGGACCAACGCTGTGATCAACGTTTCCGACGCCTACACGGACGCCCGTTTCAATCCGGAGGTGGACCGCCGCACCGGGTTTCGCACCCGGAACATGCTGACGTTCCCGCTGGTCGGCTACGACAACTCGATCGTGGGCGTCTTGCAGGTGCTGAACAAGCGGCACGGCTCGTTCAACGCATGGGACGAGGAGCTGGTCCACACCTTCGGTTCGCAGGCGGGCGTTGCGGTGCAGCGGCAGCTTCTGCTGGCCGAGTTCGCCGAGAAGCAGCGGCTGCAACGCGACCTCGACATTGCTCGAGAGATTCAGCAGGCCCTGCTGCCGCAGGAGCCGCCCGCCGTGCCGGGCTTCGACCTGGCCGGGTGGAGCTGCCCGGCCGACGAAACCGGCGGCGACTGCTTCGATTTTCTGAAGCTGGATGACGGGCACGTCGCCATCACCATCGCCGACGCCACCGGCCACGGCATCGGCCCGGCGCTGGTGATCGCCGAGTGTCGAGCGCTATTCCGAGGGGCGGTATCGCTGACGTCCGACTTGCCGCGCGTCGCGTCGCTCGTCAACCGCCTGCTGTGCGACGATCTGCCCGACAACCGCTTCGTGACGGCCTACTTCGGCCTGCTGCGCCCCGAGACTCAGGAGATCACCTACCTCTCGGCCGGCCACGGACCGATTCTGTTCTTCGACGCGGCCGGCGGCGAGCTGCGCGAGACCGGTGCGACGGGGCTGCCGCTCGGCATCCTCGACGACGCCTCGTTCGACGAGGTCGTGACCGTCGCGATGCGATCAGGCGACATGCTGCTGCTGCTGACCGACGGCTTTTTCGAGTGGGCGAGCCCCAGCGGCGAGCAGTTCGGCACGGCGCGCGTCGCCGACGTGCTGCGCCGTCACCGCGCTCAGTCGGCCGCCGAGATCATCGCCCACATGCACCGTGCGGTGCTGGAGTTCGCACAAGGAACACCCCAGAAGGATGACCTGACAGCGGTCGTCGTGAAACGGGTCTGAGACGGCGGGACGGCGAATCCGTGACGCTTCGCCGCCGCCAGCACTTCATGGTCAACGGAGAGGAGAACGCACGCGGTGGCAAGTCCCGACGACGCACTCCTGGGGCGCGCGGTCGAGGGCGATCGCGACGCCCTCATCCGGTTGCTCGAATCCTGCGGTCCGCAGGTACGCTCGGCCATCACCGGCGGCATTTCCCCCGTCTGGCGGAGCACGCTCGACGAAGATGACGTCATGCAGGTGACGTACATCGAGGCGTTCCTGCGAATCTCAAGCTTCAAGCCGGCGGGAGTCCAGTCCTTCGTCGCGTGGCTCAAGCGCATCGCCGACAACAATCTGCGCGACGCCATCAAGGGGCTCGCGGCCGACAAGCGTCCGGATCCGCGTCGCCGGTTGAGCGACGATCCGAAGCAGTCCTTCGCCGCGCTCTACGAGCATCTGGCCGAGACATCCAGCACGCCGAGCCGGGCGGTGGCGTCGGCCGAGGCGGTGGCGCAGTTGCAGTCCGCACTCGACCGCCTGCCCGCCGACTACCGGGAGGTCGTTCGCCGCTGCGACCTGAGCGGCGAGCCGATATCCGAAGTGGCGGCGGCGATGAAGCGCTCGCCCGGCGCGGTGTTCATGCTGCGCGCTCGCGCACATGAAGCGCTGAGATCGCTCATGCCGTCCGCATCCAATGTCTACATCGCCCCGCGATGATCTCGCCTCGCGCTACGCACGCAGCGCGGCCAACCCCGCGGCGGCGCGGATGCGGTTGGCTTCGGCCAGCACGGCGCCGTCGGCGGCGAGCAGCTTGCCCAGCCTGGCCGTCGTGAGGTCGAGGACTTGCGCGGCGTCGCTGACCCGACCGCCGCTGGCGGCGAGCGCGTCCAGCAAGAGGGCGATCAAGCGTGGGTAGAGCGGGTTGCGGTGTGACATGCGCCCAGCGGCGGCGCTGGCCGAGTCCGATCGCGAGCCTGCATAGTCACGAAGCCACGCCGGCGGCGCGCCGCCGACGGACGTCGTGTCGCGACAGCGCAGCGCGATGGCGAGGCGTAGCCGGCGCAGCGCCTTCGCCTTGTTTTCGTGCTGACTGCGGCTCTCCTCGGCGATGACCATGAGGCCGCTGGGTCCGTGCCGCAGCCGCACGGCCGACGAGGTCTTGTTCCGCTTCTGCCCGCCCGGACCGCTCGCGCGATAGGTGTCGATCGCGCACTGCGCCAGTAGCGCGTCGTCGTCCGCTGTCAGCCACGCGTCCCGTTCGACCGTCATGCGAGACCGATTGTATCCCGCTCCGGGAATGGAGCCTGCGCGCCCCGCGTCGCCGGACCGGACCGCTTCCAAACAACGCCCCGGTTTGTAGTGGCGGGCCGCCGGCGCGGTTGTACACTCTGAAAGGAGACGGAGGGTCGTCCGCCGTGCCGAACGTCGTGGTCGTGCTTGTGGCCGTCGCGGTGGCGTTCGCGGTCGTGCGTGCGTTTCAGTGCGCGCTGCCGTCGGCGTGCGACCGCGGCCCCATGCCAAGGCATGGCCAGCCGTCGATCGTCTGCCAGAATTCGGGCTGCGGGCACGCGAATCCACCGCGCGCCCGATTCTGCAGCCGCTGCGCTTCGTCGCTCGGCGGTGACCGCGCGGGCGGACGACGCTGTCGCTAGATACGCCAGACACCCAAGGCCCCTTCCGGCCGCAGGAGAACCGAGATGTCCGACCGTCCCGAACTGCGACCCGTTCGAAGCGGCGACGACGGCCCGCCAAGACGCGGCGGCTACACCGTCGACCGGCAGCCGCCGCGATGGCCGTGGCTCATCGCCGCGATCGTGGCCCTGTACCCGTTCTACTGGTGGTTCATCAAACGGGTCGAAGTCGACACCAACCAGCTCCTGGTGCTCGTCAACAAGACCGGCACGGAGTTGCCGGGCGAGTTCGGCGACCAGGCCATCCTCTATCCCGAGCTGGTTAAGTCCATCGCCGCCAAGACCGGCAAGTCGCCCGAGAAGGTGCGCGAAGGATACAAGGGCATTCGCCACGAGGTACTGACCGAGGGACGGCACTTCTTCTCGCCCATCTTTCACGAGCGCATCAAGCTCCGCACCACCCAGATCCCCGAGGGCAAGTTCGGCGTGCTGATCCGCCACTACGGACGCCCGCTCAAGCCGGGGCACGTCGTGGCGACCGCGCCGGACGAGCGCGGCCCCGTGTCAGGCACGCTCTCCCCCGGCCGCCACAACATCAACACGTTCGCCTATAGCGTGCAGGTCTTCGACAAGATCCTCGTGCCCGAGGGCTTCTGTGGCGTCGTCACGCGGCTGTCCGGCCCCGACCCGGCCAATCCGGACGAGTACGTCGTCCAGCAAGGCGAGCGCGGCGTGCAGCCCGAGTCGCTCGGGCCCGGAACCTACCTCGACCTGAACCCGTACGAGGTGCGCGTTGATCTGGTCGATCTGCGCAGCCAGAAGTACGACATGCTCGGCGATGAGGCCATCGAGTTCCCGTCCAATGACGGGTTCACGATCCACATGGAGGCGACCGTCGAATGGTCGGTCTATCCCGATCTCGTGCCCTTCGTGGTGGTTGAGGTCGGCGACCTCGAGGACGTGGTCGGCAAGGTCATCCGCCCGTACACGACCAGCCTGGCCCGCATCCAAGGCTCCAAGATGACGGCGCGGGATTTCATGGGCGCCCGCGAGGTGTTCCAGCGACGCCTGTTCACCGATCTGCGCGACAAGTGCCGCGAGCAGGGCGTGCTCATCAAGGCCGCCACCATCCGCGACCTCAAGCCTCCCGAGCGCGTGCGGGCCATTATTCGCGAGCGCGAACTCGCCGACCAGACCATGACCAAGTACGAGAACGAAATCGCCGAAGCGCAGGTGCGGGCGCAGCTCGTCGAGCAGGAAATGCTGGCCACGCAGCAGCAAGCCATCGGCGAGACCAATCGCGAGGTCGTCGCGGTCGTCACCCGCGCCCAGCAGACCATGGACGTGGCCGTTACCGAGGCCACCCAGCGGCTCGAAGTCGCCCGGCTGGAGCTCGAGTCGGCCCGTCGGAATGCCGAGGCCATCCTTGCCCGCGGCCAGGCCGAGGCCGCGGTCATCCTGCTCAATTACCGCGCGGAGGCCGAGCCCCTCAAGAATATGGTCACCGCGTTCGGCGACGGCGACACCTACGCCCGCAACCAGTTCTTACAGAAGGTCGCGCCCTCGATCCGGTCGGTGCTGGCCAACACCGACGGCCCGTTCGCGGACATTTTCCGCCAGTTCCAGGTGTCGACGCCCGCGGGCCGGCGGCCGGTGACGCCGGCCGAGTCGCCCGACGTTGCCAAGACCGCTCCAGGGAGCAAACCATGAACCCCAGCGACTTCATGCGAAACGTTCGACCCGGACCGATCATCGCCGGCCTGCTGACCCTGGCGATTGTCCTGGGAGGCGGCGCGGTGGCGGTCGCGTTTTTCGTCTTCCGCGTCTATGTGCCGCCGGGGTACGCGCTGATTCGCATTGCCAAGAGCGGCAAGGCGCCGGCCGAGGGCCGCACGCTGGCCGAGCGCGGCGAGAAGGGCATCCAGCGCGAGACGTTCGGACCCGGCCGGTACTTTCTCAACCCGATTTCATGGGATACGCAGCTCGAGCCGCTGGTCGAAATCAAGTCTGGTCGGCCGGACTCGTGGACGTGGGTCCATACGACCCACCGTCTGTCGTCGCAACGTGGCGCGGGTCCGAACATCATCACCGGCGAATTCCCGGAGGTTGGAATCCTCGTCCGCAAGACCGGACCGGTGAGTCCGACCGGCACCAAGGACGCGGTCGTTGACCTTGAGAGTGGATATCAGGGCATCATCCGCGAAGTGCTCACACCCGGGGTCTATCGGATCAACCCGTACGAGTTTGAGGTGCGGCGCGAGCCCGCGGTCGTGATCCCCGCCGGGTTCGTCGGCGTCGTGACCAGCCAGATCGGCGAGCAACCCGGGATGATCGAGGTGCCCGACACGCCGACGCAGTCAGTCGGCAGCACCACGCAGCCGGCCCCGGTCGGCACCAAGCGCATCCGGCCGCTGGCCGCGCCGGGGCAGCGCGGCACGCTCCGGCACGTCCTGCCGCCCGGCGTCTACTACCTGAATCCGTACGTCGTCCGCGTGCGCATCACCGAAGTCGGCTTCAACGAGTTCTCGCAGCTGGCCGTGCGCGAGTCCCGCGACACGATCCGCTTCCCATCCAAGAGCGGGTACGACATCGAGCTGGGCGTGACGGTGGTCTATGGCCTGCATCCCAAGCATGCCGCCGAGGTCATCAACGAGTTCGGCACCACCGCCGAGGTGCTGGAGAAGGTCATCAAGCCGCAGCTTCGTTCGATCTGCCGAAACCAAGGCTCGCTGTACGAGGCCCGCGACTTTATCCGCGGCGACAGCCGAGAGGAGTTCCAACGCGTGTTGACCGAAAGCCTGCGCGACGTCTGCCGGCAGAAGAACATCGAGCTGCTGCTCGCGTTGATCAGCAGCATCGACGTCTTCAGCCGCGAAGGCCAAACCGGCGAGCAGGGCGTGGACCTGCGCACCGCCATTCAGGACAGCCACATCGCCATCGAGCGCAAAATCACGAACACCAAGTTGCAGGAGACCGCCAAGAAGCTCGCCCTGCTCGAGGAGGCCAAGAAGAAGGTGGACGTGGCCCGCGAGACCATCCAGGCCGAGACGCGCAAGAAGGTGGCGACCATCACCGCCGAAGGCGCCCGCACCGCGGCCGAGACCGAGGCCCGGGGCCGGCTGGAAGTCGCCAAGATCGAGCAGCAGATCGCGGAACTCGAGGCCGAAAAAGCGCAACTGCTCGGCAAAGCCAAAGCCGACGTCGAGAAGCTCAAGAAGCAGGCCGAGGCGGACGGCCAGCGGATGATGATCGAAGCTCTCGGCTCCGGCGCCGCCTACAACATGTACACCTTCGCCAAGAACTTCTCGCCCGAGTCGATTCAGCTCATTTTCGCGGGCGAAGGCACGTTCTGGACCGATCTGCGGCGGGTCGAGGAGGTCGCGGGCGCCAAGCTGCTGCAGCAGCAGCAGCAGCAACCGCCTCGGCCGCAGCCTACCGAGCGGAAATAGTCGTTGCGGCCCCGCGCCGCTCGCGCGGCGAGTGCACCGGGTCCGAAATGAGGGTCGCCCGGTCGCGGGCACGACTGCCTGCGACCGGGCGACTGTGTTCTCGCGAACCCGCGCGGCGACTACTTCGCCCGTGCGTAGTTGATCTCCAGGCAGAGGTACTCGCCCTTGCCGTCCGGTGTGGAACAGTACATCTGGTACGAATGCTTGTCCTTGTCCACGATCGTCATCACGCTGCGGCCCTTCACCATCTTCCCGTCTTGCATCGGGTCGGCCATTTCATAATGGCTGGTGATGACCTTGTGCGACGGATCGCACTCGCCGTACGACACCATGCACGCCGTGCTCATCGAGTCCATCCAGGTGCTGACGTACTTTTTCATGGCGTTGTCGTAGGCGATCGTCCCGGCGCCATCGAACGGCATGCCGCCCATGTCGCCCTTGAAGAACATGTGCAAGTAGCGGCCGCCCATGACCATCTTGTAGTCCATCTCGCCCTTGCTCTCTTCCCATGGCTTGTCCGGAGCCCAGCGCGACTTGACGACGGCGTTCCACTTGCCCTCGAGCTCGGCCAGGTGACGATGATGCTCGCCCGGCGTGCCGGCTTTCATCATCGCTTCCATCATCTTCTGCTCTTCCGGCGACATCTTCGCCATCATGTCCTTGGCGGCCTGCTCGGCAGCGCTGCGGGCGGCGTCGCCGGCCTGCTTGGTGGCATCGCCGGCGGCCTGTCTGACCGCTGACGGCTTCTCCTCCTTCCCGCCGCCGTACTGTCCGAAGGCGGGACGCGCGGCCAGCGCGACCAACGACAGAACCAGAAGACTCGTGACGAGGGTGCGAGGATGCATGACTTCTCCTTTCGAATGGTTGGGGACACTCTCGACGGGGGGCGAATTTCGGCTCGCGGTAGAGCACAATAACCCGGCCCCGACGCCCGTCAAGCGCCGCCATCCGCCCGGCCATTGCCGCGATCACAGCGGGCCTTTACCCTAGAAAACGTCTTGTTTTCGCAAGCAAGCCGTCGATGCAGGTTTGGAGGGTCCGGTTCATGATTCCGCCGCATGGTTCAAGCGATCTGCAGCCGCGGTTCGTCGCCAATTCGAGCCGCCGCGCCGCACTGACGGCCGAGGCCGAGCGTCTGCCGGCGATCGTCGTCAATTCCGCCGCTGCGTCGAACGCCGTCATGCTGGGCAGCGGCTACTTCAACCCGTTGACGGGATACATGAATCTGGCCGAATCGCTGTCCGTGGCCGAGCGCATGACGCTTCCGAACTCCGTCGCTTGGCCGATCCCGATCGTGAACGTCATTCGGTCGGCGGAGCTAGCGCCCGAATTGCGAGTTGCGAACCGGGTCGCGCTGCGCGACCCCAACCTGCCCGGCAATCCGGTGCTGGCGGTGCAGCGGATCGATGCCATTGAGAAGCTCGCCCCCGACCAGCAGTCCTTCCTCATCGAGCGCGTCTTCCGAACCGCCGACCCCAAGCACCCCGGCGTGGCCGACTTCACCTCGGCCGGCGATACGCTGATCTCCGGGCCGGTCGACGTGCTGAACTACTCGTATTTCCCCGCCGAGTTCCCCGACACCTTCCGCACGGCCGTGCAATTGCGCGAGTTGTTCGCGAAACGCGGATGGAAATCGGTCGTCGCTTTCCAGACGCGAAACCCGATGCACCGCGCCCACGAGGAACTCTGCAAGATGGCCATGTCCGCGACCGGCGCCGACGGCCTTCTGATCCACATGGTGCTGGGACGACTCAAGCCCGGAGACATCCCGGCGGCCGTGCGCGACGCCTCCATTCGAAAGATGGTCGAGCTCTACTTCCCACCCGACACCGTGGCCGTCGCGGGCTACGGCTTCGACATGATGTACGCCGGTCCGCGCGAGGCCGTCCTGCACGCCATCATCCGTCAGAACGCCGGGTGCGCGTTCCTGATCGTCGGCCGCGATCACGCCGGCGTCGGTTCGTACTACGGTCCGTTTGACGCGCAGACCATCTTTGACGAACTGCCGCCTGACGCGCTGGCCATCCGCATCTTCAAGGCTGACCACACCGCGTGGAGCAAGAAGGTCGGCAAGGTCGTCATGATGCGCGACTACCCCGATCACAAGCCGGAGGACTACATCAACCTGTCCGGAACGAAGGTGCGCGAACTGCTCGCGGCGGGCCAGCCGCTCCCGATCGAGTTCGCACACCCCGAGGTGGCGGCCATCCTGATGAAGCACTACCAGGACGAGGCCCGCGCTGCGAAGGCCTGACGGTCACGGCTATCACGCCCCCGGCGAAGTCGCACGAATCGGCCAACTCGGGGCGTTGCGCTCTCTGGCGAAAGACGCCTGTCTTCGGGCGGGATCAACGACTCTCGTCAGGATCGCGTGGCGGCGGCCTGCAACTCAGCGTTGCCGTATTCGCGGTCGTACCAGTCAAACGCTCGCTGGATTCCATCCGCGAAGCGGACCTGCGGCTTCCAGCCCAGCAATTGCTGCGTGTGGGAACCGTCGATGCGTTGCGGCAGGCCAGTCAGCGCGATGGCCGAGCGATTGATCGCCACCCGGGCGTCGCCGCGGCTGAACCATAGCAAATATTCGGCCAGCCACGCCGCCGCGAAGGCCAGACGATACGGTACGCGCCGCGTCGGAGCAGGCACACCGAATCCCCTGGCCAAGGCGTTCAGATAGTCGCGCTGCGTGACGCGCTCGTTTCCGGCCGCGATCAGGGTCTGACCCGCGGCCGCCGGCGTGCGACCGGCCGCCGCCAGCGCCCGCGCCGCGTCGCCGACATAGAGCATGGCCATCTCGTTCGATCCGTCTCCGATGAGCATGACCTGCCCGCCGGTGATGAACGGCCGGAGGTAGCGATGCATCGCGCGGTTGCGCGGCCCGTACAGGTATCCCAGGCGGACCACCACCCATTCCATGGGCGGCGCCACGTCGCGTCGAACCGCTTCTTCCGCGGCGAGCTTGGCTCGGCCATAGACGAACCACTTGGGCGGAGGCGGCGTGGGCGTCCGCTCAGTGATCGGGCGTTCCGTCATCAGTTTGGGGTGATAGACCCCGCACGAACTGACGTACACGAACCGCGGCACGCCGACGTGGCCCGCGGCCGCAATCAGGCGCTGCGTGCCGAGCACCGTGGTCTCATGAAAATCAGCGTAATCGCCGATGATCTCGACCCGGGCGGCGGAGTGGTAGACCACGTCAACGCCACGGCACGCGGCCTTGAGCGACTCAATGTCCTCCAGCTGACCGGTGACCGGTTCCGCGCCCAGTCGAGTCACCAGGTCGCGGTCGCTGCCCGGCCGCACCAGCGCGCGGACCGAATCGCCCGAGGCGCGTAACGCCTCGATCAGATGGCTGCCAACGAAACCGGTCCCGCCCGTGACGAGCGTCTTCATCGCTGTCCAACTGGATGGCCGATGTCCGCCCCGCAGGCGCCCATCCGGCCGCTCAAACTCGGCCGCCTAGAACTTCGGCGGACGCGGAAGCCAGCGGTTCACCCGCCGACAGTAGTCCTCGTAGCTTACTCCGAAACGGCTCCTGAGGCGCGGTTCTTCCACCAGGGTCACTTGGAGATGCGCCACGGGAATCCCGACGATGGCAAGCAGCCCAATGCCCGCCGACGCGAAAAACACCGCTTCGCCCGCCACCGTCAACACCAGGCAGGCCGCGACCGGGTTCCGCATCCAGCGGTACGGTCCCGAAGCGACGAACTCGCGAGGCGGGTCAAATTCGACGAAGGGGCCCTTGCCGACGATCACGAGCCACATGGAGCTGACCAGGTAGCCCGCCAGGAAGACGAGGAACAACAGGCCGCCGACGATTCGCCGCGTCCACGGATCTCCGGCTCCGACGGACTGGTCAAACCATGCCTGCAGACCGGTCCAGACTCCCAGCCGGTGGAACAGGAAGGGCAACACTATCAGAATGGACGCCAGAAACGACGCGGCGTAGATCACCATCCGCGCCGCCAGTTGTGAGGGTTTCAGCGTCGACTTCTCCGCTGACTCTACCATCGAACCGCAAAGCCCGCGGTCATCCACTTGCTGGACTCGACCGCGTGCACGATCGCGAGCTGCCCCGGTTTCAGCTCTCCGGTGCGGACCATCTCGTCGAGATGCAGCAGCGTTGCCGATCCACCACAGTACCCGACCCGCCCGCTGCGAAACTTGATGCGGTCCTGAGTCACCTTGAGGCGCTCGAGGAAGATCGGGATGTGCTCTTCGTAGAGCTGCATGGTTGGAATCGACACGACATAGTGATCCACGGTCGACGGATCAATGTTAAGCTTGCGCGTGAACCGCACCAGTCCTTCGAGCAGAAGCGGCGCGGCATTGTCATTCACCGCCGAGAAGTCCTGCCACAGGTGGTGCCGACCGTCCTGGTAAAGCTCCGGGATCTGCCGGTAAGCCTTGGTGAGGTCCGCGACCGCGCCGCCCGCGACCATGCCCGCGGGCCGGCCGGCGCCGACCGATTCGACGAACGTGCCTAGCACGTCGTGCCCCGGCGCCCCGTTCTGACTGGCCTTCAACACGACGGCGCCAGCGCCATCGGCGAGAATCCAGCGAAGCGCCGCGTGCACCTTGTCCATCTTCTCCTGGTTGAAGTAGCAGCTCCGCAGGTAGACCGACGAAAGCTGACTGTAGCAGACCAACGCGGTCTGATAGCGACCGGATCGCAGGGCGTCATAAGCCACCTGCATGCTCTTGCCGACGCCGGTGCAGTTGGAATGAATCTCGAGCTCAGCGCAGGTCTGGATACCGAGGCGCTCCTGCAATAGCGCGCTGGTCGGCGGAGTGCTCTGATCGTACGACGGGCACGAAATGATCAGCAGCTCGATCTGCTGCGGCTGCATCCTGGCCATGTCGAGCGCCTGCCGCGCCGCCTGCTCCGCCAGACTGGCGAAGGTGTGCGTCATGTCGCCTGACTCAGGGTCGATCGCGAGGTGGCGGGTGACAACGCCGCTGCGATCCAGCATTTTCCGACCGAGGTTGTCAACGAAACTCTGAATCTTGGCCGGCGCGCGATCCAAGGTTCCGAGAACCGCTTCGAGCCGATCGTTGGTCACCGCCGGACCGGGCAGAAAACTGCCAGTCCCAGCGATCTTGACGTTCAGAAGTGACATAGCTCTCCCATTGCGTCCTGCGAGCCGCCGCGGGTCTTAAACGGCGATGCGTCAACTGGCGCGCGATAATTCAAGTGCGCTGGCGACCCGGCGGTCGACTTCCGCCCCGGGGCGACGACGTGCGGGCGATCCACGTCAACGCCGGCCGATCATTGCCAGCATCCGCTTGAGCGGCGGGAGTATAGCGACACCCTGCAAGATGCGCCAAGACCGCATCGCAGCGTCCCTTGCACAAACGCCCTAATCCGTTTCATAATCGAAGTTTATGTCGTGCCCTGCTGCCACGCATCCGGTCGCGATCGGGGCGCGGGCCGTCGGCACACGGACTCGAATCTATGCATCTCCACTGGAACCGGATCAACTTGACACTGCGGCACCCGTTCGTGACCGCTGCCGCTGTCCGCACGCAGAAGCAGACGATCTGGGTGCGGCTGCAGCACGACGGCATCGAAGGCTGGGGGGAGGCGGTCCCAACCGACCTCTATCACCAGACTCTCGACTCGGCCGAAAAGGCATTGGCAGCCGTCGCAAAACACCTGCCGGCCAGTCCAGCCGATTTCGACAACTGGATCGACGGGCTCCTGACCGATTTCGACGATCAGCGGGCGACCGTTGCCGCAATTGACGCCGCCGTGCACGACTGGCGAGGCAAGGTCGCGGACCGGCCGGTCGCCCAACTGCTCGGACTGAATCTGAGCGACATCCCCCCGACCTCCGTCACGCTCGGAATCGATGAGGCGGGGCGATTGGTTGAGAAAATGCGTGAAATCGCGGAGTTTCCCATCTGGAAGGTCAAGATTGGAACCGAGCTTGAGGACCAGACGCTTCGGACGATTCGTGCTCACGCGCCGGGAAAGGTGCTCCGCGTTGACGCCAATATGGGCTGGACGGCCGAGGACGCGCTGCCACGACTCGAACGAGCCGCGGCATTCGGCGTCGAACTCGTCGAGCAGCCCGTTCGACGGGACGACCTCTCGACCCTCGCGAGCCTGAAGGCCGCCGCTCGCTGTCCGATCGTCGCCGACGAGAGCTGCGTCCGACCCACCGATATCCCGCGAGTCGCTCCGGCCGTGGATGGAATCAACATCAAGCTCAGCAAGTGCGGCGGCATTCGCGAGGCGCATCGCATGATTCGCAAGGCCCGCGAGCATGGCCTGCGGGTCATGCTGGGGTGCATGATCGAGAGTTCGCTGGGCATTGCGGCCGCCGCGCAGCTCGCCCCCATCGCCGACTGGCTCGATCTCGACGGCCACCTGCTGCTCCGCAATGATCCGTTCACAGGCATCGGGGGCGCCCGCGGTCGGCTGCAACTCGGCGCATCGCCCGGATTGGGCGTGCAACCCTCTACCAACGCATGAGTTGCGCATTAAGCAGACCCCGCCGCTCGGTTGACCGACACTTGGTGCACCGCAAGAATGGCCCAGACGGTCAGGGCCTCATCCCGATCCCCGCCTTCGATCACGGGCGCTCGCACCGCCCCCCCGCGAGGTCGAACGGCCCGGCCATACGCACCGACCCAGCCTGGCCAGTAGAGGCATTGCCTAATCCCAATGCCGAGGTGCTTTCCGGGAGGAGAGACGGATGAGTGTTCGCGCTGGTACGACAGCGCCGACTGGATCAGGCCGGCTCAGCTACAAGTTCCAGCGGTTGCGCGAACAGATCCGCCAGGCCATTCTCCGGGGCGAGCTGACCGGACAGCTCCCCGGCGAACGCGAGCTTGGAAAACGCTTCGAGGCCAACTCGAAGACGATCAATAAGGCCCTGACCGACCTGTCGCGGGAAGGGCTTGTCGTCCGGCAGATCGGCCGCGGGACGTTCGTCCGCCCCGCCGCCGGCGACGGTACGACGGAGACGGCCGCCCGCACCGTCCATTGGTTCGCCGCGCCGGATGACGCCGCCGGGCGGTGCTGGCGAGACGCGCTCAGCGCCGCATTGTCCCATCGAGGCGACCGCCTGCGCGCAGCGGGCGCCGGAATTCCGCCGCGCCTGACACCCGAGTTCCTGCGCGACAAGGGCCCGGCGGATGCCGTGATCGTTGCTGTCGCCAATGCCCTCTCCTCGCCCGAGGCTCAGGCTCCGCGTCCCGAGATGCTGCTGGCAGTGGCACAGCGCCAGATTCAGACCGTCATGCTGGGACTGAGAAGCGACAGCGTCCGCTCCAACAACGTCGTTCCGGATTTCACCACGGGCGGGTTCCGCACGGCCGAGTACCTGTTCGACCTCGGGTGCCGTGACGTCATCGCCATTTCCAGCGCCCCCTCCTGTCCCGGGCCTGCGGCCGTACTCCTGGGCTACCGCACGTCGTGCCAGCGTCGACACCGCCCGGAGCACATCGTGAGCGCCGCGCCGGACGGCTCATCGTCCATCCATCTCAACGGCCGGCTCGCCGAGGGCGTCGGTGTGCTATGCATCGGCGGCAGCGTGCTGGAAGCGGTCTGCACCGGCCTGGGGGAACGCCGCAGGACCATCCCGGTGGTGGCCGTCCTCGACCCCGATGACGATTGTGCCTCGCGCGTCTCGGCGTCGGCCTACGAGTACGAATCACAGTGCATGGTGGACTGGGCCGCCCGCCTGCTGGCGGAGTGCGGCCGCGCAACGCCGCCGGTGGAGGTCTTCGTCGCTGGCGCATTCCACATCCGGACGGATCAGGGCTGCGTGGTGCGCCGCGAAACGCTCAGCGACGTTGCGATTTGACATCTCTGCGTTTGAAACGCGCCGCGGCGCGCATTGCCGAAGCGCCGCGGGCGCTGCATAATCCACTGGACCGGTTGGGCCGCGTCATCCGGACGGACGTGAGCCCGCCGTCGGGTGCAGGGCTCTCGGCATGGGCGCGATCCTCGACGCGTTACTCCGACTCCAAGAAATCGAAACGCAGCTCGGCGAGTTGCGTCAGCAGATCGCGGCCCGTCAACAGGCCGTCCGTGCCCAGGAAAAGCGCATCGCGGCCCTGACTGCCGAACTGGACGCCAAGCGCAAGGCCGCGAGGGATCGGCAAATCGAGGCCGACCGCGCCAACCTCGAGGTCAAGTCGTACGAGGAGCGCATCGCCAAACTCCGCGCCGCCCTCAACACGGCCAAGACCAACAAGGAATACTCGACCCTGCTGTCGGAGCTGAACACGCTCAAGGCCGACAGCGGCAAGCTCGAAGAGAAGACCCTGCTGATCATGACCGAGATCGACGGCACCAAACGTGCGTTGGCCGTGGAGGACGCGCGCCTGGCCGACGAGCATACGCGCCTCGGCGAAGCGCGCAAGGCCGCCGACGACTTCCAGCAGCGCGTGGCGGACCGACTGGCACGCCTCACGGCCGAGCGAGAAAAAGCGGCCGATCCTGTTCCGCCGACCGTGCTCGGCATGTTCGAGCGAGTCGCCGCGAAGAACGCCGGCGAAGGCATGGCCGTCGTCATCCGCACCAACCCGCGTCGCGAGGAGTTCGTCTGCGGCGGATGCAACATGGGCGTCACGCTGCAGCAGGTCAATGCGATCATCAGCCGCGACGAGCCGATCCTGTGCAACACCTGCGGGCGCATCCTGCACCTCGAGCAGAGCATTGCCGGCGGCGCCCGCTGATCCGCAGCACGCATTCTGAGACGTTCCCGCTGATGAAACTGCACATTCACATCGATGGCGGCTCGCGGGGCAACCCGGGCCCCGCCGCGGCCGGCGTGGTCGTCGCCGACGAACAGGGGCAGCCGCTGCTGGAAGCTGGCTACTTCCTTGGGCAAAAGACCAACAACCAGGCGGAATACGCGGCACTGCTGCGGGCGCTCGATCACGCAGCGGCGATGGGCGCGACGGCCGTACTGATTCACTCGGACAGCGAACTGCTCGTCCGCCAGATCAACGGCGATTACAAGGTCCGTCACGCGAATCTCGCACCCCTGTTCGACGAAGCCCGGCGGAAACTCGGTCGCTTCGAGCGTTGGACCGTCCGGCACGTCCGTCGCGAGCAGAACCGCCGTGCCGACGCGCTCGCCAACCGTGCGATGGACGCCGGCGAGGACGTTATCGAAGTCTCGCCTTCCACTCAGGCCGCCGGCGACTCGCATGAGACGCCCCGCGAGGACGCCGTCGTCGTGGCGCGGTGTACGCGCGCGCCCGAGACCGGCGCCTGTCCGGCCGCTTGCGCCCGCGGAAAAACCTGGCGGTTTGATGCCACTCTGCCCGGCGGTTTGTGCGTCGATGCCGCGATGGAATTGCTGCCGGCCGTGCGCGCGCTTCGCGGTGAATCCAGCGCCGCGCCGGCGCGTGTCACCTGCCCGCGCAGCGGCTGTCACGCCGAATTCGCGCTCGAACCCGAATAGGGTTGCGAGACCGCGGCCCGACCGTCGCCCGCTTCATTCCCAATCAGCGTACAACTCGACCCAGCCGCTGCGCGGATGCCGCATCAGGACATGAACGACCTGCCGCGGCTCGCCGGGCGCGTGACGCTGATACCGAAAGAACAGCTCGGCCCCGGGGCGGATCGCCTCGATCACACCGTCCGGAAGCAGGTCGGCGATGATGCCGCCGAACACTCGCCCGGCGTATCCGACGACCACCGTGCCGTCCGCCTCCAGCCGGCAGGACTCGACCACCACGCGCTCGTACTCGCCGAGAACACCTTCGTCGTCAGGCATGTCGAACCAGGGCGCTCAGTTGGTGACGGTCGGAGCGGCCGCCGCGCTGAACGTCGACGCGCGCAGGCGTTGACCGGTCACGTCGCGCGCGGCGTCCGACGCCAGCCAGAAGAAGACCTCGGTGCGCTGCTCGCCCTGCGGATCCCGGTCCAAGTCCGGCTCGACCACGTTCACGCGAATCCCGCTGTCACGCAGCTCCGTCGCCAGGCTTCGCGACATGCCCTCGAGTCCGGCCTTGCTGGCCGAGTACGCGCCCCACTGACCGCCGCCGAGCCGCGTCTGCCCGTCGACGACGTTGATGATCGTGCCGCCGCGCTGCTGAAGCATGAACGGAATCACCTCGCGGCACATCAGGTACGATCCGGTCAGATTCGTGTCGACCACATCGCGCCACGAGTCCAGCGGATGTTCGGCGATCGCCAGCCGCGGACCGCGGATGGCCGCCGCGTTGATCAGCACATCGATCCGTCCGAAGCGCTCGAACACGCGGTGAACCATGCGGACAATGGCCGACTCGACCCGCACGTCGCACGGAAGCCCGAGCACCCGGTGACCGCGCGAGGCCAGTTCCCGCTCCAGGAGCTGCACGTCCGCGGCGCGTCGAGCGCAGAACGCCACCGACGCACCCGACATGGCGAAACGCTCAAGCAGAACGCGACCGAGTCCACGTGAGGCGCCGGTCACCAGCACGACCTTGGCCGCCACGCCCGGACAGGCGCTTGCCGATTGCGATGCCGTCGCCGAACTCAATGCCACAGCTCCCGATCCTGCGAAGCGACCCTATGGTAAGCACATCGGCGTTTCCCGCAACGGCCGTCGCCTCTAAACTCCCGCCGACGTCGAGGTGAATCGGGACATGATGCAGACACAACTGGCGTCGGTCGAGCGTTCGATCCTGGCCGTCATCGACATGCAGCAACGCATGATGCCCGCCGTGACCGATCAGGCGGAGGTCATCTCCGCCGCTCGCCGGATGCTGCGAGCTGCGACGGCGCTGGGCGTGCCCGTGCTGCACACCGAGCAGAACCCGGCCGGCCTCGGACCCACGGTCCCCGAAGTCGCGGAACTGCTTCCGCCCGGTGCGCGCCCGCTCGTCAAGGTCACCTGCTCCTGCTGGAGCGATGATCCGTTCCGCCGCGCCATCGAGAGCACCGGGCGGCCTCAGGTGCTGCTGATCGGTGCGGAAGCCCATGTCTGCGTGCAGCAGACGGCTCTCGAGCTGCTTGCGGCCGGTTATCAGGCGTTCGTCCTGGCCGACGCCGTCGGGAGCCGGCGCGTCGGGGATCGCGATACCGCCCTGGCCCGACTCCGCGCGGCCGGCGTCATCGTCACGACGGTCGAATCGGTCATTTTCGAGCTGGTTCGACGTTGCGACGTGCCCGAGTTCAAGAAGATTCTGGACATCGTGAAGTGACGCCCAACGGCGGGCCGCGCGATCGGGTCGACACAAATGACATGGCGCCAGGCGGATCCGTTTCCCTCGACTGTTCCTCGCTCCCGTTCGAGATTCTCGCGCACGGCGTGTACCCGCCGACCTCCGTCCATACCAGTTGGACCGACGTACCGCGGCCCAGTGATGCCTCGCTCGACGCCCTGATCGCGAAGGCCTGGCATGCCCAGAAGGCAGAGGCGGACCGCGCCGGCCGGCATCTCTACAACGGCGACCTGCTGCGCTACGTGAACCACCACGCGCGCGGCGCCACGCTCCAGCTCGAGCTCGGGCCAACGTGCTATCGGGACTTCGTCGGCACGAACCTCGTGAACGGCCGTCGCGTGGCCGAGATCGGTTGGAATCGCTTCGCCAACCCGGTCGGGACGACCGCCACGCTGAGAACGTCGTGCGGCCTGATCGTCCACGGACGGCGCAGCGCACGCGTGGCCTGGCACGCCGGACACGTTCACACGTTCGGCGGGGCGCTCGAGGGTGAGGACCGGGCGCCAGACGGCCGGGTGGACGTGTTCGCCGCCGTGCGACGCGAATTGCGCGAGGAACTGGGCCTCCATGACGGCGAGTTGACGGACCTGGTGTGCGTTGGGCTCATTCGCGACCGGGAAATCCACCAGCCGGAGCTTCTTTTCGAAGCCCAGCTGCCGCTCACACTGGCTGATCTCCTGCAACGCGTTCGGGATGCCGACGTTGGCGACGAGCACATTGCGATCGCCGGTGTGGTCGATCGCGCCGAAGCCATCGTGCCGTTCCTGCGGGCCCGGCGGCCCGTGGCCCCGGTCGCGGTCGGAGCGCTCTTCCTGCACGGTCTGCGCATCGCTGGCGCGGACTGGTTCGCATCCGCGGCCGCGGCCTACAACGATTGACGCTGCTTCCGCGCGGCCGAGTTGTCAGTGAATGCCCGGCCCGAGCAACTCGAGCACGGCATTGAACGTCTCACCGATGGGACGGCGAATGATCAGGTCGGCCTCATCGTCCAGCGGCGTGTCGGTGAGGTTGACCACGACCAGCTTCGCGCCGGCCTGGCGCGCGTACCACGGCAGAAGCGCTGCGGGCTGCACCGTCAGCGACGAGCCGATCGCCAGGAACAGTTCGCTGCGCTTCGCGAGGCGCGTCGCCTCCGACAGGATCTCCGTCGGCAGGGCCTGGCCAAACGAGACGGTGGCCGACTTGAGCCATCCGCCACAGGCGTCGCAGGTCGGCACATCCACGCCCGCCAGCAGGCGCTGATGGATCTCGGCGGCGGGGTAGAGTCGTTCGCACGATAGGCAAACCACCCGCCGCGCGGTGCCGTGCAGCTCGAGCACGCGGCGGCTGCCGGCCATCTGGTGCAGCTCGTCGATGTTCTGGGTGATCACCGCGTCGAGCCGCCGCGCCGCCTCGAGCCGCGCCAGCGCCACGTGTCCGGCGTTCGGACGCGCCGCCTCGAATTCGGCGTACGACTCGCGCCGAATGCGCCAGAAGAGCGCGCGCGCCTCGTGGCTTTCGAGGAAATCCTGAATCGTGACCGGCCGGTAACGCGACCAGATGCCGCCCGGGCTGCGGAAATCCGATATGCCGCTCTCAGTGCTGATCCCGGCCCCGGTCAGCGCGACAACACGCTGCGCGGAGAGCAGCATCTCTGCCAACTCTGATGCGATGCTGAGCGTCTTGGCGTCCATCGTCGCGACGTCCCGAGTCGTTGACGTGGTTCGGCGATACCGTGACTTGCGGGCTCCACATGCGAGCCCCGGGCACGAAGAGTGTAGCCTACGGCCGAGAAAAAATCGCGAACTGGTCGCGATTCAGGCCGACCCGATCCAGCGGAACGACGAAATCCGTCCGCCCATTGCCGCTCAAGTCCACGAACGCCGGTACCCCGATAGTCGCCGGCGGGTTTGACTCCGCGATGATGAACGGACTCCAGTAATCGAGGAAATTCACCCCGGAGCGGGGAAAGAACCCGCTCATGAAGGGACCGGCACCGACCCAGGCGTCGAGCCGGCCGTCGTTGTCGATGTCGGCCAGCGCTAACTGGTTGATCGGCGAACCCGTCGGGATGCCGATGTTGAATACTTCCCATGGAAAAGTCTGCACGCTGACCAAGGCCGGCCCGGGGTTGCGGAACCACTGCACCAGCGGCGAGGGAACGTTGGTGGCGACGGCCACGTCGATGTCGCCGTCGCCGTCGATGTCGCCGACGGCGGCGACATTCGCGCCCTGTTCCTGCTGTCCCACGAAGCGCCGCGCCCAGCGCGGCAGCGCCTGCGCCGGGTCGGGGTCGATCAACGCTCCGCCCGGGTTCTCGAGCCAGCGCACGTTGAAGCTCTTGGCCGGAGAGAGCGTCGCCACCAGATCGGCGTCGCCGTCGCCGTCGATATCGGCGGCGAACACCTGCCCGGCGATCGGCGCATCCACTTCGACGAAGGGCGGCAGGAGCCCGAGCACACCCGGCCGAGGCACGCCCCACGCCAGCGGGTTCCGCGCCTGCGCCGGACCGGGATTCTGGAACAGGAAGATGTAGCGGCGCGGCGTGTTCGACCCGGCCGGAGGCGGCTCGTTCGATACGAATGCGATATCCGGGCCGTTGACGCCGTCGAAATCGGCCACCGCCAGATCCGTGATGGCGTTCTCGTCGCACTGCCGCAGCGAAAAAGTCAGCGGCACCGTCACCCAGCCGATCTGATCACGCGGATCGGCCGGGGCGAAGATCAGGACGATCTGGGACACCAGCGACGCCGGCGGGGTCGGCGCGAAGCCGGTATCGCGGACGGCGACGGCCAAGTCGGTCCGGCCGTCGCCGTCAAAATCGCCCGCCGCGAGCTTCACCATCTTGGCCAGCGGTCCGCCGCCCGCCACCGTGAACTGCTCGAACCGCTGCGTCGCGGGGTTTCGGAGAAAAACCTGAACCACCTGAGACTCGGACGAAATGGCCGCCAGATCAGGCCGCCCGTCATTGTCGAGGTCGGTGGCGATCACCATGGTCGGACCGGCGGTCTGTTCGCGCAGATCATCCAGCAGTGCGACGCGGTAGACAGGCCCGCTGACCGGCGCGGGTGGCGTGGTGGTTGGAAGCGAGTTGGATGGGCCGCCCAGACCGCCCGACGACGGCTGATTGATCACTGCCGGCGGCCCGCCACCATCGCCCAACACCCCCCCGCCGCCCAGCAGGTACAGCGTCGCGGAGCAACCCGCCGCGCACAGGCTCGCCGACGCGGCCAGGCACACGGACACGGAGCGGATCGGCGTCATGTTCTTCCACTCGCTACGGCGACTTCCATCGCGTCTCCGGTCGGATCGCGACCGGCGCGGCTTCACGGCGCTGACGGATCGGCCGTCGTGGTCGGACCCACGACCGGCAGCGATGCCAGCGACCCCGGCGTTGAGGCCGCGGCGGCCGGTGCGGGCGTCGGTTGAGGCGCTGCGGTCTGTTGCGCCTCCTCGTCCTCCTCGACCCAGACCTCATCGAGATCGGTGGCGTCTTCGTCGCGGCGCAGGAGCAGGTATGCCAGCGTACTGGCCGAGTGGTAGTAGCTCAGCAACCAGCCCGCCACCACCGCGAACGCCATGTACACCCAGGCGGACAACAGGAACTGGCCGACGCGGCTCACGCCCGCGACCGCGGCGTGCGGCAGCGCGCCATAGAACGGATTCGAGAAGTCCAGCGCCGGCGCCTGCCAGAAGGCGTTCAGCTTGTGCGGCACCGTGCCGCCGCCCGGAGCACTGGCGCTGCCCATGTTCATCGTCAATCCGACGAAGAAATGGGTCGCGAACAAGCCGACCCGGGCGACCAGCTTCACGAACACGTAGCAGATGGAGCCATAGACCATGGCCACGCCGAAATACAACGCCGTCCGCCAGACGTGCTGCCCGACGTAGGAGAGCGATCGGCTCATGCCGTCGTACGCGTCCGATCCCTCGACCGCGATGGTCGGGTACATCAGCGGCGACGCCAGCACCAGACCGATGGCGATGATCGCGATCAGAATCCCACCGGCCATCGCCAGGAACCACAACAGAGGCGCCACGAGCGTGCCAAACCCTGGGATCGCTCCGATCAGCCCGCCGACGGCCAAGAGCACGGCGATGACCAGAATGATGCCCACCGGCAACAGCGGCACCGTGACGAAGCTCCAGAATTTCCGCCGGGAAAACTCAATCGCCGCCGCGATCGAGACGCGCTCGTCGCGTGTCGCCTGAAGCGCGGCGATGCGACAGATCGCGCCGCCGGCCAGCGCCCAGACCGGAAGCCAGATGCCAAAGCCGAAAATCAGCAGATAGACCGGATGCATCACGCCAAGCCACAGCTTGAGGCCCAGTGCCCGCACCAAGGCATTCACGACGCCGCGCGGGCTCAGGCTCAGCGCGGCCGACGTGAATTCGACCAGCGTGCCGCGCCACTCATCCATCAGCACCGCGAACACGCCGCGACGGGTCGCGCCTTCGGCCTTCTGCGTGGACTCGATCCACTCCCGCACCGCGGTCGGGTGAAGGCCGCTCGACACGAACACACGCGGTTCGCTGATGCCGGTCGCGGAGACGACCACGCGCTGGCCGACCGGCGTCAGCCAGTCGAGCAATCGGCCGCCGAGATAGAGCACGACCACCGCCGCCGTCGCCAGCGCGAGCTTGCGGACGTCGATCGCCATTCGGAAGCCGCGAAACAAGGGCAGGAATGGCAGCAGTTCGGACCAGCTGATCGAGCGTGCTTCCGCGTCCTCCCGCATCATCAGCATTCCTCCTGATGGGCGGGCATTATAGGAGTGACGGCGGAAGCGCCAATAGCGGACCGGCGGCGAGCGTCGTTCCGCGCCGAGCGCGGCGAGCCAAGGGCGGCGCTCAATCGCCTGCGGGTGTCGATCCCGATGCTGGCTTGGACTTCCGTCCGGCCGCGGGCTTCGCCGCGGCTTTCGCCTTTGGTTCCGCCGCGCCGCGGGACGCAGCGGCGCTGTTCGCGGATTCCTTCTGTGCGGCCGGCTTTGATTCTGCCTCAGCCGCCTTGCGATAGGACTCGCTGCGGTAATCGGTCTGGTAGAAGCCGCCGCCGCGGAAGAGCAGCGCCGCGCCCGTGCCGATCAAGCGCTGCACCGGGCGGGTCCGCCCACACGAGGCGCAATGATGCGATCGCAGCGGGCGCGCCGTGATGGACTGAAAGTGCTCGAACGTCGTGTGACAAGTCTTGCACTGATACTCGTACGTCGGCATCACGCATCCTCCGACTTCCCGGCCGCCGGAGCCCCGGCGTCCGCCACCTCCGGCCGCCGAGCCACCGACACCACGGTCGCCCGCAGCACGCGATCGCCCATGCGATAGCCGCGGACCATCTCCGTCACCACGTGCCCTTCGGGCGTCGTCTCACTGGCTTCGTGCAGCAGGGCTTCGTGCAGATGCGGATCAAACGGGTGACCGACCGCCTCGATCGGCTCGACCCCGTGACTGCGGAGCACTTTCACCAGTTGCTCGTGCACGAGACGCACGCCCTGCGCCAGGGGATCGTCGGCCGGGCGGTCGGCCAGTGACGCCAGCGTCCGCTCGAAGTTGTCCAGCACGACCAGCAAGTCGCGCGCAAAGGCGGCATTGGCGTTGCGAACGGCGGTGACGCGCTCATCGTTGAGTCGCCGCGTCACGTTCAGCACTTCCGCCTGGGCCCGCAGGCAGCGGTCCTTGAGCTCGGCCAGCTCGCGGCGCATCGCCTCGGTGGCGTCGGCAACCGGTGGCGCCGCGTCGCCCGCCGGCTGCGGCGGCTCCGGCGAAGGGCCGTATTCGGCAACCTCCTCGGGTGTCGCAATCCTGATTTCCGGTTTCGATTCGCTCATCGTTGAACCACCACCGACTCGGAGCAGTCGCTCCGGCTAGCCGGAAAGCGACGAGAGGTACTCCTTCAACTTCTCGAAGAAGCCCTTGCTGGTGGGCAGAGCCCGCTTGTCCTCGGTCTTCGCGAATTCCTCAAGCAGTTCGCGCTGCCGTTCGCTCAGGTGCTTGGGCACTTCGATCAGCACGCGCACGATCAGGTCGCCGCGTCGCCGCGAATTGCGGACATCGGGCACGCCCAACCCAGGCAAGCGCACCAAGTCGCCGTGCTGCGTGCCCGGCCGAATGACCACCTCGGTCTTGCCGGTGAGCGTCGGAACCTCAATGGTCGTGCCCAGCGCGGCCTGCGAAATGCCGATGGGTAGATCGAACACGAGGTCGTTACCGTGTCGCACCAGGTACGGATGCGCACGCACCCGGACGTAGCACAGCAGGTCGCCGCGGGATCGCCCGTGCGGCGACGGCTCGCCCTCGCCGCGCAGCCGAACCGCCTGGCCGTCATGGACGCCGGCCGGGATGCGTACGGTGACGATCCGCGGTTTGGCCACCAGTCCGCGCCCACGGCACGCCTTGCACGGTTTCGAAATCTTCTTCCCGGCCCCGCGGCAGTCCGGACAACTCGTGACCATCCGCGTCATGAAGAATCCGACGCCGCTGGTGCGTTCAACCTGGCCGTACCCGCCACAGGTCGAGCAGGTCTGCATCTTCGACCCGGGCTCGCCACCGCTTCCGCCGCAGGTGTCGCAATAATCTTTGCGCCTAAACTCGATTTGCCGTTCGGTTTCCCGGGCCACGTCGGCCAGGTCGAGTTCAACCTCGATCTGGAGATCAACCCCGCGATCGCGGCCCCCGCCCCCCAGCATGTCGCCGAACAGGTCGCCGAAAATGCTGAAGATGTCGTCGACCCGCATGTGCGAGAAATCATGCACCGCGGCGCCCGCGAGACCCTCGTGCCCAAAGCGGTCGTATCGCTGCCGCTTCTCCGGGTCGGACAGCACTTCGTACGCGGCCGAGGCTTCTTTGAACTTCTCCTCGGCGTCGGGGTCGTCACTGTTGCGATCCGGGTGGTACTTGAGCGCCGCTTGGCGATACGCGCGCTTGATGTCGTCCGGGCCGGCGTCCCGCGCCACCCCGAGAACGTCATAGAAGTCTCGTTGCGTCGCCACTGGCATCTCGCGCTTCCTGCGGGCGTCGGCCGATCAGGCGCCAGCTCGCAATCCGCCGCGCCTCAGGCGCCCGACCGCCGCACTCGCCGCGAGACTTCTCGCGACGGCCCTCGAAACAGCAGGACGGGCGCCGACGCATCTTTCCCTGCCGGCGCCCGTCCGATTGAGCACTGCACACTCCCGGCCCGGCCGTCCACCCCGCCGCCCTGCCGGGCGATGGTTGCGACCCAGCGAGGCCGGCGCCGACCGGGTCAGCGGATCGAGCCGGCCACTTCCTTGTCGGCGTCCTTGTCCTTGATCTCGGTCACCAGCACGCTGGTTGTCAGCAGCAGACCGGCGACGCTGGCGGCGTTCTGAATCGCACACCGGCAGACCTTGGCCGGATCGATGATCCCGGCGCTGACCAGGTCGGTGTACTCACCGGCCCGCGCGTCGTAGCCGTAGTTGCCGCTCTTCTCGAGAATTTCCGAAACCACGACCGGGCCGTCGGCGCCGCTGTTCTCGGCGATCTGCCGCGTGGGATACTCGAGCGCCCGCGCGACGATCTCCAAGCCGACGCGCACATCGCCCTCGGCCTTCTTGGCAGCGTCGCGGATGGGCTTGATGCAACGCAGGTAGGTCACGCCGCCGCCGGGGACGACGCCCTCCTCGTACGCCGCCTTGGTGGCGTGAAAGGCGTCGTCGACCAGGTCCTTGCGCTCCTTCACCTCGGTCTCGGTCGGACCGCCGACGCGAATCACCGCCACGCCGCCGGTCAGCTTGGCGAGCCGCTCCTGGAGCTTCTCGCGGTCGTAGTCGCTGGTCGTCTTCTCGATCGCCTTGCGAATCTGATCGCAGCGGGCCTCGATGTCCTTCTTCTTGCCGCCGCCCTCGATGATGGTCGTGTTCTCGCGCTCGACCACCACCTTCTTCGCCCGACCGAGCTGGCCCAGCTCGATGTTTTCCATCTTCAGGCCGCGGTCCTCGCTGATGAACTCGCCGCCGGTGACCACGGCCAGATCGCCCAGCATGGCCTTGCGACGATCGCCGAAGCCCGGCGCCTTCACCGCGCACACCCGCAACACGCCGCGCAACCGGTTCACGACCAGTGCCGCCAGCGCCTCGCTCTCGACGTCCTCGGCGATGATCAGCAGCGGCTTGCCGGTGCTGACCATCTTCTCCAGCAGCGGGATCAGGTCGCGCAGGCTCGAAATCTTCTTCTCGAAGATCAGGATGTAGCAATCCTCGAGCACGCACTCCATGTTGGTCGGGTCGGTGATGAAGTAGGGCGAGATGTAGCCCTTGTCGAACTGCATCCCCTCGACCACTTCCTTGCTGGTCTCGATGCCCTTGCCTTCCTCGATCGTCACCACGCCCTCGCGGCCGACCTCCTCGAGCGCGTCCGCCAGCAGCTTGCCGATCTCGGCGTCGCCGTTGGCCGACACCGTGCCGACCTTGGCGATGGCGTCCCGATCCTTGACCTTAACGGCCATCTTAGCGATCTCGGCCGTCGCGATCTCGACGGCCTGGTCGATGCCGCGCTTCACCAGCAGCGGGTTCGCCCCGGCCGTGATGTTCCGCAGCCCCTCGTTGAAGGTGGCCTCGGCCAGCACGACCGCCGTGGTCGTGCCGTCGCCGACCGAATCGCCGGTCTTGCTGGCGACCTCGTTCACCATCTTGGCGCCCATGTTTTCAAAGGGGTCGGGCAGCTCGATCTCCTTGCTGACCGTGACGCCGTCCTTGGTGATGCGCGGCGATCCCCAGCTCTTCTTGAGCACCACGTTGCGGCCGACCGGACCCAACGTCACCTTGACGGCCGCCGCCAGCTTGCGGACGCCGTTGCGGATGCCTTCCCGGGCGACCTCGTCAAACATCAATTGCTTTGCGGGCATGTCACTCTCCAGCCTTGAGCCATCCGCTCGCGGCCATCGGCTCGAAGCGGTTCGTCAGGGTCTTCCTTCGCGTCCGTTCGCCTATTCGATCACGGCCAGCACGTCGCTCTCACGCAGCACGGTGTATTTCCTGCCGCTGATCTCGACTTCGCTGCCGCTGTACTTGCCGTAGAACACCTCGTCGCCGACCTTCACGTTCGGCGTGCCGCGCTTGCCCGAGTCGAGCATCTTGCCCGGCCCGACCGCCAGCACTTTGCCGCGCTGTGGCTTCTCCTTGGCGGTCTCCGGCAACACGATGCCGCCGGCCGTGCGCTCCTCGGCCTCCGCCTGCTCCACCACGATCCGGTCATCCAACGGCCTTATCTTCAAGCTCGCCATGATGCGTTTCTCTCCGTTCAAGGGTCGCCGGGCATCGCGCCCGCGGAACACAGCCGCTCGCGAGAGGCGGACCCGTTTATCTCACACTTCTCCGCGACGGGCGGGTGTCGCGGATCAGAAGTCGCCCATGCCGCCCATTCCACCCATGCCGCCCATCTCGTCGTCCATGCCGCCGGGGCCGCCGGGACCGCCCTTGGCATCCTTGTCTTCCGGCTTGCTGGCGATGCAGCAATCCGTAGAGAGCAGCACGCGCGCCACGCTGGCCGCGTTCTCGAGCGCGGTTCGCACGACTTTGGTCGGGTCGATCACGCCGTCCTTGACGAGGTCACCGTACTCGCCGGTGAGTGCGTTGAACCCGAACGATCCGCTGCCCTTGAGCACCTTGTGAAGAACGACGCGGCCGTCGAATCCGGCGTTGCGGGCGATGGTCTGGAGCGGCTCGGTGATCGCGCGGCGGATGATCTGAACGCCCGTCTGCTCGTCATCGCTCTTGGTCCGCACCCGCTCCAGCTCGGCCGACACGCGCACCAGCGCCACGCCGCCGCCGGGCACGACGCCCTCCTCGATGGCCGCGCGGGCCGCGTGCAGCGCGTCCTCGTAGCGGGCCTTCTTCTGCTTCATCTCGGCCTCGGTGGCCGCGCCGACCTTGATCTGCGCCACGCCGCCGGCCAGCTTGGCCAGGCGCTCCTGGAGCTTCTCGCGGTCGTAGTCACTGGTGGTGGCGTCGATCTCGCGGCGAATCTGCTCGATCCGCCCCTGGATGTCCTTGCTGGAGCCGGCGCCCTCGACCATGGTCGTGTTGTCGGCATCGACCACGATGCGCTTCGCCTGACCCATGTCGCTGATGCTGACGCTGTCGAGCTCGATGCCCAGGTCCTTGAAGATCGGCTTGCCGCCGGTCAGGATCGCGATGTCCTCGAGCATCGCCTTGCGGCGGTCGCCGTACCCAGGCGCCTTGACGGCGCACACCTGAAGAATGCCGCGCAGCTTGTTGACGACGAGCGTCGCGAGGGCCTCGCCCTCCACGTCCTCCGCCACGATGAGCAGCGGTCGCTTGGCGGCCGCCACCTTCTCCAGCAGCGGCACCAGCTTGGTCACGCTCGAAATCTTGTCCTCGTAGACGAGCACGAAGGCGCGCTCCAGCACGCACTCCATGTCATCCGCGTTGGTGACGAAGTTGGGCGAGAGATACCCGCGATCGAACTGCATGCCCTCGACGATGTCGACCACCGTGTCGAGGCTCTTGCCCTCCTCGATCGTGATCACGCCGTCCTTGCCGACCTTCTCGAAGCAGTCGGCCAGCTTCTCGCCGACCTCGCGATCGTTGTTGGCCGAGATGGCCGCGACGTTGACCACGTCCTCGCGCTTGGTGGCCTTGATCGGCCGCGAGAGGCCCCGCAGGCCCTCGACCACGGACCGCACGGCCTTGTCGATGCCGCGGCAAAGCGCGAAGGCGTCCGCGCCGGCCGCCACGTTCTTGAGCCCCTCGCGCAGAATCGCTTCGCTGAGCACGGTCGCGGTGGTCGTACCGTCGCCGGCGTCTTCAGACGTCTTGGAGGCCGCCTCCTTCACCAGTTGCGCCCCGAGATTCTCGAACTTGTCCTTCAGCTCGATCTCCTCCGCGACGGTGACGCCGTCCTTGGTGACGGTCGGCACGCCCCAGCCCTTGTCAAGAATGGCATTCTGACCGCGAGGCCCGAGCGTGGCCTTGACGGCCTTGGCGAGCTTCTCGACGCCGGTGAGCAGGGCGGCCCGGGCATCCGATTCAAAACACAACTGCTTGGCAGGCATGGTCTTACATTCTCCTCTCGCGGTTCGAATCGTCCGGCAACTCAGCTGCCGACTTGTGCGGCTGGCGCAGAGCGCAGCTTCCAACAGAAATCACGGTAGAGCAACGGACGTGCCGCGCAGGGGCACCGCCCGAGCGCCGGCTGTAATTACATGCAAACAGGATGCTTACGCAGCCGGCATGACGACGGCGGGAGGCCCGCCTGTCTGCCAGACTGGCAGGAGGCCAGCGGGGAAGCTGCCACCAACCGCGACACGAAACGGGCTTGCTGGACGGCCGACAGAGACCACCCAGCAAGCCCGTCTGCGGTGCCTTGATGCGCGGCGCCGCGGTTCGATCAGTTCGAGTTCGCGGCGTCGGCGATAGCCTTGTCCAAGATCTGACGGAACGTCGCCAGCGAGATCGCGCCGCGGTAGCAGCGGCCGTTGATATAGAACGTCGGCGTGCCCGAGACGCCGAGATTCGTACCCGAGTTCACGTCGTTCTGAACCCGAGCCGCCTTGCCGGTGCCATCGACGCAGGTGTCGAACGCAGCCTGATTGACCCCCGGGATCTGGCCGAACAACGCCTTGAACGTGCCAACGGCATCGTTGGCGTTCTGCGGACCCCAGGTCGTGCGGTTCTGGAACAGGCGCGTCTTCATCGCCTCGAACTGTCCCTGATCATCCGCGCATTCGGTCGCCTCGGCCGCCTTGGCGGCACGCGGATGCAACTGCGTGATCGGGAAGTGCCGGAACACCCAGCGCACCAGGCCCGTGTCGATGTACTCGGTCTTCAGTGTCGGCAGCGTGTTGAGCTCGAAGGTCGCGCAGAATGGACATCCGAGGTCGGAGTATTCAAACACCGTCACGGTCGGGTTGCCGACCGACATGACGTGGTCGCCGGCCTGAATCTGCGGCGTGCCGACCGGCTGCTGCGTACAGAGGCACTGCGGGCAGGGTTCGTTGTCGCCGTTCGGCGGCATCTGGTTCGGACATGTCATGCCGAGAATCGCCAGCATCGACACACCGCACACCGTGAACAACCAGCGAGCGTGCTTCAACAGCGAATCTTGGGAAAGGTTCCGGCTCATTGATCTGATCACTCCGGCCCGCGCGCAGAAGGCGCAGGCAGACCTAAGGAATACAAGCGAGGGAGCACGCTGGACGTGGACCGCACGACTCACCGCCCATAGCCGCCGCGGTTTTACCCACGCCTTCCGCGAACTTGTTCTATTTTAACACCAGTTCCGTCGCGGTCAAACGAGGAGGGGCAGGGAAAACCCCAATCGAGGGCGCGAACTCCGCCTCGCGACTGAAGATATGGCTGGCATCTGTGCGGATGTATTCGTGGTGCGTTCGCGCGAATCGCGTCGCGGCCGGGCCGAGGCTGCGCTGCGGTCCGCCGGATGGCCGATGTTCTCCGCATGCACGGCGGAGGAGGCACGATGCCGGTTCGAACTCTAAACCATGCCACGACCCCGGCGACGCCGGCGCCTAAGTCGACGGAAGAGCGCCGCCGCGCGCCGCGCACGCCCGCGCGCCTTGCGGTCAGTGGTCGACGATGCGATCTGCCCGAAGCCATCACCTTTCGCGGCGTGACCCGGAACGTCAGCGCCAACGGCATGCTGCTTGAAACCGGCGAGAATCGACTGCTGCCCGGCTCGCGGGTCGACCTGTCGGTGCGCATTCCGGCCGGGCAGGGGGTGCTGTCGGTCGACACACACGGAACATGCTCGGGCGAAGTCGTCCGCGTGCGACGGCGCTCGGCCGCCAGCGCCCACGCGGGCGAGCGCTACGACGTGGCCATCCACCTGACGCAGCCGCTACGGCTGGACGTCTAGAGGGCTCGGATCGGCCCGCGCGCATCCAACATCGCGCCAAGCCCGCCAACTCGCCCGTTAGAAGGCCGTACTTGCCACGCGACGGAGCGCGCCCGATCCAGCTTCTGGATGATTCGGCCGGCTAACAGCGGATCGTCGCACCGCTCGGGGTCGGCCGCGCGCGCCGCGCCAGTGCCGCGGTGATCCCGAGGAGCAGCAACGTCCCCGGCTCGGGGATTCCGTCAATCGCTCCCGTCACCTCCAAGGTCCCCGTGTACGGGCTCTCCGTGGTCCATCCGCCGTTCGAGAACGAAATGGGCGACGTGCCCACCAGAATCCCCGGAAGCATCTCGCTGACACCGTTGACGAAGCTGAACGTGTCGCCGCCCTCGAAGGGCATCGGGTTGACCACCCACTGCGTCAGGTCGATGCCGACGTAGAGGTCCAACGTCGGATGCCCGAAGCTCGGCGCGAGGAACTCCTGCCCGTCGAGGAAGGCGTCCGTCGCCGCGCCCAGGTCCAGTTCGCTGGCGATGCCGTTCACCTCGCCCAGGAACGCCAGCGTTGTTTCCGTCGTGCCGATCACGCCCTGCTCCCACTGCGGCTGTTGTGGCGGCTTGGGTACAACCTGAACCCGGTAGTTGCTCGGCTCCGCGTCGTCGGACGCTCGCCGCGGCAACTCGATGCCTCGCACCTCGCCACCCGCCGGGACCGGATCGGGCAGCCCGATCCCGTCGCCGTCCTCCGGCTGCCCCTGCGCGTTTCGATAGCTCGGCGTGATGACGACGTTGTGAGCCTGCGTATCGAGATTGTGGTAGGACGCGAGGAACTTCTGACCGGAGGGAAAGTGCTTGCCCTTCAAGGTAATGATCCCATCGGCCCCGCCCAGGCTGGCGTGGCGCATCTGCACTCGCCATGTGATGATGTCGACGTGCGGGAGCTGGCTATGGATCTCCTGCGCTCCGCCGGCGCGAAAGTTCATGGTGCCAATTGGCGGCCGGTTGAATGAACCCGCGTTGATATTGAACACCGTACCCAGGCCGTGGGGATAGTCGTCGCAGACGCGCGGATCGGGGGGGTCAATGTGCTGGATGCTCATCGTCAGGCCGTAGGTGTGACCTCCCCCCGGAGGCCGAATCTCGTTCAGCACCGTCTCCCAGTTGACTCCGTCGGTTCGCGAATCGGGGCCCACGTCCCAGTTCCATGTAAAACCGCGATGCAACTCGCAGTCGCCATCACTTAACGGAGCACCAACCCCGAATCCCCCGAGCGCCGGCTGTGAACAGAGCGCGAGCCCGAGCATCGCCGACAATAGCGCTGCCGCGTTCCGAGACACGCCGCTCCTCCTCTCCTGCTCAATCGGTCCGACCCCGCGGACCCGGATCGAGCGGATTCCGCCCCCGGACTTGCCCATCACGGCGCCGAGTTCGAACGTGCCGAGGTTCCGCCTTCCTGATCGCCAATCTAACACAATTCTGCTCAAGTAAGTCCAGACATTTCTTGACATTTCCGACGTAATCTGCGCAGGAGACTCAAGGGAATCCCCTTGTCCGCCTCTCAATCGGTTGCGGATTCATGAGTTGAGAGCGCCCCATGCGGCGGGAGGCGATTGCCCGTGTCTCAGTGGTGCAACATGGCCTCGCGGCGAGTGACATGCGCGCCGATCAAGACGGGCGTGTCTTCAAACGCCGCACAAGTTGATCAGCGGCATGGACGCACCGTTGCTCGTCGCGGGCGCGCCACGTACTCGCGCGTGCCGGGCAGCGCGCGACCCGCACCATTCCGCGGCCGGCGGCACAGGCGGTCGCGCGATAGAAGCGGGAGGCGGTGAGAGCAGCTGAAGGTCTGGCTGGAGCCGTTGAAGCGCTCGCAGTCCTCGACCATGCTGGCCACGGGCGAGGTGGTAGCCGATCGAGGGCGCGGCATCACGGTCCGCTGACATGGCCGCCTGAGGGGCGGCCATGCCACCCGACGGGGATGTGAACGACCGGCACCGTTCCCAGCGGCGCGGCGCGCGGTCTGCGGTTTCGCTACGGACAGGCGCCGTTCAGGAGGCACTCCACGAAGGTCGGCACGTCGCCGGTATCGATTGCGTTGTTGAGCGGGGCCGTGACGTCGCCGGCGCAGATCTCGACCGGCGTGCCGCCGCCCAGCAGCAGGATCTCCACGAACTTGGCGATGTCGTCGCCGTCCACCGTGCCGTTGCCGTTCATGTCGCCTTTCATGCACGTCACGGCGGTGCACTGGAACCGGCTGACGTACAGATCGTCCACGGCCGCCTCGACCAGCGAGCCGGCGCCGAGATCGGATGCGACGAACCGCAGCCGGACCTGGGCGGTCGGCGTGACCAGCGACGCCACGTTGAACGTGTAGTTGATCCAGCCGCCGGAGGTTCCGGGGCCGGACGGGCCGACCGTCTCGACGTTGACCCACGATGCGCCGTTGTTGTTGGTGATGTCGACCACGAAGACGTCGGCGTTCGGCGCGGCGCCGGCCGAGTTCGAGTACCACCGCCAATAGCTGACCTCGGCGTCGGCCACACCCGAAAGGTCCATGATCGGCGAGAGCAGCGTGGTCGCGCCGCCGTCGACGTCGTTGTCGCCGGCCGCGCCGCCGATCGTACCCTGGCCGGTGAAGAAGCAGTTCACGCCGGGCGGCGGCGTGTGGTCGTCTTCCGGCTGGGCGATGGTGCCGATCGGGTCGCCCCAGACCCAGATGCCGGTGGTGGCGGTGTCGCCCGGCACGCCGGCCACCCACCCCGCGCCGCCCGGCAGCGACTCGAGCGTGTCGTCGAGCAGCACGATGGTCTCGCCGACCAGCGCGGTGAAGGTGGCGGCCGGCGCCGCGGCCGGGTTGGTAACGAGCGAACTCTGGTCGCCGACGGCGCTGACGTAGAACTGCGGCGTCGCGTCACAGCCGGCGGGCGGCAGCGTGGCGCGGTACAGGTTGCCTCCGAGCGGAGCGAGCGGGTAGGTCTGAAACACGCCCGCGTCGTAGCGGACGTGCAGCAGCGGGCTGCCGGGGACCAGCGTCTCGGCCCCGGGCAGAATCTCGACGTTGAAGTCGACCGAGGTCAGCGGCGGGAGCACGGACGGCGCTCCGTTCGGCAGGTTGATAAACAGCGGCGGCAGAACCGGGGTGACGTCGCCGGTGGCGACCAGCGCGTAGCCCTGCCGGCCGACGGCCACGTTCGTCGCGCGCACGCGGATCGTCCAGCCGCCGGTCTGCGGACTGGTCAGGTGAACTTGTTCGACGTTGTTGCGATCGTCAGCCGAACCGCCGATGACCGACTCGCCCGTGCTGGTGTTGAAGACGTTGCCGCGATAGATCGCGCCGCCGGGCGACTGGACCTCGAGGTCAAGGTTGTTGACGGAGGCGAAGGATGCGCCGGAGGTGGCAGCCGGCTCGGTCCAGACCAGCGTGACCTTAAGTCGCTCGCCGCCGCCGAGCACCTGAAGGCTATAGGTATCGACGTTCGGCGATTGCAGGCCGTCCGCGTTGCGAACATCGGCCAGCACCGCCAGCTTGCGAGCGTCGCCCGGGAAAAACAGGGCGTCGTCGATCAGCGCGCGGCCCCAACCCTCCTGATTGCTCGGATACGAGGCGATGCCCGTCATATCGACGGCGGAGTTCAGCAGCGTCGCCTTCACCAGCGCGGCGCTGGGCGTCCGCTGATTACCCGACACCGGCGTGCCGGTCGGGTAGTAACCGTCGGTGTAGTACTGCCGTACCAGCATGGCCGCCCCAGCGACGGCCGGCGACGCCATGGAGGTGCCCGTCAGCGCGGCGGTCGTGCACACCGAGCCGCTGCCGCTGGATGAGTTGGTTGAGCATCCGGGCGCGAAGATCTCGGGCTTGCGACGACCGTCGGAGGTCGGCCCCGTGCCGCCGGAGCAGAAGTTGGCCTGACTGGGCGTGTCCTGACTGGCGCCGACGGCCAGCACGTTCTTGGCGTTTTCCGGGTTCTTCAGCGTCGAGGTGTTAGTCACCGCGAACAAGACGAGGCTGTCCTCGTTCTGATAGCTGAAGACGTCGATGCCGCGGGCGAGGCCGTCGTACGCCGTGGTGCCGTCGTTCCCCCAACTGTTGGTGTGGACACGCGCGCCCTGGTTGTGGTGAGTGGTCAGCGCCGTGAGGATCCCGGACTCGGAGAACGACGGCACGACGTTGAACGCGAGCTTGCCCTCATAGGCGATGCCGCGGGTGTTGTTGTCGGCGCCGGCGTCGCCGATCACCGTCCCGGCCACGTGCGTGCCGTGCTGGTCGTAGCCCTGAGACGTGTTGTACGCGACGATCTTGCGGTGACTCGGGCCGATCGGGTTGACCGTGTCGACGAACGAACAATGGCTGACGTTGACGCGGCCATCCAGGACGCCGGCGATCTGACCGATCCCGGTGATGCCGTTGGTGTAGACCGGCGTGACGCCGTTCACGTTGCTCTGGATGATCCAGCGCGTCGTGGCGTTGCGGTACGTCAACTCCGGCGCCTCCTCGACGAACTGGACGGCGGACAGACCGGCGATCGCGGCGGCGTTTTCCCGACGGGTGGTGAGACTGATGGTTTCGTTCCCGCCGACCGATTCGGTGTAGTGGATGACCGTCCCCGGCAATGCGCGCAGGCTGTCCAATGTCGATTGCGTGTCGGCTCCCTCGAACAGCGTCACGAGCAAGGCGAGCTCGCCGCGATCGGCAATCTGGCGCCGCTCCGGCGTCTGGAACTGACGAAGGCCGATCTCCGGATCCAGCTTCCAGGCGGCTTCGTATGCCCCGATCCAGCGAACGAACGCGATTCGTGCGAGCGCCGACTTGGGAGAGAACCCGGCCGGCAGGCGCACGATGTAGGCGTTGGACGGCAGATACTCACCGAGGCGGAGGCCGACCTCGGCCAGCGCCGCGCGACGCTGCGGCGTCAGCGGTCCTTCGAGTTGCAAGACGAACCAGCCGGCCTGCGTCCGCACGGCGGCGCGGTGCAGCGACGCATCGGGCGCAGGCCGAAACGTGCCGGCTCGAAGCAGGAGCGCGTTGACATCATCCGCCTGTTGGGCGGAGGCGACGCGTGTGAAAGTTGTGATCAAAATCGCGGCGGCGAGCAGACAAGCGAAGCGCAACATTTCAGACAGGCTTCCTTCCCGATGCACCGGATACGCGACTCGGTCGCCGTCCCCAGCTCCGCATCCCTCGGCGTCGCGGTCCCGATAGGCAGCAAACGACCATTCTACGCTTTCACGGCGATGCGATGAAGACCCTCGAGGTCGAGTTTTCGGACCGCTCCTGAATGACGGCTGGACGGGGGACCAAGTGGATGCGACGGCCGACACGACGCGATCACTCTGACGAGAGCACGTTGCCAGCGGATGGGCGAGTCAAGCAGGCTGCAATCGAGATGGACCGATGACGCAACTTGCGAGCTGGGGCGCGCGAGGGCGATTCCCGCCGCTGTCGCGTACCGCCGGCAAACAGTTCAACTTCGAGTTCGTCGCCCGCGCGTAGCGCGCCGGCCCGCGCGCCGTTTGGATCAGCGCGTCAGCTTGAGCCGGCCGCGCTCGCAGCGAACGGTGCCGAACGCGGCCGGCGCACGGCCATCGGCACTGGGCTCATCCACCGCTTCCTGGAGGCGGGCGGCGGTCGGACGCACCAGTCCGTCCATTAACGCATATCCGCCGCGGAGTCCGACGGCTGCTGCCAGTTGTCGGCCATTGTTCTGAACGCCGACCGGGAACAGGTCGTCCGCCAGCGGCGCAACCTTGAATCGCGCCTCGACGAAAAAGATCTGCTGCGCGGACGCAGCCGGAGCCATCAGGTCCTCCGGGTCGGCGGTGTGCTGCAAGCCGAGCAGGTGACCCAGTTCGTGCGACGCGATGTTGGCCAGGCCCTGAGCCAATTGCTCGGCGGTCGGATTGAGGTAGTCGAACGATCGCAGCGTCTCGACGAAGATGATCGACTTCTGCCGCAGGTTGCTGTTGTACGAGTCAACGTTGTCCGACAGTCCGAGGAAGCGGTCGCTGTTGCCGCCGAAGTAGACGGTGGTGTAGTCGCCCGACGGCGGCGAGTCGCGATCGCTGCGCAGCAGCACGACATCGAACGGGGCAAACTCGGCCGCCATCTTTTCCCACACCCGGTCGCGAATGTACGCCGTCTGGTTCGCGAAGCGCGGCGCGATGCGGCCGGCGTCGAACGGCGGCACGTCCACCGACGGTTCCTGCGCGATGCGGACGCCGTACGCGCCGCGGAATTCCAGCCAGGCGATCTGCTGCCGCACGCGGATCACCCCGCCGGGCTCGCGCCGCAGGCGGACCGAGAAGCGGCCGGAGGCATAGCGGCCCTGGGAGGAGGCGAAGTAGCGCGCCCGGCTGATCGCCACGCCCAGCATCAGGTTGTCGTCGGATTCCCGCGCAACGTGATGAATGAACGGATCGAGCAGCCCGCCATAGTAGGAGCGATCGTCGTTGAGCTCGAGCAGCTCGCCGCGACTGTTGAAGAGCGCGGCAACGGTGTTCAGCCCGCCGTGCCCGGTTACGTCGATGGTGATGCGTTCACCCGGCCAGGCCGGGCCCAGCGCGAATACGACCGTGTCGTTCGGCTGCGAGATGTACCCCTCCAAGCGAACCTCCCCCGTTTGCGGCACGAGGGCCGGTTGCGCGTTCGCGAACGCCGCATCGGGCGAGTTCGATCGGCCGGCGGCCGCCAAGCCGTCGAGCGAGTTCGCGAACGGCAGCGGCGACGCGAAGTTGGCCGTGTCGCACGCGAGAGGCGAGAGAGATGCGAGTGCGGTGATCAGGATGGCGGCGCACTGCCGCGCCGACCGCTCGCGGGAATCCATGGGCTGCCCCCCAAGAGTCCCCCAAGGCGCCGCTCGACCTCCCGCGCTGGGCCGACCGGTCGACGTGGCCTGGCGTATCGAGCCACGTACGCAGTTACCATACGATACGCGGCGCGCGGATAATCCTCGGACGGATTCGGACGGGGAGCCCGTCGAGAAGCATGGCCCGCGTGGGAGATTGCCGGACCTTGGACGACTCGCTGGCCAGCCTGTCAAAGCGCGGCGGCGTCGGAGACGGGCCGATTCGCGAGTTGCTCGCGGGTGATCGGGCTGCGCCGATCGAGCGGGTCGTGGTCGAACGGCCGGACGAGATCCGACGCGCGCTGACGCAGTACCTGTCGGCCGGCGCGGAGTGGCTCTCGACGCCGACGCTGCGGGCTCACCCGCTCGCGTGGACCTGCGCGGAACCCACGGCGGAGGACGTGTGCCGGACCGCCGTCGCGGTGGCCCGCGGCGCGGCGGACGCCGCCGGTGGCCCGGTGGTGGTGGCCGGTCAGATCGGCCCGTGCGGGCGGTTTCTGGAGATCGGCGAGGTTGACGAGAAGGAACTGACGGGAGCCGTCGCCGAGCAGGCCCGCTGGCTGGCCGGCGCGGGCGCCGACGTGCTTTGGCTGGCGAGGTTCGTCGATGTGCGTGAGCTGCGGATCGCGCTCGCCGCGGTTCGGGCCGCATGCGAGCTGCCGATCGTCGCAACCATGATGTTCGATTCCGGCCCCGAGGGCCTTGAGACGGCCGCCGGCCAGGACATGGCCCAGGCAGCCGCGGAGATGCGCCGCGCGGACGTGGTGGGCTGCGATTGCGCCTCGGCGCCCGCCGCCCTGATGTTGGCTCGCGAACTACGCTCGCGGACGGACCGCCCGGTGCTGGTCCGTGCCAACGCGGGTCTTCCTGAACTCGACGGGCAGCGAGTCAGATGGTCGGAGGACGCGGAGGCGTTCGCCGAACGAGCGATCGAACTGCTCCGCGGCGGCGCGGCGATCGTGTGCGGCTGCTGCGGAACCACGCCGGAGCACATCCGGGCCTTGCGGGCGGCATGGACACGCTCGCGCCGGGCGACCTAGAATCGACCCATCGTGTTCAGCCGCGATCCGATCGCCGGATCGGCGGTGGAACCGGCGGTGGGATCCAACGCGCCATGTTCCTGCTGATACCCTATCGCACCGACGCCCCCGTCCGACAGATGCCGCGCGTCAACTACGCCCTGATCGCGGCCAACGTGGTGCTTTTCTTCGCGCACGCCATCGTCGCTCGCGGACAGGTGATCGACCCGATGCGAGCCTACATGCTCCTGCCGTCGGAGCCGATGCCCTGGCAGTTCGTGACCTACATGTTCCTGCACGGCGACATCATGCACCTGCTGGGCAACCTGCTGTTCCTGTGGGTGTTCGGCAACGCCGTCAACTCAAAGATGGGCGATCTGGCATACGCGCTGTTCTACCTGTTCGCGGGCGTGGCGGCGGGCATCGGCTTTCTGGTGACGGGCGGCGACCGACCCTGTCTGGGCGCCAGCGGGGCAATCGCCGGGGTCACCACCGCCTATCTCGTGCTGTTCCCCCACGTCGACGTCTCCGTGTTCTACTGGTTGTTCTTCATCATCGGCCGGGCGGCGATTCGCTCCCTGTGGCTGATCGGCCTGAAAATGGTGTTGTGGGACAACCTGCTGGCCATGCGCTGGCAGTCCGGCGGGATGACGAACGTGGCCTATGAGGCCCACATCGCGGGATACCTCGTCGGTTTTCTGATGACGCTGCTACTGCTGCGCGTCGGCGCCCTGCCGCGAGATCACTTCGATCTGCTGGCCATCATCCGCCGCGCGCGACAGCGACGCCAGTTCGCCGCCATGATGTCGGATCCGAACGCTCGCGGGCAGAGCATGTACGGTCGCGTGGCCCGCCCGCTGGATGAGAGTGGACGGCCGATCGAGGCGCCTGTCGCTCGGCCGATCGACCCGCTGGAGCAGAAGCGCGATGCCGTTGTCGCCGCCCTGGCCTCAAACGACGTCGACGTGGCGATGGCCCGCTACGCCGAACTGACGGCCGACGACCCGCAGCATGTGCTGCCGCAGAAGTACCAGATTGAGATCGCTAATCATCTGATGGCGCGGCAGCGCTACCCCCAGGCGGCGGCCGCGTATGAACGCTACATCGCCGGCTACCCGCGGGCGCTCGACCTGCACCAGGTGCAGCTCATCCTGGGCATCCTCTACGCCCGACATGTGCCGCAGTTTGAGCGCGCTCGCACGTTCCTGAACGAATGCGTTCCGCACCTGACCAACGCCGCGCAGAAGGCCCAAGCGGCCCAATGGCTCGACGTGGTCACGCAGGCGCTCGGCGGCGCGCGACCGTCTGAGGCCTGAGGTAACGGTCACGGCCGACCCGTGATGTCCCCTCGATCAGGGCGTCGTCACCGCCGACACGAATCCCTGAAGATCGTCGCCATTGACCAATCCGTCGCCGTTCATGTCTCCCCGCAGGATGCTGCACGACGGATGGGCCGAGGCGTACGCCGCCGGGTTAACGAGCGCCAGAGCGAACGCTGAGAAATCATCCGGGCTCAGCACACAGTCGCAGTCCATGTCCGCCAGGTCCATCGATGCCGCCATGACCGTCACGGTCACAGAGGATGGGCCGTAGGTCACCCGAAACCGCTTTCCGGCCGGGTGGAGGCAATCGGCGTCATGAATCATGAACGTGCCCGTCCGAGAAGCGCATAACAGCACAACGAAACTGTCGCCGACCTGCGGCAAGAACGGTTCGACAATCTGCACGCGGAGCGTGCCTCCGAGTGTCGCCGATCCGGACACGATGAGCCGATCGTACTCCGTGCCGGGTGTCAATCCCGCGAGTTGGACGTCCAGAATCCCGCTCGCCGTCTGCTGATAGGCGCCGGCCACGGACAGCGTGCCGACCGAAGCGCCGGGGGACACCGTGCCCGAACTCGTCACCGGACCCGATACGGCGCCAGTCCCCGCCAGAGTGCCACCTTGCAAATTGATGCTGCCGGCCGACAGCGTGCCGTTGACGGTGGTGACGCCCGCGATCTGGTCATAGGCGCCCGACCGCGTGAGTGAGCGGCCGACGTCGATGGAAACGACGCCTGACGTGACGAACGGCCCGGCCGCGATCGTCAGTCCGCCCGCGCCAGTCACCTCCAGCATACCTTCGTTTCGCACACCGACGATGCCATCGGGATCGAGCAGGAGTGCCGTGTTGCTATCCGCTCTGATCGCGCCACGGTTGACGATCGGCCGCGTGTTCACGCCGAGTTGCCCTGCGCCACGGATGGTGTTGTCCACGTTGGTCAGCGTCCCGCTGCCAGTCTGGTACAACCGGTTGTTGTTCTGATCCCCCATCATGATGGTCCCGCCGCCCGTCAGCGACACGTCGCCGCCGGTGCAGACCAGATCCGTCAGCGAACCGGTCGAGTTCAGCCGGATCGTGCCCGCGTTGCGCACTGTGCCCATGACCGTCAAGTTGTAACCGCTGGGAACACTCAGCAGGCCGCTGCTCACGACTGGGTCGCCCGTGCCATCCAGCGTGGCGTTCAAACTCCGGAATTCGCCCGTCCCGATCGTCTGCAACGTACCGCCGATGATGGTTGCACTACCGATCTCGACCACCGACCCGTCCAGTGCCTCGATCACGCCGCTGATGTTTGAGAAGGTTCCGTTGAACAGCTTCAATGTCGCGCCCGACTGGGCCCGCAGTGTGCCGCTGTTCGTGATGGTCCCGCCCGGATCGAGCGTCAGCGCTGTCGGCTGGTCCGCGATGATCGTGCTCTGGTTGATGATTGGCAGTGCGTTGGCGCCGATCTGGCCGCCGCCGCGGATGGTGTTGTCCACGTTGGTCAGCGTCCCGCTGCCCGTCTGGTACAGCCGGTTGCTGTGCTGGTCCCCCATCACGATGGTTCCACCGCCCATCAGCGACACGTCACCGCCGGTGCAGACCAGATCCGTCAGCGAACCGGTCGAGTTCAGCCGGATCGTACCCGTGTTGTGCAGTGTGCCCTTGACAGTCAAGTTGTAGACGCTCGGAACACTCAGCAGGCCGCTGCTCACGACTGGGTCGCCCGTGCCGTCCAGCGTGGCGTTCAAACTCCGGAATTCGCCCGTCCCGATCGTCTGCAACGTACCGCCGATGATGGTTGCACTACCGATCTCGACCACCGACCCGTCCAGTGCCTCGATCACGCCGCTGATGTTTGAGAAGGTTCCGTTGAACAGCTTCAATGTCGCGCCCGACTGGGCCCGCAGTGTGCCGCTGTTCGTGATGGTCCCGCCCGGATCGAGCGTCAGCGCTGTCGGCTGGTCCGCGATGATCGTGCCCTGGTTGATGATCGGCAGCATGTTGATGCCGATCTGGCCGCCGCCGCGGATGGTGTTGTCCACGTTGGTCAATGTCCCGCTGCCCGACTGGTACAGCCGGTTGTTGTTCTGATCCCCCATCACGATGATTCCGCCGCCCGTCAGCGACACATCGCCACCCGAGCCATACAACTGGGTCGGGGACCCCGTCGATAGAAGCTGAATCGACCCGGCATTGTCGATCTGGCCGGCACCCCACTGGCCCGCAATTTCCAAACTGCATCCGCCGAGAATTCGCAGCGAGTCGCCGACATCCAGCGTCAGCCTGTCCACCGTCGCCGACATGTTCAGGGAGACGTTCGAGACAATCGGATTGCCGCCATCAATGCGCACGTCATAGGTCGTGGCGCCGGTGTTGTTCGGGACAACGCCGCTGCTCCACAACGCCGGGTTGTTCCAGTTCCCGACGCCGCCGAGCCAGGTCGCAATGACCTGCGTGGCCCGGGGCTGCTCGGCTAACAGGAGGACGGATACGCTGAGAGCGGCCGCGGCACAGATCTTGAAGCATGGTATCCGAGACATGGTTCACCCTCCTCGCGGGCGGAACGGCCGCGCATTGCAACGTCTCAGGCGCCCCTTGCAGCGTGCCCTCGTCTCCGGAGTCGACGTGACGCGGACGGCCACGGACGCCGGCCGACACCGCCGCGCGCCCGACCCGCCACCCAGCCCTCGGCAGCGCGCTCGACCATGCCGGACGCCTGCCGAAGATGGGAGTCACGTTATCAGGAACCATTTCAGATAATCAAGTCACCATGATGACCCGGACAGGGTGCATTTCCCCGCACACAGTGTGCCTGACATGGGCGTGTCCGCGCCGCGCATCGCCGATCGCCACGAGGATGCGGCTCTTGTCGCCGGGACAGGCGTCGACCGCCGAGAGGACGATGACCCAAGCGTCGGCGGGATTACTGACTTGGTGCATCGCCGACGGCGTCGGACCGGCTCATCGCCGTTTCCCACCCATTCCGACCGGGATCACGAACGGAAGCTTGCGGCTCAGTCGGGCAATTGCCGCGTCCAGCGCACGAGCTCGGTGAGGTCGCGAAACACGTGGTCGGGCCGCTCCCGCCCGACGTCATGAATGCGGTCGTCGCGGCACACCCAACCGGTCCGCAAACCGAGCGGCTTGGCGCCGCCCACGTCGCTGTGAAGCGAATCGCCGACGTGCATGACCGCCGACGCATCCCAGCCGGTGCGCCGTAAAGCCTCGCGAAATACCTCGACATCGGGCTTGTAGGAGCGGGCGCACTCGGACGTGATGAACCGAATGTGATCCAACCCGTTTCGTCGCAGCGCCTCGGCGACGTCGTCGCGGTCCGCGTTCGACACGATGAAGATCGGCACGGACAGCTCGCGCAGCGCGGCCGGCACTTCCGGATGAAGCGGCGGATCGCGCCAGTAGGCCTGCAATCGCCGACAGTACGGCTCCGGGTCAACGCGGACGCCGTGCTCGGCCAGCGTTTCGACCAGCGTGACGCGTTCCAGGTCAAACAGCGTCCGGAAACGATCACCATTGGCGTGCTCGATGGCATCGAAGAAGCGCTCGCCCCACGCCACGGCCAGTTCGGCCGGACGTATGTCCAACCGATGCTGCTCGCACACCCCCCGGCAGACATCCTCGACCGCGGCGCGATCGCCGGCGGTGAGCGTGCCGTACATGTCGAGGAAGATGCCTTGGAGTTTCATCGGCGACGGATTCCAGCAGCGCGCGGTCGGGCCGCCCGAGCCGCCGACTTGTATCATGAGCGCGTCGGCCGGTCCATCGTGGAGGCGTGACCATGCTGAGCGGGAGAACCCTGGTGACCGGCGCGGGCGGGCAGCTCGGCAGCGTGCTGCTCACGCAGCTCGTCGGCGGCGGCAGCGACGCCGTGGGCACGGTCTCGCCTCACGGTCCGCGCCCGCGCTCCGGACGAGTGACCGTCTGCGACCTGGGTCGAGCCGATTCCATCGCCGAGTGCGTCCGCTCCGTGCGCCCGACACGAATCATCCACGCCGGCGCCCTAACGAGCGTGGCGGCCTGCTACGAGCACCCGGATGACGCGCGCCGGATCAATATCGACGCCACGGTCCGGCTGGTCGAGCTGGCCGACGAACTGGGCGCGGTGCTGCTGCTGACCTCCACCGATCTCGTGTTTGACGGCGCGACCGGGGCGTATCGCGAGGAGAACCCACCTTCGCCGGTGTCGACCTACGGCCGGTCGAAGGTGGCCGCCGAGCAAGCCGTGATGGGGTACCGGCGCGGCGTGGTGGTAAGACTGCCGCTGATGTACGGCCTGCCAGACGTCGAGCGCGAAACGACGTTCCGGTCCCAACTGGCATCGCTGGTCGGGGGGCGGCCGCTGCGGTTGTTCACGGACGAGTATCGCTCGCCGCTGGCGCTCGAGGACGCTGCCGCGGCAATCGTGACGCTGCTGCAATCGGACTATCGCGGCCTGACGCATTGCGGCGGCCCACAGCGTCTGTCGCGATTCCAGATGGGCGAACTCGCCGCATCCGCGCTGGGCGTGCGCGCCGACCTGCTCGTGCCCTCGACGCAGGCCGCGCTGGGCGCGCCCGAGCCCCGGCCCGCGGACGTCAGTATTCGAAGCGAGCGATTCGAGGCGATGTTTGGTCGGCCGGTGGGCGGCACGATGGCCGAGCGCATGCCCGCCATCGCGGCGGCGTTTCTGGCAAGCCGCGGCCGGTCCAGCGCGTGACACCGCCGCGTTGACGGCAGTCGGCGCCGCGCCTAGTCTGCCCGCACCATGGGCGCGGAGACGGCATCTTGCTGAGCACGCTGCGGGCCTGTCTCCAACTCGTTCGCCCGGCCCAGTGGGTCAAGAACATCTTCGTTTTCGCGGCGTGGGGCTTCTCCGACAAACGCTATGACTTCGACGCCTTCCTGACGTCGAGCGCGGCGTTCCTGGCGTTCTCGCTGCTATCGGGCGCGGTGTATGCGTTCAACGACCTGCGTGACTATCGCGAGGATCGCCTCCATCCGACCAAGCGCCACCGGCCGGTGGCGCGCGGCGCCGTCTCACCCGCGCTAGCGGCGAGTCTCGCCATCGCGCTGACGATCGCGGCGTTGGCCGTCTCCTCCCGACTGCCGTCGGGCTTCATGCTCACCGCGGTCACCTATCTCGTGCTGAATCTGTTCTACAGCCTCGGAGCCAAGCGGCTGGTGCTCCTCGACGTGATCATCGTCGCCCTCGGCTTCGTACTGCGGGCGCTGGGTGGCGCGCAGGCCCTCGACGTCGAAGTGTCGGCCTGGCTGATCATCTGCACCTTCACGCTCTGCCTGTTTCTCGGTTTCGGCAAGCGCCGCGGCGAGCTGGCCATGCTCGACGCGCCGGGCGAAGCGGCGGGACACCGGGCCACGCTCGCCAGCTACACGCCCGACCTGCTCAACCAGCTCCTGGCGGTGACGGGCGGCATCGCGGTGATCACGTTCCTGCTGTACACGCTAGATCCGCACACGGCCCGCACCTTCCGGCCGATGATCTTCACGACGCCGCTCGTGTTTTACGCCGTCTTCCGCTACGCCATGGTGATCGAGCGCGGCGAGCATCCCGGCCCGACCGATGTGCTGATCAACGACCGCCCCTTCCTCGTCACCGCCGTCATCTGGCTGCTGCTGACGGTGGCCATCCTGTACCGCGGCAAGCAGATCGAGTCGTGGCTGCCGAAGCTTCGCTGGCCGGGCGCGTCCGTGGTCGAGCCGGGAGCATCGGATGCACGGCCGCCGGGCGAGCGCCGCCCCTCGGCGTCGGCTTGAATCAGCGCGCTGCACTCATAGAATAGACGATCGATCCGACGAGTTCGCCCGCGAGGCGCCGTCCCGGCCCAGTGACCGCGGGTTCCGATCCCGATAACCGAGGTGGTTCGCCGTATGCACGACTACCAGGAGCATCGTTCATCGCCGCTCAACCCGATCGACACGCACGAGTCGTCGGGTGTGTTGCCGATCCGAAAGAACCCCAAGATCAACCGGCTGTTCAAAGCCTGCTGCAAGCTGGGCGCCAGCGACGTGCACGTGAAAGCCGGCGCCCCGCCGCGCTTCCGCATCTCGGGCGACATCCGCAAGGCCAACGAGCCGCCGCTGTCGAACGAGCAGATCGAGGAGATGGTGTTCGAAATCCTGACGCCGGCCCAGCGGCAGCACTTCCTGGAGAATGGGGCGGTCGACTTCGCCCACGACCTCGAGGGCGCCGACCGCTTCCGCGTCAACGTGTTCCGGCAGCGCGGGCACACCTCCATCGCCGCCCGCCGCGTCGTGCGGCAGATTCGCGACTTCGACGAGCTGGGCGTGCCCCCGATCCTCAAGGACATCGCCAACGCCGAGCAGGGACTGGTGCTGCTGGCGGGTATCACCGGCTCGGGCAAGAGCACCACCATCGCGGCCATGCTCAATTACATCAACAAGAACCGGGCCGTGCACATCGTCACGATGGAAGACCCGATCGAATACCTTTTCGAGGACCAGAAGTCGTTCATCAATCAGCGCGAGATCGGCATCGACGTGCGCGACTTCCACGCCGCCCTCAAGTACCTGCTGCGGCAGGATCCCGACGTCGTGTTGATGGGCGAAATGCGCGATCACGAGACCTTCGAGGCCGCCATGCACGCCACCGAAACCGGCCACCTGGTCTTCGGCACCATTCACGCGTCGACGGCCGCGCAGACCATCACCCGCATCCTCGACCTGTTCCCCGAGAACGCCCGCGGACTGGTCCGTCAGTCGCTGGTCTTCAATCTCAAGGCGGTGGTCGCCCAGAAGCTGCTGCCGTCGATCACGCCAAAGTACTCGCGCGTACCGTGCTGTGAAATCATGATCGTCAATGCCGCCATTCGAAAGCTCATCGCCGAGGGGCGCGACGTCGACATCACCTCCGTGCTGAAGAGCTCCGGGGCCGAGGGCATGCAGGACTTCACCGAGGCGTTGTATAATCTCGTGCAGCAGGAGTACATCGATCTGAAGGTGGCGCTCGAAGTCGCCACCAATCCCGAGGAGCTCAAGATGCGGCTCAAGGGCATTCGCAGCGGCGGAGGCGGCATCCTCGGCTGACGACCGCGTGGCCTGGCCGCGAGGGCCCGCATGAGCACACGGCGCCACGCGATCCGGCAACCGTCCCGATCGTGGGCGGGGTAGCGGAGCATGGCGAGCCTCGAAATCACCGACCGAGAATCCAAGCGGACCATCGCACTCGATCGACCGACCCTTCGTATCGGACGTGACAAGAAGAGCGATGTCGTCATCGACGAGCCCGCGGCCTCGCGGAATCACTGCGTGGTCGAGCGCAGCGGCGACTCGTTCGTGCTGAAGGATCTCGGCTCGCGGAACGGCACCTGGGTGGGGACCGAACGCGTCAGCGAGTGCCGGCTCGAGCCGGGGTCGATCTTCCGCATCGGCAACTGGCTCTTTCGACTGGTCGAGGAAGTTGACGACGACGTGGCCGCGGACGTGGTCACGGTCCCCCCGCTCGGCGCTCGACCGCCCGATCGCCCACGACCAACGACCGCGCGCCCGCGCGACCACGAGTCCGAGCCGACGCCGGCTCAGGCGACCTCGCCGACTTCGGTCGACGACCGCTCCGGCGAATGGCGCTTCCCGGAAGCGTCGGTCGGCGGGCCGCTGGCTCGACAGCTCGAGCCCCTTCTCTCGGCCGGCGCCATCGGCAAGCACGCCCCGGCGGCGGCACGCGATGTCCGCCTGCTCGATCGCCACGGAAAGCGGCTCAAGACCATCGACGACTCGGAGCACCGGGCCGGCGCGGGCATGCAGGCGCTTCAGACGCTGATCTTCGCCGCCCTGCGCGCCCGCGCGACCGACATTCACATCGAACCCAAGACGGCCGGCTACGCGATCCGCGTGCGGATCGACGGCCTGCTACATCCGCTGCCCGATCTGGCCCAGCCGCTCGCCGTGGCGATGCTCAACGTCGTCAAGGTGCTGTGCGAGATCGACATCTCGCGACGCGGCATCGTGCAGGAGGGCAGCTTCGTCGCCGACCTGCCCGATCGGCGCATCAGCTTCCGTGCGTCCTACACGCCGGTCCTGACCGGTCAGAAGCTGGCGCTGCGACTGCTCGACACCGCCAGCGTCCCGAGCACGTTCGAAGAGCTGGGTATGGACGCCGACCTGGCCGACGAAATCCGCCGTCTGTGCAACCAGGATGCCGGCATGATCATCGTCTCCGGGCCGACTGGCAGCGGGAAGACCACCACGCTCTACACGGCGCTCAAGTGCGTCGACGTCAACCGCCGCAACCTCGTCACCATCGAGGACCCGATCGAATACCGCCTCGACCGAGCCACGCAGATCTCGATCGACCCGGTGCACGACGTCACCTTCGCCTCGGTGATGCGAACGCTCGTTCGGCAGGATCCCAACGTCCTACTGGTCGGCGAAATCCGCGACCGCGAGACGGCGGAACTGGCCATGCAGGCCGCCGGAACGGGCCACCTCGTGCTCACCACCGTGCACGCGCGCGACACGATCGGCACCGTCTTCCGACTGCTCGACCTCGGCGTCGAGCCCACGCAGATCGCGAATTCCGTCAGCCTGGCCATTTCACAGAGGCTGGTGCGCGTGCTGTGTTCGCACTGCAAGCGTTCCTACCGACCCGATGCCCGGCTGGTCCGCGAACTGCGCATCGACGAGCGGCAAGCCGGCACGTTGTTTGCGCCGGTCGGCTGCACCCACTGCCTCCAAACCGGTTACACCGGCCGGCTGGCGGTGTTCGAGGTGCTGCGGTTCACGCCGCAGCTCCGCGACGTGGTGCTCACCCGGCCTACGGTCGGCGAGTTGCGCCGCGCGGCGGGCGACTGGCTGTTTCGCACGCTGACCGACAGCGTTCGCCGCAAGCTGCTGATCGGCTTGACGTCGATCGAAGAGGTCGATCGCGTCGCCAACGCCGATTGAGTTTGCAGGGTTCCCCCGGTACTCTGGCGGTCCGCGCCTCGGCGCGGCGGCCGTCCTGAAAGTGGTCGATTTCAGCCAGGGTTGCAGGCCGAGGTGCGAACCTGCTCAATGCCCGATGATGCTCGCTGACACCATGCTGATGGCGGAACTGCCGGAACTGGGCGGCTACTTCCACCCGGTCAAGGTCGGCCTGTTCGCGCTGCTTTCGATCGCTTGGGCGGCCGTGGCGGCGTGGGTCGACAGCGACACTGCCCGCATCAAGGTGCCCAAGCAGCCTTGGAGCGCCGTCGCCTTCGGCGGCGGGGCCGTGGGCATTGCCCTGTGGATGCTGCTGCCGAATTTCTGGCTGGGGCTGCTGGCCTTTGCCGTGTTCCATGGCGGCACCGCCCTCTGGTACGTGATGTTCCGCAATGGCAAGGTCTCGCCCGGCCAGCGCGTGCTGACGATCGACCATTTCCGCCGGCTGATGGCGAAGTCGCCGCAGGGCAAGGCGGATGCCGTGGCGGCGGGCGACAAGGTCCGCATCAAGGGCGCCGACGGCAAGGCGGTCAAGTGGCCGACCGAAGCCGCCCAACGCGAGTCGTACCAGGCGCTGCAAGACTTTCTCTTCGACGCCATCTGGCGCCGCGCGAGCATGTGCGACATCAACGTCGGGGCCCAGCAGGCCAAGATCATCTACCGCGTCGACGGCGTGAATCGCGAGCGCGAGCCGATCGAGCGGCCCGCGGCCGACGGAATTGTCGAGCACATCAAGCGCATCGCCGGCATGGATCCGGCGGAGGTCCGCAAACCGCAGTCCGGGAAGATCGTGGCGGCCATCGGCCCGGGCGGGAAGCAGGACAAGGTGGTCGAGATCGCGGTGCGCGCCAGCGGCAGCACGGCCGGGCAGCGCGTCGTGATGACGATGCACTCAGAGGAAAGCAAGTTTCGCATCGGCGACGTCGGCCTCAACAAGGTCCAGCTGGAGGCCCTCCAGCCGATCATCGACAAGACCCGCGGCGTGCTGATCGTGACCGGTCCGAAGGAGTCGGGCGTCACCAGCACGCTCTACGCGCTGGTCCGCTCGCACGACGCCTTCATGCGGAACATCCACACCCTCGAAATGTCCAAGCTGATGGACATCGAGAACGTGACCCAGAACATTTTCGACAGCAAGGAAGGCACCGTCACCTTCGGCCGCCAGTTGCAGTCGATCATTCGCATGGAGCCCGACATCCTGCTGGTCAGCGACTGCGCCGACCCGGAGGTCGCCAAGCTGATCGCCGGCACCGGGCGCGGCTCGCGCCGCGTGTACTGCGGCATGGGCGCGAGCGACACGCTGTCGGCGCTGCGGCGCTACATGCAGCTGGTGGAAAACACCGAGCTGGCGGCCGCCGGCCTTGAGGCCGTCATCGCCCAGCGGCTGGTGCGCGTGCTGTGCGCCAACTGCCGCCGGGCCTACAAGCCCGATCCGAACCTGCTCAAGCGGGCCAACCTGCCCCAGGGCGACAACCGGCTGTTCTACCGACCGCCCAATCCCGACGAGCTGGAGGTCGACAAGCACGGCCAGCCGATCATCTGCCAGGTCTGCCAGGGTTCCGGCTACCTCGGGCGGACGGGCATTTTCGAACTGCTGGTCATCGATGACGAGATTCGCGCCATGCTCGCGCAGGGCGCGCCGCTGATGAACGTCAAGGCTCATGCCCGAAAGCGAAAGATGCAGTACCTGCAAGAGTGCGGGTTGCAGAAGGTCTTTGAGGGTGTCACCAGTATCGCCGAGGTGCTGCGCGTGACGCGCGAGGACGCGCCCGCCGCGCCCCGCCCCGCGTCAGCCAATCCTCCGCAGGCCAAGAAATGAGCGAGCCCGCCCGATCATGACGCTGTCGCTGCTGGCCACGCTGTTCGTGCTGCTGATCGCCGCCTTCTGGGCGTTTCAGGGCCTCTTCAGCAGCGCGCTGATGTTGATCGAAACCATCGTCGCGGTGATGGTTGCGTTCGGATTCTACGAGCCGCTGGCCGGCACGTTTTCGCAGCATGCGCCCGAACTGGCCGAGCCGATCGCGCTGATGGCCATCTTCCTCGCCACGCTGGTCGTGCTGCGCCTGGCAACCGATCGCTACCTGACCGGCAGCGCGAAATTCCCCATGCCGATCGACCGCGCCGGCGGCGGGCTGCTGGGCCTGCTCTCCGGCCTGATATGCGTCGGCACCGTGCTGGTCGCCGTGCAGATGCTGCCGCTCGGCCGCGAGATCCTCGGCTTCTCGCGGCTCGACGCCCGCGCACCGGCCAGTCGAAACAGCATCTGGCTGAACCCGGATGGATTCGTGGTCGGGCTGGTCAACATGCTCTCGTCCGGGCGGTTCGGCGGCGCGAGCTCATTCGCCACCGCGCGGCCGGAGTTTCTGACCGACCTGACCGCGCGCAACTTCGGCGTGCAGACCGAGTCCCGCCGCGTCGTGCCGGCGTCGTGCGTCGCTGTGCAGAAGTACTGGCGAGTCGATTCGGTCGACGCGGTCGAGCAGCAGCCAAGCGGCGACAAGTGGACTCGCACGTTTTCCAAGGTTGTGCCGGACGATCCATCGCGGAAGTTCCTGGTGGTGCGCGTGCAGGTCGACGGCGTGGCCGCCGACATCACCGAGGAAACCGGGGCGGTCAAGATGGTACGGTTCACGCCGGCCCAGTGGCGGATCGTGGGTCGTGGCGGCGACGGCCGGGTCTCCGGTTGGGCCATGGCCAGCGCGCTGAGCGACATCTTCTCCGAGAAAGACAGCTATGTGATCGACGCGACCCGCGCCGGCCGACTGGTGAGGTGGCCGCTCGACCAGCACTTCGGGCTCAGCGCCGACAACGGCAAGCACCTGCTCAAGGACGGCCGTTACCTGCTCGACGTGGCCTTCGAGGTACCGGCCGACTTCGAGCCGTGGTTCATCGAGTTCAAGTACGGCGCCCGCGTCGAGCTGACCAAGGCGCTTGCCGCCGACAAGCCGCAACCGTGGCCGCTGAGTTCGCCGGCGCCGGCCAAGCCGGGAGCCAAGCCGGCGGCGAAACCGGCCGGCAAGCCGAAGGCCGACGCGGACGAAGACGCGGAAGAGGACGAACCCGCCCAGCCCGCGCCAAAGAAGCCCGCGTCGAATGAAGACGAAGAGGAGGAGGAAGAAGAGAAGCCGCCCGCGAAACCGGCCGCGAAGAAACCCACGGTCGGCGAGAAGCAGCAGGGCCGGACGAACGTGGCCTCGGCGATCGAGGAGCGTACCGGCATCTCACCCAAGCTACCCGTGCGGCTGAAGCGAGGCGACTTCCCAGCCAGCGCGTTGCGCGGCGGCAGGTTCGCCGAGGGGCACATCGTGGTGAACTCGCCCGGTCAGGGCGTCAAGAGTTCCGACGCCGTGACGGACTTCCAAGTGCCGGACGGCATGCGCCTGCTGCACATCGGCGCCGAGGCGACCTTCGCCGGCAGTACCCTCGGCCAGGCACTCGAGTTCGCCAAGCGGGCCGTCTCGCAGATCTTCGTGACGGCCGAAGACGGGGCGACCTACTTCGCCATCGGCGTCTATACGGCCGCGACCATCAACGGGCAGCGCGTGCTCGAGATGCAGTACTGGCCCGAGGCCGAGGTGCCGGAGCGGGCCTTGCAGCCACCCAAGACGCTGAAGCCCAACCTGCTGCGCACCGCCGCCGATCAGAACGATTTGAAGATGGGATTCCTGTTTCTCGTGCCGCCGGGCGCGCACATCGTCAAGTTCAACACCTCGCCTCGCGGCGGACAGACGGTCGATATCGAAGTGCCCGAGTAGACCCGATCGCCGGCCGTCGCGGCGCCGGTGAATGGCTCCGTCAGCCGTGTGCGGCGCCGCGCGCGGCGGCCGTGACGTTCGCCAGCAGCATCGCCACGGTGACGGGCCCGACGCCGCCCGGCACGGGCGTCAGCCAGCCGGCCACGTCCCGAACGTCGTCGAACCTCACGTCCCCCACCAGACGCGATCCGCCGCTCGCGGATGTCACCCGATTCGTGCCGACGTCGACGACCACCGCGCCCGGCCGAACGTGATCGCGCCCGATCAGCCCCGGACTGCCGACGGCCACGACCAGCACGTCCGCCTGCCGACAGACGCCCGCAAGGTCGGCGGTGCGGCTGTGGCAATGCGTGACCGTGGCATGACCGGCCAGCAGCAGCGCGGCCACGGGCTTACCGACGATGGCGCTCCTCCCGACGACAACCGCGTGCCGCCCGGTGAGATCGACGCCGGTCGCTCGAACGCACTCAAAGGCAGCCGCCGCCGTGCACGGCACGAGCGCGCGGCGCCCCAGCAGGAGGCGGCCCAGGTTCTCCGCCGAGACGCCTTCCACGTCCTTTTCGGCGGCGATGCGCTGCTGGAGTTCAATCATGTCGAGTCGGCTCGGCAACGGCTGCAACAGCAAGATACCGCTGACGGATGGATCATTGTTCAACCGATCGATCGCGTCGGCGGCGGCGGTCGCGGAGGCGCCGGCGTCGAGGCGTAGCACGCGATGATCGATCCCCAGTTCGGCGGCGGCCCGCTCCTGCGACTGGGCGTAGGACTCGGCGGAGCCGTCGTTGCCGAACTGGACGGCGACCAGCGTCGCCGGCCGTCCGGCGGCGCGCAGTTCGGCCGCCTCCCGCGACACGCGCTCGCGAATGGCGGCGGCGAGCGCTCGTCCGTCGATCAGCGTGGCCGACATGTCACCCTCGTCCCGGTGGAGCCGGCGTCGCCGGCAACGACTCCTCGAACCGCCGGATGCGCGCGTCGAAGGCGTCGTCGATCGGCCCGAACGCGGCCTCGAAGTCGCGCAACTCGGACGGCGCCGGCGTGTTGGCCGGGTCGTTTCGCATGCGCACGCGTCGCACGTACTCGCGCAGCCGGTCGGGCTGCTCACGGACCGCGAACCAACTCAGCAGCCAAGCCTGCGCGTAGGCCGTCTCGGACGAAACGGCGCCAGGAACAAAGGGCGAAGATTCGGAAACCAGCTCGCGCCATGCCACCAGCGTGCGAGCGCGAGCGGCGGCGCGGTAATCGCGAAGCCGGTGCTCGTTCAACGGGGGCCAATCGGTGGACGCCGCCGGCAGCGGAACCTCGAAGATGGTCGCCAGCCCCTCGTGCAGCCAGGCCGGCCGCGTGCCGTCCTTCGGCAGGACGCCGATCGCCCGCCAAACCGAGTGGGCCACCTCGTGCTGAATGACCGTACGATGGAGATGCTCCTCGAACTGTTCGATCAGCGCGAACGCCTGCTCGCCTTCCCGCAGCCGACGCTCCATCGCCTCCCGGTCGGCCGGGGCGGACGCCAGTGCGGCCCGCAGCGGGTTGACCATCCGGCTGATCTCGGACCGCCGCTGCGGGATGACGCCGACCACCGTGTAATCGAGCAGAACGACGCGCGATTCCCTCGGGTCGTAGAACCCCAGCAGGCGATCGGACGGCACCAGGCCCATACCGCGGGCATACTCGCCGAACGCGAAGGCGTCGTTCATGACGGACACCGCCAGCTTGTCGGCCGGCCGCGTCGTCGGCAGCTCCAGTCGCGTCGCCAGCGCGGAGACGGCAGCGTACGTGCGCTCGAGGCGGTCGATGAAACCGCCCTCGCCGCTGAAATTGCCGTAGGCGTACGCCTGTCGCGCGATCGTGAAGTGGGCGCTGGAGACGTAACCCGACGCGGCATAGGGCGTGGTGATGGCGGGCGGCTCGGCGCGGGCCATCGTCGCCAAGATACTCGCACTCACGCACGCGGCGCAGACCAGTCGACACGCTGTTTTCGACACGGTGGCTCCTCGAACGGCGGGCGTCGTCAGACCGGCGTCGGCTGGGGCTCGCGCGCGGCGGCGAACTTCGGTGCGTTCTTGTCGCCGCGGTAGGCGGTCAATTCGACCGGTTTCGCGTCGATCAGCGAGCGCAGGTACTTGCAGGCATCGGGCAGCACGCGCTCCGGATCGGCCAGGGTCGGGTTCCACAGTTTCGGCCAGTCCACCATCAGGTAACCGCGAAAAGCGACGCCTTTGACCAGCTCGACCAGTTTGGGGATGTCGGCGTCGCCCTTGCCCGGCGGCTCGATCGACTCGACGCCGCCGTCGGAGAACTTGCCGTCGCACACGCGTACCATGCCGAGCTTGCTGCCTAGTCGCTTGATGGAAATAGACGCCGGTTCGCCCCGAATCTGGGCGGCGAACTGGGACCAGCACGCCTTGAGCGCGGGCGACGCCGCCGCATCCACCATGAACCAGGTCGACTGGCTGTCGACGAAGTCGCCGCTGTTCTCGAGCAGGATCGTGACGCGGTGGCGAGTCGCAAAGTCGGCCAGGCGCGCCAGCGAGCGCACGATGCGCGTCATGACCGCGTCGTGGGACTCGTAACCGAGAAACCGCCGCTTAGGGATCTCCGCGCCAAAGACGCGTACGTATGGACAGCCGAGGCGACCGGCCAGCTCGACGTACTCGCGGACCTCGGCCTCGTTCTCGGCCACGCGACGCTCTTCGCGGAAGTGAAACGCGGCCGACGTGCCCAGACAGGCCAACTCGACGCCGCTGCCCGCGAACAGCGCCCGCGTCGCGGCCGGGTCGGCGGTCAACTCCGGGCACAGCGGCAGGTACATCTGGCCGCGCAGGCCGCGCAGCTCGACGCCCTGATAGCCCATCGTCCGGGCCTCGGAAACGATGCGGGCCAGATCCCACGTCGGACAGGCCACCGAGCTGAAACCGATCTTCATGCCGTGCTCCCAACCACGAGCCGACCCATCGTGAAAGATTTCACAAGATAGCACGCGACCGCGCGGCGTCAACGCCGGCCGCGGCCCGCCCACGCGGCCGCTAGGCGAGATTCGCTCGGTACCACTCGATCGACCGCCGCAGCCCTTCTTCGAAGAGCACGACAGGGCGGTAGCCGATCAGGTCGCGCGCGGCCGCGATGTCCGCCAGCGAATGCTTGATGTCGCCGCGCCGCGCCGGCACGTAGTTCGGTCGAACCGCCGTGCCGAGCAACTGGTTGATGAGCGCGATCACCTGGTTGACGCTGACCCGCTCGCCGCAGGCGATGTTCACGGCCTCGCCGGAGACGCGCGCCGCGCCCGCCGCGAGCATGTTTGCCTGGACCACGTTGTCGATGTACGTGAAATCGCGCGTCTGCTCGCCGTCGCCATAGACCGTGGGCGGCGTGCCGCGCAGGATCGACGTCACGAAAGCCGGAATGGCGGCGGCGTACTGGCTGGTCGGATCCTGCCGCGGGCCAAAGACGTTGAAGTACCTCAGGCCGACGGTCTCCAGCCCGTAGCAGGCCGCGAAGGCGCGGGCGTACAGCTCGGTCGCCAGCTTCTGCACGGCGTACGGACTCAGCGGGTCGGGCCGCATGGTCTCGACCTTCGGCAGGGTCGGCGATTCGCCGTAGGCCGAACTGCTGGCCGCCACCACGACGCGCCGCACGCCCGCCTCGCGGGCCGCGATCAGCAGGTTCAGCGTGGCGTCGATGTTGCACGTGTGGCTGGCGAGCGGGTCGGCCACGCTCTTGGGCACCGACGGCAGTGCCGCCTGGTGCAGCACGATCTCCACGTCGCGGCACGCGGCCCGGGCTGTGTCGAGAGCGCGCAGGTCGCCCTCAATCAGTTCCGCACGGCTGACGAACGCCTCGATGTTTCGTCGCTTGCCGGTCAGAAAGTTGTCGATGACCCGCACGGACTGCTCGGTCCGCACGAGGTGCTCGACGATGTGCGACCCGATGAAACCGGCCCCTCCGGTAACCAGATACTTCGGCACAGCGGCCCTCCGCGCTCCGGCGTGGCCGCGGCCCGCTCGGGCGACATGTCTCGTCCTTGCAGTCTAACGAATCGGCCGCGGAACGGCGCGAGCTCCAATCCCGCCGCTCAGTCGCCGCTCCGTCCGATGACGACGATGCCAGCCGCGTCGGCGGCCGCGATCATTCGCTCCCGTTCCAGCAGAAGCGTCCGGCCGGCCTCGACCACCAGCACGGCCCCGCGCGCGGCCGCCATCTGCTCGATCGTGGCCGGCCCGACGGTCGGTACGTCGAAGCGCATGTCCTGGTTCGGCTTGGCCACCTTCACCAGCGTCCACCCGCCCGCGCGACACAGTTCGCCGGCCCGGGCGATCATGCGGGCGGTGCCCTCGATCGCTTCGACCGCGATCACGTCCTTGTCCTTGACCGCGACCGACTGGCCGATATCGAGCCGGCCCATCTCCCGCGCCATGCGCCAGCCAAGCTCGATGTCGGCCTGCTGCGACGCCGACGGCGCGCGACGGGTCAGGAGGCCCTCGGGCGCGAGCGCGTCGCGACAGTAGACCGTCGAGTCGATGAGCGTCACTCCGCGGCGTTCCATCTCGTCGGCCGTCGCTCGCAGGAGGGTGTCGTTGCGGCGGTCGGCCGCGCGGAAATACCAGATGCGTATGCTAGTCCAGTCCGGCCGGTAGGCCAACCACAGCCGCCACCACGAGCGGCCGAGCATGCGCGACTTGTCGACACCGCCGGCCATCACGGCTTCGCGGACGCCCTCGCGGCGAAAGACGCGTATCCAGCGGCCGGCCTGCGCGATCCCGGCCCGGTAAAACTTATCGGCGCGATCGCGCAGCGATTCGTCGGCGCAGTCGCGCAGCCCGACCACCACGAGACGGCGGCCGCACGCCCGCGCGCCATCCGCCACCAGCAGCGGAAAGCTGCCGGCGCCGGCGATGAGGCCGAGCGGCGCGCGGTTCGGTTCGAGGACGGCGTCGGACATCAGCGGCGCTAGGGCTCGAGACGAGCCTCCACCTCGGGCAGCGGCCGGCCCTGCGCGTCTTCCACGTGGACGCAGAAGCTCCAGTCACCGCCGCCCTGCTTCACCTTGACCAGCAGCGTGTTGGTTCCCTGCTTCAATTCGATGGGCGCGCGATCCTGCCTCGAGGTGTAGGCTCGGCCGACATCCCGGCGGTAGACCTCCCGGCCGTTGAGCCACATGGCCGCGCCGTCGTCCGAGCCGATCGCCAGGGTGGCCTTCATGTCGCGCGGAGCGTGCAGATAGACCAGGCCATAGGCGACAGCCTCGTACACGCGCCGACCAAACACTTCTTCGAACGCGACGCGGAACTCGTCGCCGACGTCGCTGCCCTCGCGCACCGGTCGCCGCACCTCGCGCCAGGCGATCGGCGCGCCGCCCTTGCCCTTGTAGGTCGCCTTGAGGTCGATCTTTTCCTCCGGAGGCAAGACCTTGCTCAGCCCGCTCGAGAACTCGCTCTCGAACGGCCCGACGATCCACCATGCATTGATCGACGGAAACACCGTCCGCTCGATCGGCCACTCCAGCGACGCGCCGGGCAGCTTGAGCTCAAGCTTGCCCCGCAGGACGCGCGTTTTCGGCGACTTGCCGAGAGAAATGAGCGTGGACGATTCGTAGGGGATGGTCGGAGCCAGCAGCACCGTCGAGCCGGGAACGGCCTCGCCGCCCGGTTCGGCCGGCTCGAACGAGAGTCGCACCGGCACTTCGCTGATTTGGCCGAACGGCGGCGACGCCTCGATGCGCGTCGTCAGGGCGATCTGCCCGGGCGCCGACTCCGGCACACGCGCGCTCATCGTCCATGACAACCCGAGCATACGCGCGATCAGCGGGCGGGCCGTCTCCGGACTTTTCGCAGCCGCCACGATATCGGCCACAAGACGCGCCAGGTTTTCTCGCAGGAACCGAGCCGACTGGATCGCGTCGGCCGGATCCGACTTCACCTGCTTGCGAATGGACGTGCCGCGTCGCACCGCAATCGGTGTGTCCGCCCCCAACCGCTCCTGCACGGATTCGAGCTGTCGAACGAAACCCGGCAGCCCTTCGTACAAGAGACCATCAGCACCGTCGACGCCGGTGGTCCGCACGGCGATGTCGATGATGTCCGTCAACTCGAGCGGCTCGAGCTTCACCACGACACTGAAGGTCGCGTCGTCATAAGCCCAATCCGCTTTCACGGCGGACTCGGAATCCTTCAGCGCTTTGCGCTGGACGCGCACCTCCGCCGCCGGCCAGACACCGTGCAGGCGAATCTCATGCGCACGCTTCTCCGGCATGCCGACATATTTCCCGACCGTCCGCCCAATGCTGAGACAGTGCCACCCATCGCGCCACTCGTAGTTCACCGGTGTGGTCGCATATTCATGGCGGATGTACCCGACCGAACGGCCGTCGTCGTCGTAAATGCGCGACCTCGAGTTGGGCCCGGGAAACACGTGCAGGATGAGCGGATCACGCGGCCACTCGCCGGTGTGCCGCAGGCGCGGCGCGGCCGGGATCACCGCGCCGGACTTGGCGAACAAGGGAATCTCATCCAGCGGAACCACCAGCGTCGTCTGCGCCGGACCGACATACGCCCGGCCGGTGAACCAATCGACCCACTGCCCGGGCGGAAACCAGACGTTCGTCGCCGAGCCGCCGATCCCCGGCTCGATCGGCGACGTCACCGGCCGCACCAGCAGGTCGTCGCCGAACAGATAAACGTCCTCGCGCGCGTAGGCCTCGTCCATGTAGGGCCACTCGTAGTAAAGCGGCCGGCACAACGGCAACGCCTCGTCGAACGCCTTGCGCGCGGCGGTGTAGATATAGGGAATCAACTCGTAACGCAGATGAAACGCCTTCCGGGCCGCTTCAAACACCGGCCGTGGGAACGCCCAGATGCGTCGCTCGGCGTCGGGGTTCTTGGTGGTGTGCGTCCGCAGGACGGGGCTCATCGCCCCCCACTGAATCCAGCGCGCGTACAGTTCCGGTTCGACCGGCCCCGGCTGGTGTCCGCCGATGTCGTGGCTCCAATACGCGTAGCCGACATTGCCGGCCGTGGCGGTGAAGTAGGGCTGAAACGCCAGTGACGTCCAGTTGCAGTACGTATCGCCTGAAAACCCGATCTGATAGCGATGGTTCCCCAACCCGCCCCAGCGGCTGAAAATCAACGGTCGCCGACCTTTGTTGTCCGGGTTGCGCTCCATGTCGGTCCAATGCAGGTAGTTGAGCCACGTCAGCGGATCGAGGCCGGGCACGCGCGTCTCGGTGCCCTGCTGCCAATCGATCCACCAGAAATCGACTCCCTGTCGCTCCAGCGGGTGATGCAGCAGGGCGAAATAGGCCGAGACGAAGCGCTGGTCGGTGCAGTCGAACGGCACCTTGTCGAGCTTGTCCGGATCAAGGCCGAGTCGCCGGGCGAAGTCCGGGAAGGCCTTCTCGTGCCGGCCCACTCCGTCGGCCGGGTGCAGATTGAGCGTAACCTTGAGACCCTGCTGACGGCACCACGAGAGGAATCCGGCCGGATCGGGGAAATAGACCGGATTCCACGTGTAGCCGGTCCAGCCCTCCAGGTGCCAATCCATGTCGATGACGAGCACGTCGAGCGGCACGTCATGTTCTTGAAACTCAGCCACGAGCCTGCGGAGTTCGTCGTCGCGATAGGCCCAATAGCGCGACCACCAGCTTCCGAACACGAACCGCGGCGGCAGCGGGACGCGGCCGGCGATGCGCGTGAAATCGCGCAGGGCGAGCTTGTATTCGCGCGCATAGCCGAAGAAGTACCAGTCGATCGCGCCGGGTTCGGGGCGCGGCTGGGCCCAGGGCCAATCACCGGAATCCAGCAACGGGCGCTTCGAGTCATCGTCCACCACCCAGCCGTCGCGCGAGAGCAACCCCGGCTCGAGCGGGCAGCGCCCGGAGACGCTGTCGAGCGTCCGCGTCGTGCCGCGCAGATTGCCGACGTCGGGCTTGCCGGGCTTCCAGACGACCGGCTGCGTCGTGGCGCGCAGCGAGATCGACAGATTCTCCTCGGTGAACCCCCCGCTGTTTTCCTTGTAGCGGATCGACAAGCCCTCGGTGTCGATGATCAGCCACCCGTCTTTCGTGGCGGTTTTGTGAAACGGCACCGGCAGCCGGCGGTTGATGAACGCCAGCGACGCCCGGTCCTCAAAGCGCCCGGACGGCGACCACTCCAGTCGAACCAGCATCGGGGTCAACAGCGTGAATCGCGCCTGGCCCGACACAATGACGGCCCGCGGGTCGGCCACGGGGTCGGCGTTCGCCGCGACGGCCGAAAGGACGATGGACATGGCGAAGGCTGCTCCGGGCATCGGCGTTCCTGTCACGCTCCGGCGGTCCGCGCTCGGCCAGGCCGCCAGAATGAGTTTCCTGCGACTTCGGACGATGGTTCCGCCATCCACCCGGATGGCAGGCAAGTCGGCGTGTATCTTCCCTGCTGGAGGGCGACCTGAAAAGCCGCCCGCTGTCCCGCGCTCAGGCCACGTTCGCCATCAGCCGCAGGACCCGGTCGCTGGTCGCCTCGGCACGCGACAATTCCCCCACGATGCGGCCGCCCGCCATGATGAGCACGCGCGTGCTCAGATTGAGAATCTCCGGCAGTTCCGAGCTGATGAGCAGAACGCCGCGGCCCTCCGCCGCCAACTGGTCGATGAGGCGGTGGATTTCCGCCTTGGCGCCGACGTCCACGCCGCGGGTGGGCTCGTCCAGAATCAGCACACGGCAGTCGCGCGCCAGCCATTTCGCCAGCGCGATCTTCTGCTGGTTGCCGCCCGAGAGGCCGGCCACTTCGCTCGCAGGCGAGGGCGCCCGGACTCGCAATTCGTCGAAGTAGCGCAGCGCCAACTCGCGCTCCCGCCGGTGCGAGACCAGCAGGCGACCGGTCAGCCATCGCAGCATGGCCAGCGTCAGGTTGTGCTCGCAGCTCATGGTCAGCACCAGGCCCTGCCGCTTGCGATCCTCCGGCAGATAGCCGATGCCGCGCTCGATGGCGTCGATCGGGCAGGTGATCCGAGCCGGCCGTTCCTCGATCAACACCGTTCCGGCGGATGCTCGATCGACGCCGAAGATGGCCCGCGCCACCTCGCTCCGACCCGCGCCCACCAGCCCCGCCATGCCGACGATCTCACCGGCTCGGACGTCGAAGGAAACCTCCTTGAATCGCGGTGATGACAGACCCCGCACCGACAAGAGCGTCGGGCCGGCCGGGTGATCAAGGTGCCGCGGGAAATAATCGCTCACCGGCCGTCCGATCATCAACCGCACGACCTCGTCCGTGCTGGTGGACGCCGTGTCGAGCGTCCGCACGAAGCGCCCGTCGCGCAGGACCGTCAGACGGGTGCACAACCGCGTGATCTCCTCCAACCTGTGTGAGACGTACAGAACGGTGACCCCGTCGCGCTTCAGCCGCTCGATCTGCTCGAACAGGCGTTCGGCCTCGGCGTGCGAGAGCGAACTGGTCGGCTCGTCCATGACCACGATCCGCGCCCGGCGGCCGATGGCGGCGGCGATCTGCACCATCTGCTCCTGACCGGTCGACAGCCGTTCCATCGGTGTGTCCGGGGCGATCGCCAGCCCCACCGCATCCAGCATGCCGCGCGCGGCGCCGCGCAACTCCGACCAGCGCACTCGGCCGCCGGTCCGGGTCGGCATGCGTCCGAGGAAAAGGTTCTCGGCCACGGAGAGGTTCGGACAGAACGCCAGTTCCTGGTGAACGATCGCGATGCCCGCCGAGGCCGCGTCGAGCGGCGCGCGAAATCGCACCGGCCGGCCGGCGATGTGCAGCCGGCCCGCGTCCGGCTGGTAGATGCCGGCGACGATCTTGCCGAGCGTGCTCTTGCCGGCGCCGTTCTCTCCCATGATGGCGTGGCAATCGCCCGCGCGGACCTCGAAAGAAACGTCCGCCAGCGCGGTCACGCCCGGGAAGCGCTTGGTGATGCCCTCGAAACGAATCATGGCGTGGCCTGCGGTGCGCGGCCGCCCGGCTAGCGAGACTTGCCCAGCCACTTGTCCCAGTTTCGCGCGTAGTCGGCGACGTTCTCGCGTGTCACCTTGTCGAGCCGCGAGATGTCGCGCGGCCCGGACGACGGCTTGCCCTCATGCACTCGATCGACCAAGAGCTCAACACTCCGGTGCCCCCAGTCGTACACACGCTGAGCGATCAACGCCTGCACGATGCCCTTTTCAACATATTTGAGCTGCGCCGGCAACGCGTCGACCGCGACGATCTTCACCTCGCCCGGCTTCCAGTCCATCAGCGCGTCGGAGAACAACGGCCAGCCGCCGACCATCGCCCAGCCGGCGATGTCCGGCTGCGCCGTCTGCACCTCGCGAACCTTGGCCGCCGCGTCTTGCGCGGTCTCCTTGTGGTAATAGACCTCGACCAACCGGATGTTCGCGTGCCGAGCCAGTTCGGCCCGCACGCCGCGCACGCGCGCCTGTAGATTCGGCGCGGTCTGGTTGCCCGCCAGCACGGCGATCTTGCCGCCGGCCGCCCCCAGCGCCGCCGCCAGTTCGGCCATGACGGCCCGGCCGATCTCCTCGTCGTCGCTGCCGTGGTAGCAGAAGCGCTTGCTGCTCGGCGCATCCGAGTCGAAGCACATGATCTGGATACCGCGCTCCACGGCCTTGTTGATGGCCGGCGTCACTCGCGACGCGTCGGTGCAACTGATGGCGATGCCGTCGACGCCCGCGACCACGAGCTGTTCCAGGAAGCTGGCCTGCTTCTGGGCGTCCTCGTCGGCCGGCGTCCGCCACAGAATCTCGATGTCGATGTCCCGCTGCTTCGACAACTCGCGCGCGGCGTCCTCCGCGCCGACGCGGGCGGCGATGAAGACTGGGTTGTTCTCGCTCTTGGCGATCAGGCCGAACTTGTAGGCCGGACGCTCGTCGGCCGCGGCCGGGCTCAACGCCGCCGCGACCACAGCGGCGCACGACAGGATCATTCGTCGAATCATGAACTGACACTCCTCATCCGCGCACCAGCCGGCGCTCGCTCAGCCGCGTGCTGAATCGATCCAGGATGACCGCGCCGATGATGACCGCGCCCTTGATGATTTCCGCCCAGTTCGAGTCGATGTTCAGGATGACGATGCCGTTGGCGATCAGTTGGATCACGATCGCCCCCAGCACCGCGCCGATGGCCGTGCCGCGACCGCCGGTCAGACTGGCCCCGCCGACAACGGCGGCGGCGATGACGTCCAACTCGTACCCGCGTCCGGTCGAGGAGTCCGCCGATCCGAACACGCCCAGCGCGATCACCGCCGCCAGGCCGCCGGCCAGCCCGGCCAGCGTGAAGACGGCCACTTTCACGCGGTCGACGCGCACGCCGGAAAACCGCGCCGCCGTCTCGTTGCCGCCGACGGCGTAGATGTTCCGCCCCAGCACCGTGTGCTGGAGCACGACATAGCCGACCAGGGTCGTCATCGCCACGACGGCGATTGGCAGCGGCGTGATGTCGGCCATCGCGTGGCGAAACACCTCGCCGAACACGGGCGGATAATCGGTCACGGCCTGCGCCCTGGTCGCGACGAAGGCGATGCCGCGGAAGATCAGCATGGTTCCCAACGTGATGATGAACGGATGCACACGCAGCACGATCACCATCAGGCCGTTGGCGAGCCCGCACGACGCCCCCACCGCGAGCGTCACGCCGACGCCGGCCGCGATCGCGAGCCATGCCGCGGTCTGCGGATGCGACCCGCCCGGCCCCAGCGCCCGCAGAACCATGCCGCCCGACACCGCCGCCAGGCAGTAGATCGCGCCGATCGACAGATCGATCCCGCCCGAGATGATCAGGGCGGTGGCCCCGACCGCCATGACGGCCGTCCACGACGAGTTCTTCAGGACGTTGTCGAGATTGGCCCGCTGGAGGAACTTGTTGACCCGGACCTGTCCCAGCACCCGGCCGGTGGCGGGATCGCGCTGGCGGATGGAGACCGAGCCGCCGAAGGCGGCCAGCAGCGTGCCAAGCAGCAGGATGACGGCCACCAAGCCGGTTTCCTTGGCCCGCAGCAGATTCATCCGCGCGAGTGAATCCGAGCGCCTGTAGCGTGTCAAGCCGGCCGGCCGTGCCGGCGGTGAGCGACGACTTCGAGCCGGCCACTCGACGCCGACAAGCGAGCGGCCGAGCAGCGACGGCGTCACGTCGATGCCGCGCTGGACCGACGGCGCTAACGACGGTTCGTGAATCGGACGTCATGGTCGATGCTCAGCCCCACACCCGGCGTGGAAACTCGACGGACGTTTGCGCCGTGGTATACTTGGTCGTCGACGGTGATGGTGTGGACGGCGTCACTGGAATCACGAAACCGGAGTCGCCGACCGCACTCATCCTCATCACGCGGGCGTAGCTCAATGGTAGAGCTCCAGCCTTCCAAGCTGGATGTTGCGCGTTCGAGTCGCGTCGCCCGCTTTTCTTCCTGCTTTCGCACCACGTCGCACGGCGTCGCATTGTGTTTGCATTGACAAGGGGTTATGCGCGACGGTCGCCGCCGCCGGCGGGCCGATCGGCTCGGCCGATTCGGCACCGAGTCGCACCGAATCGCACGAAATCGCGCTGCAACTGTTGGGACTATAGGCGTGGGTACAAAAACCTAACATCGCGGGCTCGGGCGGGCCGTCCGTGCCCGTGGCGCTCTGCGCCTGCCGTTCGCGCCGCCGTTCCGCCCATTGCCGATGCCCCTCGGGCTTGTGCCTCTTTTGACGATTCGCATCGGTTCCTCAGCGCAGTTGCGCATTCCTGCAAAGTACCGCTTGTCACTGTCGGATTGACCATGATGACGACCCCAGCCGAGAATCTTCGCGTAGAAGACCCGCAGCTCGCGCCGCAATTCCGTCAGTAGTTCCGCGGCGTCTGGCAGTTCTTCGAGAATTCGGGTGCGCTTTGCTTTGTTGCCACCCAAAGTGCCTGTCCTCAACGGGCTTCGGGGAACGGCTGAATCGCTGCCGCGGCAGGTCCACGCCCGCGAGCATCGCCCGGTATCCCAGGTCCCGCCGGCGTTCGGCTTGGGCGATTTCGCGTTCCGCGGCCTCCAACTCGGCCCGTTCGCCCGCGGCCGCGGCGTCGTAGTCGGCGATGCGGCCGAAGACCCGATCGAACAGCAGCTTCGTAGCCGCGGTGTCGCCCGCCTGTGCCTTGGTCACGAGCGCTTCGACCACGGCCGCCGTATCGTCCGGCGTCACGCGCTCAAGCATCTTCGCGCGCAGCTCGGCCACGCGGCGATGATGCGGATTCCCCCGCCCGGCCTTGTTCCCGACCGTGAACCGCCCGCGGGCGTCGTGATTCCCGTTCGTGTTCGAATCGTGGGCCATGCCGCGGGAATTGTACCCTCACGCCGGCAGCGCTTAGCTTGGGGAGCGTCTTGGGCGTCTTGCTGAATTCGGGTCGTCACGGAGCGTCCTTCGTGGATCACCCCGGAGCTATGCGGCCGGTACGCGACGAAACCGATTCGCCTTGCGGATGAATCGCGGGTCCGGCCACTGACGGCGGTCAGCCGGAAGATGAATCTTCCCGAGTGATGCCTTGAAGTCAGCCAAGCCGCCGTCCAGCTTGAGTGTGTGGAGCTCGGTTTCCCGCTCGGCGTTGAAGTGCATCACGTAGCGTTCGTCCAAGTAGATCAGCCCGCAGTCGAACGCCCGGTGATACGTCGGCGACAGCGCGATTCCGTTCACGATATGGTCAGCGCTTCCGGGCGCCGCGACGGGCAAGATATGGGCCGCTTCCACGAGCCGCAGTTGCAGCCGAGTCACGGCACAGCGATTCCCGTAGCCGTTCAGCACTTGTTCACGAAAGTTCGACGCCCGCGACATGCGGCTTACGGTTTCGACGATCCGCCGTCGGTCTGCGGTGAGTTGCTCAATCTCCGGTGCGGTGATCGGTTCGCAGGTCGATGCTCGTGTGAGCAGCGCAAGCGTCTGGGCTTGTCGCCCGAGCCGATGAAGCTCGTCAGCGTTCCGCGTGTACGGCATGAAGCGTCGGGTCGGAACGCCACGGCGATTTCGGCATTGTCCTTGCGGTGGAACGCGAAGCCGTGCTGCAACGCCTGCCGCAGAGCGGTCATGTCGATTTGCACCGACGGCGAGCCGGTCGTGAACGTTCGATGTTGGCGAAGGCCGAAGCCCGCGAACACGCTCAAGTTCGCCTCTTATCCACGCAGCCGCGTCGCCGGGACCGGGAGTCGGCAAGAGCGTGCCAACCGCCGTTGCGGCACTGGAACCACCCCGCCAGTTTGAACAGCGACCGCGCGGCAGCAAGATCGTCGTCGAAGCGCTCGCAAGTGTCGCACCGCTCCACAACAATCCAGGGTCGGCGCGCACCATCGATCCGGCATGACGGAACAGCGCAGGCTCGAACGCCGTGCCCGTCGCAGCCTGTGCACTTGCGCGGGGTCACGTGTGGTCTCCATCAGTTTCCACGCGTGTCCCGACCAGTATCCATCTGTCGCCGACGAGCTCAATCTGGCCGCGCTTCTTCAATTGCTGCTGCGCAGTCCTCACCGCGTGCTTCCATTTCTTTCCGAAGCGTTTCCCGTCGATGATGCGATCAACGGAATTATCGCAGAGATCCGGGTGCAACGCCTCAATGCGCGGATGCAACTCCGTCGTTGGTAACGGGCCGTGCTTGGCCAGCAGGTACAGGATGGTCGCCGCGAACACACTATGCATTGGACCGCCGGCGAGCCGTAAACGAGTCAACTCATCGGCGGAAGCCCGCAGCGCTCGTCGCAGTCGGGAGTCGGTGTGCTGTACCGCGCGCTCCTGCGAAGCATACAAGTCTCGCAGTTCTGCCGCCTTCACGGCGTAGGCGTCGAGCATGCTTATCGGTACCGGGGCGCCCAGACCCGCGTAGTCGGTGATGTCGCGCTCGATAGCCGCCGCCGTCTCCGCGTCGAGGACTTTCAGCCCATACTCGTAGTTGACGTCGAGTCCCCCTGCGGTCAAGTTCCCCGAGGTGACGATAGCCCGTTCACCATCCTTCACATATACCTTGGCGTGGACGCGCGGCAAATGGAACACCCGCGAGCGAGGTAATGCTGCCGCGAGGTCTCTAACGGCGTGGGGATCGGTGGCGGCCTGGGCCACATTCAGTGGCGACAAGTCGGTAAGCAGTGAGAAGGACAGAGTTGGCCTGACCCCTTCCGGCAGGTGCAGCAGCAGGAAGTCTGCACCGCGCGCGGTTACATAGGGAGACGAGACGACAAGACTTTGCCGTGCGTCTGCCAGCAACGAGCGGAGATCATCCTTCCAGTCGTATCGGAGGCGTTCTGCAACGGTCATTAGCGAACGCTCCAGTCATCATGCGGCAATTCCGTTCTGAGCCCTCGGCCACGGCGTCGGCGAAAGCCACCAAATACAGCTCACGGCATCCTTCACGCGAATGCGGCGAACAGTCACCCACTCGGCGGGCGTCGGCAGTTTCGCGGGGTTCCACTAGAAGAACTCCTGTGCCAAGTGAAAACCGCACATCCGGCACAGCATGATGACGAGCTCGTAGTGATACAAGCTGCGCGTCGGCTGCCCCGGAATCCACGCCCCGCCAATGTCAATGACGAGCGATCCGGTCGGCTTGAGCACGCGTCGGAAGAGCTCCCCGAACGGCCGAAACCATTCAACATACTTGTCAGCATCGACGTTCCCGTAGTCCTTTTTTCGCACCAGCCCGAAGGGTGGGCTTGTCACGATCAGGTCCACCGATGCCGGTTCCATCGCTTCGAGCACGCGCAGCGAATCGCCGAGCTGGATTTCACCGTGCTTCGTTCGGTGAAAGAGCGTTGGCGGATTAGGGGTTTGTTCGCGTGCCACGTCGGTTCGTCCATCCTTCAAGACCGCGTTGACGAGCGGATTGTAAACCGGTATCCCAGCGAGGCGAAGGGCTCGAAGTCAGGAAAGCGGCGCGGCCGCGCCGTGCGCTGTTCCGCCCCTACGCCGGAACCGGCGTCCACGGGGCCGACAGCTTCAAGCCCTCAATCGCCACGGGCAGCGGGATGCCGCCGATTTCCTTCGGGTCCGGCGGGTCGGCCGTGTCCAGCCGGTCCAGGGCGGCCCGCACGCGTTCGTAGTAGAACGTCGCGGCGTCACGGTCCGGCAACGGCGCGTCATGCGTCGGCGGGTTCCAACAGCTCGGACAGGTCCATCCGGGCCAACACGTCGGCCACCCACGCATCCAGGGCCGCTTGCGTGAAGGGCGGGCGGCGGTCGCGGAAGCAGGCCGTCAAAGCAGCGCGCCATGCCGCTTCGTCCGGGCTCAACAACACGGCCACCGGCTCGCCGCCGCGGGTGACCGTCAGCCGTTCGCCCCGCTCTACTCGGTTCAAGGCGGCCGCCAGCGACAGCCGCAGTTCGGAAACCGCCACGGATTGCGTCGTGTCCATCGCGTTGTACTCCTGTGCGTATTGCGCAGAAAGAAAGTCAATCGGCGTCCGCGACCGTTCCCGCGGCCATCAGGAAGAAAACCGGCCGGGAGGGACCCGCGAGCGCCGCGGACGGGCCAATTTGCGGGTCCTTCCGCCGCGCCGCACTTGGCGACCGCCGCGGGAACAGCCGCCATGCCGGTTTGAATCGCTCGTCCGTTCATCGCTCAGCCGCCGTGACGCCACCAACGGAAACCCGCGTTGCCGTGGGCGTCGGCGGGGGTTTTGGTTGTGGTGTTGCTGGTGACGGTGCCCACGAGCGCCATTACCGCCCGCCGAATCGGCTCGGGCAGCGCGGGCCACGCGGCGACCACGGCCCGCAATTCGGCGTCGTCAAACGCCGTCACGTCGCAACTGTCGGGGGAATAGGCGGGGGAGTCCGTGTCACTTGTGCAATCACTTGTGCCCGCTACGCTTGCGGATGGAATTGATCGCCTTCCAAAGCTGGATGTTGCGCGTTCGAGTCGCGTCGCCCGCTTTTCTGACGTGCCGGCCGGGGCCCGCTTCCGGCGAAGCCCTTTCAGACGCCTGTGAGCAGCGCGACAAACCCACCCAGGTCGTTCGGCGTCACCGTGTGGTCGCCGTCGAAGTCGCCGTTCTTCAGCACGCATGAGGGGTGCGCCAGACGGTACGTCACGGGATCGAGCAGCGCCTGAACGAATCCCTGAAGATCGTCGCCGTTGACCGCGCCGTCGCAGTTCATGTCGCCGGGCCGCGCCCGGATCGTGTCCAGATGTTCGATGAGCACCCGCAGGGTCACCTTCGTGGCGATGCGGGCGTCGTTCAGCGCCGTGCCCTGGCCGACGTGGATGTGCCCCGCGGCAATGTTCCAGGCCGGATCCGACGGCGAGGCGTGGAGCGCGTGATACCAGCAACCGTGATAGCCGATGAAGTTCGACAGGAAGCGCCCGTCGTCGATCACGGTGCTGAAGGGGTTGACGTTCGCCCCGGAGGCCTGCACGGCCGCGATGATGGCGGCGAACGGCAGCGTCGAATATCGCTCGGTCAGCGGCGGCTCGAACTGCATGATCGGCAGTTCCGGCGTGGGGCGGGTCGGCGCGAGATAGTCAGGCGTCCACTGGCTCGCCACGTACGTGCGGTTCCCGCCTTCGAGCTCCCACCCGTTGGTGGTGTTGGCGCGGCTGAAGGTGATGATGCCGATCGGCTGGAGCTGAGCCACCAGCGGCCACCAGTCGTTGGAGGTGTCCTGGTAATCGACTTCAAAATCGCCCTGACCGCGCCCAATGCCGTTCGGAAACTCCGGGAAGAACGCGAACACGTCGTAGCCGCGGCCCTCCCAGTTGCCTCCGATCCAGCCGCCCGGATTCTGAACGGCATTGTCGCTGAACTCACGCAGCATTTCGTTGGTCGGCGGCCAGTAGCCGGTGATGAGGATGTTCGGGAACGCGGTGCCGGGTCCCGGGCTGGGTCCGCCGCGCGGCGCCGGGGCGTCTGCGGGCGGCATCAGGACGCGGGCATAGTCGGGCAGCGGCTCGCCGGACGGCCGGAAGGCGTCCTGCGCGGACGTCATCGCGGGCCCGCACGTCGCGAGCGCCATCGAGGCCAGAACCAAGCGGACCGGAGAGAAGCTGGATCGATTGTCCGCGTCCAACCGAGCGTTCCTCCGACTGAGATCGCCCGCTGAAGAAGAATGCCGCGCCCGTCTCAGCGAAGCGGGCGCGGCTCGAATCGCAACACGGAGTTGGACCGGCGCACAGCGCCGCTATCGACGGCGCCGCGCCAATCCCAAACCGCCGACAGCGAGCAGGACGATGCTCGCCGGTTCGGGCACGGACTTCCACAGGTAGGCCTGTCCGATGCCGACGCCGGCCCCGTTCCGCAGGTCGGCGGTGAAGAACAGGATGTTGTCATCGGTCAGGAAGCCATCATCGTTATTGAAAACGTCGATGAAGGCGTTGTCGTCGAAGATGCCGTTGCCGTCGAGGTCGACCGGGTCGCCCTGCCGCGCGACCACCGTCAGGTTGTTCCAGACCAGCACCGCGTCGAACGCGGGGTCCGGATTGTTGGTGGTGGCTCCGTAAATGTAATCACCGTTGTTGTTCCCGAACATGGTGAAGAAGGTGGCGGCAAACAGCGCGTCGTCAAACACTTCACCCGGCAACCCGCCGGGGACGGCGTCATCGACGGCGGCGACAATCGCGCCGTTGCGCACCAGCCAGTCCTGTCCGCCCAGCGTGGTCGACGCGCTGGCGCGAACGAACCAGTCTCCGTTCGACACCATCACGCCCTGGACGATCGTGAACACGGGGTTGAGCCCGCCCGACAGCGGTGTTCCTTCCCGAATGACGACATTGCCGTTCACGACGACGATGCCGTCGCTCGCGGTCGGCCCGGTCGTATCGCCGATCGCCATGTAGTTCGAGCTGTCGGCCGAGACGAAGTACCCGCCGGACGTGAAGTTCTCCCACGGACTCGTGTTGCCGAGTCCGGGTGGAACGGTGACGCCCTTCTGAGCCACCAGCGTCGTGTTGCCCTTCAGAAACAAGGCCGCGTTGGTGGCGGTCGTCGTGCCGATCAAGCCGGTTGACGCGAGGGAAATCTCGCCCGTCAGGTTGTCCACGTGCGGAGAGAAGATGGTGGTGCCCAGCGCCGCGCCGGGGATCAGGCCGCCGACCGATTCCCCCTCCCGATGCGCGACCCCGAGCGACATGCCGGTGCCCTTCACCACCACTTCGTCGTCGGTCGTGGCGCCATCGAGATTGCAGGAGAACGCATGGGTGCCGTTGTCGCTGATGGATAGCTGCGTGTCGAAGCCGACCGAATCGCACACGCGGCTGCCGTCGATCGCCGTCACCATTTCCTGCGCGACGAGCGATCGCGGCCCGAATCGCCCCTGCCCCCGCACGATGACCTCGTTCGTCGTGCTGACGCCGCTGTTGGTCACGCCCGAGATGATCCAGTGCTGGCCGTTCGGACTGCGGTACGGCCGATCAAACGAGGTCCATGCCACGCCCGGCAGGCCCGGCACGACGTTGGTCGGATGGCCGGGAACTTCAGAGAAGATGCCGACCGCCATCGGCTGGGCCACCGCCGGCGCGGTCGAGAACCCGGTCACCGTGAGACTGAGTACCAGCGCAAATCGAGAACGCATGACGTGCTCCCCTTCGATAGGTGTCCGCTCGCGGGGGACTCGCTCTTGAAATACGGACGGCTGCCCGGACGAATCTCCCACCCGGAATCCGAATTGTAACGAAACCCGATTCGTTACGTCAATGCCGCCGCGGGTTCAAACGACAGCAAAACGCCCGCCCGACGCTGCGCGTCGGGCGGGCGCGGCTTGTCTCAACACGAACCGGAGTGGGATGGAGCCGTCAGACCAATCGGCGGCGACGCCGGCCCAGCAGCCCGGCGGACAGTAGGATCAGCGTGCCCGGCTCCGGAAGGGCCACGTCAAGACCGTTGAAGGACGAGAAGGTCGTGGGCCCGTAATAGTTGATCGAGCCGTTCGCGACGATCAGGGCCGGGTTGGCGGCATTTGGGATGTAGTCGATCAACGACGAGAACTGCCCGACGAACAGATTGCCGCGGGTGTCAAACGCGATCTCGCGGGCCGTCTGCATCGACTGGCTGAAGTCGAACGGGCTGCCCGGAACCTGCGACCACGTCGCCGGATCGAACACGTAGAGCAGATTGGTCGTCACGCCGCTGACGAACTGGCTGTACATGCCGTACACGAACGGCGAAATCGTCGGGTTGTATTCCATCGACGTGAACCGGGACGCGCCGCCGGGCACGGCGAACGACGCCACCGTGTTCACCGCCATCGAGGCCGCATCCACGGCCAGAATGTTGCCATCCGCCTGAAACGCGAGCACGGTCCGATTGTCCAGCCAGGTCGACCCCTGCGTGAAACCAGCTGCGAGCGGCACCCCCGCCGTCTCTCGACCGTCGGAGACCGAGGCACCCACGCCCTGACCGACCGACAAGCCGGCGTTGTAGTCCCAGACCAGCACCTTGCGACTGTCGAAGCCGGTCGCCGCGATCTTCGAGTTGTCGGGACTGACGGACAATCCGCCAAGCCGCGCGAGCGTGAGACCGGTCGCGCCGCCGGTGAGCGAGCCGAGATCCTGCACGCCCGGCGACCCGTCGGTGGCGTGATTCAGCAACGAGCCGCCGGCCGCGGCGGTGCCGAAATTGAGACCCAGCAGGTTACCCTGGTAGTGGTGCCAGCCGCCGGAATTGTCGAACTGCATGCTCTGAACGAACGGACTCGACCACGGATCCGGCACGGCCGCGCCGGCCGGGAAGCCGCGAACCAGCTCCAGCGAGTTCGCACCGTTGCTGTTGCTCAATCCGAACGCGATATCGTTGACCTGAACCTGCCCCGACGCCGGGACGGCGACGAGAAGCGCCAGAGTCACAGCCGCCAAGCTCCGCATCATCCAGACCCTCCAAGAATATGCACTATCCCAACTCGCCGGGCCGCGGCCGCGCAGGCACGCGCCCTGCGCGATATTCCCACTCCGCCCTCGATCAATACGCTACCAACTCCGCCGCCGCTGGTTCAAGCGATATGTCGTGAATAGAGCGCTAAGAACACGTAAGCCGCCGTCGGACTGGTGTTTGCGTTCACGCGATCTTCGCGCGTCCCAGCCGCCGTATTGTTTCTTGCCGCCCCGGTCTTGCGATATAATGCGTTGACTGGCGGACCCGACGGAGGGGTCCCTTCGCGCCATCGACGGCGCCTGCCAGAATCGTCAACGAATCGTCCTCGGCGCGGACGCAGCCGACCTGTGTTCTTGGGCGCTGCGGCAGGCGTTTGTGCCTTGGTCGACTCGTTCATCGACTGATCGCGGCCTCTCGCGCGGAGAGCATCGTGCGTGCAATGGCGGAGCGGGGCCGACCGGGCCCCCATAAACCAAGACAAGGAGTTGGAAGGATCATGACGACACCGACAACCTCCCGGATGCGCTGGGCAATCGCGGCCGTCGCGTTCACTGTTCTGACGGCGGCCGTCGCGCCGCTGACCGCGGCGCCGTTCACGCCCGGCAACTTCATCGTCGCCGAAGTTCCCCGTATCGCCGGGTTGCAACCGATCACGCTGTACGAGTACACGCCCACCGGCACGCTCGTGCAGAACTACACGATTCCGTCCTCCGCACCGCCGCCCTTCGGCGGCGCGGACGGCACGTCCAACACGTCGCCGCAGATCAACTTCGGCGACGCCAGCAACCAGCTGCTTTACGTCGCGACGCGGTACACCAATTCCACCAGTCTGTCCGGCGGATATGTCCGCGTAAACGCCTCCGGCTCGTCGATCGCTACCGACGAGGCCAGCGCCATCACCACCGCCAGCCCCGACCTGCGCGGCGTCGACCAAGCCGAATGCCGCGTGTTCGCCACCGGGAACCCCGGGGCCTACCGTCGGCTCGGGAACCCGTGGGAAACGTACATCGCCGCCGGAAACAACCGCTGGTCCGAAATCATTGGCAACGACTGGCTCATCTCGACCGGCAGCACCGGCCAGGCCGGCGGCACGGGCCTCATCAAGACGTCGGCGCTGGGGACTCCTCCCGGCTCCTACTCCCAGGTTGTCACCTCGGTGAGCAACGGACAGGTGCTCGGTTTCTACGTCGCCGATCCCGACACGATTTACCTCTGCGTCACGTTCGGCGGGCCGCTGGGGCTGTACAAATTCCGTTGGAACGGCTCCATCTTCCAATCGCAGGGCATCAACGCCGCGATCGGGGCGACCGAGGTCCGCGACGTGGACGGCGAGGTCGACGGCGGCGGCAACGTCACGCTGTACGCATGCACCCTGTCGGGGAACGTGTATAAGATCGCCGACACCCTGAGTTCCACCGGCGCCGCCTGGACCGGCGCGGCCGCGACCACAATCGTCTCCGGCCTGACCGACCCGTGGAGCCTCAAGGTCGTCCCGCCCCCGCCGCCGGCACCGCCGAGCTTCACCATCACGACCAGCACGACCGGCCTCGGCAGCGGCAGCGTCAGCCGCGACAACCCCGGCCCGAACTATGTGAAGTGCTCGACCGTCCAACTGACAGCCAACGCCGATCCGGGCTCGATCTTCGTTGAGTGGACCGGCAACATTCCCGGATCTCCGGCCTCTGCCAACCCGCTCCCCGTGGTCGTTGATAACGACAAGAACATCACGGCCAGGTTCGACCCGCTCACTGGCAATAGCGTGCTTTCGCTGACCGGCGTCGGCAATGGAACGATCAACGTGTCGCCCCCGGGTTCCGATTACAACTCGCCGGGCGGACCCTACAACATCGTGCAAACGACCGGCACCACGCTGTTCCTGTTCGCCAATCCCGCCAGCGGCTGGATTTTCGATCGCTGGACCGGCGACGTGACTCCCGGCGATGAGTTCTTCGATACCATCTCCATCGACCTGACCGCCAACAAGTCGGTCACGGCCCGATTCCTCCCGCTCCGGCGCGTGCGGACCTTCGTGACCGGCAACGGCATTCAAGGTTTTCCCACCCCGGCGCCGGACGGCATCCTCGGGCCGGGTTCCTATCAGTACCGCGAGGGCACGCAGGTGACGTTCACCGCCACGGCCGGGGTGATCGGCACGCCGGCCTCGCCGTGGACGCTGGAGGAGTTCCACGACCAGAACAATGTTCAGCTCGCCACGACGTCACCCTTCACGTCGGCGCCGCTGACCGGCGACCTGGATGTGACGGCGCGGTTCGCGGAAACGCCCAACGTCGCCACGTCTCAGCCGTTCGGCGAGGGGAACATCGTCATCGCCACCATTCGCGACTTCGCGTTCCCGGGCGAGACCAACCTGCGTGAATACAACCCGGCCGGTCAGCTCGTGCAGCCGGTCATTCGCGTGCCGACCACCGGCGACCCCTCGGGCGAGCCGTCGGATGTCACCGCCACGACCATTTTCGACATCAATTTTGACTCGGTCGTCACGAATCGGCTCTACATCGCCAACAGCAACCTCAACGACGCCTCGCCGCTGCGGATGGGCTTCGTCCGCACCGTCTTCCAGGGCGGCACGCACGTGTTCGATCTGGCCCGCGGCGTGCAGTCGTTCGAGCTGGCCCGCGGCGTGGCTGGCAACGGCACCAGCGTCTACATCAGCGGCGGCTTCGGCATCCGCCGATACGACACGACCAGTGATTCATTCGGTACCCAGGTGACCTTCACCAACACGCGCATGGTCGACATCACCGACGGCGTGCTGTACGCCTCGACCGCGTCGACCACGCAACCCTACAGCACGGTGGGCGACGGCAACGACGGTCCGGGCATCTACCGCATCGACAATCCCACCGGCACGCCGACGTTCACGCGCGTCATTTCGACGCCCAACAACACGGCGCTCAACGCCTTCAGCAGCCCGGTCATGTTCAAGGTCGCGGATGCCCGCAACATCTACGCCTGCTTCATCACCGGAAACGGCTACCAGAACGTCCACAAGTTCTGGTTCAACGGGACGAGCTGGGTGAACCAGGGCAACCTCGGGCTGATCGGGGCCCAGTTCGGCCGCGGCGTCGATGTCAAGATCGCCCCCAACAACATCGACGTGAACGTCTATCTCCACACCACGACGACCGTCAGCGAAGGTGCGCTGTACGTCGTTGCCGACAAGCTCGACAACAGCGGGCCGGCCTGGAACACGCTGGCGCCCACGACGCTCGTCCCCGCCGTCAGTCGCGGCCGCGCGCTGGCGGTGGTGCCGCCGTTCGTGCCGAGCTGTTCCACCTGCCCGGGCGACGTGTCCAACGACAACATCGTTGATGGACGTGACATCCAGGCATTCGTCGAGTGCGTGCTGATCGGCGCCGGCTCGAACTGCGCCTGTGCCGACATGAATAACTCGACTTCGGTCGACTCGACCGACGTCGGATTGTTCGTGAATAAGCTGCTGTTCGACAACCCGACGGCCTGCCCGTAGGCGGCAACGAACCGCGTGCGGCAACTGTCGCGGGCCGAGGCGAGTACGCTCGCCTCGGCCCGCTTCTTTGTTGAGGCGCGCGGCACTCGCTGCTATTCTTCGCCGCTCAAAGGGGAGGCGGCATGCCGTCGGTCGAGAGACGATCGCTTTCCGCGGGGCTGGTTCGTGGCGTCGCCGCCGCGATTGCCGCCGGCATCATGCCCGTCGCCACGTTTTCCGCGCCCCTGATTCCGGGCTCCATCGTGATCGCCACCGCGCCCGGAACGGGCAGCGGTCCGACCGCCATCGCGCTGACCGAGTATCCGCCGGATTTCGTCGCGCCCCGGCAGGCGTACACGATCCCGTCCGGCCCGCCCGCGCCGTACGGCGCGACGGTCGGCTCCGCCACCACCGTCTGCCAGATCGCGATCCCGCCGGATGACCCGCAGTCGGTGCTGGTCGCCACGTCGTTTACCAACACAACCAGCCCACGCAATGCCGGGTTCGTCCGCTGCGACTACAGCGGCGCGGCGCCGGTCGTCGCGGAGGCGTCGCCCAGCGGCGACGGGGCCGTCGACGGCCGAGGCGTGGCCGCCGGATCTTCGATCATATTCGCGAGCACCGGCCTGTCGTTGCGACGCCGCGCGGGCATGACGTGGGAAGTGCTGGTCTCCGGCAACTGCCGGTGGATCGAGCGACACGGCGGTGATCTCTTCATGTCCACTTCCTCGTCGTCGGGTGCGTTTGCCGCCGGCAATGGCATCTACCGGCTGAGCGAGTCAGCCCCCGCGCCCGGCACGCCCAGTCCGGTGTTGATCCTGGCGGCCGAGAACGCCAACCCGCTCGGCTTCGCCGTCGCCGATGCGCAGACGATCTACCTGGCCATTCACGCGGCCGGGGGCGGGTACGACGCCGGTCTTTACAAGTTTCGATTCAACGGCGTCGCCTGGACAAACGAGGGACGCCTGGCGGCCATTCCGACCGGCCAGGCGGTCAGCGACGCGGATGTTGCCGTCAGCGGCGCCACGGCGACGGTCTATGTCATCTCCGACACGACCGTATGGAGCCTGCAAGACTCACTGTCATCGACCGGAGCGGCATGGCAGGGTACACCGGCCACGCCCCGTGTGACCGGTCTGTCGCGCGGACGATCGCTCGCGATCGTCCCGTCGTTACCCGCGACCGAGTGCGCGTGCCGGGGTGACATGAACCTCGACGGCGCGATCAACGGCACGGACCTGGCGGCGTTTGTGGCCTGCGTCCTCCAAGGCGGCCCGGCCTGCGCGTGTGCCGACGTGAACACCGATGGCAGCGTGACGCCGGATGACGTCGGCCCCATGCTCTCCCGGCTGGTCGCCGACGGCGTCTGTCCCTGAGACGCGCCAGCCGCCGCGTCCAGAACGTGCGGCGCTCTGGCGCGCAGCGCCAGCCGCGAGATTCGTATAGGTAGTCGCAAAGCCAAGCATGACACGTCACGCAGGGCAGCGGCGATGTGGCGGCGCTTACAGCCGCAGGCCGTGCCAGAGATAGAGAATCAAGGCGATCAGCACCGCCACCACGATGCCCCACCACCATTGCGTGCGCGGTGAGTTGGCGTCGGCGGTGATCCACTCGCGGCAATGCGGGCACCACGACGCGCCGTCCGCGAGCATGCGCCCGCACCGCGGACAGGGGGCGAGGTCGATCGACTCCGGCGCGTCGTCGACGACGTCGCGCTCGTCCGGCCACTCGTCCTCGCGCAGCGGATCATGCCCGTCGGAATCGCGGATCACGTGTCGCTGGCCCCATCCCCCATTCGATTCAGGCCGGATGCGAGCGCCGGGTCGGCCCGACTCGTCGCCGGACCGCCTCAGTCGGTCAGACCGAGAAACTCCTTCATGTGCCGGTCGTACATTTCCTGCGCCTGGGGGTCGTACATCGGCAGGCGCAGCTCGTTAATGACCTTCGTGCCCATGCGGATCCACTCCTGCCAGCACGACGTGCAGACGCTGGCCAGCACCTTCTCGCCCAGCGCGCCCTTGAACGGCCGCTCCTTCAGCGGGCTGCCCCCGCCGCAGCGCGAGCACGCAAACCCGGGCGTCGCGCCGGCGGTCGCGCCGGCGGTCGCGGCCCCGCGCGCATCCGGGTTGGGCGGCTCGACGCCGAGCTTGCGCAGTTCGTCGGCCATCTCGTTGCGCGGCTTCAGGTCGCCGCGGCGATGCGCGATGATCAGGCCGTTCTTGAGCGTTTCGATCGCGAGGTCGCGGTGCCCGGTCTGAAGCTGCGTCCGTCCGAGCATGAGATGGGCCATCGAGTGCTGCGGGTTGAGCGCCAATACGCGCTGAAAGGCCGGTCCGGCGTCAGCGAACCGCCCGCCGTCGTAATAGGCGCTCCCGAGACTGAAGAAGGCCATTTCGTCGGCCGAACCGCTCCGAACCACGTTCTCGAACTGGGCGATGCGTTCCTCGATCGTCATGACGGTCCGCGCTCCCGATGCTGTCCCCGAGTTCTGTTCCTATCGCCGCCTCCCCACGCATCAAAGCGTAGCCGACCCGCCCCCCGAGGCAAGGCCGACTCGACTCCGGAGATTCGTCGCCCGGCACCGCCGGCCCGACCTCGGCGGCGTCAGCAGGTGTCGGCGATTGCTGCCCTGAACGGACAGCCGCATCGCGTTCCGGCGTCGCACGAAAACGCATGCTTGCTTCCCGGGAACGCGGCCGCCATAATCCGCGCCGACCAGCGGCCAACGGACCGGCCGCCGGCTCCATGGGGCACGTCCGTGCAAAGAGGAACGTACATGAATCGTTTGTTGTCGCTCACCATCGGCCTGGGACTCTTGACGCTGGCCGCGTTGTCCGCCGGCTGCGTGTCTCGAGACGAGTATCTGCGCACCAAGTTCGCGGCCGACACCGGGACGACCCGGGCGTCCGGCCTCGAGAATGAGCTGGCCGACGAGCGATCCAAGAACAACGAGCTCAAGAACCAGGTCGAGACGCTGCAGCGCGAGAAGGAGACGCTCAACGCGCTGGCCGACAATCTCAAGGCCGAGAACGGGCGTCTGGGCGCGACCAACCGCGACCTGCTGGCGAAGATGGATGAGATCCTCCGCCGCGGCATTCCCAAGAACATCGACGTGGTCGAGGTCAAGCTGCCGCCGGAGCTCGATCGCGCCCTGCAGGAGTTCGCGGCCAAGTTCCCGAACACGGTGGAGTACGATTCCGCCCGCGGGCTGGTCCGATGGAAGAGCGACCTGACCTTCGCGCTCGGCAGCGACCAGGTGCGCGACGACGCCAAGGCCGCGCTGTCCGAGTTCGCCCGCATTGTCAACTCGCCGGCCGCCTCCGGTTTCGAAGTCGTCATCACTGGCCACACCGACAACGTGCCCATTCGCCAGAGCGCGACGCGCTTCCCGACCAACTGGCACCTGTCGTGCTTCCGCTCGATCGCGGTCATGTTCGCGCTGCACGAGGCCGGCGTCGACTACACGCGCATGGGCTGCATGGGCTACGGTGAGTGGCGGCCGCGCGAGCCGAACCCGGCCCGCGGCGGCAACGAGCGAAATCGCCGCGTCGAGGTCTTCCTCGTCTCAGGCAAGAACCCGTTCCCGGGCGCGATGGTGGGCGCGGCGCCGAGCGCCTCGCCGCTGCCGGGCCGCTGATCCGGCCGCGTCGCCTCGAATTCTCACGACGATTCGCCCTGGTCGTTCGCGGAGACGATCAGGGCGATTCGTTTTCCGATGAGGCCGCGCCCGAGGAACCCGTCGCGGCCGGCGGACGGGACAGGCCGCGCCACGGAGCGACCATCCCGGGCAGCGACCACAGCAGTTGCAGCATCCGAAAACCCAGGCACACCGCCAGCACCTGGCTGCTGGTGCCCCAGGGGCCCGCCAACACGCGCAGGAACACGGCCTCGAGCAAGCCGAAGCCCTGAATGCTGAGCGGCACCGCGGCCACAAGGTAACCGACGCTGAGCGCCAGGGTGCACGACACGTAGAAGTCGAAGTAGGTCCAATCGAGCCGCGTCAACGTCGCCTGCGGCATTCCGACCGCCCGCGACACGTACATGACACCGGCCGCCAGCAGCAGGTGGCTCATGAACGTCAGGATCATGGCCCGGGCGGTTCGCCACGGATGAAGCCGGCACGCGAAGACCGTCTGATCGACGCGCCGCAGGCGATCCGCCATCGGCAGCCGGGCCAGCAATTGGTCATAGCGAATCCAGCGGCGAAAGCGGCGTGAGAAGAACACCAGCGCGCCGATCACCAGCGCGGCCAGCAGCACGCCGACGAGTTTGCCCAGCCGACCGATCGCCGCCACCCGCCATGAGAGCAGCACGCACGGCCCCGCCAGCAACACGAACGCCACCATGCCGAACGCGCGGTCGAGAAAGACGACGGTCACGCCCTCGGTGCGCTTGTGGCCGATCCGCGCGATATGGTACGCCTTGTAGAGATCGCCGCCGGTCGTACCGGGCAGCGCGAAATTGAAGAAGTTGCCGGCGAAGGTCAGCCAGATCGCCTCGCGCAGCGGGAGTGGGACCGCCTGCATCTCCAACAAGTCGCGCAGGCGGATCGCCAGCAGGAAGGTGACCGGCGCCAGCGCGAGCACGCCGAGCAGCGCGAAGCGCGCATCCAGGCGGCGGACGACGTCCCGCAATCCCTGTTCGATCGGTCGCTTTCGAAACGCGGCCATCGCCTCGGGCGACGCCAGCTCATCGGCGCGGGCGGTGCGCTGCTCGCCGGTCCGCGGATCATCGAGCCGAAGCGGCCACTCCCCCGGCGGCGACAGCACCCGGTAGACTTGCTCTGGCGACTCGGCCAGGTGCGCGCGGTCGTACCAATCGACGCGCTGGTATACGTAGGCGACGGCGATGCTCGTCACGAGCAGCCGCACGCCATTCGCCAGCCATCGACGGGCCCCAGAGGACATCCGAAGGCGGAGGCTATAGCGACCGGGTCCCGGGCTCAAACTGCGCGTTAGAATGGGGCCGATGCCCGGAACCGGCTGGTGCTACGACGCCCGCTTCCTGATGCACGACCCGGGGCCCGATCACCCGGAGCGGCCGCAGCGGCTGCGCGCCATCACGGCCCGGCTCCATGACGACGGGCTCCTGAAGCGGCTGACTCCGCTCGCCTTCGGACCGGCCGATCGACGCTGGATTGAGACGGTCCACTCGCCGGCCTACGTCGACCGGGTTCGACGCGCCTGCGAGGCGGGCGAGCGCTACATCGACTCGCCGGACTCGGGCATCTGCCCGGCCAGCTACGAGGCGGCACTACTCGCGGTCGGGGCGGCGCTGACGGCCTGCGACGCGGTCATGAAGGGCGAGGTCGCCAACGCCTTCTGCACGGTACGCCCGCCCGGCCACCACGCCGAACGGGACGTCTCGATGGGCTTCTGCCTGTTCAACAACATCGCCATCGCCGCCCGCTATCTGCAACAGCGCTGGTCGGTCGGCCGCGTGCTCATCCTCGATTGGGACGTGCACCACGGCAACGGCACGCAGCACGCCTTTGTCGATGATCCGTCCATCTTCTTCTGCAGCATCCACGAACACCCGTCGTTTCGCTATCCGGGCAGCGGACACGAGTTCGAGACCGGCTACGGCCCCGGGGCCGGCTTCACCCTGAACATTCCCATGCTGCCGGGGGCGACGGACGAAGACTATCGCCGTGCATTTCAAGAGTTGTTCGAACCCGCCGCGCGCGCGTTCCGCCCCGACTTTGTGCTGGTCTCGGCGGGCTTCGACGCCCATCGCGATGATCCGCTCGCGGCCGTCGAACTGACCGACGAGGGCTTTGCGTTCCTCACGCAGGCGATCATGGGTGTCGCCCGCGACTGCTGCCACGGACGACTGGTCAGCATTCTCGAGGGCGGCTACGACCTCGATGCGCTCGCTCGCTGCGCGAGCCGCCACGTTCGCGTTCTGCTGAACGGCTCAATGCACTCGTTGTGAGGGTCCCTCGCCCGGTGAACGAAGCGGCTTACGCATAGCTGTGCAGGCCGACGATGTAGAAGTTCACCACCCACCAGTTGAACTGCATGGCCGCGAAGCCGATGCAACTCAGCACGGCCGTCCACAAGGCGCGGCGCTTCGCGGCGAAGCGGGCGTGAATCAGGATCGCGTAAAACAGCCACGTCACGAGCGCGAACACTTCCTTGGGGTCCCAACCCCACGGCCGGCCCCATGAGTAGTCGGCCCAGACCGCGCCCAGCACCAGCCCGACGAACAGCGAGATCGTGGCCATGTGCAGCAGGATCATGTGCGAACGGTCGAACGCATCCAGCAGCGCGACGTTTTCCCGCGGCACGACCGCCGTGGCTGCCATCGGACCGGAAACGATCCCCGCCGCGCCCGGCGGCGCGATCGCCACGGCCATCGCCGGCCGACCGAGATTCCACGGTAGCACGAGGAACAGCAGCGCCCCGGTCAGCGCGAACAGGGTCGGAATGATGATGATGAACGCGTTTGAGATATCCGTCAGGCGGTGGAACGCATCCTGCGTGGCGAGCGCCGCGCACAACCCGAGGCTGGCGACCATGCCCAGCGTCACGCGCGCCACCTGCGGGCGCGGTCCGCGGGCCGACACCACCAGGTAGCAGGTCGCCACGACGAACGCGAGCGTGATGACCGCGTAACTGGCGATGATCAGCACCGTGTGAATGCGGAGCATGATGTCATCGAGGATCGGCGCGATCTGCGTGATCTGCGCCCCGACGAACCGCCCCAGCACCAGCGAAAGGAAGCCGAGGAACGAACCCGCAAGCACGAACACGCCGCGCTTCAGCGTCAACTCCAGCACGAGCGCCAGCGCCGCCCCGAGGAACGCCGACGTGACCACCGCCTCGAACATGTTCGCCACCGGCACCCGGCCGATGATGTACCAGCGCATGCCGACTCCCGCGCCATGCGCCGCGAAGGCCAGCAGGAACAGACCCATCGCCAGCATGCGCGTCCAGCGGTGCCCCGCCAGCAGGGCCCAGATGCTCGCGAACAGCGCCGCCACGTACAGCGCCCAGCCGAACGTGAGCGCCTGGAGGTTGTGATAGACCACCTCCATCTTGCGCTGCTCCAGTGACGGATAGGTGCCGGGAGGCGCCAGCGTCGGCAGCGTTTCCGCCAGCCCGATGATGGCCTTGTTGATCCCGGCCGGATCGCGCTCGGCCCACGCGCGGGCCATCGAACGGAAGTCGTTTAGCAGCGCGGCGGCCGTCTCCGGCGTGATGCCCGGAATCGGGGCCTGATCGGACATGCCCGCGTGCGCGCTGCCGGCCGAGAGATTGCCCAGCAATCGGTCGAACGTGTGCCAAGCCGACTCGAAGTCGCCGGCCGGGCTCGGCACGACGTTGAAGCGCGAAAACACCATGCCGTACGCCGCCGACGCCGCCACGAAGCGATCCATCGCGCGGCGCAGCGTCATCTTAGAGGACAGGTCGTCGACGATCCGCGCCACCGCCGGGTTCGACAGGTAGTTCGAGCTGATCAGCCCGGTCTTCAAGATGCGCTTCGCCTCGTCCGGACTGACCTGCACCGGGTGACTGGTGATGTGCTTGCGGACCGCCATGTCCTTGACGTAGATCACCGGAATGTCGTCGTAGAGGTCGCGGTTGAACATCAGCTCGAACACGGCCGCGACCGGATCGAGGCCCAGCATGCGCTCCTTGCCGTGGATGGTGGCGACCATGTCGCGGGCCCAAGCTTCGAGCGTCTGGTAGCGCGAATCGTGCTGGACCATCAGCGTCCGCAGCCGGTCGAGATCAATCCGTCCCTGGATCTCCCGCAGGCTCGCGGCCGGGTCGCCCGCCGCCTTCGCCGGAACGGCGGCCTCGTCCGCGCGGACGGCGCTCGCCGAACCGAGAGCGATCGCCAGCGCGACGGCCGCCGCGCCGACGGGCGCGAGCGCCCGCGGGCTCTCTCGCCGCTCGCCCTTCTGCTCGATCTCGCGCGCGAGCCGTTCCGCCAGCCTCCGCTTCAGAATCGGCTTCACGTAGAAAGCGTATGCCATCCCGAGCGTCGCCAGCACGCAGCCCATCAACATCGTCATCACTCCGTCGCGATTCCCCACGCCCAGGATCGTGTACGACTGGTGGTCCCGCGCCTCGCCGGACTGGAACAGCGTCCACGGGCCGATCTTCGCGGTGCTGTTCAGGTACGCCTTGTCCCGCCGCACCTGGCCGGTCGCGGGGTCTTCCCAGCGGATGAAGCTGGTCCAGCCGGCCGGCCGATTCCGACCGGGATAGAAATCGACATGCATGTTCTCCAGCGCCACCCGACCCGGCAGCGGCCGCGGCGTGCGCCCATAGAGGAAGTCCACCGCGCCCACGTCGGGCACGCTGACCGTGATCCACGGGATGGGCTCGTCGACGATCATGTCGTTGTAATAGGAGAACGGCAGCCACACGCGCCGCTCCCAGTCACCCTGCCGCGACTTGAGATGCAGCCGGACGAGCGACGCCTGCCGGCCGGCCTGCGGCCGACGCTGCTCCACCGGGATGACCGTCGGCTCGTGCTCGAAGCGCGGCCGCTCAATCAACTCGCGCAGCGTGACACGCGTCGACGACGAGAGTTCGATCGGCCGGCCGATCTCGACCTTCTCGACGCGACGCTTGCCCCCCACCTCGGTGCAGATCGCGACCGGCGCCATGTCCGGCGCGGCCGCCACGATCACCGACGGCGACGACGCGTCCGTGTAGCGAATCTCGATGTTTTCGTCGGCCAGCCCCTTGTCCGACATCTTTCGGCCCAGGTCATCGCGATCCTGGCTCAGTTCCGGAAAACGCTGCAACACCGTGCGATGCATCTTGCCGCTCGGTGACGAGATCAGCACACGGACGATCGGCGAGCGAGCTCCCTCGACGCCGGCCGAGACCAGCGGCCAGTCGGACTGCACATCCTCGATGGTCAGCTGGTAATCGGTGCCCTCGACCGCGATCGTCTGGCCCGGCTGCACGTCGTAAGACCGTCGGATATCGCGATCCTTGACAGACACGTCGAGCACGTGGCGGCCCGACACCGAGCGCGTCCACTCCTCCGGCAGCGAGCGGCCCGCCTCCAGCCATCGGAACTCGACCGCCACCATGCCCGAAACCGAGAACCGCGCGTCGCGCGGCACGTTGGCGAACAGTTCGACGCTGCGAGCCCCCGGCCCGGACACGACCTCGAACCGCGCCACCGGATTCAGCGCCTCGCCGCCCGGACGCGCCGCTCGTTGCAGCACGGCGTAGGGCAGATAGGCGTCAATCTCCATCGTGAACGGCCAGTCGGACAGATCGACGCGGTCCGGCTCGCCGACCCGCAGCGGCATCTTCCACTGATCGATCCCGACGAACCGCCCCAGCCGCTCGCCGGTCACGGCGCGGTTCTCCGTATCGAGAATCTCACCGTGCCCCGGCACGAAACGCTCGTGGTACATCGGCAACCCTTCCAGCGAGAATAGCACCGGCGTTCCGCCGCGACGCACCAGCAGCGCCGGCGTGTTGTTGTCAAAAAAGCGGTCGGTGACGTTGGTTCCGCGAAGTTGCAGGAAGAAGTGCTCTCCCATTCGCGCGAAGGCCTTGCCGGGCGCATCCTGGCGAAGCTCGACCGTTTCCGGCTCCGACAGGCCCGGCCGTCGGACCTTCAACGACACCGCCGCGGCCGTCTGCAAACCGTTGTGTTCGACCGACGCGACTTCGACGCGGTAGTTACCTCCCATGCCGGGCATGGCGGCCTCCCACGACTGCCCCTCGGCCGCCACGACCTGCCCGATCACCGGGTTCGCCCCGCCGCCCGAGTGCAGCCGCTGCGCCGACAGCACCTCGACGCGCGGGTTGAACAGCAGCACGTCGCCCTCGATCTTGCGGCCGAAGTACAGCACCGATCCGGCCGCCAGCATCAGGAGCCCCGTATGGGTGGTGATGACCCCGAGATTGATGCGATTGAAGGGGATCCGCACCACCGTGGCCGACGTCAATACCACGCAGAACGCAGCGCACAGGGCTGCGAAGATCCAATGGTTGAAATAGGCGAACTCGGTCAGTTCGAAGTATTGGCGAAACGGCGGCACCGCCGAGCCGACTGAACTGTAGATGATGATGAGCACCAACAGCGCGATGCCCAGCCAGATGCTCGAGATGGCACGGATCGCGCCGCCCAGCAGCCCCGGGCGATGTCGTAGAGCTTTCATGTTGGCCATAGTCGGGCGATTATAGCTTCGGCGATTCGCGTTGCGACCGTCCGGAACGGTCCGCCGGTATCGTTCCGAGCCGCATCGAACGGAGGCCCGTCACGCCATGAACGCATCACCATCGACCGCGCAGCCGTGGATCCGAGACATGCCGCGGCCGGGGCTGATCGCCATGATCCACGTCGCCGCTTTACCCGGCACGCCGCGGTCGTGCGAACCGGTCGAGAAAATCGCTCGCGCCGCCGCCGACGAGGCCCGACTGCTGCACGACGCCGGCGCGGACGCGTTGATGATCGAGAACATGCACGACCTGCCCTATCTGCGCCGCCGCGTCGGCCCGGAGATCGTGGCCGGCATGACGGCCGTCGCCGCCGCCGTGCGGGCGGTGACGGATCGACCGCTCGGCGTGCAGATACTTGCCGGCGCGAACCGCGCCGCGCTGGCCGTCGCGCATGCGACCGGATGCCAGTTCATCCGCGCCGAGAACTTCGTCTTCGCCCATGTCGCCGACGAGGGCTTGATGGCCGAAGCCGACGCCGGACCGCTGCTTCGCTTCCGTCGTCACATCGGCGCGGAGCACATCGCCGTCTTCGCCGACGTGAAGAAGAAGCACGCCGCCCACGCCATCACCGGCGACGTCGACCTTGCCGAAACCGCCGCCGCCGCCGAGCTCGCCGGCGCGGATGGCGTCATCGTCACCGGATCCGCCACCGGTCAGCCGACCCGGCCCGAGGACGTGCGCAGCGTGCGGCAGCGCGTGGCCACCCTCGTGCTGGTCGGCTCCGGGACAACACCGGAGAACGTTGCCGAACTCGCGCCGCACGCCGACGCGTTCATTGTCGGCTCGTATCTCAAGCGAGACGGCCGGTGGAGCCATCCGCCGGACAAAGGCCGCGTGGCGGAGATGGTGCGGGCCATTCGCGCCGCGCGACGCTGATCACGGCATGCGCGCGGCAACGTGCTGCGCGGCCTGTCCGCCGGCCGGACCAGGGGTGCATCGCACGGGATTCGCTCGTATGATGATCCGAGCGGGCCAGACCCATTCCACGGAGAGGTGGCCGAGCGGCTGAAGGCGACGGTTTTGAAAACCGTTGGCGTCGAAAGGCGCCCGGGGGTTCGAATCCCTCCCTCTCCGATCGCCGGAGGTGCCAGAGGGGAGGCGTACGCGCCCACGAGGACTCGTGGGACGCGTTTGATGCGCGAGCGGATTTCTCCTTCGGTGACCGCTCAACTTCCTCCTTTTCTCGGCCGGCCGCATGGCGGGGCGAATGAAGTAGAATCGACCGAGTCGGTCCAGGGCGGCATTCGTCGCGGCGGTCGCGTTCGATCGAGCCCTTGGCGCCTTGAGGCCCAGTCCTGCATCGCGGAGCCAGGAGAGTTTCATCGCACGCCACCGACTCGGCGCTCGAAGCGGTCGCGCGCGTCCTGACGCGGCTCGGCCTGCGCCATCTTGAGCCGATGCGGGCGGCCTGTCGCGAGTTGGCCGAGCGGAACGCGCCTCTCGACGTGGCTGTGCTCGGACAGTTCAAGTCCGGCAAGAGTTCGCTGCTCAACGCCCTCGTCGCCGGGGACCTGCTGCCGGTGGGCGTCATCCCGGTGACGACAGTGGTCACCCGCCTGCGTGCCGGACCGCGGTGCGCCGCGAGTGTCACCTTCCTCGACGGCCGCGTCGAGCCGATCGCCGTCGAGGCCGTCGCCGACTTCGTCTCGGAAACCGGCAACCCGGGCAACCGGCGAGGCGTCGTCTGTGTCGATCTCCAGACGCCGGCGCTGGCCGAGCTGGACGGCCTGCGGCTGGTCGACACGCCCGGACTGGGCAGCATCCTTGCGCACAACACGCAGAGCACGCGGGACTGGCTGCCGCACGTGGCTGTCGCGCTGGTGGCCATCAGCGCCGACCGGCCGCTGGCTGACGAAGACCGCCGGCTGCTGGCCGAGGTCCGCCGGCAGGCGCCGCGCGTCGCGGTCCTCCTCACCAAAGTGGACCTGCTGAGCGAAGCGCAGCGGGCGGAGGTCGAGGCGTTCGTGCGCGACGGGCTGCGACGCGAGGAGGTCGACGACGGCACACCGATCCTGCCCTTCTCAACGCGGAGCCAGACGCCGCATTGGCGAGGCCGGCTCACGAACGAACTGCTGCTGCCGGTCGCACGCCAGATCGACGCCGAACGCGACCGCGTCCTGGATCACAAGCTCGCCGCGCTGAAGCTGGCCTGCCGCGAGTACCTGAGCGTCGCGCTGGCGGCCGCGGAGCGCACGCAGGCGCAGCGCGAGGCGCTCAAGACCGCCGTGCTGAACGAATCGGTGCGCGAGGCGCTGATCCGCGACGAACTGGCGCTGACATCGCATCGGCTGATCGGCGCGACGCGCCCGGCGTTCGAGGCCCAGCTCCAGCCGCGACAGTCCGAACTCACCAAGCGGCTACTCCTCCATGCGAGGGGCGAACTGCCCCGCTGGCGCGGCAACCTCGCGGTGCAGCGGCGGCGCTTTGAGGGATGGTTGTACGAAGAACTCATGCGCGACCTCGCCGACGTGTCTCGATCGGTCGCGCCGCTGGCGCGGCAACTCGTCGAGCAGGCGAAAGAGCGATTCGCCCGGCTGGTCGAGGCCTTTCGCGACCGACTCAGCCGCAACATGGACGCCGCGTTGGGCATCTCGCTTTCGCCGCTGCGATGGGAGCCGCGGCCGGCCGTCGTCGCCGCCCCGCCGGTCGCGATCGGCAAGGTCTTCGACATCCAGATCGAACTCCTGTGGTTCCTCGTTCCGATGTGGCTCTTTGGCGGGCTGGTTCACGCCCACTTTCTCGGGCGGCTTCCTTGGGAAGTCGAGAAGAACCTGTCGCGCCTGGCCGCCGACTGGTCGGATGCGACCGGCACGGCCATCACGGCACTGCACGCTCAGGCGCTTTCCGCCGTACGGAACGAACTGGCAACCCTGACGAGCCTGCTGGAGCACCCGCCGACGACGGCAACGGAGCTGCGCGAGCTGCTGGACCGGCTGGAGCGCGGATGAGCGTCCCTCGCCGGTCGCACGGACGAATGCGCCACTGCGCTTGGACTGGGGCCGCGCCTCAAGGATCGACCGATCTATCGGATCACCGCTGCTCAAGAGCGGAGGCTCACTCGGACCTGACATCTGCCCACAAGCCGAGCGCCCTTTGCCCTTAACCCGCATCGCCGTGATGGCTTCGTCGCTCCCTCCTGCGCCGCCGGATAAGATCGCCCGGCGAATGAACGCCTCCGCATCGCCCTCGCCGGCCGCACCCCGCCCGACCCCGCGCTCGCCCGTACGCTGGCTCAATCGCACCGTGCTGGGCGTCGGTCTGGCATCGCTCTTCTCCGATCTCAGCCACGAGACCGTCACCGCGCTGCTGCCGGCGTTCCTGGCGTCGCTGGGCGCGGCCGCCGCGGCGCTGGGCACCGTCGAGGGTGTAGCCGACGGACTCTCGAGCGCCGCCAAGCTCTACGGCGGCTGGCTGGCCGACCGGCTGCGCAGCCGCAAGCGCATCGCCGCCGCCGGCTATGGCGTCATGGCGGTCGCGCCGCTGGTCATCGCCGCCGCGACGGTCTGGCCGGTGGTGATGGCCGGGCGCGTGCTGGCATGGGTCTCGCGCGGGCTGCGCACGCCGGCCCGAAAGGCGCTGCTGGCCGACGCCGTGACGCCCGAGACGTACGGCCGCGCGTTCGGGCTCGAACGGGCGATGGACACCTGCGGCGCGATCCTCGCGCCGGCGGCGGTGTGGCTGCTGCTGGGCCACGGCGTCTCGCAGCGGTCGCTGATTGCCTGGTCGTTCGTGCCGGCCCTGCTGGCGGTGCTGGCGATCGTATTCCTGGTGCGCGAGCGAACCGACCGCGAGCCGGTGCGGACGCCGTTCCTGCGGAGCTTCGGCGGCTTCGGCCGGCCGTACAAGGAGTTCCTCGTGGCGGTGGGCTTGTTCGGCGTGGGCGACTTCGCCGACACGTTCTACATCCTGTACGCGGTGGCGGTGCTCACGCCGACGGTCGGAGCCGAGCAGGCGGCCCATCTGTCGGTCGCGTTCTATGTGCTGCACAACGTGCTCTACGCGGGTTGGTCGTACCTGGGCGGCTGGATCGCGGACCATTTCAACCGCCGCGTGCTGCTGGCGTGCGGCTACGTCTGCGCGGCCCTGGCGGCCGCATGCATGCTCATCGGCGTGGACAGCCGCGTCGGTCTGGCGTGCATGTTCGCGCTGGGCGGCATGGGCGTGGGCATCTACGAAGCGGTCGAGGACACGATCGCGGCCGAACTGCTGCCCCGCGAGAAACGCGGCAGCGGCTTCGGCGCGCTCGCGGTCGTGACCGGCATGGGCGATCTGATCAGCAGCCTGCTGTTCGGCTGGCTGTGGGCGGCGGTCGGCGTCGCCGGCGCGTCGCTCGCGGTGCTGGTGCCCATGCTGGCAGGCACGGGCTTCGTCATTCACCTCGCGACGCGCGATCGGCGAAATCGGATCGCGGAGTAGAACGGAAGCGTTCCTCAGCCATGGTGCATCCGAACACGGCCCGGCAGGTAGTAGATGAACGTGCCGATCAGCAGGCCGACCACGTATCCCTGCGGCACGCTCATCGCGACGACCGCCACCAGCAGGGCGATCGTCAGCTCGCGCGGCGAGCCGGCCGTGTCGGCCACCAGCCGCATCAGCACCAGCCCCTCGAACAGCAGCACGACTCCGAGAATCGGCAGCGGGAACACCTCGACCACCTCGGCCGCCACGCCGCCGAAGAACAGCCCGAGCACGACGTACATCGCGCCGTAGATCACCACCGAGCCGCCGGTGCGCGCCCCGAACGCGTAATGCCCGGCGAGTCCGCCGCAGCCGTGACACACTGGCACGCCGCCCAGCAGCGGCGCGACCAGGTTCACCAGACTGTACGTCAGCCCGAGTTGGCGCATGCTCACCGGGCGCTGCGGGAAGAGGTCGGCGACGGTCTGCCGCGTCGCGATCAGCGAGTTCGAGAGCGACAGCGGCAATTGCGGCAACGCCAGGACGACCGCTCCGGTCAAAACGTCGCTCCAGCCGGGCAGATGTCCTCTCGGCAGCCGCAGCCCGACGCCTTCCGCGATCGCCGCGCCATTCACGCGCCACGCCAGTGCATACGCCGCGCCCAAGGCGATCAGCACCAGCCCGCCGGGCACGCGGCGACTGCCCCACAACAGCAGCATGACCACGAAGCCACCGGCCGCGAGGCCCCAGCCGGCCGCGCCCTGAGCGGGCACGTACTGCTTGAGGGCCAGCGACGCCAGCGACAGCCCCAGGCCGACCTGCACACCGCGCACCACGCAGCGCGGGATGACCCGCGCCAGCCACGCCAGCGCGCCGCTCAGCGTCAGCACGAGAATGGTCGCGCCGATCGCCAGCCCGGCACCGTGCAGCGTCGGCCCGGCGATCTTCTGCGAGATGACCAGCACCGCCATCGCCTTCAGCGGCTGCATCGGCATCGGCAGCCCGTAGACCACGCCCGTGAGGACTTGCAGAAGGCCGAAGACGGTAAAGACACTGGCCGCGTCGAGCCCGGCCGCCGCGATCATGCCGATCAGCAGCGGCAGGTCGGTGCCGATGTCGCCGAAGCTGCCGGCGAGTTCGTGGCGGTCGAAGCGAATGCGCGGCGGCGACGCCGTCGCATCGGCGTGCGTAAGCTGCGGGTCTGCGGCCGCGGACATGCGCCCGACATTACCCGAGCCACCAACGCTCTTCACCGCCCCCGCGCCGCAACGGCCGCGAACCCGGTCGAGGCCGTTTCATAGCCGGCCGAATACGCCGGGTCATACTCCGGGTGCTGCTGCGCGCCGTCGAACGCCGACCCGTTGGGCCGCTCATGCGTCGGCAGCGGCACCGGCCGGTGGGCGTCGTAGTGCCGCGTGCGGTAGCCCTCCTGCCCGTGGTAGCCGAGCTCGCCCGTCGCCAGCTGGCCAGCACAGCCGGGCGGTGCCGGCTGGGGCGGACTGGGCATGCACTGCGTGGGCTCGGGGACCTTCGGACAGGTCGAGATGATCCGCCGCCCGAGCGCCGGTGGTGGCACCGAATCACCGACGATTCCCCCAGCGATCGCGACGCCATCCAAGCAGACTTAACAAGACTCCCGTTGCCAAGAACAGAATTCCCCGAATGGACGACACTGGCGAGGAATGCAGAAGGGCATCGCCTACTCGGTACGTGCCCCAAAGCATGAGCACGACTCCGCAGCCAACCATCCAAGGCACGAGTTTCGGTCTAGCCATGATGCCCACTTACTGCCGCATTCCGATGACGGCTCCGGAACATCTCAGGCTACCAAGTACGCCATCAAAAGCCGTAAATCCAGCGAATGAAATCGACAGCCTCCTGTATCTGGCGCCGCTCATCCGCATACAAGCCGCCCCGAACACTGCTCTCCCATCGCACGTATTCCCATACGATACGCCCGCCACATCGCCCCAAGACTCTGCCTGCCAACCCGAGCGCACCCGGGAGCAGCGCGAGTACAAGATCGAATACGTTTTTGCTCGTGAAACCTTCAGTGTAGACGTCGTACGCGAGCGATGCCAGCGAGATCACCGCGATGATCACAAGAATCACAGCGATGGGGGTTTCCCCGCTCGGGTCGCTGGCGTTGACCGGGTCGTTGGCGCAGTAGGCCCATCGGTTCAACTGGCCCCATTGCAGCTCCGGACCGGTCGGCCGCGGGTCGGGCTGAAGGAACCGGCCGATCTCCGGATCGTACTCCCTCGCCCCCACCATGATAAACCCGGTCGAGGCCGTTTCATAGCCGGCCGGATACGCCGGGTCGTACTCCGGGTGCTGCCGCTCGCCGTCGAACACCGACCCGTTAGGCCGCTCATGCGTCGGCAGCGGCACAAGCCGGGCGGCGTCGTAATGCCGGGTGCGGTAGCCCTCCTGCCCGTGGTAGCCGAGCTCGCCCGTCGCCAGCCGCGCGGCATCCGGGCGGTGAGGACTGCGGTACCCCGCACGAGCTACAGGACCGCGCTCGTCAAGCATCAAACGAATACCCGTGTCCCACGAGAGCGAACCAGTAGGTAAGCTAAACCGGCCACGAATCCGGTCGGCCCCAAGATCGCGAAAGCCGCGATAGCCGGCGACCGATCGAGAGACTTCGAGGTCAAACCAAGCACGATGCCGAATAACACAGTCGAGCCGATATACAAGCCGACGGCCTTACGATTCTCCCAATAATGCATAAAAAGATCTGTATTATCCTGACCAAAACTTGAAATCTCGAAACGACGAGGCTCATAAGACAGTATCGCCATTCCGCAGAGTCCCGCTGCCAGCGCCGTCAGAAGCAGGAGTGTCATTTTTCTTTTCATTACGACAGGGTTCTTATCTGGGAATATGACGAAGGTGAACACTCTCTCTGACTCATCCAAAGCGGCGATAAGGGCACTGGGGGCGGGCGGCCTCCGAAAGTAGTCGCGAGGCCCATGTTCGCCAGCGGGTCGTCGCGCCCTCGAAACCGCGGACGCTCAGCCGGATCGGGGGCTGCGGCCAAAATCCAATCATAAACTAGATCGACAACGACCTGAGCCATAAGTCCAATGAGTTGGCCGACAAGCGCATCGAGGAACGCCAGAAGCCCGCCAGCAAGCGCAAACGGAACTCCGAATAGGCCGCACCCCGGTGCCCACGACAACATCCGCCCGATCGCCAGCAACCCATGTCCAATGAGTCCGATGAGACCGAAACCAAGCAGACCTCTCAGCGCAACGTTTGCGCTGCCGCGGAGCACGAGGCCGCGAAGCGGAATATCGAGTATCAGGGCGGCAACGATGAATAAGGCGATCCCGACCGCGATTGCGAGCCAAGCTTCCCCCGTCGGGTCGGAGAAATTGACCGGGTCGTTGGCGCAGTAGGCCCATCGGTTCAACTGGCCCCATTGCAGCTCCGGACCGGTCGGCCGCGGGTCGGGCTGAAGGAACCGGCCGATCTCCGGATCGTACTCCCTCGCCCCCACCATGATAAACCCGGTCGAGGCCGTTTCATAGCCGGCCGAATACGCCGGGTCATACTCCGGGTGCTGCTGCGCGCCGTCGAACGCCGACCCGTTGGGCCGCTCATGCGTCGGCAGCGGCACCGGCCGGTGGGCGTCGTAATGCCGCGTGCGGTAGCCCTCCTGCCCGTGGTAGCCCAGTTCGCCCGTCGCCAGCCGGCCGGCACAGCCGGGCGGTGCCGGCTGGGGCGGGCTGGGCGTGCACTGCGTGGGCTCGGGAACCTTCGGACAGGTCGAGATGATCCGCCGCCCGAGCGAGACGCCGAAGGCGTCGAACCGCTGCTGCTGGATGTTGCCGAGGTGGTCGGCCACGCCGATGGTGTTGCCGCGACCATCCGACAGCAGCCAGTTGACGCACGGCAGGCCGTCGGGCGTGTCCAGATTCGTCCGGGCCAGCGGCCCGAAGGCCCCGCAGGCGTAGGCCGCCTGGTGCCGACCCTCGCGCCGCTCGACCAGCACCTGCCCGCCGTCGTGGTCATAGGCGGTCCAGTTCGACGTCAGATCGCCCACGCCGCGCGGCAGGTGGTCGGCGTGGCTGGTGACCACCCGTCGCCCGTGGCCTGCGTGCCTCCGACGCCTGCCGGACCCTTCGCCACGTGCAGGCAGCACGGCCGCAACGCGCTCAATACTCTCGCCGACCTCCTGCGCCGCCCGCGCCGTTCTCATACGGAGCGGGCGGTTGTTCCAGTGAATCAACTGGTCCGGCAGCGGCGACGCTTCCGTTCGCCGGGCAAACGCACGACGCGACTGTCGACAGCAATGCCCACACGTACATCAGCAGTAACGCGAACCACGTGCCCAAGAAGCCAAGAATGGCGAAATATGCCGATATCGGACGAAACCAGAACCAGACCACGAGGTGCGAAAGGGAGAAGCCGAAGACAACCATGACCGCCAGATGGTAGAAGAAGAACGGACGCGAAACTTTTCGAGCCTGTCGATGCAGTGGCGCCGTGATCAGGTAAAGTGCAAGGTTACACGCCTGAATAAGGAACAGGATCTCAAAGGCATCCACTCGCCGTCCGCTTCCGAAGATGCCCAAGATTGGAACGGATGTAATGATTAGAACGCGCGTTCGTTGGCGGGTCAGTCTCATCGAAGCACCAGTATAATACGCTGTCTAGCTCCGTCCACAATGTGGCACATATCATGCTTGCTGCGCGAACTTCACAGGCGGCTGTGAAATTCTCATTGGTGGCGTTGTTGTGACGCCGATCAGGTGACAGGCATAGGCATAGTGGGGAGTCGCACTAATGCCAGACGCTCCGGCGGTTGCACCGACTTTCCACGATCGACATCGTCCGGCTTCGGCAATCGATGGGCTACACCCTGGTACACGCTTCCAGCAATGACACCACCAATGAACCCGCCGATAAACCCGATCACCACCCCGAGCACGAACGACGCCAAGAACGTACCAAGCGCCGACAACGCAGAACCCAGGAATACCGTTCTGAGCCACGCCGCAATCGCGCTTACGGCGCCACCAAGCGGCCAGCCCTCCTTGTTCTGGCAACCCAACACGATCGCTTCCACGAGCGCGACCCCAATTAGCGCGCCGACCAGTTGAAGCGCGACCATTAGAGCTGAGCCAGGCGAACCCGTTGTGCCCATCTCCCAGCCAACCGCGCCACCGATCGTCAGTCCGACTCCGACGCCGACTGCGAACGCGACGCCCTCAAGGAGGTACCCGCTCGGGTCGCTGCCGTTCACCGGGTCGTTGGCGCAGTAGGCCCATCGGTTCAACTGGCCCCATTGCAGCTCCGGACCGGTCGGCCGCGGGTCGGGCTGAAGGAACCGGCCGATCTCCGGATCGTACTCCCTCGCCCCCACCATGATAAACCCGGTCGAGGCCGTTTCATAGCCGGCCGAATACGCCGGGTCATACTCCGGGTGCTGCTGCTCGCCGTCGAACGCCGACCCGTTGGGCCGCTCATGCGTCGGCAGCGGCACGAGCCGGTGGGCGTCGTAGTGCCGCGTGCGGTAGCCCTCCTGCCGAGGGTAGTATTCTTTCCCCGTTTGCCAGCCGGCGCCGGCGGAGGATCAACAGGTGCTCCCGAATCTCTTGGGACCCGGTAGATAGGCGGGGGACAAGTCGCCATTGGCGTTGTTCCCGTCACGCACGTAATTCAAACGCCCTCGGCCCACACAGTCCTCGCGACGTCTCGTGCCTTCCGAAACTCCGCCGAGACGGGCACGAGCACGGTCGACCAGCACCACACCGATGTCAGCCAACCCGACACGATCACGGGCACAATCAGGTTGGACAGGCCGACCCCAATCGCGCCGGGCATGTATGGACATGCGCAAAGCAAGATGCCTAGCGCCACGAGCGTGATAGCGAAATGCACCCTTGCGCGCCGGCAGGTGCGCAGGGTCGTCGGAGCCAACCCGAGCCCGCCGATGCAGCGCAGATACTCGCACAGGTACCAAAAGCGGGCAGCCTCGGCGAAAGCAATGACAGCGGCGAACGCCGGAACCGGCGGAGCACCCCCGCCATCGAATGAGAACCGGCTCGCGAAAATGACGCACTTCGTCACGCTTAACAACCGCACCGCACGACCCACAGACAGCACGCATCTCTGCGATTCGATGCTCGGATGCCGGTGAGTAATCAACCAAGTTCCCCAGAGATCAAGCAAGAGGGACGGCAGCAATGTGAAGAAGCCAAGGACCGAGGCGGACCGACTCAGCGAGGCAAGCCAAATCCCGGTTATGATCGCGCCAGTGTCGTAAAACACTCGCACGGTCTGAAGACTGAGTCCTCGATGAACAGTTGAAAGCCATCGGGGATCGGCATGGGATAGGTCCTGCGGGAGCGAGGACAATACGATCGGTACGCCGCACTCGGGGCATTTTTCGCCGACCGATGCAAACAGTGAGTACCCGCAACGGCGACACGGAAACATCGGCGGCGATCCAGTAGAAGCGTTCACATTCGCTCCACGTGCGTCGCCTGCGCTGCCAGCCTCCGCCGCTCAAACGCAGGGGACGCAGCCCGTGTTGTCGAACGCCTCGGCCGCACACGGAGCGAGGCGACCGTAGCCGGCCATCGAACCGGGGGGCGGTAAACGAATACGACTTCTTGAGCGGCCTGCGAGTGAACTCAAGACTCCGACCCTTCCGCATGGGGCGGACGGCTTGTTTCCGGCCGGCGCGCCTTCAGGAGCCATCGCAGCGTCGTCCGGTGCCGGTGAATGATATACTCCGAGAACACGAAATATACGGCCAAATATATCATCAAGATCAGAACGGCAAGTTTGAATCTCATCTCCATGTTGGCGGACATGGCGTACCAGTTGAACACGAGAATAGTGGTAGTGAAAGTCAGAATAACAAACCGTGAAAGAAATACGAGAAGGCAAGCGAATTCGAGTTCCCGCTTTACGGTGGCGTCGAACTCATCTCGTCCGGAGAATGATAGGATTTCTCTGTGCTCTACCGATTCCTTCATAAACCATGGACGCCTTGCTGCTGAATATCAGTCTCATTATCAAATCACTTCGGCCGCCATGACGACACCGGGCGGATGCGAGCGTCCCATCGTGAAGCGCTGCTGCTAACCGACGGCCGGGCGCAGCTCGGTATCCGCCTCTGGCACGCGGCTTATCTCGACTACCGGTGGCCGTGTGCCGCGAGACGCAACGTAGCCCAACGAGTATTGGCTTGTTCCGCGCAGCGAACCTGGAACTTTCCACGATGGAAAGCCGATGATTCGGCCATCCAAGCGAACCAGTGGTGAGACGTCCATGTTGGTCTCCAACTCGAACATCACGAGATTGAGCCCGAATGCGTATGCTGATGCGAGCCAGCCGAATGGAAGAATAACGCAGTACCATACGACTCCACCCGCGGCCATACCCATCAGCAGGGCAAGCCACAGAAGAGCCCCGACAATCGCGCCAGCGCGCGTCAGAAACGTCTTCCATCCGACCGAGAGTCCTTGCCACGCAAGGTAGATCCCAACGGCGGAGGCGAAGAACGCTGCGATTGCGACGGCCCAGTTGAGTGCCGCGCTGTTGACGGCGGCGGCGTACAATCCGAAACCCGCAACGATGAAGCTCGCTAGAGCCACTAGAAAGACCCCGATCGACCGTCCACTGGGGTCGGAGAAGTTCACCGGGTCGTTGGCGCAGTAGGCCCATCGGTTCAACTGGCCCCATTGAAGCTCCGGACCGGTCGGCCGCGGGTCGGGCTGCAAGAACCGGCCGATCTCCGGAGCGTACTCCCTCGCCCCCACCATGATAAACCCGGTCGAGGCCGTTTCATAGCCGGCCGAATACGCCGGGTCATACTCCGGGTGCTGCTGCGCGCCGTCGAACGCCGACCCGTTGGGCCGCTCATGCGTCGGCAGCGGCACCGGCCGGTGGGCGTCGTAATGCCGCGTGCGGTAGCCCTCCTGCCCGTGGTAGCCCAGTTCGCCCGTCGCCAGCCGGCCGGCACAGCCGGGCGGTGCCGGCTGGGGCGGGCTGGGCGTGCACTGCGTGGGCTCGGGAACCTTCGGACAGGTCGAGATGATCCGCCGCCCGAGCGAGACGCCGAAGGCGTCGAACCGCTGCTGCTGGATGTTGCCGAGGTGGTCGCGGCCTTCGTCGCATCAACTGACAGAAACGCGGTGAGCGTCTCGACGAGCCCGCGCCGCTGCCCGAAACCGCGAAGTGCTCGCGGGCAGGGTTCGGACCCTTGTGGCCGGCGAGGTCGCGTCTCGCAACTCGTCCGCCAACCGCTAATCGAAGAACGCCAACTGCCTGCGGAACGATTGCGCGAACAGGCCATGCAGGCGGCCGAGCAGGTAGATGCCGTAGAAGCCGAAGCCGATGACCGCGCCCCAGCTCAGCAGGCCGGCGACCGTCTGGGCCACGTTGCCGGCGCCGGCTTCGCGGGCCGTCCGCAGCAGCACGCCGCCGAACCACTCCCCCACCGCCGACGCCGCCAGCCCGAACAGCGTGCCGTAGACCGCCACCAGTAAGAACAGGAACACGTAGTTCACGTGCGTGGCCGCGATCGACTTGGCCACGTTGACCGGGTTCAGCCCGCGGATCACCGAACTGGTGGCGATGCCGATCAGGTGCATCGGCACGACGAACGTGAACAGCCCGGCCAGCAGCAGCACCACCGGCGTCAGCCGCTCGCGCAGCGCGGCCAACGTGGTCGGCACCTCGAACCCCCCGCGCGACGAGAGCCACAGCGCCACCAGCATGAAAACCGCGTAGTAGGCGATCAGCGCGAGATACGCGAGGATGCTGCTGCCCCACTGCGAGGGGTTCCAGACCAGCTCCGGCGGCTTCTGCGTGCCGACCGCGGTGGCGCGAATCGCCTCCAGCAGCGCGTGCACGCCGACGCCGAGGAAGAACAGCATCTCGGCCGCGACGAACCCGATGAAGGCCTTTTCCAGGCTCGCGAAGTAGAGCGGCTCGCTGGCCGATGCCAGCCCGGCGCGGCCCTGCTCGACCGTGAACGCCAGCGCGAACGACCCGGCCACCGGCAGCAGGACGACCACGATGGCCACCAGGACCCCCGTGGCCAGAGAACCGATCGCGCCGAACGGATAGGTGAACGCCGACACCAGCCCGGCGTAGAACGGTGGAACGGCCGGGCCCGACGGCCCCTTGCCGCCCGCGCCGCCTCCGATCAACGCGGGGATCGGCTCCCAGCAGAAGGAGCACAGGCTCTCGGCGTAGGGGTCCTTGATGGCCACCTCCTTGCCGCAGTGCGGGCAGGTGCGCGTGCCCGAGCGACCGGACGCGTCGGCGGCCTCGTGCATCTGATGCTCGAGTTCGGAGCGGTCGCGCTCGTCGAGCGCCTCGGTGCCGCGCTCGAGGCTGGCGAGGTCTTCGAGATTCAGCCCGGCGTCGGCTTTGGCGGGCGCGATCGTCGCGGTCGGCCGCGGCACGCGGAACGCCTTGTTGCACCCGCGGCAACGGATGGAGCGACCGGCCCACGTATCCGGAACTTCGATCTTGGACTGGCAACGCGGACATCGCAGCTTCATGGCAGGCTCACGCGCACCGGCCGCGCGGCCGAAATCGGCCGCGCCAGGCCGCACAGGATTCTACCCATCGCGCGGCCGTTCGGCGTGGACCTCGATCGACGTGAGCCGCCGCACCGGCTGGTCAGCGCTGCGCGCTGCCGTCCGGCATGGTCGCCGGAGCCGTTCCGCCGGCGTCCCGCGGCGGCGCGGGCGCCATGTCCTGCCGCATGCGCTCGATCATCTCGTCGATCATCTGCTGCCGGTATTCTCGCACATCGGAGGGAATCTCGGATTCGCGGATCAGGAACTCGTAGCTGTAGGCGCCGTTTTTCGCCGGAACGAGGATGCGGGCGGCGTACGGGTCGCCGCGCGGGCGCTGGCCGGCCGCGTTGCCGGGCGCCTCGCCCATCGAGATCGCCACGCCGTCGCGCAGAATCTTGTATTGCAGGCCCGTCTCGGCGCAGATCAGCTCGAGCGCGTCGCGGACGGTGGTCTGCTGCAAGAGCAGCGTGTAGCTGTTGGCCACGTGCGGTGGCAGCTTGAGCATCAGGCCGGATTCGAGAAACAGCGGCACGTCGGCCTTCTGCGCCAGATCGAGCAGGATATGCGACAGCCCCATCTGGTTGTAGCGGGCGGTGATGGTGCGCGCCAGGTTATGCGCGATGTGCGCCTGCGCCGAGAGGATGACGACGTGGTCCTTGTCCGGGAACCACGTCCAGCCCAGCGCGTTGGTCGCGACCGTGAGGATCTCCGAGATGCTCCCGTCGCCGGCGCGCTTGAGCTGGTTCGCCAGCAGCTCCGGAGCGTTGACCTTCGTCGTGATGCGATACTGGAACTTGATCTTCTGGAGGTTGCTGCTCGAGAACGGCATGGTCTCCAGCATCTCAAGAAAATGCAGGTCGTCCCAGGTGGCGCGGCGGTTCATGCGGGCCAGCGGCGGGCTGGACTCGATCATGATGGAGCGCTCGCCCACGCGATAGACCAGCCCCAGCGGCCGCAGCAGCTCGTCAAGCGCCTTGCGCAGCGTCGCGCCGCCGGTGAGTCGCAGCGACGAGAGGCGCGTCTCGCGACCCCAAGGCAGCGTGGCGTAAGTGTCGTCGTCGATCTCGAAGCGCGTCCCGGCGCGCTGCGCCAGCGTTTCGAGCACCGACGCCAGCGATTGGGCCTCCAGTGTCAGCTCGCCGACGGAGCGGTCCAGCACCTCCAGTGCGGCCGCCGGGTCGCGCGTCGTCGGCGACGGCGGATCGCCGCCCCGCGTCTCCCGACCCGCCGCGAACACCAGTCCCGGAACGACAATGAGAACCCAACGCGTCGTCATGCCAACAGCCTCCGGTCGGAATGTTAGCCGGAAATCACCATCGGCGGCGAATGGCCACGAGGCGGACCGGCCGCAGCATCCATGCCCGGCGCCGGCCGCCAAGTCGTCTACCGGGGCGCGACCCGAGCAAGCCGACTACGCAACCGGCGACCATTCGATTGCACGGCCGTCTTGTCCATCAGCGCCGAGCGGACACGCTGCCGGCCGACGAGGGAGCGCGACGCACCGCCGCGACGATCCGTGACGCCGCGATCACGATCGTTTCGTCGACTCCGGACCCTTGAAACTCGGGACGAAGTTCGCTTGTTCCAACTGGCGTGGTGACGATGCGTCAGACGGTCGCTGGGAGCGGTCGGTTCCCTTTGCTCGAGCGGCCCGCGCGTACAATGGGCGTTGCCATCGGCCGGCGAGGCTTCAAAGCCTCGTGCAGGGCCACTCACTAGCCTTCGCCGCGGTTGAACCATCTGGATCCGCCGCGGACATTCCCTGAGATCCATCGGTAGTTTCCCTTGGTCTGACGGCGAGAGCTTCGGCATTCGTCGCGTCTTGGCGAGCCGAGATCCTTCGGTGTCAAGAAATCGCTTGATCGTGCAATCATCAAGCAAGTACACTGAAACTTCAGCGAAGGGAAACCACATCTCTAGTTTGAGCGACCGAGTCTGCTTCTTCCAGAGCAGAAGCAACTGATCGCCGAGACCGGCACGAGCCGGGCGAGGAGAGGATTCATTACCATGTCGCGTGCGAACTCTTTTTTCCCCGCTCAGATCATCACGTGCTGCTGCTTCATCGCGGGGGTCGACGCCGATGTCGTCCCATCCAACCCGGATATCACGATCTCGCTCGACGCCGCCTCCGCTCCGGCTGAGTACCACGTCGCCGACGGCTCCGGTGGGTTCGAACATCTCGGCCGACTGGTCCAAGGCGAACTGCCCGAGAAGGACCAGGTTCTTTACTTCTGCGTCGATCGACTTGCGATCGGTCTTCCGAATACGGAAGTGCGCACCGAGGCCACCGGCCCGGCCGGGGCGCACGGCGCCATCTTCAGCTTGGACTTGGGGTCGCTGGGCTCGGTTCCGACCATCTTCCGCCGCGCGATGGACTTGAACCTGAGCCCTGGGTTCTTCGGAGACGCGATCGACGGCCTGCAAGTGACGCACGGAACCAACCAGATCCGCATAAACCAGCCTTTCACGTACCTGACCTACTGGCGCGGCTCGACCATGCTCGGACTGCCCGCCAACTACAGCGGCGGAGGCGCGGACCCGACCGGACTCACGACCGACGACATCGCCCTGGGACTCTCCACGCTTCTGTTTGCGTCTGGCGTTCGGGATATCGGCCTGCTCCCAGGCGACGCCATCGACGGCTTGATGCTGTTCGACGTGACGCCGGACCCCGATGCGCCGGGCGGCTTTCGGCGTGATCGAAACGGCATCCTCGACCCAGGATTCGACATGGCCATCTTCTCACTGGACCCGTTCAGTCCGAGCACGACCACCGGTGGCGCCGGCCCGTGGTCGCCGGGCGACCTGATCCTGACGAGGTTTCTCGGCGACACGGAGCTATTCATGTCTGCCGCGCGACTCGGCCTGGGCCCGACCGACAACGTCACCGCCATCGCCATCACACCCGAACCCGCGAGTTTCAGTCTTTTCGTGACCGGCGCGGCGGGGCTCCTGCTCCGCCGGCGCTCCCGGCGGGGTCGTCGGCCTCGCGCCGCGCTGTCGAGCGCCGTTCCCGGGCATGCGTGGCGCGCGATGCGCCAGTCTCGCGCCTGGGCGGCGGCCGCGTGCGTGGTGCTTGCGCTCACCGGGTCTGCGCTCGCCGACCCGCCCGTCGGCGTACAGAGTTATTGCGGCAAGGCTCCGGTCGCCGCCGATTCCGCCGGCTTCCTGGACTTCGAATGCCTCCCCGGAGGGCTTGTTCGCTATTCCCTTTCTGCCACCCATCCATCGCCCGGACTGAACCTGCTCGACGTTCCCGGCTCCATCCAGTTCCCCGAGCAGATCGTCCCGGCCGTGTTCACCGCCGGCGACCCGGACCGGCTGGTGTTCGAGCATCAGTTCGTTGCGGACGGCCATGCGCTCGTGGTGCGAGTCGACGCGACCCTGAGCGGCGGCGTTCCGGTGCACGCCGTCGTCGACGTGCGGGTCGACGCCGGCGTGCCGGTTCGGTTCCTCCTCAAGCGACGGCTGGTCTGCCCGGTGGCGGCGTCGCTCAGCATGAGCGACAGTTCAGTTTGCATTCCGGAATCGACGCAGCCGCTGCGCTTCTGCGGTGGGCAAGGTCGCGAACTCTTCCTCTGCCTGCGGGGCGATGACCTCCCGCCCGGAACGGCCGTGCATTGGACCATCACCGGCGGAGACGGCGACTACTCCATCGCGCCGAGCCAGGGCACCGCGATCATGGACGTCGGCGGCGTGCGCATTCCCATCGAAGTGACCAACACCCGTTTCCACGACCCGACTGAGAACAAGACGCTGACGGTGGGTCTGAAGGCGTTCGTGCCCGAGATGTGCTGCCATCTCGACAACCCGGAAGCGACCTCGTTGCTCGTCTCGACCGAGAGCATCCGCTGCTCGCTGAGCAGCCAGGTCTTCCAGGCCAATCAGACGCGTCCAGTCATCGTCAGCATCGGCAATCCGTGCCCGCAGGCGCTACAGGGCACATGGACCCTGACGGGGCCCGCCGGCCTGTACAACACGCCCTTCAGCGAGAACTTCAACATCCCCGGCGGCGGCACCCTGACCCGAGTTCTCAGCGTGACGAACATCGGCGGCCACCTCGCGCCGGTACCGCTGACGCTGCACGTCACTCCCCAGCCGGAGGGCGAAGCGGGCGACTGCGCCGCCGCCGGAGTGATGACGTACCTGAACGCCCGGCTGACCGGCAGGGTTCTGCGCGTCGATCAACTCGGCAACGTCCGCGGCCCGCTGAGTGGAGCGAACGTCATGGTCGGAACGTCCGCCGAAGCGACGACCGATGCCCAGGGCCGTTTCACGGTCGACTTCCTGAAGCCCGACATCTACCTCGTGAGTGCGAGCATGGAGGGCTTCTGCAAGCGGGCCCGCAACGTGCCCATCGCGGCCGGCGTCGTCAGGCACGAGGTCTTTACCCTGCGACCAGAAAGCAATGCCGTCACCCCGACGATCTTCAACGTCCGGGGGCCTACCGGAAAGTACCTCATCGGCGGTCATCCGGGAGCTTGGCACTTCTACGCCACCGTCGCGTGGAATGGCTCGCCGGGTTCCGTCTCGTTCAACGTGAACGGGCAATCGCACCCGGCGACGCTGGTGGACCTCGGCTGTGACGAGGCCGACGCCTCCGTCATCGTGCCCGTCCCGCTCACGATCACCTCGTGCAGCCGCCTGAGCATTGTGGCCACCAACGGCGAGAACCACCAACGGACGGCCGTCCAGAATCTCTATTTCAATCCGACGCACGGAATCATCCAAACGTGGTTCTCGACACTAAACTGGGCGGTCGTTCCCGGGCTCAACCCGGTGCTTCGCCTGGCGCGCGGCATCTCCTACTCGTGGGAATTGGCGTGCGCGGGCGGTCCCAAGTTCGAGGCGAAGTTCACCGGGGCGCTGGGGCTTGACTTCCGTCCGTTGGCGGGCGTCTTCGTCGGCAAGGCGAAGGCGAAGGGCGATTTCGGGCTCGAATGGGAACCGCCCGGCGTGCCGGTCGAGGTCATCGCCGACAGTTCGATCGAGCTGAACGGGGCGCTGAAGGTCACATTGAACGGCTGTGGTAATCCGGCCCTGCAACCATCCTGGAAACTGGGATTGAGCGGAGAGGCCGGATTGCGCATGCCGGTCGTGGAGATTATCCCCGCCGTGTTCCCACCGGCCGCGGGGCCCGTCAGCCTGATGCGGAACACGCCCCTCCTCGGGCGACTCATGAAATCGTTCAAGGTCGCGCTGTTAGCGCTCGGCGGGCTTGAACTCGAGGGCAGATACCCGGGTGGCCAGTGGGGCAACTGCTTCCTTGGCTCGCATTCCCTCCTCGCCACCGGAACAGTGGGAATAAAGGCCGTCGCATCCATGAAACTCGGACCGGCCAAGGCCAGTGTCACGGTCGGAGGGTCCGGCTCTCCGGCGTTTGAAATATGCCCGGATGTCAGCTTCCAGTGCCTGACGCTGCGCGCCTGGGTGGAGCTCAAGGCCAAGGCAGGGTTCTTCAAGCTTTCTCGCGAACTCGAAGCGCGAACGCGATTCGGCCCGAACTGCGGCAGTCTAGCGCTCGGTGATGGGTTGTCGGTTCCGCAAGACGGCAAGCTCGAGTGGCAGCCGATCGGGGCGAGCATGCTGATGTGGGGAGAGCCCAATCAGCTCTCGCTCACGGCCACGCCGCAGCAAGGAGACCGAAGCTCGGGCGGAGCCCGCGGCACGACGAACGAAGAGCGAGTCGTGGAAAATGTGGAGGAACTCGCTGCCCCATCGATCATCGCCGACGGATCACGAATTCACATCGTCTACGCCCTGCACGATCCGAACAAGCCCTGGCATCAGGCGACGGACATCGCGTCGCTGCGAGCCGACGGTGGTGGCCCTTGGACGCTCGAGCGAATCGCGGATGACAACGTCGGCGACCTCGAGCCGCGGATCGCGGCCGTCGACGCCCAGACCGACGTGGCATCCTGGCAACAGGTCTCGGGCGACATCTCCGGCGCCGACGGTCCGGAAGATGTATTCGCTCACCTCGAAATCGCCGCCGCCCGGTTCGATCATGACGCCGAGCAATGGAGCGCGCCCGCGCTGCTGACCGCCAATGCACTTCTCGATCGCGACCCCAGGCCGATTGCCTTCGGAGCCCAACAGGCCGTTGTCTGGGTGCAGAACGCTGCCGACGCGTATCCCGGCGATGCGCTCAACGGCGATCGGCTCATGGTCTCGCACTGGACCGGCTCAAGCTGGAGCTCGCCTCAGACGCTGTGGACCGACGCCAAGGGGATCATCGATATCGCGTCCGCAACAGCAGCCGGAGAAGCCCACGTCCTCATTTCGGTCGACGAGGACGGCGACCCGGAAACGGAGTCGGATCGGGAACTCCATTACGTCCGCACGGTCGGCGGGACGTGGCAAGCGGCCGTCCGACTGACCAACGATGCCGTCGAGGACACCCTGCCCGTCCTGATCGACGCAGGCGGCGATCTGCTGGCCGTCTGGAACTCCGCGGGGACGGTGACGTGGAGCCCACTGGGAGCATGGAACCCGCAGGCGCTGTTTGCCGAGTACACGATCGCCAATGAGGCCCCGACGCTCGAGGGAATCAGCATTCCGGGCGGCGCCGCCATCGCCTACACCTCGCAAGGGCCGGATGGCCTCGACATCGTGGCGGCGTTTTACGATTCGACCCTGAACGTCTGGTCTTTGCCACGGCGGCTCACTGCCGACGATCACGTCGAAACCTCGCTGTCCCTGGCCCATGCCGGCGGCAAGCTGATCATCGCCTATCTGAAAACTGAGACACTCTACGAGGACAGGGATTTTGAGATCGACGGTGAGCCGGTCCACCTGGAAGACGTTCCCACCCTGGGGCGCACCGATCTCTACGTGCTCATGCACGAGCAGGGCGATGACCTGGCGGTCGGCGCTCTGGAACTCGATCCGGCCGACCCCGCGCCGGAATCGATGACGACCATCCGTGCGCGTGTCGAAAACCGTGGCGAGCGCGCCGTGGTCGACGCGCAGGTCGGATTCTACGACGGTGATCCGCAGGTCGGCGGGAGCCTGATCGCGCTCGAGACGCTAGCCGGTACGATGATCGCCGGCGCATCGCGGCTCGTGCAGGTCGATTGGACCGTTCCCGCGGACGACGACGTGCACGATGTGTTCGTCGTGGTCGATCCGGCACTGCAAGTCGATGATCGAGATCGATCCAATAACACCAGGTCGACCGTCACCGTGCGGCCCGACATCGTCGTGGACGCCGTGTCAAGCGAGCCGGCATCCATGGATTCGGTCCTTCTGATCGCGAGCCTCGTCAACGCCGGAGCGAGCACGTCCGGGCCGTGCCAGCTGACCTGGCGACTGGACTCCACCGATGGGCCGGTGCTCGCCGTGGTCGATGTGGACCACATCGCCCCCGGGGCGGTCCATGAACTCGCGGTCGTCTGGGAGACCTCGGGGCAGACCCCAGGGGAATTCGTCGAGGTGCACGCCGTGGTTGACCAGGCCAACGACGTCTCCGAATCGGACGAGGACAACAACAACGCGGCCCTGACCGTGCTGATACCGGGAGCCGACTGCAACGCCAACGGAATCCCCGATGCGGACGACATCGCGGATTTCACCAGCCAGGATTGCAACGGCAACCAGGTTCCGGACGAGTGCGACATCGCCGGTGGAGACAGCCAGGATCAGAACACCGACGGCATCCCGGATGAGTGCCAGTTGCTTGGCGACCTGAATGGCGACGGCGTGGTCAACGAACATGACGTCGCGATTTTCGTGAACATTCTCTTGGGAGGGCCGGCGGAACGAAACGTCGAACTGGCGTCTGATTTCACGCGCGACGGCGTTGTTGACGGTCGTGACATTCAGCCGTTTGTCAACGTGCTGATCAACCGGCGACCTTGAGTTTCGGGAGCCTGCTCGACACTCGGAAACGGTCAAACGTTTGGCCACGTCGATATTCGCGGCCAGCCGGCTGTCGCCATGGAGTGATCAGAGTCCTGGGGCGTCGTCGGGCGGCGATCGGTCGCCGGCAGGGCGAATCGCCACGCCTCGCGCCGGGCCCGTGGTCTGGATGGCCTCGTAGCCCGGCGGCGGCGTCGGGTCGAAGGTGACCGCCACCCGGCCGTCCCCACGCGGCCGCTCGACCTCGACCGTGACCAGCCGCGGCGCCTCATTCGCTCGGGTCGGCGCGCCGCCCGGCCCGCCGCGCAGCGACAGGATCGCCAGCAGGCCGATGCAGGCCGCCAACGCCAATCCCGACGCCCAGCCTATCCAGCGCCGCCGCCGCGACCGCGCGACATCGCGGCGCACCTCGCCGCTGACGCTCGCGTGAAACGCCCTCCAGTCGACGTTCGTCGGAAGCGCCCGCCAGGATTCGAGCAGGTCGGAGGCGTGCTGAAACTCACGCGAGACGCGCGCGGCGGTGGCGTCGGCCGCGAACCGCTGACCCACGCGGCGCATCTCGGACTCGCCGAGCAGGCCCTCGTGATACTGCGACATCAGCCGCGCGAGGTCGTCCTCGACGGCGTGGCGCACACGGCGGGCCTGCGCGGTCCAGTCGACCGCCGGCAAGACGCGCCAGCCGCGCAGCGACCGCTCGAGGCGATCATACGCCGCCGCCAGTCGCGCCAAGGCGGGATCGCCCGCGATCCGGGCGCGCAGCATCGCCGCGTCGGCCTCGGGCAACTCGCCCGCGGCCAGCTCGCTGATGCGCTGCTCAAGATGGTCGTCCATCCGGCTCATTCGACCATGAACTCCGAAAGCCGCTCACGCAAAGTCTTTCGGGCCTGAAACACATTCCACTTGACCGCTTCGATGCTCATGTCGAGCACTTCGGCCACTTCCTTCTGCGGCATGCCCTCGAGCGCGAACATGATCAGCGCCAGCCGCTGCTTTTCCGGCAGGGCATCGACCGCCTTCGAGATGGCGGACTCCAGCTCGCCGCCCATCGCGATGCTGGGCGGCGTCGGATGACTGGCCTCGTCGGCCGCCAACGTGTCGGCGGGGCTGCCCTCGTCGTCCGCCTCCGTCGCCAGCGACAGCGACTTTCGCCGTCCGCGACGGAAGTTGAGCGACAGGTTGCAGACGATTCGCATCAGCCATGCGCCGAACCGCTCCGGGGCGTCGAGCGTATCGAGCGAGCGATAGGCTCGCAGGAAGGCATCCTGGCAGGCATCCGATGCGTCCTCCATGTTGCCCAGCAGCCGATACGAAACCGACACGGCCCGGCGTTGATACCGTTCGATCAGCCGGTCGAACGCCGCCAGATCGCCGGCCAGCGCGGCCTCGACCCAGCGGGCGTCTTCGGTCTGCTCCAGCGAGGCGGCGGTGGCCGTCGATCGTTGGGCATCGTCCATGGGGTCAGACACCGGCGGACTCGGCTCGTTAGGCGGAAGCGCCCGCGGCCGGAACCCAGGCGGCCCGCGGAAATCGGCCTTCTCGCAGGCTCTAGCGTAGGCGGCGGCCGTACGCAGTGCAATCGAAACCGCTCGAATGCGCGATTATCGGTAACCGGGGAGAACCCCGCCGATTGATCCGCGGCAGCCCCCCGCCGAGACTATCGGACATGCTTACGCCGTTCCTGCTCGCGTCGCTCGCCCTGGCCGCCGACACGTCGCGGCAGCACGCGCCCGACTCCGCAACGACCCATCCCGCCACGCGGCCCGCCTTCGTGCCCGCCGACCCGTCTTGGTCGGTGCGCGAGGGGCTGGTGCTGGCGGTGGTCGAGCAGGTTCCAGCCGACCGCGCGTGGCAGGCGACACAGGGTCGCACGCGCGAGCCGACCCGTGTCGAGTTGAGGGAATACGAGGTCGAGCGCGACGAGGCGACGTTGCGAGCACTGCGCGACATCGGTGTCACACTCGTGCTCGTGCCCTACGGCGGATACGGGCCGGACGACGCCGAAGCGGGGGAGCGTCGCACCGCGCGCGAAACGATTGAGCGCTGCCATCGGCTCGGTCTGCGGTGTGGCGTCTGGCTTCCGGTCGGGCAGGTCGACCCCGGCGCGTGGACCAACAGCGACGTTCGACCCGAGACGTGGCTGATCCGCAACGCCCGCGGCCAATCTCTGCCCGCTGGCTTTCCCGGTCGATCGTTCACGAGCCTCGGCGTGCCGGCCGTTCGCGAGCGACAGGAGCGCCTGGCCCGCGAGGCCGTCGAGCAGGCGGGCGCCGATGCCGTCTTTCTGCCGGACTGGCGGGCAGCGCTGGGCTACGAGCCGGCCGGCCGCGACTGGCTGCGATCGCACATCGAGGGCGATCGCTCCCTCTCCGAGCGTGTTCGTCGGGAGCTGTTGGAGCGCTTGGATCGCGACGGCCCGCCGATCGACATCGCATCGCCGCTGATGCCCGCGTGGATTGCGGCCCGGGTGTCCGCGCTGGCGCTGGGTCTGGCCGCGCTCGAACAAGCGCGTGGCGGCCGAGACGTGCTGATCGGGGTTGACAGCATCAATCCAGCGCGACAGATCGGCCTGCCCGATGGCGCCGCCATCGACCCGCCGTCGCTGCTAGCGCCCGGGCGGCTGACCGCGCTGCGCGGCTTGCCGGGCGTCGGCGACCGCGGCCAGATCACGCATCAGGTGGTCGAAATGAAGACCGCCCGGGCGTGCGACGCTCGCGTTGTTTCGATGCGGCTGACGAAGATGTCGCTCGCTCAGCAACTGGCCTTCGGCGGTGACTGCGGCGGCGTCATGGCCTATTTCATGGACGGTCGCCTGAGCGCCGACGCCGCTCGCAGCGCCCCGCTCCAAACCGAGATCGTCTCCGCCGTGCAGGACTATCGTCGCCGCCGCGAGCTCCATGCGGAGATGCAGCCGGTGGCCGATGTCAGGTTCTTCCTGCCGCCCCGGGCGCGGCTGGCCGTCGATCCCAACGTGACGGTGGCCCAATCGCAGGCGGCGCACGCGATGGTGACGCATCGTGTGCCGTTCAGCTTCGTCTTCGAGGAACGTCTCCCGCCGCTCCCGCCGGACTCGGCGGTCGTGGTGGCCGGCGTGCCGGAACTAACCGAGGACCAGGCCGGCGACCTGCGCGCTCACGTCGTCCGCGGCGGCGGCTTGATGATCATCGGAAAAACGCGGGTGCTCGACGACAGCGGACGTACCGCCGCATCCGACCTTGCCGGCTACATCGCCGACAGCGCTCCGCGGCGTGCCACTGACGGTCGGCCGCCGTCCGATTCGCTCGTCCGCGCGGCCGGCGACGGCCGCGTGGTGACGATCGAGCGCCTGCTGCCCGAAATCGAGGTCTGGCTGACGACCCGCCGTCATTCGCGCGCCCGCAAGGCGACGCCGCTCGAGTCGGACGAACTGGCGGCGGCCATCCGCGCCGCGCTGGGACGCCCGCTCTCGATCGAGGGTCAACTCGACCGCGGGGCCGCGATCGAATTGACGCGTTCGCCCGACGGCCGCCGCACCGCGCTGCATGTCGTGAATTACGATCCGAGATCACCACTTGCCGAGACCCGGGTGCGGGTGCGTACGCCTTCCGCGGCCGACATCAGCCGCGTTCGACGCTTCTCCGGTATGGGGGGAAATCCCGAGGCTGTTGCATTTGAGCGCGCCGGCGACACAATTTTATTTGCAGTCTGCTCGACCGCGCTGTACGACGCTTACCTGCTTGATTGACCACGGGCTCCGCTCTCCACCCACGAGCCCTGCATTTCACGGGAGTCGCCATGTTGTCACCCTGGAGTCGACGTCGCTTCATTCTGGCCGGAGCCGGGGCCGCCGCCGGAGTCGGCCTGCCGGCCGCTCGATGGGCATTCGCGAGTCAGCAACGCGGCAGCGGCGCGGCGGCCATCGCCAGCGCCAACGGGCTGCGCGCCGTGGCCCGCGCGCTCGAAATGGTGAACGCCGGCGCCGACCCGCTCGATGCCGCCATCGCCGGCGTCAACATCGTCGAGGACGACCCGACCGATCACAGCGTCGGGCTGGGCGGGCTGCCGAACGAGGACGGCGTGGTCGAGCTGGACGCCTCGGTCATGCACGGGCCGACGCACAAGGCCGGAGCGGTGGCGGCGCTGCGGAACATCCGCAACCCATCCAAGGTGGCGCGACTGGTGATGCTGCGAACCGATCACGTGCTGCTGGTCGGCGAGGGCGCGCTGCGCTTCGCCAGGGCCCACGGCTTCGAGGAGGAGAACCTGCTGACCGACGAGGCGCGCCGCAAATGGCTCGACTGGAAGGAGCGCCACTCCGACAACGACGCGTGGCTTCCGCCGGCGTCGCGGCCGGCTGACTCCGCGCCCGACGAGAACCAACCGCGCGCCCGGCTCGACTGGCGCGAGTCGCTGACGCACGGCACCATCAACCTGCTCGTCCGCACGGCCGCCGGAGATCTCGCCGGTGTGACCACGACCAGCGGGTTGTCAAACAAGCTGCCGGGCCGCGTGGGCGACTCTCCCATCATCGGCGCGGGGCTGTACGTCGACAACGACATCGGCGCCGCCGGCTCGACCGGTCGCGGCGAGGCCAACCTCCAGAATTGCTCGTCGTACGCCATCGTCGAGGCGATGGGACGCGGCATGGAGCCGGCCGAGGCGTGCCTGGCGCAGCTTCGACGCGTCGCGGACAAGGCCGAGCCGCGCCTGCGCGGCCCGAACGGGCGCCCGACGTTCGCACTGACGTTCTACGCGCTACGCAAGGACGGGTTGTACGGATGCGCCGTGATGGAGTCCGAAAAACCAGCGAAGTTTGCCGTCGCTGACGGCCGCGGCAGCCGTCTGGAAGTCGGCCGGGTGCTCTACTCCTGAGTCACGACACGGGCGACTGGAGTGCCGCAAGTCGAAAGACTGGTTTGCCCGACGACGCTACTGCGCGTCGTCGTCGTCGAACGCGGCCGGCTGCGTCGCGCCGGACAGCAAGGCATCCAGTTGTTCGGCCGAGCCGCGCGGCAGCGGCGTCAACGCCCAATCGCCGTTTTCCTGAATGATGCCGACCTGCACGCGGCGGGTCGGCGGGCCGTGCTTGACGGCGAAGTCCTGGAGCGTGCACTCGGCCACCAGGCGATAGACCGGGCCGTCAAACGACTTGAGCGGAGGCAGCCGATCGAGCGACTCGATCCGCAGGCTGCGGACGGCGTTGAACATGGTCACGAAGGCCTTGTCGGACGGCGGCTCGATCCGCCGCGTGAAGAGCTTTCGGACCTCGCTGTAGCGACCCGTCAGGCAGGCGCGCGCGAAGCGATCGACGAACGCGTTGAGTGACGTGTCGTACGTCCGCATCGTGGTCGGAAACGTGAACGCCGGCGGCCGGGACGTGTCCACCGGCGGCTCGGTCAGGGTGATCTCGACGTCGAGCTCGTCGGCGGTCTGCTCGGAAACGAGCACGTAGAACACCACGACCAGCAGGCCGATCGCGAGCATGACCAGCGCCAGCAGACCGGCACGCCGCGTCGCGGGCGGAGATTGGGGTTGCACGGACACGGAGTGAGTGTATCGGGCGGCAGCCGGCGCTTCCACGACGCGGACCGGGAAACCGTCGCCCGGCCGCATCCGCGCAAACGCAGGCGGGGGCGGATCGCCAACGCGACCCGCCCCCCGCCGAAGCGATCAATCAACGGCCGACTGGTGTCGCCGGCGCCCGTCGAGTCGCCGTCAGGCCATCGCCGGAACGGCGTGGTGAGCCAGCGTCTTGATGGCGGCCTCGGTCGGAGCGAACTCGCGATCCTCGCGCTCCCGCGACGGCAGCACTTCCTCGGTCAGCAGCTGCATCAGGCACCAGAAGCGAATCCACAGCTTCCGCGAGGCCTCGACGTCCTCGGTCGTCTCGTAGGCCCATCGCAGCCCGGACAGCGCCAGGTGCGCCGGGATGTTGCGACCGCTGTCGGCCCAGCGACACTCGTTGTCGCGGACGCAGCTCTCGTCGCCGGCCAGCAGCAGGTCGCGCACCTTCTGGGCCTGCTGCGCCTCGGTCGAGAGGAACGGCGGCGCGGCGTCGATGATGCGCAAGCCGCCCAGCCGCTGCGTCGGCGTGAAGGCGATCAGGCCGGCGATCGAGCGGGCCTCGTTCAGCAGTTGCATCCAGACCTGCCCGAACGTCTGCGCCAGTTGTGCCGGGTCGCCGCACAGCATGTGAATCTGGCCGAAGTGCCGACGCGCCTCCTCGGCGTAGCCGATCAGGTGCAGCGTCTGGAGCATGACGTGCCAGCGGATGTAGACCGGCGGAACCGGCGACTCGGGCGAAAACGCCACCGCCACGCGCGGATCGATGCCCATCCGCTCGATCATCCCGCTGACGTAGGCCGGTCCCATGCGCAGCACGCCGAACACGTCCGCGAAGAGCGTCTCGTGCCAGCGGGCCCAGACCGGCGCGGTCTGCGGCGAGACATTGGCGTTCACGCTCTCGCGCAGCAGCTTGTCGGAGAACTCGTAGCCGAGCTGCAAGTCCTGGTAGAGCTGAATCCCGACCTCGTGGGCGATGGCCACCAGGTTCCACGGGTCGCCCATGTGCTCGCGCGGTACGCCCAGCAAGGTGATGGGAATCATCCGCCCGCCGACGGCGGCCGCCTGGGCGTGCTGCCGCCACGTGAAGGCGCCGTCGGTCGCATCCGTCAGGTAAGCCAGCGGCGTGCGCGACAGGGCCTCCTTCGGAATCAGGCCGCGCTGGTGCGCGATCTTCGCCGTCGGCAGGTACAGGTCGCGGATGATCGCGTCGAGCGCGACGATCTTCTGGAAATCCTCCTGGCTGGTGCGCTGCCGCAGCGAGCGGCCGATGAACGCCAGCGTGTCCCGATTGGGCTGGATCATGCGCTGCTCGATGTCGGCCAGCACCGCGAGGCACTCGTGGTTGCGACCCTGGTCGAGCAGGGCGCGAGCGCGGTCGAACTGCTCGCCGACACGCTCCAGCAGGAAATCGACCCACTTGCGGAGCGTCTCGATCGGCGTCGCCACCGGCCGCAGTCGGGCGCGGGCGACGTCGCTGGTGTGCTCGAACGCGTCGCGCTCCGCCGGCGTCAGCCGGGCGACGAGGTCGTTTCGCATCTCATTGGACACAGTGGAAGCGAACAGGGCCCAGCGACGCATGTCTGTCTGCATCTCGCGGGCCCTGGTGCGCAGCGTGATCAACCGCTGTCGGATGAAGTTCATGGGGGCGTCCTTTCGGAAATGACTCCTCTCGGAGTTGGCTGGCAAAGCTTGAAAACGGGCCGGACAACCCCGTTCGACGCTAGCAGTCGAACAGGGTTGCCAGCCCCCGAAAACCGCGGAATGTCGCGGGCGACCCTCACCGTCAGGCGATGACGGGCGTCGTCATCCCAAAGCCGACCGGGTTCACGAACGGCGTCCGCGCGATGGTGTTGTAGTTCCAGATGGCCGGTGTCGTGCCGCAGTTCAGCGTCGTCGCCGCGAACGGGTTCGTGGCGTACGTCGCCCAGTTGAGCGGGTTGAACTGCGTCCAGCCGATCGGCTGCGTGATGGTGCGCTGCGACCCGAACGTGAACGGGTTGACGCCGGCGTACGGGATCGTGTGGTAGGCCTGGAGCGGGTTGAACCCGCCGAGGTTCCATCCGGGGACGAAGCTCCGGGTGTTGAAGATGTCAACGGGAAAGGGGCTGACGGCGCCCACCGGAAAGGAGCCGGTGTTCCAGCTGGTGAACGGAAACGTGTTCACGACCGGAACGATCGTGCCGGTGATCGGGTCCACGGTGGTGCCGCAGTTGTTGTGGAGAGCGCTCAGCCGGGCGGCGTTGATCGCCTGGGCGGCGTAGGCGTTTTGCAGCGCCTGGCTCACCAGCAGGTTCTGCTGGTACTGCTGGGCGATGAGCTGCGCCTGGAGCGGATGAGTCTGCCCGATGCCGTTGTTGACGATGCCCGACACCCAGGGATTGATCTGGTTGATTCCGGGGACCTGCGTCAGCGCCGCGGCGTACGCCGGGCTGGTCGTGGCGGTCTGATAGACGGCGTTCAGCGGGTTCAACGTGCCGATCGGGCTGATCGTGTTCAGCGGGTTCACGCCGGTGATCGGGTTGTAGCCGGTCACCGCGGTGTTCAGGCCGGTCTGGCAGATCGGCTGGCCGGCGATCGGGTTCAGCCCGGTCGTCAGCGGGTTCAACGTCGTCAGCGGGCTGACGGCGTTCAGCGGCGAAACGAACGGCGTGGTCGCATACGGTGTCAGCGTGTTGAAGCCCGTCGGGAATCCGCCGAACTGCGACACGAACGGGTTCGCGAACGCGCCGAACGGCGTCTGCTGAAGCAGTGGGTTGAAGGCGGCGAACGGATTCACGGTCGCCACGGGGTTGAACGGCTGCGGCTGGAAGGCGTTGTAGATGCCGCCCGGGATCAGGCCGGTCTGCGCGGCGACGAACGGATTCTGCATGCCCGTCAGCGCGGCCGTGACCGGATCCTGCGCGAAGCCGAACATCGGCGTGACGAAGCCGGCCGGCATCGTGCCGAACGGCAACTGGGTCGCGCCGGCCGCGCCGAAGATGTCGGCCAGGCGCGTGGTGTGACCATTGAGACCTGTGCCGGTCACACCGGGGTTCCAGGTTGTCTGCGGGTTCGGGAGGGTGTTGACCATGACGTCCGTGTCTCCTTCCCTTGCGGGAATCTGTGGCCGTCTTGCATTCGCGCGGGCGGGGGACGACAACCCCGGATGCAAGCTCAGGCCTGTCTGATGTACTTCACTCTGCACACTTCCGCTGCGTCGGGCGACGAGCCGGTCCGCGCGTCCGGCACTTCCAGCGACGCCAAGCTATCGGAACTGATAGCAGCCGGAGTGCAGCGCGCCATCCGAGGAAAATCCCTCGACCGAAGACGAGTTCTTGCGTCGTTTGCTCATGATTTCGCCCCGCGCAATGCTGCCGCGGCAACCCAACCCGAGCGGCAGGGTCGGCAAGCGGGCAAGGCCTTGGGCGGCTGCGTCCAAAAAAAATTTGCATGATGACGGAGGAACTCATGCTCCCTCCAGACGCACGCGTCGAATGCGATCTCAGCACTGCGACGAGCGGCGACGCGGCTCTGACTTATTCAAACGCCGTTTTCTGTGCTGCCAAGGCCGTTCGCTCGCGCCTTGCCATTCCCGCGCCCGTCTTCGACACTGCCCCAAACGCCGTTCGTGTGGCGTCCAGGGGAGCCCGATTCATGTCCGACTCGGCCGTCGCAATCCAGGAACCGATGCGATTCGTTCAGGATTCCGCCCAGCGGTGGCGGACCGAACTGTTCGACCTGCTCCGAATCGCCAGCATCTCGGCCCAGCCGGCGCATGCCGCGGACGTGCGTCGAGCTGCCGAGTGGGTCGCGGAGCGCTGCCGGCGGATCGGCTTGTCCGCCGAGATCGTCGACACCGACGGCCACCCGGCCGTGCTCGCGGAGGGTCCGCAGCGGCCCGGCCGTCCCACGGTGCTTTTCTACGGACATCACGACGTGCAGCCGAGCGGCGACCTCAAGCTGTGGCATACCGGGCCGTTCGAGCCGATCGAGCGCGACGGCCGCGTCATCGCGCGCGGCGCCGCTGACGACAAGGGGCAGATGTTGTGCGCGCTGGCGGCGGCCGAGGCGTGGATCAAGACGGCCGGCGACCTGCCCATCAATCTCAAAATGCTGATCGAGGGCGAGGAGGAGATCGGCTCCCCGAACCTCGCGCCGCTCGTCCAGCGCCTGGCCGATCGACTGGCGTGCGACCACGTGCTGATTCACGATACGTCGCAGTACGGCGAGGGGATGCCGGCCATCACGACCGGCACGCGCGGACTGGTGTACCTCGAAGTCCTGCTCACCGGCCCGTCAAAGGATCTCCACAGCGGTGTGTACGGCGGACAGATCGCCAACCCCATCAACGAGCTGGCCGCGCTCATCGCCACGCTGCACACCGCCGACGGCCGGGTGAATCTGCCCGGATTCTACGATCGCGTCGCACCGCTCTCACCGGACGAGGCCCGCACCCTCGCCGCCCTGCCTTGGTCGCGCGACGCGTTTCTCGCGGAAACTGGAAGTCCGACCGAAGCCGGAGAGGAGGGCTTCTCGACGCTCGAGCGGCAATGGGCCCGGCCGACGCTCGACGTGAACGGCATCTACGGCGGCTACATGGGCGCGGGATCGAGCACCATCATCGCATCGAAGGCCGGCGCGAAGATCTCGATGCGACTCGTTCCGGAGCAGCGCGCCGCCGACGTCGAGCGATTGGCGATTGAGACCCTTCGCCAGCGCTGCCCGCGCGGCGTACGCTGCGAGATTCTGACGCACGCCTCGTGTGATCCGTACGTCAGCGACCCGGCATCGCCCGCGATGCGCGCCGCCAAGGCGGCGGTCGCCGCCGGCTTCGGGCGCGACCCGGTCATGATCCGCAGCGGCGGCTCGCTGCCGATCCTGCCGATGTTCAAGCGCGTGCTCGGCGCCGACAGCATCATGCTCGGTTACTGTCTGCCGACCTGCAATGCGCACTCGCCCAACGAGTTTCTGCACGTCCGCGATTTCGAGGCGGGAATGCGGACCACGACCGCGTACTTCGGGTTGCTCGCCGGGACGGCCTGACGTCGGCGCTGCTCGCCGCGCCGGATGCCTAGTCGACGCAGGACGGCGCCGCCAGCGGCGCGGCCTTGAGCGCGAGCATCCGGTCCAGCGCGATGCGCGCCAGCGCCCGAGTTTCGGGATCGACGCGAATCTGGTTGACGACCCGGCCCTCGGCCAGGCTGTCGAGCACCCACAGCAGGTGCTTGCGGTCGATGCGATACATCGTCGTGCACAGACACTGAATGCCCGCCAACAACCGCACCCGGGCACGACCCCGCAGCCGGTCAGCCAGCCGGTGCACCAGGTGTACTTCCGTGCCGACCGCCCACGACGCGCCGGCCGGCGATGCCTCCAAGGTCTGAATGATGTACTCGGTGCTCCCGACCAGGTCGGCTTTCTGAACGACGCTCCAGTCGCATTCGGGGTGAACGATCACCCTCACGCCCGGATCGGCCGCACGAACGGCATCCACCTGCGCCGCCGTGAAGAGCTGGTGCACGCTGCAATGGCCCTTCCAGAGAATGAACCGCGCGTCGCGAACTGCCTGCTCCGACAGTCCGCCGCAATCCTCGCGCGGGTCCCACACGACCATTGAATCGAGGGGAAACCCCATGTGGTACGCGGTGTTCCGCCCAAGGTGCTGGTCCGGCAGGAATACGATACGGCGACGGATCGGATCACCCGGCCGCGCGCCATCCAGTGCCCACTCCAGGACCGTTCGGGCGTTCGACGACGTGCAGCAGGCGCCCCCATGCCCGCCGACGAAGGCCTTGACCGCCGCCGACGAGTTCACATACGTGATCGGAACCAGATCGCCCCCGGTCAGCGGCTCAAGCTGCTCCCACGCCTCCTCGACCTGCTCGATCTGGGCCATGTCGGCCATGCTGCATCCGGCCGCGAGGTCCGGCAGAATGACGGCGACGTGGTCTGCGGTCAGGATGTCGGCCGACTCGGCCATGAAATGGACGCCACAGAAGACGACAAAGTCGGCATCCTTCTGCGCGGCCGCCAACTGCGAAAGCTTGAGACTATCGCCGGTGAAGTCGGCGTGCTGGATGACGTCGTCCTGCTGGTAATGATGTCCGAGGATGACAAGGCGCCGCCCCAGCTCCGCCTTGCGGGCACGGATGGCGGCGTCGAGCTCGGCGTCCGCAAGTTTCGCGTAGCGCGGTGGCAGAGGTGGCTGGAAGAGCATCCGTCTGCATTCTAAGTTCGCGACGTCGCAGACGGCAACGAGCCTGTGCCGCCCCCGTCCAGCGCGCCGCGCTTGGCACGCAACGTCATTCGATACATGCAGATACGTCGATCTGGGGAACCGCCGTTCGGCCGATGATCGGGGCGACGCCAGCCGGGCGACAGATCGGCAACTCTATTGTTTGCATGATCTTAACAAAATCTGAGGCGGGCCGTTTCGACAATTTCGTTGCCGGACCCCGGCATCGCTCATTATAATGGCACACAGCGTGCGTAAGAAAGACACAAAACCCGAATCGAGGTCTTCCCCGTTGGAACTCGGCGTCACCAGGCAGCAGAGCAGCGACCTCAACTTTTACCTGTATAAGCGGGCGTTGCACCCGGAGCTCTTCCGGATCTACCTCGACCAGCACGTCGACACGGTCAACTACCATGCCGACCTCTGGATCGTGGGGATGAGTCATCTGGTCAGCTTCCAGTCCGGACCGTCGATCGTCACCGAACTGACGGGCGCGGCCAGCGACCTGCTGACCGATCGAAACCTCGTGACGCAGTTCAAGTTCCGGGGCGAGCGCGACTTCACGCACCGCTTCGACGATGGCATCAAGTATATCTTCAGCAGCCAGGTCGAGGAGATGACGGAGCACATCTTCCGCACCACCTATCGCGACCTGACGCGCTACGCCAAGAAGAAAGGCATGTTCGTCGGCTACAAGCAGTGGGCGACCAACGGGCTGGAGCCGTTCTCGTTCCTCGACTATGAGACGCGTGACCGTGAGCTGCACGTGCACGCCTACCACGCCTTCCCGGGCGAGTGGCGCATCCTGCGGACCCAGTCGATCTTCGAGCTTCCCGGCGGCGGCTGACCGTCCGCCGGACCGATCCCGACAATGAAGCGGGCGTGAGCACGTCGCTCACGCCCGCTTGCTTTTCTCAACGCTCCACGGGGCTCCGCGGCGTTACGGCCGCAACATCGGCAGCAGCGCCGGCCGCATCGGCGGCAGGCCCAGCATCTCGGCCAGCGTCTCGCGCGGCCCGGTCGGCATCATCAGCTCGCGCGCATCGGGCAACGGCAGCCAGCAGAGCGGCTGCGGCCGATGGGCGAAGATGCGAAGCTGCATGTCGAACGAAAGCGACGGGATCGGCGTATTGAACACGGTCATCGCCTGAACCGGCGTCGAGACGCCGCCCAGCAGGTCGCCGAACAGCTCTCCCAGTCCGCTCGGCCGCGGGTAGTGTACGAGCCGGATCTCGGCGCTCGACGGGATCGACGCCAGTTCGCGCGCCGCGGCGATCGCGTCCTTCAAGCCGCCCAGCCGATCGACGAGGCCGATCTTCAGCGCCTGCCGGCCGGTGTAGATGCGCCCCTCGGCCACCTTGCGGACCTCGTCTTTGGGCATCTTGCGGGCGACCGACACGCGGTCGAGGAAGATCTCGTAGAAGTCGAGAATGAACTTCTGCAAGAACGCGCGATCGTCCGGATGCATGTCCCGCACGCCGACGCCGAACAGCGCCCGCTTGCCGCGCTGCATCTCGGCGATGTTCACGTCCATGCGGTTCAGCATCGACGCCTGGTTCGCCAGGATCGCCAGCACGCCGATCGACCCGGTGATGGTCGTCGGCTCGGCGAAGATCAGCCGGCCGGGACAGGCGATGTAGTACCCGCCCGACCCCGCGACCGATCCCATGCTGACGATGATGGGCTTCTCCTCGTCAAGCTCGCGGAGTTTCCGCCAGATGACGTCCGACGCGTAGCCCGAGCCGCCCGGACTGTCGATGCGCAGCACAACGGCCTTGATGGTCTTGTTCTTGCGGATCTCCTCGATCGTGCGAACGAACGGCTCTCGCATGATGAGCTGCGACGAGAGCGAACCGCCCAGATCGAAGTCCACGATCGGACCGCGGGCATGCAGGATGGCGATCTTTGGGCCGACCGCCTTGTAGCTCTCCTGGGCCTCGCGGAACCGCTTGTTGATCACGTTGGCGATGTCCTGCAGGGACGTGATGCTGCTGAAATCGGTCTCGCCGTCCGACTTGCGGAACTTCAGCCGACGCAACAGCCGATCACGATACTCGTCGTAGTAGGCGATGTGGTCGACCAGTCCGCGGCCCTTGGCGTCCTCGGCCGTCATCAGCGCCACGTCGATGGCGTTCCGGACCTTCTGCGGATCAAGCTTGCGGCCGTCGGCGATCATCTTGACGTAGTCGCCGAACCAACTGTCGAGGATCTCCTCGAACTCGAGCTTAAAGGCGTCATTGGGCTCGCGCGAATTCATGAAACCGGGGTACTTGAATCGCCCGGCCGTGATCACGTCGTACTCGATGCCGAGCATCTGGTAGTACCCACGCATGTAGGGAAAGATGCGCCCGAGGCCGGGAATGGCGAGGTCGCCGGTCGGCGCCAACGCGATCTCATCGGCGACGCACGCCAGCAGGTAGCCGTTGGGCTCGCCGTTGTTCAGGTACGCCATCACCTTCTTGCCGTCCTTCTTGAACTCCACCAGGGCGGCTCGAATCTCCTCGATGTCCGGGATCGACAGCATCAATCCATCGAGATTGAGCAGCAGCGCCCCGACCTCGTCGTCCTTGGCCCAGCGCTCGAAGCGCTCGAGGATGTCGCGCACCTCGCGCACCCGCCCGAACGACGGGATGTTGAGCCCGCGCGACGGCACGACGAACGGGTCGAGCTTCAGCTCGATCAACTTCTTGATCGGGCTCGCCTTTAACCGCTCAACTTCGGCCTTGGCGGCTTCGCCGTCCTTCGACTTGGCCTTCTTGTCGTCGTCGTCTTTGGACTTCTCGTCCTGCTTCTTGTCCTTGGACTTGTCGGGCTGCTTCTGTTCCGTCCGATCCGACGGTGCGCTACCGGCGTCGTCTTCGTCGTCCTCGGCAAACGCGACCGCGGGCAGGAGCGACAAGGCCATCACCACGACCAGCCATCGACGCAACATGAGACACACTCCTTCTCGGGAACCAGACCCGATCACGTCAGCCGCCGCCTGCAACGGCCCGGACACCTCTGCACTCAACCGCCTGACCAGCACCTGGTCGGCGGACCCTTGCACTCGCCGCGGCTCCCCGGGGGCTCAACATCGCCGCCTGACCGGGGGCTCCTCGCTCAGCGGCTCGCGACCTTCTTTTCTTTCGAATCCGGCTTCGGAACGCGGCCGATCTCGCCGGACTCGTCGATGTACATCGTCTCGTGGTTGAGCAACTCGCCGGAGCGCAGCTTCAGTCGCCAGGAACCCGGCGACCACTCGACTTCGTACAGGCGGTCGTCCACCCCCTCGCGCGAGTCGTCCGCGTCCTTTGCCCCGGTCACGACCGATGCCAGCCCGGCGATGAAGCCGCGCTTCGCTGCCGGCAATCGCAGGAGCTCCGGGTGCGAGTCGAAGTCGACGTATCCGTCGAGCTCCGCCACCGTGGCCGGCCAGCGACCGTAGTCCTTCTTGAACAACTCGGCATGATGATAGAGCACGCGCAGGTTGCGAGCCGCCAGGGCCTCGCGCTGCGCCTCCGACGACGGGCTGGCCTCGTGCGAGAAGGCCTGCGCGATCGCGACCGGCACGAACACGGCGCCGAACGGCACCGGCCCCACGTGCATGACCCGCAGTTGACCGGCCTCGATCCGGGCATCGATGACCGAGTCGCACAACGCGTCGCCGAGGCTCGCCGCCGACGGCAGCGGCTGCGTGTCCTCGCCGAACGCCGTGATCAGCCCCAGCCACGGCTCGACCAGCTTGTAAACTTCCTTCCAGCGAATGCGTCCCTGCCAGTGGGCCTCCTTCGAGTCGGGCATGCGAAGCGTCTTGCCGGCGGTGAGCTTCTGCCAGCGCCGCACCGCGTCCTCGGCGAAGTGCGTGGTCTTGGCGATGACCAGTCGGTCCTCGGTCTTGTCGTCATCGACCTTGATGGACTCGAAGAAGACGACCGTGCGGACGGCGATCAGCGACAGGCCGTAGAGGCCGTCCGCGGCCGAGTCGATCCAGAAGGCCGGCCGGCCCCCGATCTCCAACTCGCGCCATCGCGGCGGCAGATCGTCCTCCTCGCGCGTCTCCGTGTCCTGCCGGATGTGCGCGCGGATGGCGTCGAGGGCCTTCTGGCGATTCTTAAGCACGAACTGGAAATACACATCCGGGATGGGCAGAAATCCCGCGCCTGGCACGACCGCCACCGCGAATTCGCCGTGGGCCTGCCGCACGGTCGTGTCGGCCGGCAACTCGGCCAGCGAGTCGAGCACGCCGCCGCCGAGATCGAGGTGGATCGAACCGACCACGAACGACTCGCTCGGCACACTGAAGACGCGCGTGCATCGCTTGACCACCGTCTTGATCGACAGGCCGATCAGCGGGTTCCACCCGACCGACAGCCGCTCATTCCACCGGCGGTCATCGTCAAGCGAGGCCTGGTACCGAACATCGCGCACGCCCGCCATCGCGCTCGCCAGCGGCGACGACTGGGCATCATCGTCCGCCGCCAGATTCAAGCGGCAGGACACCAGCGTTCGACCCGAGGCCCCGGATCGTCCGGCGCGGCGACCATACAGCTTGGCCGGCAACTCAACACTCGCGGCCGATGCGATCAGCGTCCCGCCCTCGACGGCCATCAAGGTCGCGAGGCGGGTCTCAGACAGCTCGAGCAGGTACGCCTCGCCGCTGCGGCGCAATTCGAGCCCCTTCAGCACGCGCCGCGCTTCGTCGCGGTCGAGCAGAGCCTGCAACCGGTCCACCGTCTTCTGAAGCGGCCAGTCCGTGCGCACCACCCATCGCGGTCGGCCGTCGGCATCGGCGGTGAACACGGCCGCCGCCAGACTGGTGTCCGGCCACCCGGCGATCTCCTCGAGCAGCCGCAGGCCGGCGTTGATGTCGAATCCCTCCGGGTCGTCTCCGCGCGGCTTCTCGATCGCGCCGGCCACGCCCCGGTAGATCGCGCCGGCATGTGAACGCGACGCCGCCTCCGCCAGCCGCGCGATCGAAGGCACGAACAGCTCGACCTGAGGCGTCGGGCCCTTGGCGGGCGCTGTCGTCGTGGCGTCGGCGGTCGTCGGCTCGGCCGCGTCGGACTTGCCCGACTCGGCGCGCTCGTCGCTCTTGGCCGCGCTCTCTCTGTCCGGGGCGTTTTTCTTCTTTCGGCCGCCCGAAGCTTGCTTCGATTCGCCCTTGTCGCGGTCCTTTCTCTTCTCGGCGTCCGGGGACCGATCCTTCCGGCGCGAAGTCTCTTCGTCGTCCGAAGGATCGCGCTCGCCGGTGTCGGACTCCTCTTCGTGTGGCGCGCGTTCGTCCGCATCCGCGGGTTCAGGCTCGGCGCTGGACTCCAGACGGGCCGAAGGCGCGGCGTTAATCAATTCCGACTCGACACGCTTCTCCGCCCCAGGGTCAGCAGGGCCGGGGGAGGCCCACGCCGCCGAACAGAACGCCAGCAGCGCGCAGAGCACGACCGGCGCGAATGCGCGGCATAGCCTCGGCACGATCCTACGCGACATGCGGACCCCTCCGGCTTTCGCCACCTGGCGGATGCTTGACTCTTTGCCCCGATGTTGAGGGCATTATAGGATGGCCGAGTCCCGGACCGCAAAGGAAAGGGCGATTGAGCCGTTCCTTGCAACGATCATCCGACGCCATATCCTCTTATGTCGCTCTGACAGGTCGCAGGCTGAACATGCGGCTCACTCTGACTACCAGGAAAACGAATTCCTCCGTCGCGGCTTTCGCCCCAATCCGGGATCAGGTCCGCGAATGACGCGACTGAGCGATTCCATCGTGCGAATGCTGGCGGCCGCGGAAACCGCCCGGTCCGCGCTACCCTCCGCTTACCAAGGCGACGATCGCCCGTATGCCTCGGCGGACGTGATGTCCGTCTTCGCGGAGCTGCGCAAGCATGCCGGGCGCGGACTGAGCTTCCTGGAGTGGGGAAGCGGGCTGGGTACGATCACCATCATCGCGAACCAGCTCGGCTACCAAGCCTTTGGAATCGAAATCGACGCCCTTCTGGTCGAGACCGCCCGTCAACTGGCCGCGTCGATCGACAGCGGCGCGACGTTCGCGGTCGGAAACTACCTGCCGACGGCCGCGCGGCAGTCGAATACCCTGTTGGCGCGCCTCAACTCGCTCGGCCCGCTCGTGCTCGACGGCCCCGACGGATACGCCGCGCTCGGTCGACGCGTGGAGGAGTTTGATCTCATCTACGTCTTCCCCTGGCCGGACCAGATCGACCTGTGCCATGACCTGTTCGCGCGCTACGCCCGCGTCGGAGCCCGGCTGCTGGTCTACTCGCAGACGATGGACATGCTCGAAGCCGTCAAGGGACCGCGCGGCTGCTCGACGCTTCGCCCCGCGTAGCTCGACGATACTCAGCCGACGATCCGCCGCGCTTCGTCCAGGATGGCCGCCAGGTGCGCGGCGTCGCGGAAGCTTTCGGCGTAGATCTTCGAGATGTTCTCGGTTCCCGACGGCCGCGCGGCGAACCACCCGCTCTCGGTGACGACCTTCAACCCGCCGATGGGAGCGTCGTTGCCCGCGGCGCGCGTCAGACGTGCGATGATCGGCTCGCCCGCCAGATCCGTCGCCTTCACGTCGGCGGGACTGAGCCGCGCCAGCCGCGCCTTCTGCTCCGGCGTGGCCGGCGCATCGACGCGGGCGTAGTGCGGCGTGCCGAACTCGGCGGTCAACTCGCGGTAGTGCTCGCCCGGGTCCTTGCCGGTGCTCGCGGTGATCTCCGCCGCCAGAAGGTTCATGATCGGCCCGTCCTTATCGGTCGTCCACGCGCTGCCGTCGAAGCGCACAAAGCTGGCGCCGGCGCTCTCCTCGCCGCCGAAGCACACGGAGCCGTCATGCAGCCCCGGTGCGAACCACTTGAACCCCACCGGCGTCTCCAGCAGTCGTCGACCCAGCCGAGCGACCACGCGATCGATCAGCCCGCTGCTGACCAGCGTCTTGCCGACCGCGGCCCGCGCCGACCAGCCCGGACGGTGCGTCAGCAGGTAGCGAATTGCCACGGCCAAGTAGTGATTCGGGTTCATCAGCCCGTCCGACGGCGCGACGATGCCGTGCCGATCGGCGTCCGGGTCGTTGGCGAAGGCCACGCGAAAGCGATCCTTCATGTCCACCAGTCCGGCCATCGCGTACGCACTGGAGGGGTCCATGCGGATGCGGCCGTCGTGGTCCACTCGCATGAACGAGAAGGTCGCGTCCAACCGCGGGTTCACGACCTCGATGTCGAGCCCATATTCTTCGTTGATCGGACCCCAGTAGCCGAGCGCCGCCCCGCCGAGCGGATCGACGCCCATCCGCAGTCCGGCCGAGCAAATCGCGTCCATGTCGACCACGTGTCGCAGGTCGCGCACGTAGGGCATGACGAAGTCGACCTCTCGGGTCGTCTCGGCCGCGCGGGCACGCTCGTACGGCACGCGCTTCACGGCCGCGTTCCCGGCCTTCAGCAACTCGTTGGCGCGATCCTGAATCCAGCGGGTCCCGTCGGTGTCGGCCGGTCCGCCGTGCGTCGGGTTGTACTTGAAGCCGCCGTCCTCGGGCGGGTTGTGAGAGGGCGTGATGATGATGCCGTCCGCCAGAAAACGAGATCGTCCCCGGTTATGCGTGAGAATCGCGTGCGAGATCACCGGCGTCGGCGTCGGGCCGTCGCCGCGCTGGATCATCGCGGTCACACCGTTGGCGGCCAACACCTCGAGCGCAGTCCGCTGCGCAGGCCCGGAGAGCGCGTGGGTGTCCTTGCCGACGAGCACCGGGCCCTCGAGGCCCTGGGCGCGGCGATAGTCGCAGATGGCCTGCGTGATGGCCAGAATGTGCGATTCCATGAACGTCCCCGTCAGCGACGAGCCTCGATGCCCGCTCGTGCCGAAAGCGACAAGCTGATTCGGGTTGCCGAGATCGGGCTTGCAATCGAAGTACGCTCGTTCAAGCCGGGCGAGGTCACACAACAGGTTGCCCGGCGCGGGGTGGCCGGCCAAGGGCGAGATCGGCATGGTCCGCTCCTCCATCGCAGGGACTCCGAGGATCGCGGCCGAGCCGGGCGGCAAGGCAACGCCTCGGACGGCGCCGGCTCAGCACTCGCATCCGGGAACGCGCGGCCGGCATCAGCGGCGACTCGGACACGAGCGAGGACGTACCGCACCGAGCCGGTGGCGGCAAGTGCGACGCTCCGCGATTCCGGATGCAGCGATTCGCGGCCCACGGACGACGCCGCTCCGGCTGAAGGAGCGCCCTTGCCGCGGCGCGCTCAGCGGGCTTAAGATGCCACGGCATCCGAAGGAGGCGGCCCAAGGAGCGCCGCCAGCTCGGCTGGCGGCCGTGCCGACGCGCCCGGCCGACACCCATCGGAACGTGGAGAGGTGGCTGAGTGGCTTAAAGCGACGGTTTGCTAAACCGTTGTACGCCCAAAAGGTGTACCGGGGGTTCGAATCCCCCCCTCTCCGGTTCTTTCTCCGACGGCGGCCTTTTCCCATGCCACGTTCAGGTTTCCGACGCGGGGCGCCGACGGCGAGCTCGCCCCCGCCTGCCCGATACGCCCGCGACCTCTTCCGCGCGGTCTGCGCGGAATGTCCCTACCAGGCGAACGAATGTCGCCAACCAATAGCGCGGCCCGCGCCGGAGGCTGGACTGCCGCCGCTGGCACACGAAGCCATCGCAACGCTGGCCCGATGTCGAAAGCTGACCCGGCGCGAGTCCGATGTCCTGACGCTCTGTTGCAGCGGTCTGAAGAACGAAGTGATCGCGTCCGCCCTCGGTATCTCGGCCTCCGCCGTCCGGCGCCATCTGCGCAACCTCCACCGGAAGACCAACACGTCCGACAAAGCTGAACTGATTCTCAATCTCTGGCATGCGACCTCCGCCTGCCCGACGTTTGTCTCATCATCGCCCCGCGCGATGTCCGGCCGCCCCACGCGCCGAGAAACCGCGCGCCCGCGACGGCGGTCCGGCTGACCACCGTGGTACCCAAATAGATACATCCCGGCCCGGGTCAGCCCGGGCTAGACTGGGCGCGCCTTTCGCGCACGGGCTCTCGCGGGGCCGTCGCGATGCATCCAAGGATGCAGGTTTGACACCTGCTCCACGAGCGATGCCTGTCCAGGCGATCGGTGATTGCGAGGGACTCATGTCCGCCGGACGTTCATTGAATCGCGCAACGGATGACTTGCGCCGAGACCAAGATCGAGGACCGATTCACCATCCCATGGGATCGCTGTCGACCGCGATCCTGTGCGTACTCGCACTCGCGGGGCCCGCAGCGTCGCAGCCGCCTCAGCGTCCCAGGATCGAACCCGGCGGAAACAACCGGATTCAGCCGACAAACGCGCAGCCGAGGGCGCTCCTCACGCAGGATCTCAATTCCGGACTGACGCCGGCGGGACTCGTCACGGCGCTGCTCGGACCGGGCGTGACCGTGTCCAACGTGACTTTCACCGGCGCGAACACAGCGGCCGGCGTTTTCGGCGGCGGCACTGGCATCATCGGGTTTGAGAGCGGCATCATCCTGAGCAGCGGCGACATCTCCTTTGTCGCCGGGCCGAACACGCAGGATGACATCAGCGGCGTCAACGCGGGCGTGGGCGACCCCGACCTCGGCGCCCTGATCCCCGGGTACACGACCTACGACGCGGTCGTCCTGGAGTTTGATTTTCAATGTACGGGGACGCAGATCATCCAGTTCCAGTACGTCTTCACGTCGGAGGAATACAACGAATGGGTGAACTCGCCGTTCAATGACGTATTCGGGTTCTTCCTCAACGGCGTCAACATCGCCCTGGTTCCCGGCAGCGCGGGTACGCCGGTCAGCATCAACAACGTGAATTGTGGCTACCCGTACAATCCGCCCCTTGGCAGCTTCTGCCATCTATTCATCAACAACGATTGCAGTGACATCCCGCCCGGCACTTTCCCGTGTACCGGAGTGCGCGACATCCAGATGGATGGACTGCTTGTCGTCCTGACCGCGACGGGCACGCTGAGCCCAGGGGTCAATCACATCAAGCTCGCCATCGCCGACGCGGGCGACCAGGTTCTCGACTCCAACGTGTTCATCCGAGGGCAAAGCTTCGTGTGCGGCGAGCCGACCGGCGCCTGCTGCGACGCCAGCGCGCAGACCTGCACGGACAACGTCACGCAGGCCAACTGCCAGGGGCCCAACATGCAGTGGACCGTCGGAATGGCGTGCAACCAGCTTGATCCGCCCTGCACGCCCGTGACACCCCCTGCCGGCGCCGATTGCGCGAATCCGATTCCCATCACCGCGCTGCCCTTCGTCCAGTCCAACACGACGCTCGACAAGCTCAACGACTACACCAATACTTGCCTTGGAGATTACGATAACGGTCTGGATATCATCTACCAGCTGGTGATCGCCCAGACACAGTGCGTCGACATCTCGGTGGTCGGCGCGACGCCGAACGACAACTGGATCGGCGTGGCGCTGGATGGGGCGTGCCCGCCGGGCCCGGTCTGCCTGGCGCGCGGGACGAGCCAGGGCAGCGTCGCGACCATCACGAATGTGACGCTGACGCCGGGCGTATATTACCTCATGATTGACCGCTGGCCGCAGGCGGATAACAAGCTGGATTTCACCCTCACCATCACGGCTTGCGGCGGCGCGCCGACCGGCGCCTGCTGCAACACCGCGACTCAGATCTGCACCGACAATGTGCTCGCGATCAACTGCCAAGGGCCTGGCGAGGTCTGGACCGCCGGCGTCGCATGCGCCGATCTCGATCCGCCCTGCGCTCCGGAGGTCGATCCGGATGGGCAGGACTGCGAGTTCCCGCTCTTCATCACCGCCATACCTTTCAATGACGTGAATACGACGGCGGACAAGAAGGAGGATTATTCCAACACGTGCCTGGGTGTCTACGATAACGGCGATGACATCGTGTACCAGATCACGCTGTCCAGCGCCCATTGCCTCGACATCACCGTCGCCGGGGCGACGCCGATTGATCGCTCCATTGGTGTCGTGTTGGACAGCGTGTGCCCGCCCGGACTTTCGTGCATTGCCCAGGCGACCACGACGGGCACCGTGGCCACGATCAACAATGTGCTTCTGTCCCCCGGCACATACTTCCTCATGATTGACCGGCGGCCCGACCCGCAGGGCTACGCGATCCTGGACTTCCGGCTCACCATCGCGGATTGCCCCCCGCCGTCGGGCGCCTGCTGCCTGCCGGACGGCGGCTGCGCGGAGCTCAGCGAAGCGGACTGCATGAGCGCCGGCGGGCTGACATGGACCATCGACACGCCGTGTACGCCCAATCCATGCCCGTATGCAAAGGGTGACACGAACTGCAATCATGCGGTCAATACGGAGGATGTTCCATCCTTCGCTGATGCGCTGCTCGGCGAATACACCGGGTGCGACATCACCTTGGCCGACATGAACGACGACGGAAACGTCGACGGTCTGGATATCCAGGAGTTTGTAAACGTCATACTGCCGCCATGAGACGATCCTGAGTGACCGGCACCGTCCACCGCGGCGCATCGCGCGGCTGTACCTGTCTTGGCTCGCGATCTTGCTCGGACTCGTGAGCCGCGCGGTTCGGCCATCGACGGACACGGCATGCTGATGCCGCAGTCAGCCGCCGTCGTCCAGCGACAGGTCGTCGATCGACTCGAGGATTTCGCGCGCCGTCAGGCCCAGCGTCGGGTGGCGCAGGTCCGGGGCGATCTCGGCCAGCGGCTCCATCACGAACCGCCGCTCGTGCATCAGCGGATGCGGAATGGTCAGCCCTTCCTCGGCAACGACCTGGTTGTCGAACATCAGAATGTCGAGGTCGATGGGACGCGGACCCCAGCGGACCCCGCGCTGCCGGCCCAGTGACTGCTCGATCTGCAACAGCAGCGCCAGCAGGCGCCGCGGAGACAGTTCCGTTCGCAGCCGCGCCGCCGCGTTGATGTAGCGCGGCTGATCTTCCGGCCCGCCGACCGGGTCGGTCTCGTACAGGCTTGAAACCGCCTCGACCTCGATGCCCCGGGTTCGTTCCAGCGCGGTCAGCGCCGCCGCCAGGTTCTTCTCACGTTGGCCCAGGTTGGCGCCCAGACCGATGTACACCACGTGCTTGCTCATCGCGCATCGACTCGTCCCCCGCCACCGAAGCGACGATAGCGAGTCCCGCACATCACGGCAATGCAGCCTGACGGCGGGCGAACGCGCTATCCGCGTATGGTTTGCCGTACCCCCACGCCCGGCTACACTGATCACCAGCCGAACCAATCGGCCCACCGCACCCGTAGCTCAGCCGGACAGAGCAGCGGATTTCTAATCCGCCGGTCGCAGGTTCGAATCCTGCCGGGTGCGCTTCCCGGCCGAGCAGCGGGCTCGACTACTCCAGGCGAAACGCGAACCGCTGCTTGAAATGGCGGTAGTACAGGCCGATCATTCGCATCGACACCACGCTGAAATAGGTGCTGACCAGGTCCATCGCGATGCGCAGGGAGATGTTGCCGCCCAGGTCGAACGCCTTAGCGCCGCTCGACAGGAACTTCGCGGCGACGAACGACAGCGACGTCACCGACGAGAGTACTGCGATCACGCCCAGCAACAGGAAGATCGTCAGATACGGGAAGAACGACCGCACCAGCGTGGCCGCGATCAGGTCCACCCGCACCAGTTGGTGCGCCTCGTCCAGCGAAAACAACAACATCACCATCGGCCACAGAAACAGCCCCAGCCCGACCGCGCCAACGATGAATACCAGCATCGGCCCGGGCGGCAACCGCTTCACCAAGATGGTCGCCATCAGCAGCCCGGCCGGGAGCATGCAGACCAGCGTCACGGCCACGAATCGCAACGCCGGCCGGATGATGTCTTCCCAGACGCCGCCCGCCATGACGATGCCCGGCATGTCGTCCTTGCCGCTGCACGTCTCGGCCACGACGTTCATGAAGAACGCCGCCAGCCAGCCGAAGATGCACAACTGGCCGATCAGTCCGATGCAAGGCGCGTACACCAGAACTTCGCGCACCGCCGACATGATCGCGACGATGATGAACGTCGTCGCGTTCCCGGCCGGCATGAATGGATACGCGAAACTCAACCCCGCGTCGGCCCAGAACCCGCGCACCGGCGGCTCGATCGTGTCGGCGGTCGTGCGGCGCCGCCGCCCGCGTAGCGCTTCCTCGGCGGCCTCCTCCGGCGTGATTTCCACCTTGGGCAGCGGCGGAGGCGGCGGTGAGTCGTCCGCGAACACGAGCAGTTCGACCGGTGGCGGTGCGTCGGAGCCATCCGCGCGCGCGGGCGGTGACGAGCCTTGTCGCGTCTCCAACACCCCGGACGAACCGGCATCCAACGCGATATCGCCGCTGACGCCCTCCGGCGGCGTTGGCGGCCGCGACGCCGCGCTCGACGACGCAGCCGCGCCCAGCTCGGCGTCGATCGGACGCACGCGCGTCGTCTTGCCGCACTTCGGGCAGCGGATGCGCCGCCCGACGTTCTCCGGCCGGGTCTTGAGTTTCGCTCCGCATTCGCAATACAGGCGGATCATGGCGTGCGCCCCGACCCATTCTCGCGCCCAAGCGGGTCCACCCGATCGAATCACAGGCATCATACCACGCCGGCGACGGCACGCCCCGGATCCCGACAACAGCTTGCGACCGTTGGCGGCGGGATCGATACTGCCGACCACAGGAGCCGTCCGTGAACATCGCAAGCTGGCTGATCGCGATCGCATCCTGGGGACTGGCCGGGTCGGGCAAGCCCGCCCCGTTCGAACCGGACGAGGCCCCGGCCGAACAATGGTCGCAACGTGAGGCCCGCTGCCTCACCGACGTCCGGCAGTTGACCCGCCCGGACATGGGACTCGACAAGTCCGGCGAGGCCTACTTCTCACCCGACCAGCGTCTCATCATCTTCCAGGCCTTCCCCAAGGGTGAGTCACAATACCAGATGTACACCCTGCGGCTCGAGGCGGATGGCGCGGCCGTCCCCGGCTCGCTCAAACGCGTCAGCCCGCCGGGCGGAGCCTGCACCTGCGGCTTCTTCCGACCCGACGGCAAGCGCATCATCTTCGGCTCGACCTATCTCCATCCGGATGCGCCGAAGGAGTCGGTCTACCATCGGCCGCGCTCGGGCTACACCTGGGAGATGCCCGAGGGCATGGATATCTTCGAGACCGATCTCGACGGCGGCGCGATCCGGCGACTCACCAATGCCCCGGGCTACGACGCCGAGGGCGCCTACAGTCCGGACGGCAAGCAGATCGTATTCACGAGTTGTCGGGACGACGGCGATGCGGAAATCTACGTCATGAACGCCGACGGCTCCAACCCCCGGCGACTGACCAGGCACCCCGGCTACGACGGCGGGCCCTTCTTCTCGCCGGATGGCAAGCGCATCATCTTCCGCGCCGACCGCGAGCGGAACGACCTGCTTCAGATCTACGTCATCAACGCCGATGGCACCGACGAACGCCAAGTGACGAGCAACAAGGAGGTCAACTGGGGACCGTACTGGCACCCCAACGGTCGCACGATCGCGTTCGCCACCAGCGTGCACGGACACCGCAACTACGAGGTGTACTTGATGAACGTCGAGTCCGGCCGGACGCGGCGGCTGACCTGGCGCGAGGGCTTTGACGGCCTGCCGGTCTTCTCGCCGGACGGCAAGCGGCTGATGTGGACCTCGAAGCGCGGCCCGGACAACACGTCGCAGATCTTCATCGCCGACTTCAGGCTGCCCGACGGCTTCTGACGCCGGGCGTCGATCACCCCTACGACGGCGGCGGGCGCTCGGGCTGCGTGGTCGGCGGACCGACCGGCCGCGCCTGCGGGAACGCGCCGATGTTCCGCGCGGCCGCGAGCTTGACCTTCAGATCCATCGTCTGGCCGGCGCGCTCGATCGTCACCGTGACTTCCGTGCCGGCCTCGACGTCGCTCAATCGTCGCTGAAGCTCCGGCACGTCGCCGACCGCCGCGCCATCCAGCGCGAGGATGGCGTCGCCCGGACGCAGGCCGGCATCTCGGGCCGGCGACGGATCGGCCACGCCCACGATCTGCACGCGCGGCGCGGCCTCGCTCTCCTCCTCCGATTCCGGCGCCTTCATCTCCAACAACACGCCGACACGACCCGGCTCGATGTCCTCGCCCTTCGCCAGCCTCGGAACGGCCGCCTCCACCCCCGCGCGTGGAATCGCGAACCCGATGCCCGAGTCGTACCATTCCACGCCGGCCAGTTCGCCGCCGCCGCCCGCCAGCGGCACGCAGATGCCCAGCACACGCCCGTCGATGTCGATCAATGGGCCGCCGTAGTTGGCGGGGGAGAGCTTGGCGTCGGTCTGAATCGCATGCCCGGAGCGACGCCGCAGGGCCGAGACGATGCCGACGCTCACCGACGGCACGGCCCCGCCGAACCCGCGCCCGCACGCGATGGCGTACTGCCCCACCTGAATCCCCGCCGGATCGGCCCACTCCGCCGCGGGCAGGTCGGTCGCGTCGATCCGCAGCAGGGCCAACCGGCGGATCGAGTCCCGGGCCAGCAGCCGGCCGACGAACCGCCGCCCGTCGGACAGGACGACCGTGATCACGCTCGGATCGCGCGCGAAATTGAACGAACTGCTGATGATCAGGCCATCGGCCGAGTAGACGAGCCCGGAGGTCGGTCCGTCCGCCACGCGAAACTCGCCGCGCCCGCGCCGCCGCGCCGGCTGCGTGCCCGGTGCGACCTCGACCGGCTGCGCGCCGCCGATGGTTTCGATGGTTACGATGGCGGGACTGACGCGGGCCACGGCCGCCCGCACCACCGCGGCGCGATCGGCGTCCGGCGTCGCGTCGCCGGCCGCGTGCTCGATGGGTGCGAGGCTCGCGGCAACGGCACACCACACCCAAGTTGCCGGCACGGCGGAAAACGGGATCACGGCGGCTGCTCCCCGACCACGAGCGGCAACTCAAGCACTTCGTCGCCGCGCTTCACCGTCAGGCGGATGGTCTGCCCCGGCCGCAGCCGGCTGACGATGCGCTCGTATTCGTCGATCGAAGCCACGCGTCGATCGTCGATCGCCACCACCAGGTCGTCGCGGCGAACCCCCGCCGCGGCCGCCGGCGAATCCGGCGCGACGCGATCGACATAGGCCGCGACCTTCTGGTACCCGAGTCGAAACAGCCGAATTCCGACATACGGTTTTCCGCCGCGCCCGCCCGACGTGGCCTCCGGTGACTCGGCCGGCCGCGTGCTCGCATCGCCGAGCAGGAACGGCTCGATCTCCTCGGACGGCAGCGCGAAATTCAAACGCGTGTTGGTCGCGCCGGCGTCGACGATCGGGCCGATCACGCCGACCAGCCGGCCGCGCGTGTCGAGCAGCGGCCCGCCGGCCATGCCGGGGTTGCTGGCGATCGCGTCGATGACCAGCGCCTCGCCGGCGTAGTCCAGCGGCTGCGTCCGGCGGCGCAGCTCGAGCCGCGTCCGCGCCGCCAGCACGCCGTGAAACACGGACACGGTCTCTTCGCCCTCCGCCACCTTGAACGCGTTGCCGGCGATCAGCACGCCGTCGCCCGGCAGCAGCGAACGTGACGGACTGGGCGTCAGGTGCGGAAGGCGCTGACCCGCGATGCGCAGCAGCGCCAGCTCGCGCACCGGATCGCGCCGCACCACCTCGGCGCGGAAGCGGCGACCGTCGTGCAGCACGGCCCGCAGATTCGACGCATCCAGCAGCACCGAGTCGACTGTCAAGACCAAGCCGTCGGCCGAGACCAGCACGCCCGTGCCGTATCCGTAGGCCGTGCCGATGGTCGCCCCATAGAGCTTCACGACCGCCGGCAGCGCCCGCTCGACGGCGACCGCGATCGAGTTCGGCATGACGGGTGGAACGACATCCGGCTCGGACGCGGCCGCCGGCACAAGCGCCAGGTGCAGCAGGCCGATCATCGCGATGCGCATCCTATCGTTCCTCAACCCGTGCCGTGACCTCGCTGAGCGCGTCCTCGAACACGAGCTTGTCGGACAGATACATCCAGCGCCGGTGCGGCCAGCGCAGCAGCCCCGCGCGGCGATAGTCGCCGTACTCGAAACGCACGCGCTCGCCGTCCCCGCCGCTCTCCCACTCGAGCGCTAGCAACTCGCCCGATTCGTCGTCAAAGCTCGCGCGATATCGCGGCCCGTCGCCGGTGGAACGCTCCACCACCACCGCGATCCGGCCACGCACCTCGTCGCCGCCGACGACCCGCAGCCGATCCGGCTCAGAACCCTCCGGCGGGGCGAGCAGCCACCAGCGAATCCAAGGTTCCAGTTCGCCGGGTTCGGTCGGCGGCTCCGAACCGGAGGCGGACCGCGCTTCCGTCAGCAGCGTCTCGCTCGGCGCGGGTGCCTCGGCCCGGGCCCGTCGCCGACTGACCTTCGCCCGCACTTCGCCGACACGCGCCAGGCTCTCGGGCGACGCGATCGCCCGCCGATAGCGCTCCAGCGCCCGCGCAACCGCACGCCGATTCGCCTCGCGGTTCGGACGCATCGGATCATCCATCTTCAGACGCTTGAGAACGGCCGCCGGCGGACTGAGCCCGTCCGGCAGCGGCAGGCGATCCAGCCGCAGCAACGCCTCGGCCAGCGTGCCGCCGCGCTCGTACGTCACGGTCACGGGCCAGCCGGCCGGATACGTGCCCAGCAGCGTCATCAGGCGATTGGCCGACCGCACTTCGACCCCGCCGAACCGCACCACGCGATCTCCGAGCCGCAGCCCGGCCTTCGTGGCGCACGAGTCGTCCATCAGCCGATCGATGATCACGTCGTTCACGCCGCGGTCCCGCGCCGTCGCCCCCAGCGCGGCGTGCGGCGTCACCAGTCCGGCCCGCAACGCCGGGATGAACCGCCGAATCTGATTGATAGTGATTGCATAGCCGACGCCGACGTTCACCCGGCCGCGCTCCTCGATCGAAACGCGCCCGTTGATGCCCACCAGCTCGCCGCGCAGATCAAACAGCGGCCCGCCCGAGTTGCCGGGGTTGATCGACGTATCCACTTGGATGCAGTCGGTGTAGACCAGCGCCCGCCCCTCGCCGCGCTGGTAGCGGTGTAGGCCCGAGACCACGCCGCACGTGACGGTCGGCTGGAAGTCCTCCGCCAGCAGGAACGGATTCCCCATCGCCAGCGTCCAGTCGCCCAGCCTCAGCCGATAGGCGTCGCCCAGCGGCGCGGGATACAGCGCCCGATCCGTCTCGACGCGAAACATCGCCACGTCGCCGGTCGGATCAACCCCCAGCACCTCAAGCGGATACACCTTGCCGTCCGGCATGCCGGCGTCGCCGCGGCGCGAGGCCCACATCGGACGGATGACGTGAAAGTTCGTCAGGCCATACCCGGCCGAATCAATGATGACGCCCGATCCGCCGCCGATTCGGCTCCCGCGCGGGAAGATGCACACGACCGAGGGCGACAGCCGCTGCACGATCTCGATTCGCGCCCGCTCCATGACGCGCACGCGGGCCAGCGCGCCGGGATCGACCTCCGCCCCGCTCGGCGCGGTCAGTCCGCAGAGAAAACTAGCCAACGTGAGCCACGCAGAGGAGATCATTCGCATCCCTTGGGATCCGGCCCGCGAACTCAGCGCATCAGCCGGGCCTGGCCCCAGATCGCCCGGTCGCCCAGGTCGAGCCCGTCGCCGTAATCGACCTCCAGCTCAAGCCGGCTGACCCCGGCGAGCGCGACGTCGATTTCGCGGGCCGCATCGCCGGCCCGCACCGGCCCGCTGTCGAACAGCGCCTTGCCATCTCCGCGCACGCGGAACACCGCATTACCGCCCGACGCGGTGTCGTCCAGCCCGATGCTCGCCAGCAGCCGCTCGAACGGCTCGGACAACTCGTAAGACAGGACGCATCGCGCGTGCACGGCGAGACCCTTGGCGAACGTCTGGCCCCCGGCCCGCAGCGGCCCGCCCGACAAGGACTGGTCCGCCCGCCACGGCCACGCGTAGCCGAAGTAGCCCCGACTCTCGACCTTCACCGGCGTCAGGTCCGACACGAACTCCAGCCGGAGGCTGCGCAGGTCGATGCGGTCGATGCGATCCCAGGCCACCGGCCACTCGTCCGCGAATGACGCGCGCAATCGAACGCCGCTCGCATCGGCCGAAACCAACGAGGCCGAGACGAAATCGCCGTCACGAAGCCGTACCCGTGCTGACCATGGCGCGGCCTTCGACGTCCCCGCGGCAAGGACCACGCCGTAGATCTTGTCGAGCTCGCCGCGGCGCATCTGCTGCCCGAATCGGAAGCTCCATCCCGCGCTCGAGAGCGCCTCCAGCGCGCCCGGCAGCGCGGTCACGCCGCTCGGCCCGAGCACGATCAGGAAATCACGCGTGGCGTCCCGACGACTGAGCCGCGCGGACCACTCGCGCTCGCCCGCTTCACTGGCCGACTCCGAAAGCCGAATGGCCGCCAGCGCGTCGAACGGCACCGCCACCGGCTCGCCCACGCCCACGTCGGCGACGACGCGGCGCGCCGCGCTCGCCCCGTTGACCAGCCGCCCATGCAGGCGCGATCCATCAGCCAGCACCAGCACATGCGGACCCGCCGGTCGGCTCGCGATCGCGCCATCCGCCGGCGTCACGACGATCGCGATCAGATCGTCCAGCCCGAAGGGCGTCGCCTCACCGGCGCAACGCACCGCTCCGCCCGTCGACACCCTGAGATCGACACACTCCCGACGCCGGCCATCTATACCGAGCAACGAGAAGCTCCGAGCAGCCGGCGCCTCCTCCACGGCCAGCACGGTCGCCAGTATCAGGCTGACGCCGATCACGGCTCGCCGTTCTCCTTCGAAAGCTGGCGGTAATACTGCTCCACCAGGTCGCGATACTGGCTCGGGAACTGCTTCTGGAGCGACTGGAGCAGCGCCTCGCGCTCCTGCGGCGGCATCTTGCCCCAGGCCTCGCCCGGCCGGACGCGCCGCTGCTCGCGCAGCTCGCCGATATCTCCGCCCTCGCCCGGCGGGAGCGTCGATCGCTGGGCATGCTGCCCGCCCGGCTGACCGGGGCGATTGCTGCCGCCGCGCGATCGCCCGCCCTTCGAACCGCCGCTCTGCTGACTCTGCTGCTTCTCGCGCTGCTCGGCCTCGTCGATCAGCTTCGCCAGCAACTCGACCGCCTTCTGCTGGTGCTCGCGGACCGGCTCGTCGGTGCGGCCGTGCGACAGCTCGCGCGAAGCGGAGCGCATCAAGTCGTGAACGTCGCCCAGCCGCTCCGGCTCGCGCCGCGACAGCTCCAGCAGCATCTGCCGAGCCGAACCGCGCAGCCGCTCCGGCGCATCCGGATACTCGCGCGTGAACGCCTCGAGCCGTTCACGGGCCTCGTCATAGCGCAACGCCTGCAAGGCGCAGTACCCCGCCAGGAACAGTCCCTCCGCCCCGGCCGTCGTCCGCGACTGCCAGTCCGCGTGCCGCGCCGTCATGGCCTGAAGCAGGCGGTCGGCCTCAAGCCCGCGATCATCGTCGAGCAGCGCCTGCGCCGCGAGAATGGCCGCGTTCACCGCCAGCCACGGGTCTTCATGCTCCGCGAGCCGCGACAGCGCCGCCGCCGATCGGGTGCGATGCTCGCCATCGTAATCGTCCATCGCCGCCTTGAAATCCGGATAGAGCACCGAGAGCGACTCGGCCAGCAGCGTCTCCATCCGCCCGTCGGTGCGCCGCGCCTGCCACTGCTCCACGACGAACCGACGCGCCGACTCCGGGTGGGCGTCGCTGCTCGAGACCGACGCCACGAACGCGGCGACCACCTCGCTCGCGCTGGGCCGGGTCGTCGCCGGCGCGGACGCGACCACCGACTCCGCGGGTTTGCCGGCCGGCGTCGCCATGCAGATCCCGGACGCCAGCACGACCGCGGCGATCATCGAGGTCCATCTCATTTCTCAGCCCCCTCGCGGCGCGACTGCTCGCCCTCGGCCAGATCGCGAGCCATCTCCGCGACCGACGCCTGCCGCTTCGCCAGCTTGTCGATGCGCTCGGCCAGCCCCTCGGCCGATCCGGTCGGCAGCACGCGCTGCTGTTCGATCTCCTTCGTCTGCTGGTTGATCCGCACCTGCCATGATCGCAGCAGCTTGAGCTCGGCCGAACCGGGAAGCAGCGGCGGGTTGCGGTCCGAGTCGCCGCCCTGCTGACCACCCTCCGATTGCTCATTCTTCTTCTGAAGTTCGCGGACGGCGTCGAGCAGATCCTGAAGCGAGGTGACGATCGCCTCCTGCACCTGCCGGACGCCGTCGCCGGTGTCGGCCGCGCCCAGCCGTTCGCCCGCCGAGCGCGCGTCGTCCCGGACCTGCTCCATGATCTGCGGCACGACGATCGTCGTGCCGTCCTCGCGCACGATCTTCAACGCCGTGGCCGCCTCCTCCGAGACCCAATGCTGGCCCTTCGTCGTCTCGACCAGGCTGAGCTGATCGCTGCGGCTCCACCGGTCGCGACCGACTCCATCGAGCCGGTTCGTCTCCTTGTTGACCTCGATCTGCCGGGCCAGCATCGCGCCGATCCGCGACTCCAGCGCCGCCAGCAGTTCCTCCTGCTGCTCTTTTCGAAGCTGCTCGAGCGCCGACTCCAGCTCGTCCCTGGCCTGCTGGAGCTTCTCGATCGCCTTCTTCTGCGCCGCTTCCGCCTTGCGCGCGTCCTTCTTTTCCAGTTCCTTCGCCGCCTGACGCTGGTGCGGAACCGCCTCCTTCACCTGCTGACCGCCTGGCTTGGGCGCCGTATCCGATTCGGCTGGCGGCTTGTCGGCCGGCTGGCCCTCCTGCGGTTGACCCTCCGGCGATTCTCCGCCGTCCGACGGCGAACCGGACTCCGAGGGCTGCTCGCCCATCTTCTTCGCCAGTTCGTCGGTCTTCCCGGCCGTGTCCTGCTGCGCCTGCGCCTGCTTGGCGAAGTCCAGTTCCTTCTCAAGTTCGGCGATCCGTCGCTCGAGCTTGTTCGCCGCTTCATCGAGCCGTCTCTCAGCTTCCGCCTGCGGCGCGCCGGCCCGCCCGGCCTCACCCTGCTCGAGCGACTTGCCGGCCTGCTGCATGGCCTCGGCCGCCCGTTGCAAGGCCTCGGCCGACTCGGTCGCGGCCTTCTCTTCCGGCAACTCGCCGAGTTCCTTCGACAGCGACTCGGTCTCCTGCCCGACCTGCTTCTGAGGATCGGCCAGCTTGCCGACCTCCGCGGCGTTCGACGACTCCGCCGCCTTGGTCGCCGCCGACACGTCGCGCTGCTTGCCGAGCAATCCCCGCACCCGGTCTCGCGCCTGCGACAGGTCGCCGATCTTCCGCTGCAATTCGGCCGCCTTCTGCGCGGCGGTCAGTTCCTCCTGCTGCTCCTTCAGCAGGGCGTCCAGCCGCTCACGCAGCGCCTTGAGCGCATCCATCTCCTGCTTGCGCTCCGCGTCGTCGCGCTTCTCATCCAGCAGCAGCGCCAACAGCTTGTTCAGATCGGCCGCGAGTTGCTGCTGCCGGTCGGCCGCGTCCGACAGCCGCGCCGCCCGCAGCTCGCCCACGATCTGCTCGACCCGCTGCCGCAGCAGCATGTTGCGACTGGTCGAGAGCGCATCGAGCAGGCGCGCCGCGTGGTCCGGTTCCGTCCGCTTCAACGCCTCGCTCAGCCGAAACAACCGGTCCTCGAGCCGGGTCAAGCGCGTCAACACCTGCCCCTGTCGATCGGCCAGCCGCTCGATCCCACTCTCGGCCGGCTGCGTCGCCGGCTCGTCGGCCGCGCCGCTCAGCGGACGGAGCATCGCCGCGAAGGTCACTGAGAGCACGAGCATCCGGCGGATCGAGCGGTCATTCATCACGGAGAATCTCCCGACTCGGCTTCGTCGTCGGCGAACCGAACAACTCGTCCAGGCGTCGCTCCATCTCCGCCTGCGTTTCGCGGCTCACCTCCGATTGTAGCTTCAGCAGGTCCTGAAGCAGGCTCACCGCCTCGTTGAAACCTTCCCACCGGACCATGTTGGCCAACACGTCGCGCATCACGCGAATAATCTCTTCCAGCCGCCGCGCCGCCTCGGCGGGAGCATCCGCCTCGCCGGAGCCGCCGAGTCGCTCCAGCATCACGGCCGCATCCATCACGTCCGTCTCCGCCAGTCGCGCCAACGGCGTGATCACGCCCGCCTCCAGTCGCCGCCGCACGTTCGGCGTCACCAACTGGTTGACGTCCATTTCCGCCAGCAGTTCCTGGAAGTTTCGCCGTACCGTCTTCAGTCGCTGACCCAGTTGCCGCTCGCGCCGCGACAGCTCGCGGGCCGCGGCCGGACCAACCGACTCGGCCTCGCCGCTCGCCGACAACAGATCGTCGCGTATCCGCTCCTGCGCTCGCAGAATCTGCTCGAATTCCTGCCGCCACTCCGACTCGCGCCGCGCCCACTCCGCCAGAAGCTCGTCCGGCGTCACGATCCGCAGCGAATACACCGCCGAGCGTCCCTCGTTGGCCGGCACGCCGTCCCCGCCGGCCCCTTCCGCCTCCCCGCTCGGGTTGAAGTCGCGCGCCCGGCCGTAGAGCACCAGCCGGTCATTCGGCGTCAACCCCAGCGGACCGATCGGCAGCGACCGCTCATAGGTGAATCGCGTCTGGTGCAGCTCGAACCCCTCGAGCGGTCGCACGTCCTCGGCCGGCTGCGAGGCCGCCGGCTCCGACTCGGCCGGTTGGGTCGAGACCGCCGGCTCGGCCCGCTGAACCCGCATGACCAGTTCGGCCGAGGCCATGCCAAAGTTGTCGTCGAACTCGGCGGCCACCCGCAGGACGGCGCCCGCCACGATCATGTCGCCCGCGCCGGGAAGCCGCAGCCGCACGCGCGGCGGCCGGTCGCGCGTCAGACGCAGCACGCACGCCGCCGGCCGCGGGTCGCTCAGCCCATCGACGTCCAGCAGATCGAACGAGTAGCTGCCGCTGCGCGGCGGCACGAAGCGCACGCTCCAGCGCCGATCGGAGATCCGCTCCACCGCCGGGGCGTCGGCCAGACCCGACAACGACACCGATCGCAGCGGCTTGTTCGACTCGCACGTCAGCTCGACCGTCGAGCCCGTCAGCACGTCGCCCGCCAGCTGACCCGCCGGCCAGTCGTACGCCGGCTGCCGGGTGAACTCCGGCGGAATGACGCGCACCTCGAACGAGCGCACCGACGGCCGGTCAATCACCTCGACGCGATACGGCTCGCTGGACTGATCGACGCCGATGCGGCGCAGCAGGAACCACAGCGTCATCGAATCATCGACCGGGCCGAACTCGACCCGGAACTGCCGCTCGCCCACCGCCGCCATCGGCCGTTGCCCGCGCTGCCCGCCGACCGTTTCGAACCGCACGCGCGCCCCGGAACGCGGCGGATCGCCCTCCGCCGCCACCACCAGCGTCAGCGGGTCGCCGCGCGGCCAGCGCAGCACGCCCGCCTCGAAGCCCACCGGCCGCAGCCGCGTCCGGCTCGGCCAGGGCTCATTGCCGAGCAGCAGGTTGCGATGCACGAAGACGCCGACCGTCTCCGGCGCGATCCACGCCGCCCCCGCCACCGTACCAAGCACGCCCAGCAGCAGCAGCGCGTGCGCGTGCAGCCGTCGACGCGCCTGCAAGCCGCCCCACGCGAAGCGCTCGAAGCGTTCGGCCACGCGCCCGATCAGCGCCGACACCAGCTCCGGCGAGTCAAACGCCGGCCCGGCCCCCTCGCCGCGCGCGAACTGCACGGCGCTGATCAGCTCATCCCGCAGCGCCGCGTCGCGATGCTCGACCACCGCCGCCAACGAGTCCACCGTCAGCCGTCCGCGCAGCGGCGCGATCACCATGCGCCGCGCGACCAGCACCAGCAGCACGACGACACTCGCCAGCATCACCGCCCGCGGCCCGACTTCCAGAAACAGCAGGCGATCCAGCACGTACTGCGCCAACGCGGCCGTGATCGCCACCGCCAGCAGGATCGCGACGCCCTCGAACACCGCCTGCCCGCGCACCCGCCGCGCCAGGCGCGCCAGCGGACGCAGCACGCGCGGCTCGAACCGCGCGTCCCACGCTCCGCTCGACATGACCTGCATCGGCGCATCCATTCCGGCGACTCACCCTCTTGAACGTGCCCAAGCCGGGCCCGCTGAAACGTATCGGAACTACAACAGATTCATCGCCCGCCGCGCCGCCCACTCCACGCTCAGCAGCCCGACCAGCGCCGCCAGCACCCACGCGTTGTCCCAGATCGGTCGCGGCCGTTCCGCCACGACCAGGGTCTGGCTGCGATCCTCGATCGCCTCAGGCACGCGCCCGGCCTCGTCCATCTCGTGATAGGTCCCGCCGGTCTGCCGCGCCAATTCAATCAGCGCCTCGCGTCGCAGCGTCAGGCTGCGCATCTCCAGATCGCTCGGCGCGACCGACACGTCGCAGGTCGCCGTCGCCGTCTCGCCCGCGGCCGACGGCAGCGTCACGCTCAGCCGGATCATCCCGGGCTGCTCCGCCACCAGCCGCCCCTGGTAATAGCCCGGGCGTCCCTCGAGCGCGTCCAGGGTCAGCGTCCGCGTCGCGCCGGACGGCAGCCCGACCGTCGCTTCGGCCACCGGCCCCGCCAGCGGCTTGTAGGTCTCGTCCAGCAGTCGCGCCGTGATCGTGATCGATTCGCCCGGCTGGCAGCGGTCGCGATCCGCCAGCAGCAGCGCGCGGTTCCGCGAGCCGGCCAGCTTGCCCTCCACGATATACCGCAGGCTCTGAATCCAGAACCGGTTGAACGACGCCTCGCTCACCCGGCGCCACCGCCACGTGTCGTCCGTCCCCAGCCACGCCGAACGCCCCGACCCCACGTATTGCGTCGCCATCAGGATGTGCGGACCGGCCGAGTTCACCATCCGCGGGTTCGAGTGCCGCAGCAGCACCGACGCCGCCGGCTTCTCGCGCCGCACCGGGTAGTGCCAGAACACCCCCTCAAACAACGCCCACTGCGCGCGGGTGCCCGCCGGATCGTCGGCCATGCGCATGATCGGATGCGTCAGCGCCGCGTCCGGCACGATCACCGGCCAGCTCTTGCGCTGGTAGATGCCCAGGTCGTTCAGCATCAATTCCGAGTCCGGATCGCGGGCCACCGGCAGAATCTCGGCGATCGGCGCGGTGCGCGGACTGCGGAGGAACTCGGTCGTGTACTTGCGTCCGGCCACGTACAGCACGCCGCCGCCGTACTCGCTCACCAGCGACGCCAGCAGCCGGCCCCAATCCGCCGGCAGTTCGGCCGGGTTCGGATCGACCAACAGCACCGCGTCATACTTCAGCAGTTCCTTGCGCGTCGCCGGCAGGTGGTCGATGACGGTCGTGCCTTCGCGCACCGCCCGCCGATCCGCCGATTGCAGCCAGCAGCTCACGTTGACCGATCGATCGCGGATCAAGAGCCGTGCCAGAAACCGGTAGTCATAGCTCGGCGCGCCGCCCACCAGTAACACGCGCATCTTGTCATCCAGCACGCGCACCGCCGGGAACACCGTCCGCGCGTTGTCCGACGCGATCGACTCGTCCTCGAGCGGCGCCACGCGCACCTCGTACTCCCAGTCCCCCGGTCGCGACACGCGACGTTCAAACACCACTGGCTCGAAACTGCCGTCGGGCCGCGCCCGCGCCGAGCGCTGCGCCACCGTGCGACCCTGGCCTCCGGCCGTTCGTTCGATCAGTTCGACGTCCACGCCGCGGCCCGACAGCCCCTCACCGCCCAGGAACGCCGTGATGTTGAACGGGTCGTCCTTGAACACCATCCGCGGGGCGGTGACTTCGACCAGTCGCACGTTCACCGGCTCGGACGGATCGCCCACCCCGATCGCGTGCAGCGGAATCTGCCGCGACCGCAGGTATTGTCCGACCGCCTCGATCGGTTCGCCGGCGTTGATGCAGCCATCTGAGAGCAGCACCACGCCCGCGACCGGTGCGCCGCCCGCCGCCTCGACCGCCTCGCGGACCGCCAACCCGAGATTGGTCGCCGCCCCGATCGGCTCGAGGGCCAGTTCGATCTCCGGCGGTGCGGCCGTCCGCGCCGGAAGCTCGGCCAGCGGCCGCACGCGATCCGAATACCCGAGGACCCGCAAGCGGTTTTGCCTCGACAAGGCTCCCAGCCACTCCGGCGACGCGATGCGCCGCACCAGCGCCGCCCGCGTGATGCCGCCGGCCGGATCGGTGTCCGCCGGCGCGACCGCCGAGACGCGCCGCGCGCCCGCCTCGCCGCGATAGCGATCGGCCAGCCCCATGCTGGCGGACTCATCGACCAGCACCAAGGTCACCGCGTCGATCGTGCGATGCAGGTAGCGCGCCCGCACCGGTTCCAGCGCGATCAGCCCCATCAGCAGCAGCACGCCGCACCGCAGCAGCATCAGGGCCGTCCGCGCCCGCGGCGACATGCTGCCGCGCTGCTCGTGCCGGTAGAGCCAGCGCACCGCCAGCAGCAGCACAACCGTCAGGCCGACGCCGATCACCAGCGCGTTGCCGCTCGACCAGCGCGCCAGCTCGATGTGCTCCTCGATCCGCGAAGTGTCGGACAGCAGCAGCGGCACGTCTCAACCCCTCGCCCCGAACTGCCGCGCCAGCCCGTGTTCGAGCATCAGCAGCGCCACCACCAGCAGCGCGATCGGCCACCACAACTCGCGTCGCGCGCCGGCCGCCTCGCCCGTCAGCGCGTCGAGGTCGCGCACATAGTCGAACTTGACATCGCCCAGCGCCGTCCGCAGGTCATCCGGCGTCGCCCGACGCAGGTCGCTTTCGCGCGCGTCCGGGTTTACGGCGATCAGCCGCGTGCTCGGCTCGCCGCGCGTGCTCTGAAGCTCGAACTGATAAAGCCCCGCCCGCTCGGTCCGCTCCCACTCCAGCCGCAGTCCGCCCTCGACCGACCGCGCTTCGATCGTCAGCGGCGGGTCGGATGGATACGTCGGCAGCTTCAGGACGGCCCGCTGCTGCCAGACGCTCGCGTCAAGCGGGATTCGGATCGGCTCGCCCACCGTCACCTGCCCGCGCACCGGGTCGCGCCGCGCCACGTGCTGCGCCAACTGGAGCATGACCGGCACGAAGCTCGGATCGCGGCCCCACGAGTTCCACTCGAGGTCGGCGCTGCTCGTGCACAACACCACGCGCCCCGCCCCCAGCCCGCGCTCGATCAGCAGCGGCGAGCGATCAGGATCATTCAGCCGCGCCAGCACGCTCGCGGCCGGTCTCGACGCGCGCGCCTGCGTGGTCGCACCGGTCGCCGTCGGCGTCTCGCCCGCCGGCCGCGCGCCGTAGAAGGCGTAGAACCGCGTCCCGCGCAGCAACTCCGACGCCTCGCCCGCGAAAGCACGCAGCACGGGGTGCGTCGCGTCGTACTCCGCGATGGCCTGCCCATCCGCCCCCGGAGCGCTGACGATCTCGAGCAACTCGACCGGCAGCAGCCCGCGACCGTCCGCGTACAGACGTTCGTTGTACAGGCCCGGATCGACCTGGTCGCCGAGGAAGATCACCAGCCCCCCGCCGTCGCCGACGTAGTTCTCCAGTCGGCGCTGCGCCGGCTCGTCCACGCGATACACGTTCGCCAGAATGATCGCGTCGTATCCGCGCAGCTCGGTCGATTCAAGCTGCTCGTCAGTGATCACGCGCACGTCGAATCCGCTCGACACCCGCCCCGGAGGCGCCAGCGCCGTCCGCAGCAGCAGCACTTCGTCGCGATAACCGTCGCCGCTGGGCTCACCGTTGACGATCAGCACCGGAACGCTCGACGCCACCGTCAGCCCGATCGCGCGACGGTCGTCGAGCGGCAGGCGATCGACGCCCGCCGGCAGGATCAACTCGGCCAGCAGCCGGTCGAAGCCCTCCTGCGTGAACGCCACCTCCACCGACTGCCGCAGCGCCTGACGCGGCGCCAGCCGCGGCAGGATCACCGGCGGCAACGCCTGGTCCGCGATCGACAGCCGTAGCTCCGCGTCGCCGACCGGCGCATCGCCGAAGTTGCCGACGTCGACCTCGAACCGGCTCCGCACGCCGGCCACGTCGCGCGCCGTCGTCGCCTCGATCGACGTCACGGCCACGTTTGCCGGTCGCTCCGCGCCCACGTCCACCAGCGTCAGCCGCGGCGCGCTACGCCCTTCGACCATCAGCTCGGCCAGCGCCCCGCGCACACCCGCCCGCGCCGGCTCGGTCGCCGAAGCCGTGGTCGCCGCACCGCCCGACAGCCAGTCGCTCCACTGCATGTCACTGACGATGTAGACCGCCGTGTTGGCCTGAACCGGCGTCTGCGCCACCATCCGCACCACCGCACGCAGCGCCTCGTCGAGGTTCGACGGGCGATCGCTCGGCGTCGCCGCCGACAAAGCGCTCTGAAGCCGCCCCAGGCTCTCGTCCGACAGGTCCGGCAGCGCCGCCATCGGCTGCGCCGGCGCCGACGTCCGCACGACCGTGAGCGCGTCCAGCGGCGACTCGTCCGACATCCACCGCGCGAATCGCTCCACCGCCCGGCACGCCCGGCCGAACACCGTCTCGCCCGCGCCGACCCGGTAGCCCATCGAGAACGAGTCATCCAGTACGACGATGCGTTCGGTCCGGGCCCCCGACCCCAGCAGCGCGATGGCCGAGCCCGGCCGAACAAACGGCCGCGCCACCATCAGCGCCAGCAGGATCACCACCAGGCAGCGTAGCGCCAGCAGAATGAGTTGCTCGACCCGGACCCGCCGGCGATTGCGCTTCGCGGCCGACAGCAGGAAGTCCATCGCCGCCCAGCGCACCACCTGGAACCGCCGCCGCGACAGAATGTGAATCAGGATCGGCAGCGCCACCGCGGCCGCCCCGGCCGCGAGCATCGGATGAAACAACCAGTTCCCCAGCCAGCTCATGGCGCCGCCGTCACTTGCTTGCGTGCTGCCGCGCCGCCAGGTAACCGCGCAGCGCCACGTCCAGCGGGTCGGCCGTCGACAACTCCACGAAGTCGACCCGACGCGCCAGACAGGCCGCGCGGACGCGCGTGGTGAACGCCTCCAACGCCTCGAGGTACTCCTTTCGCAGCGATTGTGGATCGACCGTCAGGTGCTGCTCCGCCGCCTCCAGCCCCTCGAACCGCGTGAATCGCTGGAACGGGAAGGTGCGCTCGTCCTGATCCAGCACGTGCATGACCACCACCTCGTGCCGATCGTGCCGCAGGCGATCCAGCCCGCGCAGCAGGTCGCCTTCGTCGACCAGCAGGTCCGAAATGAGCACCACCAGACTCCGCCGCCGCAGCTTGCTCGCCAGCTCGCGCGCCAACACGTCCGACCGGCTCGGCCGTTGGATCATCGCCTGTTCCAGACGATGGACCACCGCTCGAAGGTGGCCCTGGCTCGCCAGCGGCGGCAACTCGTCGCGGATCTCGTCGTCGAACAGCAGCAGGCCGACCGCGTCCATCTGGTGCGTCAACAGAAACGCCAGCGAGGCCGCCAGCGTCGCCGCGTATTCGAACTTCGACATCCGCCGCCCCGGCACGCTTTCGGGATACCGCATCGACGCCGAGCAATCGACCAGCAGGTGCGTGCGGAGGTTCGTCTCCTCCTCGTACTGCTTAACGTACAGCCGGTCGATCCGCCCCCAGGCCCGCCAGTCGAGGTGACGCAGATCGTCCCCCGGCACGTACTCGCGGTGTTCGGCGAACTCGACCGAGAACCCGCGATACGGGCTCCGATGCATGCCCGAAACAAAGCCCTCGACCACCTGCCGGGCGCGCAGCTCCAGTCCGCCCAGACGGGAAAGCACCTCCGGGCGCAGGAATCGGCCGGGGCCGTCGCTCACGCCTGAATCGCCTTGGCGAGCCGTGAATCCTCCACCCGCTCGTCGCGATGCGTCGGCGTCGACGCCACCAGTTCGTCGATCAGCCGGTCGACCGAGAACCGCTCGGCCTGCGCCGCGAAATTCGTGATGATGCGGTGCCGCAGCACCGGCCTTGCGACCGCCTGCACGTCTTCCGTGGCCGCCGCGGGATGCCCGCGCAGCGCCGCCCGCGCCTTGGCGCCCAAGATCAGGAACTGCACCGCGCGCGGACCGGCGCCCCAGCTCACCATGCGACGCACCACCTCCGGCGCATCCGGTTCGCTCGGCCGCGAGCGCCGCGTCAGGTCGAGCGCAAAGCGAACCACCGCCGGAGCCGCCGGCACGCGCCGCACCACGTGCATCAGCGCGAGAATCTCCTCGCCCGACAGCACCGGCGACACGTCGGCCTGCGCGACGCCGGTCGTGCTGGTCGCGATCTCGTACTCCTCGGCGTAGCTGGGATAGTCGATCAGCACCTTGAACATGAAGCGGTCCTGCTGCGCCTCCGGCAGCGGGTAGGTCCCCTCCTGTTCGATCGGGTTCTGCGTCGCCAGCACGAAGAACGGCGGCGCCAGCGGGTGCTGCGTCCCGCCCACCGTCACGTGCCGCTCCTGCATCGCCTCCAGCATGGCGGCCTGCGTCTTGGGCGGCGTGCGGTTGATCTCGTCCGCCAGCACGATGTTGGCGAAGATCGGCCCCGGCATGAACCGAAACGAGCGCTGCCCGCTGGCCCGATCCTCCTGGATGACTTCGGTGCCCGTGATGTCCGACGGCATCAGGTCCGGCGTGAACTGCACGCGCTTGAAGGTCAGGCTCAGGCACCGCGCCAGGCTCGAAATCATCAGCGTCTTCGCCAGACCCGGCACGCCCTCGATGATGCAGTGCCCGCCGGAAAACAGTGCGATCAGCAACTGCTCCAACACGGCCTCCTGGCCAACGATCAGCTTGCGGAGCTCGCCGCGTATCCGATCGCTGGCCTCGCGCAGCCGCGCGATCGCCCCCACGTCACCGTCCCACGCTCCGCTCGCATCATTCATCCGTCACCATCCGTCTCGTCGGGGCCCGGCGGGACCGAGCCCGCACGCCGTCATCAACGCTGATAGATCGGCAGGTAGTTGTACGGCAGTTGCAGGATCGTCAGCGCCAGCGACGTGCCGTAGATCCGTCCCACGCTGTCGCCGTCCCACGATCCGTCCTCGTTCTGCATCGCCAGAATCTGGTCGCGCAGCGCCGGAAAATACGGCTTCCACTCCTTGTCGCCCGCCAGATACAGCACCTGCGCCAGGTAGAGGTGGGCGTAGAAGTAATGCCCCCACACGTTGGCCTGGCCGCGGCCGACACCAATGGTTCGCTTCGAGTAGGCCAGCGCTCGCAGCGCCATCGGGTTGTCATATTCGCCCGCGTTAAACCAGCACGCCACCGCCGCCGCCGAGATCGGCGGCCGCGAACCCTGCATGCCGACGCGATAGGCGATGCCGCCGTCCGGCTGAATGGACTTCTCCAGGTATCCCATGGCCTCGCGGATCACGCGCCGCGGAATGGCGATGCCCGCGTCTCGACAGGCTCGCAGTCCCTGCACCTGCGTGATCGTCACCGAGCCTTCGTCGCCGCCCGAGTCCGGTGTGTAGATCCAGCCGCCCAACTGGCTCTGGGCCTTGTCGGTCAGCGTCACCGCGTTCTGAAGCACCCGCCGGATCGCCTCCATCCGATCCGGGTCACCCTCCATGCCGAGCATCTGTGACAGGAATAGCATCGAGAAGCCGTGCCCGTACATCGAGCGGCTTTCTTCCTCGCCCGGTCGGCAGATCAGCCCGCTGGGCTGCGCGCTATTCAGCAGGTACGTCACCGCCCGGCTGAGTTGCACCGAGTACGGGCCCGCCGTCGGCGTACTGCCGGACCCCGCCACCGCCATCCCGGCCAGCGCCGTCATGGCGATCGGGTACCCGGTGTAACCGCCCGCGCCACTCTCGCGCCACGATCCATCCGCGGCCTGTCGCGAGACCAGGTATTTGAGACCCCGATCGATCGCCTTGGCCGTTTCCTCGTTGATCATCGGCGGAAGCCGCCCCCCCGCCGGGTCGGATGCCACGGCCCGCGGCCGCGCCGCCGCGACGATGAACGCCGCGGCCACAAGGCCGATCAGTGCACAGCGCCGTTGCCGCCTGCTCATGGCGCGTCTTCCGCGTTGATCTCATCCACCGGCGATTCGCTTGGCGGTTCTTCCACCGCAGTCGGACGCTGTCCGCGCTCGTCCATTGCCTTCAGCGTCTCGGACGACAGGCGGCCGAGGACGTAGCACCCGCTGGCGCTGGTGACGATCGCGCGGTTGGCGAACATCGCCACGTCGAACACCTGTCCCGAGGTCGGCATCAGATCGCCCGTCAGCACCACCGGCATGCCCACGCGGCTCCCGGTCGACTTGTCGAGCAGATGCACTCGACCGGTGATGTTGCCCGTCCGCGGGATCACCGGCAGGCCTCGATTCTCGCCATCCTGCGACGCAGCCACCTGCACCGACTCCACGTACGGAATCACGTGCGGCGAGGTGCGCAACATCGCGTCGTTGACCAGCGCCTGCGACAGCGGCCCGAGCATCCAGCTCGGCGACCCGGTCGACAGGTCGAACGCCATCAGCCGCGTCTGCGGGCTGTTCGGCGCCATCAGCAGCGACATCACCAGCCGATCGCGCTCCAGCACGGCCGCGACCGGCGGCAGCAGCACCTCGGTCAGCCGCAGCGAGGCCCGCTCACGACCATCGGACGCGTCCATCACCACGAATCGGCCGCGCTCACACGAAACGCCGACCGTGCGATCGTCGAGCATCTTCACGCCGAGCACCTGCGCCGGCATCTCGCGTTGCCACAACGCCCGCCCGGAGGCCACGTGCCACGCTGAGACCGTCGTCTCGCGCCCGGCGCAGATAAAGCCGCCGACCAGCGCCGCACGCATCGGTCCGACGCCCTCGTCCGCTTCGTCGCCGCGCCCGCCGCTCGCGGCGAAGCGAATCCGCGCCTGCGTTCGACCCGACCACGGCTTGAGCACCAGCACCTCGGCCCCGGCCCGATCGCGGACCACCACCAGCCCGTCGGCCGTCGCCAGCGAGCCGATCGTGAAGCGCCGCAGTTCGCGCTGCCACGCCGGCCCCGACCACGCTCGCGCTGGCCACCCGACCAGCGTATACTCGTTCAACGCCGCCACGAACCAGTCCTGCGCCGCCACCACCCGCGGCTCCGGATCGCCGGCCCCCGGCGGTGTCACCAGCGTCGGACCGACCTGCCGTCCGGTCGAAATCCCGATCGGCGCCAAGCCCTTCTCGACCGGCACCATCGCCACGCCGCCGGCCACCGCGCCGCTGCGTGCCAATCGCCGATGACTGACGATAAAGCTGTCAAACAATGAATTCAGAACGCCAAGGGCGTCGCCTAGCTCACACGTCCACGCCACCGGCACGGGTGTGGCTTCGGCCGACAGATCCAGCGCGCTCACGCGCCCGGACGCGCTCAGCAGCGCCAGGTCGCTCCCCGGTCCGGCCGCGGTCACCGCGGCCGTCTGCGCCGCATCGCTCGACTGCGCCGCCAGTTCCTGAATGACGCCCCACTGCTCGAACGACGGCGTGGCGGCCCGCGCCGCCAGGAACGCGGCCGCGCTGCCGCCCGGCAGGCTCCGGCCCAACGCCTCCGCCGCCTCGCGCACCGAGGTGGCGTCGCCCGCCTTCACCGACACCGCCTTGTCGGCATACTGATCGAGCAGGCGCGTCAACTCCTCACCCGCCGCGTCCGGACGCGGAAAACCGGCCGCCGGGTCGAGGTGCAGCGCCGCCAACTCGGCCAGCGCTGTGGCCGCGACCCGCACCGCCGACGCCGTTCGGTGCGACTCGGCGCGGCGGACCGCGCGGCGCAGGTGAAACTCGGCCGACTCCACTGCGCCGCCGGCCCTCAGCTCGCGGCCGATCGCCATGTCCAGTGCGGCCGACAGCTCGCAGAAGCCGACGGCATCGGCAGCCGTCACTCGATCCAGCTCGCCGGCCGACAGCGACTCCTCCATCGCCTTCGCCAATCGGTCGCGCTCGGCCGACGCGTCGTTCCAGAGCCGCTCGAGTCGCTCCGCGGTCGGAATCCAGCCGCGCGTCACCAGCCCGCCTTCGAGCGCGACCGGCTCGCGCCCGACTCGACCGGCCAGCCGCAGTCCGCGCCGAAACGCCGCTTCGACCTGACCGGACGCGGCCTCGTTGTCCACTTGCGCCAGGCCGACGCGCAGTTCGTCCGACGCCCGCACGGCCGCCTGCTCGGCCGACAGCAATCGCTCAGCACGGGCCGCGAAATCGGTCGCCTCACCCGCCATCGCCAGTTCGATCTCGACCCACTGGTGCGCGATCTGATCCTGAAGATGCGGCCCCAGTTCCGACACCGGCGTCTGCCGCGCCCGCGCCAGCGCCTCTCGCGCCCGCGACAGTTCGCCGCGCTGCGTAAAGAGCACCGCCATCCGCAGCAGGGCGTCGGCATCGCCCGGATGTGATTCCAGCCGCCGCATCGACGACGCCAGCGACTGCTCGATGTCCGGGATGCGCTCGAGGTCCGTCGCCGTCAGGTTGTAGAGCGACCCGTCCCACGCCAGCAGGTTGCCCAGGTCGCTCGCCTCGGCGTCGCCGCTGGGTTCCTCCAGCACCGCGCCGCTGACGGCATCCAGCGTCACCAGTCCGCGCCGCGTCGGCACCAGCAGCCGTTCGCCCGACAGCGCCACGCGCCCGCATGGACGCGGGCCGGAGTACTCCCAGGCCGGCTCGCCGTTTTCGATCCAGACCGCCGCGACCGCCGAGCCGCTCAGGTACACGCGACTCGCGTCGGCGCCCACGACGTAGCGGTGCGCCTGGCGCGGAGACGCCCAGCGCAGTTCACCCGTGTCGCGCGCGAATGCCAGCAACTGCGCCGAGTCTGGAGGCGCGAGCAGCACCAACTGCCCCGTGACCACCGGCGGATTGGATGCCCAGCCGACCGGCGCGACCGTCGACACCAGGATCGGCTCCCCGGTCGTGGTCCGCGCGCTGATCCGCTCCCCCGACTCGACGCTGCCGACGCGCTCGTAGTTGCCGACCCAGCGCAGCGACAGGTCGTCGCCGTCCAGTGCCAGCAGCGCCCCGCATCCCGTCGGGACGTACAGCATCGACTCGCTGGCCGCGACCGGCAGCGCCGACCGACCCGGGAACGCTGACTGCGGCGCCGTCCCGATCACCTGCGTGCGGATCAGTCGGCCGCTCGGCTCGATCACCGCCAGCGCGAAGTTGTCGCCCGAGACGAACGGCGCGACCAGTCCTTCGCCGCACGTCACCGGCGTCGACACGAAGTGCGCGCTGGACAGGCCGTCGCCCAGCGGTCCCTCCGCGCCCTTCGACCAGACCGCCTTGCCGGTGACGGCGTCGAATGCGAGCAGGGTGTTCTCAGAGAAACTGTCCCCGTTCGGATCGACCACGCCGCCCGCGAAACCGCCGCCGAGCTGCTGGAAGACGGCCGATCCATCCGTCAATTCGCGCGGCGGCTCGATCAGGAAGACCAGCCCCGCCTCGACCGCGACCACGCCCGCCAGTTCGTCGGACAACGCCCGAATCTCGACCGGCTCAAGGACGGCCGCCGGCTGACCCGCGCCCTGATCACCGCCCCATTGCACGAACGCCCGCATGACGCGCGGCCGTCCGCGCGCCTGCGGCTTCGACGACGTGCGCCAGATCGGCTCGAACGTGCTCGTGTCCAGCGCCATGACGCCCGACGGATACCGCACGAACAGTCGCGCGCCTTCCGCCGCGCACTGCCACACCGGGCCAATGCCGTAGCGATGACACAAGCGTGACAGCGTCTCGGATGACGTCGACGTCATCCCCGGCAGCGTCATCCGCCAGTTCGACAGAATGCCCATCGACGGCGAGATGGCCGCCATGCGACCATGCCCGTCGCCGCCGCCCAGCAGCCCGCGCCAAGCCAGCGTCGCGCCCGACCGCCGAAAGGCGTCGACCGAGTCGACCTCGCGCGCCACCGCGTCGAGCCAGGCTTCCCACGTCGCCGCGTCCACTCCGCGCGGCAGCACGGCGGGCCGTTCCTCGCGCAGATTGCTCAACAGCGCGGCGGCGTAATCCCGCCGGCCGGTCATCGCCTCCGCCACGATCAGCCGCAACCGCACCAGCCGCAGCGCGCCCGCGTCCGTCTCGATCCGCTCGAGCTTGTGCAGCGCCGCCGCCGCCTCGAACGGCCGGCCCTCATCCAGCGACCACGTCGCCACCAGGTCGAGCGCCCGCCGGCCGGCATCGGTCAGCAGATAGCGCCGCGTGATTCGCCGGATCGCCTCGAGGTCGCCGCGCTGTTCGGCCTCCTCCAGCAGCCGGCCGGCCTCTGGCTCGAACAGCGTACGATATGTCTCCAGCGCCGCCGGCGGCCAGCTTCGCAGTAGCGACCAGGCCGCCTCGCCGGCGGATTCGCCCGAGCGCTCGTCCAGGCTGACAATTGCCTCGGCGTGACGGTCGATCACCCGCCACAGCGTGTCGACCGCCAGTTTCCATTCCTGCCGGTCGCCCGCCTGCCGAGCCTTCTTCAGCCACAGTTCGGCATCCGTGTCCCGCGACAGCACGAACGGCGACGTGCGCGGGTCGACCGTTCGCCACGGCGGCTTGGCTTGCAGCACGCGCGCGTTCTGAAGCAGGCCGCCGAGCGCCCCGCCGTCGTTCTCCGCGCCGCGCTGCAATCGCTGCAACCGTGGGTCCGGCTTTTCCTGCGCAAACAACAGCCCGGCAGCCGCCAAGCTTGTCAGCGTCAGGATAGAAGCCGATAAGCGCATGTACCACGCTACTCCCAATCGGACCGAGCAGTTCGACGGGCGATCACGCGCCACGCTGGGCCGAGAATCGCGCACCTATTGTCTATCCTAGGGCCGGCGCTCCCCTACATACAGTCGGTAAGGGTTAACGGTCGCGTTCGCTTGGAGTTACGCACCGGATGGCGAATTCGCGGCGGCGCGACGCGCGGACTCCAGCGATTCCAGCAGCCCGGGACGGTCCTGAAGCTGGATCGTTTTCTCGTCAACGTCCCAGCGCCCGGCCGGCGGCGACTCGCGACTGGTGATGAACACGTACGCCGCCCCGCCCGGGCCCGGCGTGTAGCGCCCGACCAGACGCACCGCGTCCCAATCGAGGCGGACCGCTCGCCACAGCGTCCGGTAGACCACGCCGCGTGAGTCAACGCGGACCCGGCAAGCGTAGCCGCGCACCGCAGCGTAGAGCGAGCACGCCACGACGACGCCCGCCGAAACGCGGATGCCCGTGCGAGTGGAGAAGATCATCAGCCCGCCCATCAGCACCCCGACCGGCACGAACACCCAGAGGAAATAGCGCAGCGGTGTGCTGAAGACCGGCCAGCTCCGTCCGCCGATGGAATCACCCGACTGCCGCATACCGATTGTCGTCGATGCCCGATCACTTCGGATGCACGAACGCGCGGCGCGGGCCGTTCGTCGCGGGAGCCCATACCGGTGCGGAACGGCAGCCCGCCAAACGTTCGATCCGCGTCCGGCCTAGCGATCGTAATAAGTGTGCTGCGGCCGGCCGGCCAGAATCTGCTCGCGACCCCAGTTGGCGACCGCCTTGAAGGTGTCGGACGCGATGAAGGCCTCGAACGCGGCCCGGTCGCTCCAGTCCGAGAGAATGACGTACGAGCGGGCGTCGTCGATGTCACGGTACATCTTCGTCTTGCTGTGGCCCTCGATGCCCTGCATGGCGGTGATGACCTTGCGAAACGCATTTTCGAAGGTCTCTTCCTTGCCGGGCAGGACGACGTAGTTCATTCCGACGGTCACCATGGCGTCGATGCTCCTTGCGGCCGCGTTCGATGGCAGCCGGTCGATTGTGGGACGCGCCGCGCCCGCCGTCAAACGCGATCGCCCCGTGCCGCCGAGCGGTGCGCTCGCCCACGCTGAGTTGACAGCCGGCCGACGCGGGCCAGAATGAACCGTGGAGCAGTGTCCGAGTGGCTGAAGGGACCGCACTGGAAATGCGGTGTGCCCCAAAAGGGTACCGAGGGTTCGAATCCCTCCTGCTCCGATGACCGGACGAACGCGCCGGCCGTGTGCGCCGCGCGCGTGCCACTCCTCGATTCTGGAGAACCCATGCGACGACACGCACGATGGCTGGCGCTGGCGGTGAGCTGTGCGACGGTGATGCAGGTCCCCGGCTGCCTGCGAGACGTGGCCCGCATCTTCGCCGCCACGTTCCTGATCTAAACCGCTCCGGAGACCCGCGATGAAACGCCCACCACCGTCCGCCCGCGCCAAACCGCGCCGTGCAATCTGGAGGGCCCGCCGCCTGACCTGGCTGACCGCCGCATCCGGCGTCTTACTGCTGCAAACGCCACAGTGCATCGTCGACACCGCGCGGTGGCTGTTCAGCGTGTGAGCAACGTGGTGCTTGAGCGTGATTTTCGCGCAGACGCTGTCCCGCCTTACCCCAACCGGACACGAGCCGTTCAGTGCCCGTTGGCGAAGCGGCGGAGGCGTTCGCGGGCTGCGGCGTCTTCGAGCTGCTTGACCGGGCTCTTGAAGAGGTAGGCGCTGGCGTCGGCGATGGGGCCGGCCAGCTTGCGGTCGAGCGCCACCTTGGCGGCGCGGATGGCGTCGCAGATCACGCCGGCCGAGTTGGGCGAGTCCTCGACGCTCAAGCGCACCTCGAGGCTCATCGGCACGCCGCCGAACTGCCCGGCCTCGATGCGGATGAACGCCACCTTGTTGTCGCGCAGCCACGGCACGTAGTCGCTCGGGCCGATGTGGATGTCGCCGTCGGGGATGGGGTGTTCGGTGGCCTGACTGCGGACGGCGTCGGTCTTGCTCTTCTTCTTGCTCTCCAGCCGCGAGCGATCGAGCATGTTGAGGAAGTCGGTGTTGCCGCCGACGTTGAGCTGGTAGGTCCGCAGCACCGGCTGGCCGCGGTCCTCGAACAGCCGCGTCAGCACGCGATGGATGATGGTCGCGCCGACCTGGCTCTTCACGTCGTCGCCGAGGATCGGCAGGCCGGCCTCCTTGAAGCGGCCGCCCAGCGTTCGCGACAGGAAGACCGGCACGGCGTTCACGAACGCGCAGCCGGCTTCAATGGCGCACTCGGCGTAGAAATGCGAGTTCTGCTCGCTGCCGACCGGGAGATAGTTGACCACCACCTCGGCCCGCGCGGCGCGCAGCGCGGCGACGACGGCCGCGCGGGCCTCGGCGTCCGACGCATGGCGGTTGGGCAGCGGGTCGAACCGGGCGGCCTCGGGATAGCGCTGGTTGTGCTCGGCGATGCTGTCGATGGTGTAGCCCATCTGCACCGGGCAGCCGAGATCGGGCACGTCGCGATGGAAGACGGTGGTGCAGTTCGGCGGGGCGAAGATGGCCTGGCCGAGGTCGCGGCCGACCTTGCGGGCGTCGACGTCGAAGGCGGCCACGAAACGGATGTCGCAGACGCGGTAGCCGTCGAAGACCGGCGTGATCAGGCCGGGCACGTCGGCCTGCGGATCGGCGTAGTAAAACCGGCCCTGCACGAGGGCGCTGGCGCAATTTCCCACGCCGACGATGGCTACGCGGATTTCACCCATGGCTTGCTCGACGCTCCCGGCCGAATCGACCGTGATGGCGTCTTGTGCTCCTCGACCGGCCCGGACCGCCTCTGCTGGCAGGCGATACGCAGCGGTGGACGCGCCCGTCGCTATTATGGGGGGACACGGGAGGGTGTAAAGGGGTTTGCGGCACGCGCCGGCGACGGGCGACGTTCCATCCGCCGCGCGCTCGTGACGCCGATGGCAATCTGCGCGGATCGCGCTGGCGCGGCTGGTCGCCGGCCGGGCGAGAACCCCGGCGCCGCGGCGTTGTGCCGGCAGGCCGTGGCTTGCCGCCGCCGTGGGCGGGACGTATATTTTTCGACGGCCGGGCGTTTAGCTCAGTTGGCTAGAGCGCTTCCTTCACACGGAAGAGGTCGCAGGTTCGAGTCCTGCAACGCCCATTTCGGTTTTTGTTCGGGAATTGCCACGACTTGCATCGGAATGCATAGCGCTCGTCGCGGTCGGGACTTGTGACGATTCGGCGCATTCGATGCAATTCGTGGCAAGCGTGCTGCGAGTCGGATTTTGGGTCGGGAGTGGGTCGGATTTCGGGTCGCGCGCCGGATGTTCGGTCGCCATCCGAAACGTCGCCTCGGTCGGCTTCAAATAGTGTTGCATCGCGACCCGCGCATCGTGCCCGATCCACGCCGCCACGTCGCGCAACGGGAAGCTCGCCGCCCAGTCCATTTCGCAGCTT